>NZ_LR131142.1:0-495337 GCF_900626275.1 Gracilibacillus phocaeensis | reverse complement strand
CGTTCGTCCTGAGCCAAGATCAAACTCTCAATATAGTTTGTACTTGTGCTCGCTTTTGACAAGCTAGCTTTTTGCTTTTCTTCTTACACATACTGGTTGTTTTGTTCAGTTTTCAATGATCAATGTTACGTTGTCGTTTTTACAACGAAATATAATATATCATGTTGAAATTAAGAAGTCAATACCTTATTTTCAGCTTTTTAATATGTTTGTAATATTTCGCCGCTCAAATGACGACAAGAAATAATATACCATAATCACAACAACTGAGCAATAGTTTTTTTAAAGTTTTTTCAAAAAGTAACATTACTTTTTGAAATGTGGATTCTCTTCGTTTCTATATCAAGCATCTTAAAAAAATAGCAAAATTATCTGCCACACAATACGCAACAGGTTCAAACTCATTGGATTTTTCATGAAACCATATACAAACAGGTGGATCGAATAATCTGTTATAAAATCTAAGCAAACAAAGTCACCAGTAAATACACTAGCTACCTGCAATACCTCCACCCCTAGCAGATCTTCATTATCAGTTGACCTTTCATCTATATAAGTTGAATGAAATAATGCTGCTTGTCACACGTTTTTGTTACATTTATAAGTTCAATAGTAAAAAAATAACGGTAATAATCGTCCAAATAACAATAGCTGCTAATAAAAAACCAATCCCATTCTTCGCTTTGATGGATGTTTCCTTCCTTACTTCATTCAGTTTCAATAAGAACGCCCCTACTTCTTTGTATGTACACAAAGACAAACAAAGCATTTTTCTATTTTCTCTTCATCGAAACAAAATAAAAACTATATCCCATCAGATATAGTGTCAAAATGGCGTTTATTCAATTTTCATTTTTTGAGGAATATATTTCTGAATTTCCTCTTTATTTGCTACACGTGTATACAGCTGAAAAATCGCCTTATATCGTTCCCGCATCGATTGCTTCACGATGTTATCAATACGCGAATCACCTAAATCCAACAGCAACTCTTCCAGCTCGCGCTTAATAATATATTGCAACTCTTGTTGTTCCTTTTCATTAATCAATAAACCTAACATAGGCTTCACTCCTACTATTTACTTTATGTAATAAACTACCCAACGTTTTATCTCTTATTCCTTTTTTTCAACCATTTCAAACATAATTAGACAACATATCAGCGTGTCTCCATGCATAGGATAGGACAAGCCAGCACGTCAAAGGAGGAAAAGTGAATTGAGACGTTTATATATTATTAGTATAAGGAAGACATTATTATTAATCCTGCCTATTTCCTTTTTCATTGCATTGTTTTTATTTCTGGAATCTAATTATACATCCATGGTCTTCTCAAGCAAAGAAGAGCCTAGGGCATTACAAACTGGTAGTGAAGAAAATAACGCCATCGCTTTGACATTTAACATCAGTCATGGGGATGAACAAGCACTCCCTATTTTAGAAAGATTGAAAAAAGAGGACGTGACGGCTACTTTTTTTCTTAGTGGTGAATGGGCAGAGCGACATCCTGACATCGTAGAGAAAATCACAGAAGGCCAACATGAAATCGGCATGTTAGGCTACGAATATGCGTCTTATACCGAAATGGAGACAGCAGACGTGCAAAAAGATATCCTCAAGGCAAAAGATGTTTTTCAAAAATTGGGGTTGGACGATACTTATCTACTTCGTGCACCTAACGGACACCTCAATGAAGAAATCATTTCCTTAGCAGAGCAGCAAGGCCTCAAAGTCGTGCATTGGAGCTTGAACCCTAATGATTGGACCAATCCCGGCACGAAAAAAATTGCCGAAGATATTCTGGAGAATGTTGCGAATGGCGATATTATTCTGTTACACGCCTCTGATAGCGTCAAACAAACCGAACAAGCACTGGAACTTGTTCTGCCTGAAATCAAGAGCAATCAATCGCTTGTCACTATTTCTGAATTAATCAGTCAGGCAGAAACCAAACAGGAAATATTAGAGTAAAAAGTTGCTTCGCTTCAAGAAATTGCTTTCGTTTAACTTTTATTTCATTGTATAGAAAAGGAATAGACGCGATGGTCTATTCCTTTTCCGTTAAACGATGTAATATTAATAATTGATAGGTATTGCACAACACCAAAGGTACAATCATGAGCCACGCGTAATCGCCATTACTGGTTCTTAACCCTGGTACCCACTCAATCGAAGTAATCACAATCATAAAAAACAGAGCTGGTATAAATGCCCGGCGCTGTGTTTCTTTCGCCTTGATCCAGGCGATTATCAAACCGTAGATAAGCAGTGCAATGGCCGTCAGTACAAACATCCACAAGCTGCCATTTTCAACACTTCGATAACGGAAGTAAACCAGATCAAACAAAGCAAAAGCAATCAATCCTATTTGAACAATCGGCCAATAGCTGCGGAACAGACCTAATGCAAACTGGTTTACTGTCAAATAAGCAAAAAAACCCATCTGACTGATCAGACTAAATACAAAACCAAGCGCCGCAAAAAAGATAAACAAACCCAATACCTCAAACCAATCAAATGGACTTATGTATTCTGCATATACTGCAGATTTCACGAAAAAACTAACAATTAGTGTGGAAACGCCACCTAATAACAAGGTAGTAAAAAATAATCTCACCACATTACGACTTTTCAAAACAATATCCCCCTACATTGATCACTCTATGCATAGTTTAACACGTCTTTTAGTTTTTTTCTCTTGCCATACATAATTCATTATAAATGACTCCATATTATAAATACAGATTATTTTTAAGAAAGGTAGCGGTAATCCATGTACCGATTCATTTATATATTACTCATTCTTACCATATTAGCAGGCTGCGGGGGCTCCGATACAGAAGCGCAGGAGAGAAATGATTATGAAGGCGTCAAGCGAATGGTGACAGATATCCTAAAAACAGAGGAAGGCAAGCAGGCCATCAATGAGGTATTGGCCGCCGATGATATGCAGCAATCCTATGTTATTGAAACAAAAGTCGTCAAAGAAGCCGTCACCGAAGCCTTATCCTCTGAAGAAGGAAAACAGTTTTGGACCAAACTGTTTCAAGATCCGACGTTTATTGAATCATTTGCCACAACCTTACAAGAAAAACAAACGGAAGTAACCCAAAATTTAATGAGTGACTCAAATTACCAGAAGAAAATGATGGAAATTTTGAGTGATCCTGAAATGGAAAAGCAAACACTCACCTTATTAACCAGTCAGCAATTTCGGGAACACCTTGAAAAAGTAGTAGACGAAACCCTGCAGTCACCCGCCTTCCAAGCACGAATGGCAGAACTCATAGCTCAATCTTCTCAAAACTCGCAATCGGGCGGGGGCGGTGGAGGAGAAAATGATGAGGGAGTAGCTGGAAAATCGGAGGAAGAAGAAGGACACAACGAACAGGATAAAGAAGAAATCGAGAACAGCGCCGGAGGATAAAGTACACAACCTAAGGCAAACACCTTAGGTTGCGTATAACAACTCGCTATTCAAAACTGTTTTATTATCTGTTTGGCTACTTCAATATATTCTTTCCCATTTGGATGATCTTCCTGATAAATCGAAGGGGCAAAGACATCCTTTTCCTGATAAGGCTGCTGCAAGGACAGACGGCCGATCACTTTAGTTTCTAGTGTTTCCGCCAGCTTATCGCCTCCTCCTTTACCAAAGACATACTCCTTCTCTCCGGTGACCTGGCTTTGGAAATAGGCCATATTTTCCAAAATACCGAGAATCTCGTGATCGGTATTAATCGCCATTTGCCCAGCACGTGCCGCTACAAATGCCGCGGTTGGATGAGGAGTGGTCACGATCAGTTCCTTAGAAGATGGAATCATATTGTGCACGTCAAGCGCCACATCTCCTGTACCCGGGGGCAAGTCTAATAAAAGAAAATCAAGTTCTCCCCACTCCACTTCTTTAAAAAAGCTTGTCAGCATTTTCCCTAAACGTGGACCACGCCATATAACTGGAGAATTATCCTCAACAAAAAAGCCCATCGACATTACCTTGACACCAAAGCGCTCTACCGGGATAATTTTATTTCCATTCAATTTCGGGCGTTCCTCGACACCCATCATATCCGGAACACTAAAACCATAAATATCCGCATCAATAATACCTACCTTCTTGCCTAAGCGTGCCAATGCTACTGCGATATTGACCGTAACGGTGGATTTACCCACACCACCTTTACCACTGGCAATGGCCAGGAAGTTTGTCTTTGAATTTTTGCCAAGAATAGATGTATCTTTTTCCTCTGCTGGCTGATACTTTTCAATTACTTCATCCGGGAGCTGAGTGAACCTAAGTCCTACTGTCGCCGCCCCTAATTGCTTAATCTTCCCTACCAATTCCTGCTGAAGCTGCATTTGCTCCGCTGTGTTGGTCTTAGCGATTGCCAATTTCACACTGACATGATTTTTGTCGGTTTTAACGGAAACGTCTTCAATTCCTTCCGTTTCTTTGAATGTCTTATGTAAAAATGGATCCTTCATTGTTTCCAGAAGTTCCATGACACTTTGTTCTGTTATCACTATCCGTCACCTCATTTATAAGCTGTAACATTCTATTTGATAGTATAACATAAAGCAGCGCTTCCTTCAGCAAAGAGGCTTGTTATTTAGCGGCGGCAAATTGCAGAATACCTTGGTAAATACTTGCTGCCATTTTTTGTTGATAGTCAGGAGAAGTAAGCAATGCCCGTTCCTCTTCATTGGATAAGAAGCCAATCTCTACTAGTGCTCCGATTGCCTCGGCATGTTGTAGCAAATAGATATGCTCAATCGCTAATGCCTCCCGTGTTGTATTTTCTAAATGGTGACGAATCGTTGATTGAATTGACTTCGCCAGTACTTCATTCTGTTCCTTTCCGGGATAAAAGAAGACCTGTGCCCCTCGCCATTGTTTAGCTGGTAATGCATTCAAATGGATACTAAGAAAGAGATCCGCTTCCTTCTCCTTAATAAAAGCCACCCGTTGATGAATATCCTCTGTTTTCCGGCGAGATAAGCCCGTCGTACCTTCTTCCGCCAAATCATAATCCCCTTCCCTTGTTAAATAGACGATCGCCCCTGCTTGTTGTAGATAATCTTGCAATTGATGACTGACAGCTAAAGCAATCTCTTTCTCTTGTGTTCCATCCGATCCTTCTGCCCCGCCATCTGCTCCACCGTGACCAGGATCTAACACAATCGTTTGACCAGCAAGCGGAAGTGACCACGTCTGCCATGAGTCCGTCGCCTGCTGTATCGGATATTGGACAAGAATAATTAACAGAAAGAGACCCATCAGCCAAAACATTACCTTCAAGGTTTTTGACATTCGCTTTTCCCCTTTCGCAGCGCTTCATGGTTTGCTATATACTATATGGGACAAGCGAGAGATTTATGCTTGGCGATTATGTCCTCCCCTGTCCGTAGAGCAAAATCGAAACATTTCGATAGCATTCAGCATTTTTTCGAGACGTAATTTCCCTTTTTAAAACCACACAACACCTTGATATTACAACTTAATCACCAAAAATACTTTGACAAGACGAAACGCATCGTTTATACTAAAAGCGAAACGTTTCGATATACTACTATCAAATGTAAGCGATTAAAAAGGGAGGGCTTTTCATGTTAAAACACAGAATTATTTGGTTTGCACTAACCATCATCACCGTTCTATTTGTAAGCGCTTGCGGTTCAGATGATGGAGACACCTCAACAAGCGGAGAAGATGGACCTTTAAAAGTATGGGGTATGGGGGAAGAAGGTAAGAAGTTAGCAGTTATCGCCGAAGACTTTGAAGAAGAAACCGGTATCCAGGTAGATGTACAAGCCTTGCCATGGGATAATGCTAAAGATAAGCTACTCACTGCTGTCGCTTCAAAAAAAGGCCCGGATATCTTGCAAGAGCCGTCCACCTGGGTACCGCAGTTTGCAGAGTCTAATACCTATCTGGATTTATCTGACTACTTTGGAAACGAGGACTACCCTAACCTCAAAAAAGAAAATTTTAACGAATCAGCAATGAAATCGGTAGAGCTTGACGGAAAAATACAAGCAATGCCCTGGTTCGTCGCCGTAAATGCCTTATTTTATCGTACGGACATCTTAGAAGAAGAGGGATCTCCAAATGGTCCGGAAACACAGGAAGAAATGTTAACACTGGCCCAATCATTAAGTGAAAGAGGCGATGATCAATTCGGTCTTGGCATCCCGCCTGAAGATTTTAATTTAATGTTTACGTTTGCCATCCGCCAAGGTTGGACTTACGAAAATGATAAAGGAGCAGAAAACTTCAAAAAACCAGAATTCAGAAAGATGATAGAACTTTATCAAGAAATCTTTCAAAACGGCTTAAGCTCGGTGCAAGATCAAGGAAAAGAACCAATGCAGGCATTAGCAGATGGCTCCAATCCTATGTTTTTTTCTGGCCCATATATGGTCAGTCTGCTTCAAGAACAAGCACCCGACATTGATGGTCAATGGAATGTACGGGTAGTACCTACAGCGGAAAATGGAGATAATTTTATCGGCGGAACCCAATTAGCGATTTTTCATAATACGAATAAAGCAGATAAAGCCGCACAGTTCCTGAATTATATGGCCGATCCAGAAACGCAAGTCAAATGGTACGAAGCGTCTAATTCGCTTCCCGCAGTTAATGAAGCATGGGAAGATCCAATTCTTGCCGAAGACGAGATGTTAACGGTTTTTCAAGAACAAATGGAGCATACCCAATTACCCCCAAACATTCCGGAATACGAACAACTCGGTGAGCAACTGGTCAACTCGATGGAGAAACTTATTCGTGGTACAGCAGACGTAGATACGGTAATGGAGGAATATTACCAATCAGCGTCCGATATCTTATCTGATTAAGGCAAAGGCTCATCAACAAGAAACCCCTGAACTCTCGGAGAATTCGGGGGTTTTTCATTATTGCTCATCAAACCAAGGTGAATTGCTGGATGTGCCGTATTGGCTTACATCCTCCCAGCTATTTTCTCCATCATCACCAACTGTTTTGGTGATTCGTGTGGGTGTATCTGTGGCAGGCGGCCTTTCTTTGGCATGCTCCACACAACAATCGGCTGTCGGAAGGGCCTCTAACCTTTCACTAGCAATAGGTTCCCCACAGACCTTACAAATGCCATAAGTACCTTCTTCCATTGCGTGAAGAGCCTCATTAATATCGGATAGTTCTTGCTCAATATGTCGTTGCAGCGCACTATCCTTTTCCTTGTCAAACAGTTCACTTCCTGTATCAGCTGGATGGTTGTCGTAATCGGATAGTTCCTGGCTGAATTCGTACGTACTTTCCATGCCACGTCTTTTCCTTTCAATTAATTGTTCTTGCCGGTCTATAAGCTGTTGTTGTAGTTTCGCTATATCCAACTCGCTCTCTCCTTATTTCCATTAATACTTATATTGTATACAGCTTCGACCGAATCATTCTCTGTTATTATAAGGAAAACTGATTTGTTGAACCAGCCAGCCAAAACTAGATCTTCTTTCAACGTGTCATATTATGACGGCCATCTCCCGTTAATTTTACTCTTTTTTGGCCGTCATTTCGACAAATAGGATGACCACTCCCCTCGAATCCCACTCCATTCCGCCCGTCATCACGACTCTACTCATCCCTCAAAAAAAGAGACACCGCCCAGCCAGACGAATGTCCCTTTTAATCATTATAATTTTGCTAGTTCAGCTGCATATTTCTCCTCCAGCTTTCTTGCACCTTCTTCTCTTCCTGTTTTTCTTAAGTGTTTTAAATACCTTTGTAGATTCTCTGGTTTTGCGTGATACGGGCCACCTTCCTTGATAACCGTCCACATCGGGTCTACATCATACTTCATCGTGGTCATCATCTCATCATGCCACTCGTTCAAGAGATAGACCGCTTCTTTACAGATATCCCGTTTCTCTTCAGCAAGGTTAACTTGCTCGTAAGGATCGTCCGCTAAGTTAAAGAGCATTTCCTTATCAAATAAGTGAAAGCCATCATGATACGTACGGATATATAACCAATCGTCGAAACGAACACTTCGCTGGCAAACATGAGCATTCTGGGAGAACACGAGGTAATCCCTGCCAGCTCGCTCCCCGTTCTTTAACACCGTCGCATAACTTTGACCATCCCATGAGGCACGAGGTTTTTGTTGGAACAGTTCAGCCAAGGTAGGACCAAGGTCTAAATGATAATGCAAGTCTTCATCTACATGACCCGCTTGCATACCCGGCCACCGAATAATCATCGGCAAACGACAAGTCATTTGATCGGCTGTACCATGCTCCGCATAGATACCAAGCTCCCCAAGATTCTCACCATGATCGGCCGTGATAATAATGATGGTTTCTTCTAATAAACCTTGTTCTTCCAGTTTGGCAAATAACTGACCAATGTGTTGATCGAGAAAATGAAGACCTGTGTCATAACCATCTATCACACGTCGCAAGCCTTGTCTATCCGTTATTTCACCTGGCTGACGCGGAAAGCTCGGCCGTTCACTATTATCATACATATTAATCTCACGGGCCGAGTGCGGGCCAATACTTTCTAAATGCTCTGCCAGCACCTCATCTGTAATCCATTCAGGCAGTGGTTCCTCTTTAAAAGGATCGCCAAATGATTCAGGCGCACGATACGGGGTATGCGGATCCCAATAATTCACATACAAAAACCAATCATCTTGATCTTCGTGACGATCTAACCAATCCAGCACGGTCGGCGTCACTTCTTCTGCCGACTCATCGCCCGTCTTTCCAGTGTTGTACATTTCGTTAAAACCAGCATAAAACTGCCAAGAGGAATGTCTTTCAGCAAAAGGACTGACCAAAGCCGTCTTCATTCCTTCTTGACGAAAGACGGTTGGCAAGCTATCCGTTTTCAGAAGATCATGAAATTCACGGTTTTCTCCTTCCAATCGCATATCACCTGCTGTCCCACCATGACCAATGTTACCAGTATGTATCCCAAACCGTCCGGTCATCAACGCATTACGCGAAGGAGCACAAGGCGCATCGGTCGTATAATAATTGGTAAAGCGAACCCCTTCTTCTGCTATTTTGTCAATATTCGGAGTCGTGTTACGGTGATAACCGTAACACCCCATATGATCTGGCCTAGTGGAATCTAAATCCAACAACAATACTCTCATTATCTTCCTTCCTTTCGTCTTTTTATAGTGATCATGTGTTACACATGGATGATCCTTTACTATGTATGCTGCCTGAATAACCACGTATACAGGCGTTTCTCTTGGAAGGCCGGAACCCACGAGTCATGCCCTACCCCCGGGTAGACCGTTAACTGTACCTGGTTATTAAAACGCTTTAAATAATCTATCATCGTCGTTGTTTCTTCTACAGGAACGACATCATCTTCTTCACCGTGAAAGGCCCAAATTGGTAAATCTTGCAGTTTTTCCAACTGTTGCGGTATATCTTTTTTAGAAAATGTTTGCGGAAACTCTTCCGCACGATGTTCTGGTAACCGAAGCGCACCACAGACGGGCACCATTGCCGCAAAACGCTCTGGTTGCTGCAAAGCAAGATTCCAAGCTCCGATCGCTCCCATACTTAAGCCTGTTAAATAGATACGTTGCTCATCCACCGGATAATGCGCTATCATTTCATCTAATAAGCCGCTGAGGACTGATAATTCTTCTGTCCAGTAAGCATCCTCCCCACATTGTGGAGCTACAAAAATAAACGGAGCGTCTTGATTCTCGGGCTCAGTCATTTTACTCGCAAAACCATGATAAGTTACCATTTCTAAATTATCACCACGCTCGCCTGCGCCATGTAAAAATAAGACAAGCGGCCATTCCCCCTGCTCTCCCTGTAAAACCTGTTCCGGCGCGTGAAATAAATAAGGCAATTTCTTATCTTCCTGAATGAATACTTTCTCCGCAAGCATTTACATCACCTACTTCCTATAGATTGTCTTTCTTGGGCAAGTACGACGGATTCCCTAACCACTAACTCAGTGGGTAGCTTATACTGTTCATTAATCTGTTTCCCTTCCAACAATTGAAAGATAAGATGAACAGACAAGGCACCTACCTCATATTTTGGCTGTTTGATGGTGGTTAAAGACGGTGTAACAAATTCCGCTAATTGAATATCATCAAAACCAATGATCGAAATATCCTCAGGCACTCGAATTTGATTTTCTTTAAATGCCTGCATTCCTCCAATTGCCATCTCATCATTACCATAGAAAATAGCCGATGGCAATTCCCCTTGAGCAATCAGAAGCTTGGTAGCACGATAACCGCCTTCCCTCGTAAAATCTCCTTGCAAATTCCATTTGGAATGCTCGAACAGATTATTTTTCCTAAGCGCTTTTTGATAACCGATTAATCGTTTCTTGTTATCGTAAGAATCGACAGGACCGCCAATATAAGAGATTTGTCGGTGTCCCTTATTAATCAAAAACTCCGTCGCCTTAAAACCACCGTCTTCGTTGTCTACTTCCACATGATAGACATGCTCTCCTTGCACATTTCGATCCAGCACAACTAACGGCAGACCACCTTGTGAAGCTTGTAAAGTTATCTTGTCACTAATGTTATTAGCAAGAATAATCGCACCATCCACCCGTTTCTCCATCAAAAATTTTACGGCAGTGGACTGTTTTCCTCCAATGGAACTACAAGCGATCAGGTCATAACCATTTGCTGTGGTAATATCCTGAACTCCTTTAATCAACTCCGAATAAAACGGCCCAGATAGGTCACTCAGAATAAGCGCGATGGTATTCGTCTTCGTGCGCTTTAGATCGGACGCGATACCATTCTTTCTATAATTCAATTGTTTGGCCGCTTCTTCTACCTTTTGCTTGGTCTTCTGACTTACCCGGCCATTATTATTGAGGGCATAGGAGGCAGTGGATACTGCTACTCCTGCCACTCTTGCTACATCTTTGATTGTCGCCATAATATTTCCCCCAACCATGTTATATATCGAAAAAGATCACCATCAACATTCTTCAGTAAATATGTATACGTCACACCAAGCAGCCCTCACCTATAGAGAACATCCTTCTATCGATTGCACCGGACTATTTTTAAGATTCAAACCGTTTGTTGAAACGTTTTGATAAATATCCTCTATTTGATTTTCAGAAATAGTTAACTAGCTTCTTATCCAACAACAGTTACTCTATTTTCCATTATAACACTACCTTGAAAATTATGCATTATATAAAGTAAATGAAAGTATTTCACATCCTCTTATTTTTGACAGGAAACAACTTATGTTATAGGATGAAACTGTGTCGAAACGTTTCTTATTTTTCTTTTTGTAAGCGATGTATTTATCACCTATTTTATCAAAGGAGGCATACGAAATCATGTATAAATTAAAAAACCTGAAAAGCAGAGCAGCAACGGCTGAAAATAAAAATGCAGAGGCTGGTGCGGGTGGAAAAGCTGGAGGTGGACGAAAGGGCTCTCCTTGTATCAGCCCATTGAAACAAGGAGAAACCTATACCTTATTAGATACAGACGGCCCTGGAATGGTACGTCATATCTGGTGCACCCTCCCACCCGGGTCGATCGATCATATGCGAAATGTGATTATCCGTATGTATTGGGATCACCAAGATCAGGCAAGTGTAGAAGTGCCACTAGGGGATTTCTTTGGAATTGCTCACGGCCGCCAACGAAATATATTATCCAGCTGTGTCACGATGCAGGATGGAAAAGGCTTTAATTGCTGGATACCCATGCCATTCCAAAAGCACGCTCGCATAACGATAGAGAATGATGCCACGCGCGATGTTGACCTATTTTTTTATCAAGTTGATTTTACGCTAGGCGACCAAGTGGAAGAGGATGACGGTTATTTCCACGCCCAATTCCGTCGAGCCAATCCTAACCCACTCCACGAAGACTATACCATTATCGACGGAGTACAAGGAAAAGGAGTTTACTTAGGAACAGTACTGGGCGTCCGCTCCTTATACCGCGATGCTTGGTGGGGCGAAGGCGAATTGAAATTTTTCCTCGATGGAGATGGAAAATACCCAACCATCTGTGGGACAGGGACAGAAGATTACATCGGATCAGCATGGGGACTTGAAGAAATTATCACTCCTTATCAAGGCGTCCCTCTTGCCGATGAAAACACGGGATTATATTCGATTTATCGTTT
Organism: Gracilibacillus phocaeensis; assembly: GCF_900626275.1. Classification (NCBI taxonomy): domain Bacteria; kingdom Bacillati; phylum Bacillota; class Bacilli; order Caryophanales; family Bacillaceae; genus Gracilibacillus; species Gracilibacillus phocaeensis. Next base: position 483,197 of record NZ_LR131142.1, on the reverse strand, counting down.
TCATGTAACGGACCCTATTTATTTCCAAGAAGATTTGAAGGTGACCGTGCAGCAGATCGCCTATGGATCCAGCGGCAAGGCCAAAGAACATTTCGGCGAGGAATATCGTGGTTATCGTGCAGCTGGCCCACCGAGCGATAATGACTTCGCCTATTTCGACTTGAGCGATGACTATTGCAGTACTGCTTATTGGTACCAATCACTCCCAACAGCACCTTTCCCAGCCTTACCAAGCAAAACGGAACGTTCGGCTGACTTGCTAGAAGAACAAGAAGGGACAGATCTTAAACGCTCTGATATCTAAGGAGGTTACACTAATGCGCATACTATACATCGATATCGATTCAATGCGCCCCAATCATATGGGAGCATACGGTTACCACCGAAATACCACGCCAAACATGGATCAAATCGCAAGACAAGGAACGCGCTTTTCCAAGGCATACTGTGCCAGCTCCCCTTGCGTACCATCACGAGCTTCTTTTGCCAGCGGGCTATTCGGCATCCATTCTGGCGTCATGACACATTGGGGACCAGGCTGCGACTTCCGCTACACAAGCGATCCTGACAGACCTATGTTTATGCGTCTTTTACGGCAAAATGGATATAAATTAACCACTTTTTCCTCCTTTGCCGATCGCCATGACGCTTTTTGGTATATGGCAGGATGGAATGAGGTCCATACTCACTCTTTGAAAAAAGGGGATGAAAATGCAGACGAAGTACTCGACGCCGTTTTCCCATGGCTAGACCAACGTGGCCAGGAAGAGGATTACTTTTTGCATATTCAATTCTGGGATCCACATCGCCAATACACGATGCCCGAATCCTATGCAACGATGTTTGAAAAAGAGGCTGCACCTGCTTGGCCAGATGAAGCCGAAATAACTAAACAACAGGATAGCTATGCCCCATATGGTGCGAGAATGTTGTTCCCAGGCAGTAATAAAAGCCCTTTTTCTTATTTACCAGACCGCATTCAAGACAGGCAAGACTTTATCCAGTTTGTGAATACTTACGATGGCGCAGTTCGTTATCTGGACGATCAGCTCGGATTATTGTTTGATAAACTGGAACAATTAGGAATCATGGAAGATACCGCCATTATCATTAGCGCAGACCACGGGGAAGCCATGGGTGAACATAGCGTATACGGCGACCACACCTGTGCCGATGAGGCGGTTCATCATATCCCGATGATTATCAAATGGCCTGGTCAGACTTCCGTAAACCAAGAATATCATGACTTGGTTTACAACGTTGACCTTATCGCAACCATTTGTGACTTATTAGGAATTAGCGTCCCCAAAAAGTGGGATGGGTGCTCTTTCGCTGGATTGATTTCTGATAGCGAAGCATATACACCAAGGGAATTTCTCGTCTGGGATCATGCTTTATACAGTGTCGGCCGTTCGGTCAGGACAGATAAATGGCTGTTGATGCGCACCTATCACCCCGGCGTCGTACCACTCGAACCAGTCGAGTTATACGACATGAAGAACGATCCTTATATGACTAACAATTTAGCGCCATCACAACCAGATATAGTAAAAGATTTGGATCATTTATTAATGGAGTGGTGGCATGAACAAGTCGGTCAGCCTGGTTCAGCCCCAGACCCGCTGCCTCTCATCGTAGAGAGCGGTCCATACAAATATATCCAAGAGCAGCAATGGGCCGATAATCTCCGAGAAGTAGGCCGTGAAGATTTACGTCAAAAGTACTTAGAGGCAACCAATCAAAACAATCATTGATTAATCTCTTGTTAAAACGGGTATGGAAAACTAGCCGATACAGTAAGACTGTTATTCATCAACAGGAATATTCTTTCTCCCTCGATGGATAGCAAGACTTACCAAGATGTTTAGCACTTCTTGCCCCCACTCAGTTTCAAGCCTGCCACTTCTAACGGCTTGAAGTTAGAGCTCGCGGGTAGTTAACGATTGGATAAGTCGACATTCGCGAAACCTTTTTTTCATCATTTTGGAGTCGCGAATGTCTACACCCAAACAATCAAGATCGGAGGGATTTCCGATGTAATGTAAAGCTTCAGCTTACCAAGATAACTGTAAACTGAATGGCAAAATCCAGCATGTGTTAAATCCATTTTGTAACGCTTTAATCGAAACGTTTCGCAACCAAAGCACTCATTTTCTACTAAAAGGAAATGGCTTATTCTCATTATTTAACACTAAAAATAAAAGAATTAACCCTTTATAATCACTGTTTTACCGATATCTATCATCATTAGAATGAAAAAAAACCAAAAATATTTTTTGACAATTTACGAGATTTTGTTTACACTTTAACTGAAACGTTTCGATATTTATTTTTTCAGCTTGTTAAACGATTTCATTAATAAAAGGAGTGGAAGCACCATGTTTAAAAAGAAATGGATGTTATTTGCACTATTTATAGGAAGCGTGCTTATGGTATTAAGCGCTTGCTCGTCTAATGATTCGGACACATCATCCGGAGATTCTGATGGTCCATTAAAAGTATGGGGAATGGGCGGAGAAGGTGAAAAGCTAGCCGTTATTGCAGAGGATTTTGAAGAAGAAACAGGTATTGAAGTAGATGTGCAATCCCTCCCGTGGGACAACGCCAAAAACAAACTATTGACCGCTGTTGCATCGGGTGACGGACCGGACGTATTACAAGAACCAGCTGGCTGGATTCCAGAGTTTGCAGAATCCAACACATATATGGACTTATCTGAATTCTTTGGCAATGAAGATTATCCAAATTTGCAAGAGGAAAACTTTAATGAGTCAGCGATGGAATCCGTAAAAATTGATGATAAGATTCAAGCTATGCCTTGGTTTGTCGCAGTGAACGGGCTATATTACCGCAGTGACTTATTAGATGAGGTTGGCTATCCAAACGGACCGGAAACACAAGAAGACTTGATTGATGCCGCAAAACAATTAAGCGAACGTGGTGACGATCAATTTGGAATGGGTATCCCTGAAAAAGACTTTAATATGATGTTCGCAGCCGCTGCTCGTCAAGGTTGGACATTCGAGGAATCCGACGGAGCAGAAAACTTTAAAAAGCCTGAATTCAAGGCCATGTTCGAATTATATCAAGAAATGTTTGAAAACGGTTATGCACCCGTCCAAGACCAAGGAAAAGAGCCAATGGTCGGCTTACAAGATGGTTCCCTGCCAATGTTCATTTCAGGTCCTTATATGGTAGATCTCATCAATGAACAAGTACCAGAGTTAGAAGGTCAGTGGAATGTGAAAGTACTACCCGTCGCAGAAAATGGAGACACTTATATTGGAGGAACGCAATTAGCTATCTTCCATAATTCCAATAAGGCAGACAAAGCAGCGCAATTCCTTGATTATATGGCTCGACCAGAAACACAAGTTCAATGGTTTGAAGCCTCTTACTCCCTCCCAGCTGTAAATGAAGCTTGGGAAGACCCTGCTCTAGCAGATGATGAGATGTTGAGTGTATTCGAAGAACAGATGGAGAAGACACAATTAGCTCCAAGTATCCCTGAATACGAACAGCTTGGTGCAGAATTAGGAAACACGATGGAGAAGATCGCCCGTGGTGCGATAGATGTAGACGGCGCGGTTGAAGAATTTTACCAAGAAGCGGCAAGTATCTTGGAAGACTAACTCGTATGCAACGCATTAAAAGTAAGGTCTAACCGTAAACTTATTTAGCCTGTTAGACCTTACTTGATACTAAGAGAGGAGGACCGTTATGAACATGAAAAAAATAGCTCCTTATATTTTCATTGGTCCTGCGGTACTGTTATTGTTTGTCTTTACTTTTCTGCCGATCCTGCTGGCATTGGTCATCAGCTTTACCGACCTTAACCTGACTGGTTTAGCGGATTGGTCACAGATTGAGTTTATCGGGTTTGATAATTTCATGCAGTTATTTCAGGATGGTGTATTTAGACAAGCCATTGTTAACACATTGGTCTATGTAATTATTGGCGTCCCTTTGGCCGTAGGAAGCTCTTTTGTTATCGCGTTACTGCTTAATTTTATAAGCACTGGGCTTTCTTCCTTTTTCCGGGTGATTTTTTACATGCCTTCTGTAACCAATATTGTCGCTATTGCGGTTATATGGAGCTTCTTATATAACCAGAACTATGGCTTGTTTAATTACTTACTTTCGGTAATCAATGTCGATGCCATTCCCTGGTTGGAAGAGCCTACTATTGCAAAATTATCACTTATCTTAATGGCCGTGTGGAAAAGTAATGGCATTAGTATGTTGATATTCCTAGCTGCGTTACAATCCATTCCAAAAATGTATTATGAAGCAGCTGATATTGATGGCGCCAACAGATGGCAGAAATTAACGAAGATCACACTGCCTTCGATGCGTTTTGCTACCTTTTTCGTCGTCGTTACAACCTTAATCGGCTGGTTCCAATTTTTCGAGGAGCCTTTCGTCATGACCGAGGGTGGTCCATTGAATGGTACCAATTCTATTGCCCTCTTTATTTATCAGGAAGGTTTCCAATACAATGAGTTCGCTTATGGATCGGCGGCATCGTTTGTACTGTTTGCCATTATCATTATTGCAACAATGATCCAATTCAAACTTCGTAAGAAAGAAGACACTCTATGAGGTGGGAACTATGGAATTAAAAAATAATTTTGAAAAAACGATGGTCATTTTGATTTTAGTCCTTGGAAGTATTCTTGTTTCTGTTCCTTTTATTTGGATGATTCTAAGTTCCTTTAAGCAGGAAATCGAAGTGGTGTCGATTCCACCTACCTTCTTTCCAGAAACAACGATATTTTCACATTACATTGAGTTATTTGAATCACTAAATTTTGGAGTCTACTTAGTAAACACACTCATTATCGTCTTGTTCTCCTTTCTAGGTTTACTCCTTAATACGATGGCTGGCTATGGCTTTGGTAAATTTGATTTTAAAGGTAAAGAGATATGGTTTGGGATTGTGCTTGTTACCATGATGATTCCTGGTCAGGTAACGATGATTCCAACCTATTTAATCTTAAATTTCATGAACTTAACCAATACGATGTCTGGTATTATCCTGCCTGGATTGATCGCCGCCTTTAATATTTTCCTCATACGGCAATTCATGGTGACGATTCCCGATGGATTAATTGAGGCAGCGAGATTAGATGGCGCAGGAGAGTTTCGAATCTTTTTCAGGCTAATTATTCCATTGGCAAAACCAATCATTGCCGTACAAGCGATTTTAACCTTTATCGCTTCTTGGAATAGCTTTATTTGGCCATTAATTATCGCTAATGACGAATCACTCTACACCTTATCGGTTGGACTTTCCTTGCTCAAAGATGCCAATACGACAAGTTATGCCTTACAAATGGCTGGTTCATCCATCATGGTTATTCCAATCTTGATTGTGTTTGCCATTTTCCAGAAATACATTATCGAAGGATTCAATGTATCTGGAATTAAGTAACATCCTTGGGCATGCAGACTATATCCCTGCATGCCCTATCATTCGAAGAAACCCATAGATTTGATCGTAAAATGGAGGATTGTTATATGTCGAAACGCGACTTATATGAGCTTTTAAATCAAATGACACTACCTGAAAAGGTTGCCCAGCTTACACAGTTGGCTACTCCTTTCTTTAAGGGCAGCAGTAAACAAGGAGAAATAACCGGCCCGATGGCAGCAATGCAAATAACCGATGAGGATATTCCCAATATCGGTTCGGTACTCGGCGCTTCAGGTGCGGAAGAAATTCGCTCGATTCAAAAACAGCACTTAGCCGAAAGTCGTTTGGGCATTCCTTTGCTTTTCATGTCGGATGTTGTTCACGGCTTTAAAACCATCTTTCCTATTCCACTGGCCATTGGCTGTTCCTGGAACCCTGCCCTTGCCGAGGAAAGCGCCCGTGTAGCCGCAAAGGAATCGGCAGTATCTGGTATCCACGTAACTTTTGCACCGATGGTCGACCTTGTCAGAGATCCGAGATGGGGTCGCGTAATGGAGACAACCGGTGAAGATCCTTATTTAAATGGCGTATTCGCCAAGGCGCAAGTTCGCGGTTTCCAAGGTGATCATCTGAAAGAAAGCAAGGAACATGTAGCCGCTTGTGTTAAACACTTCGCCGCATACGGAGCAGCAGAAGGCGGACGTGATTATAATACGGTCAATATGTCTGACCGCCAGCTCCAAGAAATGTATTTGCCAGCTTATAAGGCAGCCCTGGATGAAGACTGTAAGATGGTGATGTCTTCCTTTAATATTGTAGACGGTATTCCCGCTACAGCCAATCAAACTTTAATGAACGGTCTGCTCCGTGGAGACTGGGATTTTGATGGTGTTATGATATCGGATTGGGGCGCAGTAAAAGAATTAATCCCCCACGGAGTCGCTGCTGATAAAAAAGATGCCGCTAGAAAGGCATTAAGCGCAGGAACCGATATTGAAATGATGACCGACTGCTATGCCAGCCATTTGGAAGAATTGGTAGCAGAAGGAGTTATCGATGAACAGACCATCGATCAATCCGTTTTGCGTATCTTGCAGTTTAAAGAAGAGTTGGGACTATTTGAAAATCCATACCGTGGCGCTGATCCCGTACAAGAAGAACAGATTATCATGTCTGCCCCTCATCGAGAAGCAGCCAAGCAGCTGGCCATCGAGAGTAGCGTCTTGTTAAAAAACGATCAAACCTTACCATTACAGAAATCACAAAAGGTCGCACTGATTGGCCCTTTTGCCGACAATGGGGATATTCTGGGACAATGGTCATGGCAAGGTTCTAAAGAAGACGCCATTACGCTAAGACAGGGGTTGGTCAATAAATTACAAGAAGAGCCGCTACTCGCTGTCGGCAGTGATATTTCAGAGATAAACGCCACTTCTTTAGAACAAGCATTAACCGTTGCTCAACAAGCGGACGTTTTAATCGTAGCACTTGGTGAACATTCAACAATGAGTGGTGAAGCCGGATCCTTAACCAATATTCAACTTCCGCAGGCACAACTCGACTTATTACAGTCCTTAGCAGAGCTAGATAAACCCATTGTCAGCATTTTATTCAACGGGCGACCTCTTGATTTACATGGAGTTATCGAGCATTCCCATGCAATCATTGAGGCGTGGTTCCCAGGTACAGAGGGCGGCAATGCTTTAGCTGATTTATTATATGGAGACGAGAATTTCTCTGGCAAACTAACCATGTCCTTCCCTAACAGCGTTGGGCAAATACCTGTGTACTACAACCACTACAATACCGGCAGACCGAAAGGGGCACCAGATGCCCAGGTTAGATATGTATCTCAATATCTGGACAGCCCGAATGGACCATTATTCCCATTTGGTTTCGGCTTAAGCTATACTACTTTTGCTTACCAAGAACCTGTATTATCCACGGATCAATTGACGTCTGATCGTACACTTAACCTTACTGTTAAAGTCAAAAATACGGGCAATTGGACAGGAACGGAGACAGTGCAGCTTTACCTACGTGACTTAGTGGGTGAAGTAGTCCGACCGGTCAAAGAATTAAAAGACTTTAAACAAGTGAAGCTCCTCCCTGGGGAAGAACAGGAGATTCACTTTACCTTAACGGAAGAGCAACTCCGCTATTACCATTCCGACATGAGTTACAGTAGTGACCCTGGTGATTTCGAGGTGTTAGTAGGGCCAAACAGCCAAGAAACCGTTAATACATTTTTTACGCTTATTTAATATAGAAAGGACGGGACCATCATGACCACACAGCCTATCGCAACTTTTAGATCCGACCTACTAGACTTCTCTTTCTTAAACAGTGGAGATATCTATGGCATTCAACATGAAAATATATTAATCAACCAAGTATTATCCAATAGCCTGGATGGATCGTTACAGAATATCTACTTACGTGTCGTGCAAACAGATGGCCATCTTGCTTCGGCTCCACTATTAGGTGTTCATTCCGACAGTCGTTTCTCGCTAGGGGAAAACAAAGCGAAGTGGACGGGAAAGTTTGCCGGGGTAAATTATGAAGTGATTTTCCATCTGCACCAGTCTACTTGGTTCTGGGAAGTTAATCTATCTGGTAAGGACAAACAAGTAGACTTGATCTACGGACAAGATCTTGGTTTAGCAGGCAAAGGAGCCGTTCAAGCAAACGAATCCTATGTATCTCAATACATCGATTATCACGTATTCGAGAATGCCCAGCAAGGTTACGTCGTTACTGCTCGTCAGAACCAACCACAAGATGGGCAACACCCCTATTTACAACAAGGAGCATTAGACAAAACGGTTGGTTATTCTACCGATGGCTTTCAGTTTTTTGGCTTATCCTATAAAACGACGAATCAGCCAGAGGCATTAAATCAGGAGCACTTAGCAAACGAGGTTTATCAGTATGAATTTGCGTACACCGGTCTCCAATCTGAACAATTAACGCTAAAAGGTGAAGAACAATTTGTCTTTTATGGGCATTTCCAGCCGAACCATGCTCAAGCCATTACTGAATTGACTTTTACCGAAGAGATTCAACAAGCGTGGCAGGAAGTAAAACAACAAGCTTCGGCATACAAGGATCAAGCAGGGATAAGCTGGTCCAACGATTTTGCCGAGCCACTTCAGACCGAGACACTTACGACAGAAGAGATTGCCACTTATTTTCCTAAACGCAAGGTAGAAGAATACCAAGAGGATCAACTGTTATCCTTTTTTACAGATACGTATGAGCATGTTGTGCTAAAAAAGAAAGAACAATGCATAGAGCGACCGCATGGTCATATCCTATTAAGTGGAAATAACGATCATGTACGCGAGGATGTCTTTACCTCCACTGCTTATATGTACGGCATCTTTAACTCACAGGTATCAGCCGGAAACGTAGAGCTCAATAAATGGATGACGAATTCTCGCAATCCATTGAATCGTTTCAAAACAGCAGGACAACGTCTTTATGTCAAATTAAACGATAAGTACCAGCAACTAACCATGCCATCTTTGTTTGAGATTGGTTTTAACTATACACGCTGGTACTATAAAACAGCGGAAGACATGATCATGGTTACTAGCTTTACCATGGTTGATCAACAACAAGCACAGCTTCAAGTAGAATCAGCGTCCGGAAAGGCTTATTCCTATATCCTGACACAGCAATTGACCGAAGAATTTCTATCGGCAATGCAAACAACAGACGATTCCTTTTATTTCGAAAAGGAACAAGCAGACGCCGTTTATCCAGGATTGCACTATCAAATGCAGATGACAGGAACAGAAGTCACTCTTTACGATGAGCGCCGATTAGCTGCCAATGCCCAACCAGGAGAAGCCACTTTACTTGTCATGGAGCTCTCCGCTGCCAATCAATTTACCGTCATCCTGCAAGGTGATGTCAAAAAAACATTTCCAACGTTGGTATCCCACGATTTTGCCCAAGAAACGGAACGATATCGCGATTTTTACCAACAATTACTGGGTGGCTTCCATTTAGACATAGACGGAAAACAGCAATCCGCTGTGGAAAGATTAAATATTCTGGCATGGTGGTATACCCATAATATGCTGGTTCATTTCTCCAATCCACACGGTCTTGAACAATATGGCGGAGCCGCTTGGGGCACGAGGGATGTCAATCAAGGACCACTGGAATACTTTATGGCGACAGGCAATTACCAAACCGTGAAAGATATTATTCAAAGGGTATACGCCCATCAATACGCCGATCAAGGTGATTGGCCGCAATGGTTTATGTTTGACCGCTATACTTCCATCCAGCAAGAAGAAAGTCACGGGGATATTATCGTCTGGCCATTGAAGGTAGTTGGTGACTATCTTGAAGCCACTGGGGACACCTCCATCTTAGAGGAAGAACTGGCTTACATGGATCGCGAAGAAAAACAGTTCACCGACAAGAAATATACGCTGTGGCATCATATCGAGAAACAGATGACCTATATAAAGCAGCATTTTTTACATGGAACTCATTTGCCCGCCTATGACGACGGGGATTGGGATGATACATTACAGCCTGCTAACCCAGCCTTTAAAACGAATATGGTCAGCTCCTGGACAACAGCTCTGCTCTATCAATCCTTGACCAAATTAGCCAAGATAGGTGAACAACAAGGCTATCCGCAAGCTGACGAGTGGAAAGAACTAGCTCAGGCGATCAAGCAAGATGTCACCACCTATATGTTAGATGATCAGGTCATGCCAGGATTTATCTATATGGAAGATACGCAGCATCCAGAGAAAATCTTGCATCCAACAGACCAGCGCACCGGGATTCAATATCGCTTACTGCCTATGCAACGTTCGATTATTAGTGAACTGTTCACCAAGGAACAGGCAGAGGATCATTATCAATTAATCCGAAATAAATTGTATTTCCCAGATGGTGTACGCCTAATGAGTCAGCCTGCTCCATATAATGGCGGCGTCAGTACTCATTTTAAACGGGCAGAGCAAGCCAGTAATTTCGGTCGTGAAATCGGCTTACAGTATGTACATGCCCATATCCGTTTCATCGAAGCCATGGCCAAACTCGGCAAACCAGAAGAAGTATGGCAAGGTTTAGCGGTAATCAACCCAGTTGGTATCAAGGATGTAGTAACCAACGCAGAGCTGCGCCAAAGCAATACCTACTTCAGCAGTTCAGATGGTAAGTTCGCCACTCGCTATCAAGCAGCGAAAGACTTTGACAAGCTACGAACCGGCGAAGTTGCTGTCAAAGGCGGCTGGCGGATATACTCCAGCGGCCCGGGAATCTATATCAATCAGCTAATTACCAATGCCTTAGGTATACGCGAAGTACAAGACGGTGTGATTATCGATCCCGTTCTTACCGATGAATTAGACGGACTGCAATTCGATTTCCATTGTTGCAGCAAACCTGTCACCTTCATTTACCACACATCAGCAGCGGAGCACAAGGTGATAGTGAACGGACACAGCATCGAAACGAAAACATTAGTAAACCCATACCGTACCGGCGGGTTTCAACTAGATAAACAGGAGATCCAAGCATTATTAAGCGATGATCAACCAAATCGTGTAGAGATTTATCTGTAAATAACACAACGACCTGTTCTCCTTTTCTAGGGAAAACAGGTCGTTGTTTGTTATATGAATGAAAAAGAGAGCGTTCCCGCGAGGATTCCACATTCTCCTACTACATCTTTCTCATTATTCATTCTGTTTCTCATTGTTGCTCTATTTCTTCGACAAGCTGCCTAGCTGCTTCCGGACTCAAGGTGATCTTGCCTCCCCCAAGCACTAAGTTGTCTGAATTGACTTCACCAGTTACAATACAGGCATGTCCCGGTGTATATTTCTGTAGAATAATTTTCTCTTCATCGACAAAAATCTCCATCGGATCCTTGATATCGATCTCTAGTGTTCTACGCAATTCTTTTGGAATCACAATTCTCCCCAGTTCATCTACTTTTCTGACAATACCTGTGCTTTTCATCCTATCCCTCCTTCGTTATGTTCTCTCTATCCTACCACAAAATTCTATTTTTGTTAAATAAATCGGAGGGAACTGCAGTGACACTGTGTTCAGAAAAAATCGAGAGCTTTGTTAGATTGATAGCGGATTCATTTTATTCTGTTATTAAAAATACTTCAGATTCATTTGCATTTGTCGTATTTTCGATTGGAAGAAAGATTGCAGCTACTTCTTATTCAAATATTCGATTTAGTTCTAAGTTTAATCCCGTTAACGTTTCAACAGAAACCGTGTCCTCTTTTGTAAAAACTCCTTGAAATTTGTACTTCTGCCCCGCCAGCCAATGTATTTCTACTGATTCGTTAATCGGATCAACAATCCAATATTCCTTTACCTTCGCCTGTTCATACAACTGATATTTCTCCCATCGATCTAACTTCACAGAGGAAGGTGAAAGAACTTCGATAATCATATCTGGTGATCCATTACAACCTTTGTCATCTAGTTTATCTTGCTCACACACAACCGACAAATCCGGTTGAACGACATTATTTACATCACTATCCTGTTTATCCTCAGCTAAAAGGCGAACATCAAACGGTGCAAAAAATACTTCACAATCCTTATCTCGCAAAAACACTGAAAAAGCAGTAGATAACTCTCTTAGAATCTGCTGATGTCTACGTGAAGGAGCTGGAGACATATTACATATTTTCCCATCTATTAACTCCAACCTTTCCCCTTCCTCCCAGGTTAGATAATCAGCGTATGAATATTTCCTTTTTTCGTTGGGAATGGCCATTAAAAATCATTCCTTTCCGCTTTTACTTTACAACTATCATATCATATTCAAACACGTTAATCATGTTCTGGCGAAGGGATTAAGGAACGTTTATCTTTTTCTCATCAAACCATTACTCCAGTATATCAAGAAAAAGAGAGCAGTCATCACTGCCCTCTTCCTCCTTTAAGATGCCAATACGTTTAACGATTCACGTTTGAATGCTGGTAAATCATCCGGTGTACGGCTAGTTACTAGTTGATTTTGGCAAACAAACACTTCTTCATCTTTGAATTTCGCGCCGGCATTTTCCATATCGACCTGGATTGACTTAAATCCTGTAGCACCACGACCGTCTAACGTCCTTGCTGTAATCAACAACTGAGGACCATGACAAATCGCAAAAACCGGCTTCATCTCATCCATGAAATGCTTGGCAAACGCCACAAAGCGGTCATCCGCCCGCAGTATATCCGGAGAAAAACCACCAGGAATAAATAGGGCATCGAAATCACCCGGTGATACGCCGTCTATCCCTTTATCAATGGTAACTGTCGCCTCGCCTTGTTTTCCTTCTACTTGCTTACCAGCTTCTTTCTCAATCGTTACGACTTCATGACCTGCATCCTGAAACGCCTGTGCAGGATCTGTATATTCCACATCTTCAAACATATCGGTAATTACGGTTGCAATTTTAGCCATTATCATACACTCCTTTTTGTAATCTAAGGTTAGTATGCCCTACATTGTCCATAATACCACGAGTAGGAAAGGACTAAACATAACAACGATTAAACTCATCTATACGGATCATCCAATCGACAATGGGTTATTTAATCGCTCCATCCACCACGCCTTTAATAATCTGCTTCTGTAAAATGAGGTAGAAGATAACAATTGGAATAATCGCCAACACTAGTGCAGCCATGGCTGCTCCATAATCAGCAGTATAACGTCCAAAGAAATAGTAAGTGGATAATGGTATGGTACGATTTTCCGCTGATGTTAATACCAATGATGGTAATAAGAAGTCATTCCAAACCCATAATACATCTAAAATGGCGATAGTCGCCGTAATGGGTTTTAGCATTGGGAAAATAACCCTTAAAAACACCTGAAGACGACTTGCCCCATCGATAAATGCGGCTTCTTCTAATTCTTTCGGGATACCTTTGATAAAACCATGGTACATAAATGTCGCTAAACTGACTCCGAAACCTAAGTAAAAGAATATAAGAACAAACGGGCTGTTAAGCATATTCAAATCACCAAAGAAAGAGACAAACGGAATCATAATCGCTTGAAACGGAATAATCATGGAAGCGATTAGTAGAGAAAAAATAAAAGTGTTTAATCTGGATTTCCATCTTACTAAGTAATAAGCAAGCATCGCAGAAAATATGATCACAACGATGACAGATACAATGGTCACCAACAAAGAATTCCATAAAGCAGAAGCAAAATTCATCGTTTCATAAGCCTGAATGTAGTTGTCAAAGCTTAATTCCCCCATGAAGCTTAATGGGTTTTGAATAATATTGGTTCGATCCTTCAAGGAATTAATAACAACCAAGAAAAATGGAAACACAAACAATACAAAGAGAATGGTAGAAACAATAAATAAAAGTATAGTATTGAACCTTCTTTTATTACGCATTAGGATTCCACCTCCCGTTTTTTCAATACGCTAACCTGAACAAGAGCTATGATAGCTACGATAATAAACAACACAATCGCCTTAGCCTGACCCGGCCCATAATTCTGATAGAGAAAAGCTTCATTATAAATATGCATTGATATTAGCTCTGTCGATCGATAAGGACCACCTTCTGTTAAAGAAAGGTTCGTGTCATAAACCATAAAACTTCTCTGTAATGTTAGGAAAAGACTAATCGTAAAAGCAGGAACCATTAATGGAATTTTGATTTTGATTAATTGCTTCCATTTACTTGCTCCATCTAGCGTGGCAGCTTCAATGAGCGATTGTTGGATACCCATTAAACCAGCTACATAGATAAGCATCATATACCCTGCGCTTTGCCACACCCCAACAATGACAAGTGTCCAAAAGGCTTTGTCAGGCTCCGCTAACCAAGATGAAGAGAATATTTCCAAATTAAGAGATGTTCCAACACTGACTGCAACACGTGAAAAGATAAACTGCCAAACAAAACCTAAAATAACGCCCCCTATTAAATTTGGCAGAAAGAAACCTAATCTGAAAAAGTTCTGTCCTTTCATCCCACTGGTTACTATTAAAGCTAGGCCAAAAGCAATCACGTTCGTTATAATCAGAGTATAAAATACATATCTAAAGGTAATACCCAACGAGCCCCAAAACTCTGCATCACTAAAAGCCTCGACATAGTTTGCAATCCCAAGAAAATTGACGGAACCAGATAGCCCATCCCAATCCGTAAACGTCATGAAAATCCCTAAAAGAAAAGGAATAACAATAACAGCAAAAAAAGCAAAAAGTGGGATAAAGGCAAACGTAAAAAACACTTTAAGCTTCTCTGCTTTTTTTTCGTTGTACATGTCTTTTCTACCTCCTTACACCTCAATTAGAAAGTGAAGGGATAAGTCATTCACTTATCCCTCTATTTCTGCTATTCTTGGCTTTCCCAATAGGTTTGGAATTCTTCCGTTAGTTCTTCACGACTGATCTCATCAGCAAGATATTTCTGCATAGATTCACCCATAGTAGGGTAAGCATCCGATGGATAGTATAGATTCATCCACTCTAATGTTTCTTCATTCTCCATGTATTCAAGCACTTGCTTGGATATGGTATCTTCCGGCTCAATGTCCATGTGGTTATAAATAGGAAGAAATTTAAATTCGTTAACATAGTAGTCTTGCCCTTCTTCACTAGACACCATCCAATTTAGAAACTCCTTGGCAGCTTCTTGCTCTGCATCCGTGGATTGTTCTGCATCTACTACCCAATAAGATGGTACACCTACAGAAATTTTACTGTTCCCAAAATCGTCTGGATTATTGCTAACCGGCACTGGCATAATTCCGTAATTCACCTCTGGATCTAATTCATTAAGCGGTGGATATGCCCAGTTACCCATAAACCATAGACCTGCACTACCTGAGCTTAACTGGATGGTAGATTCATCAAAAAGAGCAGACAATGGAGAATTTTTTGCACCATTAAACTCTTTTGCCATATCAAAGGTATCTAGCCAACCGTTGAATACTTCATTATCGGCTAAACTTACTTCCCCAGCTTTCAAATCTTCCATGAATTGATGCCTTTCTTCCGTCTCTTCTGACTGGTTAGTAAAAGGAAGGTTGGTCCAGTGTGCACCTAAAGTCCAATCTTCACTAGTAATATACGTGCCTTCTGTATCTTCAAGAGCTGAAATATCTTCTAGCAATCCACGCAAGGCATCTTGTGTATTGATGGAAGCTGGATCAAACTCGCCACCGACAGCTTCATTAACTACATCTTCGTTATAAATAAATCCAAAAGCTTCCACTGTTACTGGCATTCCTAAATATTGTTCATCATATTCTGCAAATTCCAGTGTCCCTTCATAGGCTTCTTCGACCCAAGGCTGATCAGATAAATCTAGCAATCGGTCATGAAAGGAAGAAATCTCATCATCATAATAGTAGGAGCGCTTCCAGAAGAATAAAGGGTTGTCATTCGTTCATACGCGTTCTGTCCACCAAGAGGCATTGTTTCTACATCAATATCATCATGTGATGCGTTAAAATCCTCTACCATTGTTTCAAATTGAGTGGCGATTTCATTTTTTCCAATTAATACGGTTATATTGGTCGCGTCGCCACTCGAACCATCATCACTACCACAAGCAACTAATACGGCAACAAACGCAAATATCGCTAATCTTTTCATCCATTTCATTGTTATCTCCTCTTTCTTTATGAATGTGTTTTCATTTATCATCTTACTATGTGATTTTTTTATATGTCAATCGTTTTCATACAATAAATACAATAACAAAACTGCATTTATTGCTAAAATAACCAATAATATGTGGTAACGTATGACATAAAAAGCCTTATGATAATCTTTATTTTATCCGTTATAATTATATAAGAGTCCATCATTTTTTATTAAAATAATATAAAGGGAGTGTCTTATACATGGCAGGAATTAAAGATGTTGCAAAAAAAGCTGGTGTATCTGTTACTACTGTATCAAGAGTAATTAATAACAGAGGGTATATTAGTAAGGAAACACGCACCAAGGTTGATCAAGCAATGATAGAATTGGACTATTTCCCTAATCAAATAGCAAGAGCATTACAACAGAACCAATCTTATGTAATCGGTGTCCTCGTACCTGATTCCAGTCATCCCTTTTTTGCCGAACTGGTGAAAATAATAGAGACTTCCGCTCATCAAGCAAACTACAAAATACTGCTGTGCAACTCTGGTGGAGATGCCAACAAGGAAGCGAAATACATCAGCTTACTAAGAGAAAACCGAGTAGATGGCATTGTCATGTGCAGTCATTCTCTTGAGATTGAAGAGTATCAAAAGGTGAATCTACCCATTGTATCTTTTGATCGTATTATCTCAAACAACATCCCTTATATTGGATCTGATAATTTTCGCGGTGGTGAGATGGCAACGCAGCATTTAATAGACAAAGGATGTCAGCAGCTACTTCACATTTCCGGAACGCTTGATGAAGGATTTTTAACCAATCGACGCACCGATGCCTTCAAGCTTACGTGTATGAAACATGAGATACCATTTCATATTGTGGAAGGTGAGCGAAATCAGATGTCCTTCGATTACTACATGGATTTTATCGAAAAAGAAATTTCTCAACATCTATCTTCTGTAGATGGTGTTTTTTGCAGTAGTGATTTAGCTGCTTATGCGTTATATACTTATGCGGTCAATTCGGACATAAAAGTACCAGATGACTTAAAGATTATCGGGTATGATTACCACGCTTTTACACGGATACTGCAAGATCCAAAAATAACAACCATTGCACAGCCTATTCAGCGCATGGCGAAAGTGATTTGTGCAACCATCATTCGTATGATAGAGGATGAGGACATGGAATTCATCAATAACACGACCATGGATGTCCACCTTATGGAAGGCACTACCACCTAAGAGCAACTCAAAACTTCTCTCAGCGTCTAAGCACGGAGAGAAGTTTTGAATGTGAATGGAAGAACAGAAAAGGAGTGCTTTATTCCGCGAGAGTACTTCGATCTACTATAATGGCTTGATAAGGCTGCATTGTAACGGCATCTCCAGTAACAAGTAATGTTCCATAGTTATTACTTACTACTTCCCCCGTTACTTCGCTGTAATCAAATGCCACTTCTTTATTTTGAAAATTAGCTAGAATCAACATGTTTTTATCATCCGTTACTCTTTCATAAGAAATAATATTGTCTAAATGAGTGAATTTGGGAATAGTCATGCCATAAACCAATACTTCTTTATAGGCTTCATTATTTCTAAGCGCAAGCAAATGTTTATAATGATAATAAACAGAATCCGGATTATTTAGAGCATTTTCTACATTGATTTCTTGGTAATTTGGATTGACAGGGAACCATGGTTCACCCTCTGTAAATCCAGCATGCTTGGAACGATTCCACTGCATTGGCGTACGGGAATTATCTCTGCTTCTATATGATGTCAATTCCAACACTTTGTCCAGGTCTAATCCCGCAGCTATCCCTGCATGATATTGATGGTGTGTGGCTACATCCTCATATTGATCGATCGAATCGAGCTGAATGTTCTCCATTCCGATCTCTTCCCCTTCATAAATGACAGGAGTACCCCTAAAACCAAGTAAAATGGTTGCTAACAGTTTTTTGGTTACATCCGACATCTCTTCTTTGTTTCTAGCAAAGTATTTATTAATCGAACGATTTTGATCATGATTTTCAAAGTAAACAGCGCCCCAACCGATTTTTTGCACTGCAGTTTGTACTTCCAATAAAATGTCACGCAATTCATTTACCGTCCAATCCGTCGGGTAATACCATGCGCCAGAATCGGGTATATCCATATCGGCAGCACGGAAATCAAAACACATGTCGAAGTAGCCATCAGGACCAATAAAATCTTCCAGCTCCTCATCTGGTACACCGGCTTCGGCAATCGTCATGATATCATGTTTGGCGAAAGTATTTTGCTTCAACTCTGATAAAAGATCGCCCACACCTGGCTGATTAATAATATATTTATCAATGGCAACTAAGCCATCGTCACCATCCGGCTCGACATTACCTTCTACCATCGCCTTTTTAATGTTGAGAATAGCATCGATTCGAAAACCTCCAATCCCCTTATCCAACCACCAATTAATCATGTCATATAATGCTTGTCTCATATCTGGATTTTCCCAGTTTAAATCTGGCATTTTTTCTGTAAACGCATGTAGATAATACATATTCTCTTCATTTGGTACTGGTTCCCAAGCCGATCCGCCGAAATAGGATCGCCAATTATTGGGTGGTTGACCGTTGTTTCCCTCTTTAAAGTAATAGTAATCTCGATATTTACTATTGGGGTCTTTTAATGCCTCCTGAAACCAGGCATGTTCATCCGATGTATGATTGATCACTAAATCTAATAAAATCTTGATTCCTTTGTCCTTTGCTTTAGCAATTAAATGATATAAATCTTCATTCGTACCAAACACTTCAGATACCGTGTAATAATCAGCAATATCATAACCATAGTCAGACCAAGGCGACTTATAAAGGGGACAGATCCAGATCGTGTCAGCCCCTAAATCCTTAATATAGTCCAATTTTTCGGTAATACCATTGATATCACCTGTTCCATCACCATTCGAGTCTTTGAAACCTCTAGGATATATCTGATATACAATTGATTCTTTCCACCATTTTTTTCTTTCCATTCCTTTCATCCCCCCGAACATTATCATTATTTCTTTATATTTAATTCAAGACGAATTATATGTCAATCGTTTTCATATGTCAAACGTTTCCCTAGTAATAAAACATTGAATTTAAAGCATTTTCAGATATAATATAGATTATAGATTTCATAAACTTTTGGTTAGGAGAAAAATCATGGCAAGTATAGAAGATGTAGCAAAAAAGGCGAAGGTATCCATTACTACAGTATCTCGATCCATCAATAATCACCCGTACGTTTCCGAGAAAACCAAGAAAAAAATAGCGAAAGCAATGAAAGAATTAAATTATCATCCCAATAGTATTGCTCAGCAGTTAAGAGGTCAGAAAACCAAAATGATTGGTGTGATTATTCCATACATCACCAACCCTTTCTTTGCTCATTTAGTAGATGTCATCGAAAAAAAGGCTTTAGAGCTCGGCTATCATCTCGTTGTTTTACAAACTCAAAGCGACGAGAGCTTAGAATCTTTTTACCTTGAACTGATTTCGAAAAAACAATTAGATGGTATGATTCTTACCAACCTTGAATCTGTTTCGCCCACCGTATTACAATTAATTGATGACGGCAAAATTGTTTTGTGTAATCGATATATCGGGGACAGAAAACTTCCCGTGATATATATTGATGAATTTCAAGCAAGTTATGAAGGCACGCAATATTTAATTAATCAAGGACATGAACGAATTGCGTTCTGTACGGGGCACATTCTTAACCCTAATGACCTTCGTTTTAAAGGTTTTTTGGCTGCTCTTGAAGAACATAACCTCGAATTCAATTATTTAGATTTCTTTGATTACGCTTTAGGCATAGAGGGCGGTAGAAATATACTACGAAAATTAGCAAATAAACCCTTGAATCGACCAACTGCTATCTTTTCAAACGGAGACGAAATAGCAGCGGGGATTATTAGTGAAGCGAGACATTTTAACATAGAGATACCAAAAGATATGGCTGTTTTGGGATTTGATGACCAGCAGCTCGCAGCCATTACATACCCCGAAATCACAACCATTAAGCAGCCGATTGAAACAATGGGGGTATATGCAACGGAATATTTGATTGCCCAACTTGAACAAAAACAGCTCCCTGACATTCCAAAACTCCAAACAGACATTATTGTTAGAGATTCTGTTTGATTCGACCTTAATAATGAATGGTTGGATATCATGCATGGAAGAATATAATTAGTGTTGCATAAAAACAACTGATATGCAGCGCTCAGGTGGACAGAGGTGATCACATGCCGCAGCTTGTCTATTCCGTTAATGAGGAGGACACGCTTTACGCCATCCAAGGCTATTTATCGGAAGAAGAAACCATCACCATCGGCAAACTAGGAACATTTGATTTCGACAAAGGATGGTATGTATATGTCGGCAGTGCCAAACGCCATATCACATCCAGAATTCAGCGACATCTGCAACTCCAAAAAAAACAACGCTGGCATATCGATTATTTACGACCCTTTTTGCAGATGGAAGCGGTGCAAACCTATCCCGGAGCGGAAGGGGAATGTGGCCTTTTTCAGCGTTTACGAACAAAACACGAGGGGGACTTGCCTGTTAAAGGGTTTGGCTCGTCGGATTGTAAATGTTATACGCATTTGTTTTATGTTAAGGAAGCCAAAGCCGATTTATCTACTCCCCTATGATCTCGAAGCAGAGCCAGCTGCTGCAAAAATACTGGCATGAATGGAATCTATCGTTGCTTTAACCGCCTGAGGAACTGGTAGATTCTTACTTCGTTTTTTTATTTGTTTTTCAGCTTGCTTTGCTTCTTTTCGATCGGAGAAGACGATGCGAATGAGGTTGCTGACATGGACGAATGACATCAGCACCACGATGCGTTCTTCTTCTTTTGCTAATGCTTCGTGCTTGTTGATTTTTTCTAGAACCACCTGGAAGCTTTTCTTTGTGGTTTGGATAAAATTCGCTCGATCAAACGTGTAGGTATACGATGAAAAAACACCCAAAACTCGTTTTTCCTCCATACTGCCTACCCCAGCATGGTCTAATTTTATCGCCATTTCTCGTGGGAGATTTTTATGTGTTCTTTTTAAGGCGGAAACCCAGTATTTTGGTGTTTTCTTCTTTTTATGTTGCATCACCGTTAGGCTTTCTTGCAACAACGGATCAGCTACTTCTGAATCAATGACTCCTAATTTAGAACGCTGCATTTCTATTTGCCCTTCCAGCACAAGCTCTGCCAGCAATGCACCGCTTAGACTATAGGGCAATGTGGCAGAAGCACGTCCGTATGGTCGCTTGGTTTTGGGATCTATCGATAATAAGAAAAGTTGTTCAGCTAACAAAGTCATGCCATCTCTCCTCTATCATTACTTTTGCTTCTTTAACTTTATACCATAGAACGGAAATAACAAAACATGGGCCAAAGCAAACAATAAAACCACGTTAAAGAATGGTGTATCATAAAAATGAAACCAGTCCGTAAACAGTTTTGTCTGCAGCATTTTATCACCAAAACTACCAAATGCAATATCCTGCACAAGGGGTGTACCATCCACAATCAGCAATAGAACATTAAGAGCTAGAAAAAACCCAATTTGAATCAACCAATTTCTCATGCACCTACCACCTTTTTCATTTAATAGGAGAGACGTTGTTTATCAAAATGCTTTTCGCTGATAAATAAATTGACTAACCAACCAGGAAATCAGATAAATCCCAATTGTGATGACCGCACCACTAAGATAAAGCGTAGCAGTAGATATGCTTGTGAAAAAATTGATAATCCCCTGCAAATCAATCTCTAACAATTGGATAATTGGACCTGAAATAAACACGAATACAATGAAACTAATAACCACTACCGTACTTATGTAACCACGTTTCAATATATAAAATAACGGAAAAGTCAATGCGCCAAACAGCAAAAACAAACCTGCGCCTAATGCTATATCAGTGATGGTATAAGATTTATTGAATAAAGAAAAGAGAATACAGGCTACCCCCATCGCTACCACCATATACACAACCGCTCCCATATATTTTGCAGCAATGATTTCTTTTCTTGTATATGGTAAAGAATTCAGAAGAATATTCGTTTCTGCGGATTCGTCATACGTATAACCGTTCATCGGAATGAACATGCCAACGATAAAGAAAAGCAGAAATGCAGGAAGATGATCGCCGAAAAAGATAAAAAACAAAATAAATGGTAAAAAGATAAGCAATTGGATTTTCTGTATAATCAAATCCTTTTTTATTAAATTAAACATAGGAATGATCCGCTCCTTTCACATAAAACATAATATCCTCTAGCGTCGCTCTTTCCATTTCGACGCGATTACCAAATAATATTTCTATTTTGTTCACATCATCTGTCAGAGCCTGAAAACCACTGGTAGATCGCTCCACTTTTATAAAGCTTTTTTCTGTATCCGGATCGAGTAAATCTACACTTCCTTTGACTAGCGCGTAACGCTCTTGCACATCCTTCAGCGAATCATGAAAAAGAATATTCCCCTTTTGAATAAAGGTAATATCATCCGCAATTTGTTCTAAATCACTGGTAATATGGGTGGAGAAAAACAATGTTCGACCGCCATCTTTCATCATAGCTTGCAGGATATCGAGCAATTCTCTACGAAAAACGGGATCTAAGCCTGCTGTCGGTTCATCCATCATAATAAACTCTGCTTCATGTGACAAGGCCAGCGCCAAAGATGCCTTCATCTGCATTCCCTTGGAAAAGGTCTTGATCGCTTTATTTAATGGCAGCTCGAACTTTTTTGTGTAATCAGCAAATTGTTTGTCGCTCCAGCACTTGTAAGAAGGGGCTACGATTTTCTTGATATCCGCTAAGTTTAAATGGGGGTAAAACACATTGCTATCATAAACAAAGCCCAATCGTTCCTTTATTTCTTTTTCATGGTGGGCATAATCCAGTCCAAATACACGTATTTCTCCCGCATCTGGTTGTAAGAGATGCATCATCAGCTTCATGGTTGTGGATTTGCCCGATCCGTTTGCCCCAATAAATCCGGTTACGCTGCTTTCTTTTATTTGCAGGTTGATATTTTCTAAGGCAAATTCCTTAAAGCGCTTGGTGACGCCTTTAAACTCAACTATATTTTCCATCGGTATCACTCCTCGTTATGTACACTTACACATGTGTATATATGATATATAAACAGTATACACTATATAAACAATATGCACAATGTTAACTATTCACTTTTCTATAAAAAAGAGACCTTAACCAATGTAAGATCTCTTCCTTCTTTACCGATGTCCATTTTTTACATAAAACATAATGTCCTCCAGCGAGGCTCTTTCGATAACCACTTGATCACCAAAAACGTCTTTGACTCCTGCAATATCATTGGTTAAAGCCTGAAAACCGCTAGAAGAACGATCGATGTTGACAAAATTCTTCTCCGTATCCCGATCCAGTAAGTCCATGCTTCCTTTCACGAGGGTATACTGATCGCGCAAGTCATTAATCGATTGATGAAAAAGGATCTCCCCTTTATCAACCAACGCAATATAATCTGCCAGTCGTTCTAAGTCACTGGTAATATGGGTGGAAAAGAATATACTTTTTCGTTCATCCATCATCACTTCTTGAAAAATATCATGCAGCTGCCTGCGAAAAGTAGGATCTAATCCCGTTGTCGGTTCATCCATCACAATAAGTTCGGCATCATGTGATAAGGCCATCGCTATGGAGGCCTTCATCTGCATCCCCTTGGACAACTTTTTAATCGGTTGATGGAAAGGCAGTTCAAACTGATCGACATATTTCGCAAATTGCTGCTTGTCCCAATGCTGGTAAGCCGGGGCAACGATTTTGCTAATGTCTTTAAGTGATAACGATGGATAGTAGATATTCTGGTCATAAACAAAGCCAATACGACCCTTAATCTCCTTGGCATGCCGCGTATAATCCAATCCGAATACACGCACTTCTCCTTCATCTGGCTCCAAGAGATTCATGATCAATTTTATCATCGTAGACTTGCCCGCTCCGTTTTCTCCAATAAATCCAGTTATGTAGCCTTGCTTGATCTGTAAATCTACATCTTCTATGGAAAATCCATTAAATGCTTTAGAAACACCGCGCAACTCGATCACGTTATCCATCCCCATCACTCCTCGTACAACAACTTCAATAATTCTTGCAGTTCTTCATAAGGTAATCCAATTTCTCGACTATTAGAGATCACCGCATGTAATTGCTCTTCAATAACTCGCAGCTTTTTTTCACGGATTACATCTAAATTCTGTTCTGCTACAAAAGAGCCTTTGCCAACAATCGAATAGATAAATCCTGACCTTTCCAATTCTTCATATGCCCTTTTAGTCGTGATCACGCTGATTTTTAAATCCTTGGCCAGGCCTCTAATCGAAGGTAGAGCCGTTCCTTCTGGCAATTCTCCAGACAATATTTTTGTCTGGATTTGTTTTAGTATTTGCTCATAAATGGGTTCTTTTGAGCTGTTTGATATCATAATTTGCATGTCGATACCTCTTTTTATACGTCGTTATCTATCCCTATACGTCTTATTATTGTATGTATATCACATAATCACTATATACACTAGTTAACCATCATTGTTTATCTATTTCAAGTTTAAAAATGAAAATAACGTTTAACTTGAAGCAACGAGCTAATCTCACTTTCGTTTGCTTGGTGTGACTAGTACGCTGTATATTAGAACAATTAGCAAGTGATCAAACCAATCAGAACACCTTAGATTATTTTCAATGGGGGTATAGGTATTCTTTGGATGGATAGTAAGCGTTCTTTATCGTTGATTTTAAGGGATAAGTGAGTAAAGTACCTGTTCCATTTTATCTAATCTGAATAATTTACATTTACACTTATAAAATAATCTAAAAAAATTAACTTTTCGACATAAAATAACAACATTTGCAATTTCAACGTGTTACACTGGCATAGAAATCGATTAAGGAGGGCTCACTTCAAAGCTGAACCAAACGGATCTGTGGATAGACAAATTATTTTAAGATACGGTGATGATACACATGGTGCATTGGGTAGTGCTGCTTATAGTATTAGCATAGGACCATTTAGTGTTAGCTTTCCAAGTTCGGATTCAAACTTCAGACAAACGGCAGAAACACTATCTTGGTAACCAAGGAGTGCATGGATCATTTTAATACCAATAATTGTTATTTGTATTGTAATAACTATACTAAATTTCATTGTATTACCACATCTATTAGACACATTAACGTTCATAGGTAGTCTCTTTTTTTGTATAACGGTTAGTCTTATTATTTGCACCATTATTACCCTTCTTTACTTGATCTTATTAGAACTAAGAAAGCAAAAGACATAATGACTGTACCGTGCGTTCTATGAAGAAAACCGGGGAACCCGCCCCGGTTTTTCTCATAAGCATAAAATTCACTGGAAATATTCCGTTAATACGAGATACATATGCATCAACCTAGCGAGCCAAAATCAATCCCCGTCAACAGATAACTAACCACGATTAAAAACAATAAATAACCAGTCATCGTCCAATAGAGATCGTATTTCGGCTGTTTCATATTCACGACAAACAAGTAAATATGCAATAAACCATACAGCATTAAAGCAAACACATAGGTAATCACAAACAGGTCCACCATCAAAAAGCCAAAGAAAAGAATAACAAGACAAAATACCAAAGCAAATGGGACATTCACAATCGCATATTGGGTGAGCAATTGCTTATGATCCATCATGCGATCGCCGAAATAGCGTAGCAGCAGATAGACGGAAAGATAACCAATCACAAAGGTAATCACCCATGAAAAGAAGGTGGTTAAGACAAAGACAAACCCTACATCTTCAAAAAAGCTTAATAAACCGTCAAAACCAAATCTATAAAAAAGAAAACTGCAAATACTAATTAACAGGGCTAACACCAATAAGATCAAGCCACTTGTTTCCAGCCGAACCGATTGACCGGAGCTCACCACCTTGTGCGGTCGAATAATAGCGTCTAAGGCAATCCCTTTTGTCTCTTTCATACTCGCTGCAAAATCAAAGTTTAGCGAGTTGCTTTCCTTGGAGGCTTGCTTTTGCTCCTCGCCACCTTCTTGTTCCGCTTGCGTCTCATGAACTGGTTCCTGCTCACTTGTTTCTTCCAGCTCTTCTTGCTGTTTGTTCTCCTGTTCCATTTTATCACTCCATTTTCAGTTATTTGTACGACTCTCTCTTTATCATGCCTATGTATCCCCATATAGTTCTTATACCTAGTATTTACGAGCGATAAACCAAAAAGTTTCAACATCTTGACAAATTAGCCCCTAGTTACTTTATTTGGTACAGGTTTAGCTTGAAGTTGATAAAGGTAATGGAGTTAAGTTAGACTGCCTCCGGTATGTCCCAGTAGCTATCATGACACCCTTGTTTAAAAAAGCATAGTCATGTTTTTCAACTAACTACTAAATAGGATATAATAATTACAGATAGAACATATACTAAAAAAAGCGCTCTTTGCTGCAACACCAAATGCTAGTAGTGCATAGCCTTTCAAGGAGGCAGCTACACAATCCTGTAGTTATAAAATAACCACCATTTTGCTCGCTAGGCTCATCAGTAGTTTTTTGTTCAAATGACAATATCGCTATAATCAAACTTCCAAAAGATGAACCTATTGCAGCTTCCATCTCGTCTTCTACAAAAAAAGAACCCGCCCCTCTCAAATTGGAAGGAACAGATTCTTTGTTTGAAACCTATTGATTTGCTTGCTCGGCCATCTCTTCATCCACGGCTTCCTTATAGCCCATTACCGACGTCACATAATGAATATCGCCATAGCACGCCTCCAGCTCCTCTGCCTCAGCACGCAAACAGGTATAGATGGATTCATCCTTGCCGGATTCCTCATACATATGCTGTGAAAAGGCAATTGCTGCCTCTTCCGAATAGGCTCCTTCTTGATCCTCTTGAACATAATTAATAAAACCATGTCCAAAATTATAGGACTGCACGGCTAATTTGACATCACCATCTGCCTTTTCCAATGCACTTGAAAAGTAAGCTACACCCTTTTCAATCGATTCTTCGACATCCTCAATACAGCCTCGCTCTCCGCAAAAGCTTTCCGAAGATTGCATTGGATCCGTCCCTCTTCCGCCAGACTCCTGCATCATCATGGCCAAGATCGTATCGACATGCTCTTCGACACCCTCTTGTTCGGCATACTTTTCGACTAACGGCCGATGCTCCCACAATGATTCACTTAATCTTGGCAAATGTTCTTCCTGATCTGCTTGTTCGGATGATAGATTGTTTATCAAAAGGGAAACAAACACAAGCACCGCAACGGTGATCAAGCTAGTCCACACGAGGTACTTGATGGCCTCTCCCCATCTTTTCCTTTGGTTCCGATTCATCTGCCTTGCTCCTTTACCGACTTACTTATCCGTAATCATAACACCTATTGAACAAAAGCGCACTTTTCATGGCTTGTTGGGCAGATGAAGCAAGACCTAGTTAAGGGCTTAGCCATCAGGATCGGGATTCTCACGGTTTGTACTGGTCAACCTAGTCTCCCAGTACCTCATCGAGGATTTTATCGGCATCACTGTTTAATAAGTTACGAGGGATGGTTTTATCAATGGTTTTATTAAAATAATCCTTCAACGGTTCTACTTCATTCTTTTCACCAACGAGATATATTTGTTCCCAATTTCGTTGGCCAGCCCTTTTTTCCATCTTGGCAACCAACGCTTTAAACCACCGTTGTTGATGTTCTTTCACGCGTGCTTTGAATTCATCTTTTTTGGCTCCGCCTTGTGTGATATCATCACCCTGTGGGCCTTGGTGTTGGCGCCAATCATTCGTGTTCAGATCCAAGGTATAGTGCGAGTGATCCACCAACGTCCCCAACTCTGTTTCAAGAACGGCAACTTCGTCTTGTTGAATGACGATGATACCTGTGTAAGGATACGCCTGCTCCAGTTTTTTCAATTGGTCGAGGGCAGGTTCATTCTCCCAATGAAAGGCTGTTTCGACGGGAATATGCAAAGCTTGTGTAAACCATAAATCTTCATCTGCCGTCCCGAAAAGAACGAAACCTCTAAATAATTCTTTTCTCGCTTCTCGATCATAAACCTCTTGCTCCACCTTTTGCCGAATCGTCTTGGATTGATTTTTTTCCTCATGGGAGCTGCTTTCCTTTGTTGCATCTGCCAGGTCTTTCAATCCGTTTTTTAATTCGATTTTCCAGGCCCCTCCTTGTTGTTCAGGGTCTCTATGGTCGGTATTCAGATACACAGAAAGTACCTTTTGCGGTTCCTCGTAACTGATTTGTTTGAGTTGCTTGATTTTATCTTGTAAAAGCATGAACTGACTCTCCTTTATATTTTTTTATATCTTCTACATGGTAAGAAGACTTGTCCAATCGTTGTTCCCTCTGTTAATGAACCCTAAACATCTGCAAAACTTATCGTTTTTCTGCTTTTTCGTTTCATTTTATACAAAAAGGGAAAGGATGATAAGGCGAGAGGAAACTTTATGAGAAAAGAGGGATAACGTGAAAAACACCACATTCTGGACAACCGCTCGCGACAGTTTCTGGTTTTTGCCTGTCGTATATGGGGTATGTTCTATCATTGCAGCAGGAGTAATCACGACACTGGATGTTTGGCTCGTCCCTAAAGCGTCCGACAGTATACCGAATATCTTACTAACCGGCCAAAGTATAGCAAAACAGCTTTATGCTGCCTTAATTACAGCGATGCTGACAATGACAACGATCAGCTTCTCAACGATTATGGTGATGCTGACAACCTATTCATCCCAATTTTCCCCTCGTGCCTTACAGGACTTTATGCAGAGCAAGATCACCCAGCATGTGTTGGGTGTTTACACATTTGGTTTTCTTTTTGTGCTCATTAACTTATGGTTATTGACAGAAACAAACCAACAAGATTTGCTTAGTCCTTTTTTCACGGTTATCATTACGATGATTTCACTTGGTTTTTTTATTTTGTTTATCCATTTTTCTGCACGATGGGCCCAAGTAAACTTCTTAATTGGCGTCATTCGTAACAAGACGTCCGCATTAATCAGCGAAACATTTGTAGAACGAACGTATGGAGAACATCAGCACTGGGAGCCTTCACAAATAGATACGATCAAGGAAAAGGATAGACAGACCATTTATGCTAGGCAATCCGGTTATATTCAGCAAGTCTATTATAATTACCTGATTAACTGGGCTAGTGTGAATAATATGGTGTTAGAATCCACTTTTCAGGTAGGTGATTATGTCCCGAAAGGTATGCCCGTTTTTCACCTTTGGACTTTAGGCGACAAAAACGACAACTTACCCGAACACGACGATTTTTTAGTAATCGGTGATGAACGGACTGATCTGCAGGATATTGGCTTTTCGATTGGAAAATTGGTGGAGATTGCGGTAAAGGCACTATCACCCAGTATGAATGATCCGAATACGGCGATTAATTGTATTCATCGCATTGGTGGTTTGCTTTCCGAGTTAGCGGATCATTATTATCCCGTGACCTATTTTTCAGATAAAAACGGCGACTTGCGCTTCATCATGGAACAAGAAAACTTTCGTGATTACTTATTTCTTAGTTTTTATCAAATCAAACATTATGGAAAAGACGATATCTCCGTTATATATAGCATGGTCGACACATTGTACAAGGTGGCTATCGTCAGTGAGGCGGCGATTCAAAAAGAAGTATGGAATTTCACGCAATACATTCTGGAAGCCGTCGATAGTAGGAATCTCTCGGCAATGGAGTATCAGCATCTAAAAGATATCACCGAAAAATTCGCGCATTTCTGCGGGGAAGAATGGGATTGGGAAGTTGCAGAAGGATGATCACTCGAGTTCTTCCTTCTGTGGGTTGTTTAGGGTGGTGTATTTTGAATTTAAAAAAGCCTACTATTCCATGAGCGCCATAGTCCTACTCTACATTAATATCAAATACAAAAGTAGCTTCGCCATCAGGCCAGATTGCTTCCATAAATATAAACACCTGTCTTTGATGGCGTGGTAATGGTATCATCTTCTATACTCACTTCGGTCGATTGTTCATCCTCTGACCATTCCAAAACGGTAAGAGATGGTTGATCTTCTACTGCAATTTTTATCTCCGTATTCTTTGGCAGTGTCCTATTTTCAAAATCGTCAGCTACTTCCTGTGCAGATTTCTCTCCACCGGAATGGATGCCTACTTCCTCTCCATCTGAGGAATAATTCGCTGTTATCATTTCATATTCCTCTTGTTCCACGATAATCTTTCCTGAAACCGGAACTTGATCACTTTCTGAGGTACAACCTAACAATGCTGTACAGCTGATGACACTTAACACACTGATCACAAACGTTCGTAAATTCAATGGATTCACCTTCTTAAAGAACATGATAAAATATTCGATCAATCATACCAGCTTGTATCTACAGCGGTAGTCGGATAAGTTAACTTTGATAAATGTAATTCAGCTTTGTTGTTGTTTCCATCTGGTAAACTACTTACATCAAACTCAATAGAATATACTCCTTTTGCATTAGGCAATTGAAAACTTGAAACGGCGGAATGCCAGACAGGATCTTCTTCATATAATTTAAATAGCCATCTTGCTCCACCAGAAAAAGGAATCGCTATTGCAATCATTAAATCTCCACCACCAGAATAAAACATTTTGGATTCTAACCTAAAGTACGAATGACCTATAAAATCCCACTCACCCGCTCCATACGGAAGAACATTTAAATAATTAGGATCTTCGGAAATCTTTGTTATTTCAGGTACAATTAGTTCAGACTCTGGTAATTCTTTAACCGGTTTTCCCTCATAATGATTGCTCGATTCTGCGAGAGTTGGGACGGTAAACAACATATATAAAATAAAAACAAGTAAAAAATACAATTCTTTTCACAACTAACCCCTCCTTATTTTTTGTCCCAAAAACTGTACATATTTGTTTTCGGATTGATCTTACTCGGTATTACGATGGACGACAACACGCTGATTGGGAAACCAAAGGACCAAAAAGCTGATAAAAATCACCCGTTGTTGGAGCGAAAAGCCCATGATCTAAACCTTCGATTGATTTATTCTCTGCTTATTATATTTATTGTCATTCATTATTTCTTTATCCAACTGGAAGCGGGGTTTGTTTTAGCGCTATTGCTGCTTATGATATATAGCTCATCCATGATCGGAACATTCTATTTACGCATGACCTCTTCTGCTTGAAGTTTGCCATTATTTTATCCTGACAAAAGAAATGGAGTTGCTTACATGAAAGCGAAAGTATATGTTGTTTTAGTCATTATTTTGGTTTTAAATGGGCTTCGTTATTTAGAGGAATACATCACAGATACAACTAATTGGTATTATGGCGTTATGCTGGCTTTAAATCTGCTGGCGATTTGCTTGGTGGTATTCAGCAGGAAAAATCAAAACCCTTGAACCAGTGTTGCAAGAGCATTACATATGGTTGACTGTAGCGCTGAAGGAGATTAACACATGGGTAAAAACAAGGTAGCGCTTATTTGGCTTATTATTGCTATTATATTGCTAAGTATCGGCTTTTTGACCAAGTGATATTTGAACATGCAGCCTGTCGTTTCTATTTTAGTTTAACAGAGCCAAAAAAAGGGTATACTAATGTTAGAAATTGAATAAATTAAAAAAGAGCAAAGGCGTTTGCGCACCTTAAGTCCTACAATAGCCTTGTTCCCTACAAGGGGGCTGGCACAATTTCAGAGTATTTCCACCCTATTAATGAGCCGAGAACTCAAGGGTGGATTTTATTTTTTTTATGGTTTTTAAGCTATTGTCCTATGATTATACCATTTTCTAAGCTGTTAAATCGACCTAGAACGAAATTACTTTTGATTTACAGGTAACTACTTAATTGCAGAATTAGCCAAGGCTTTGAAGGCCCAGATTTGATGGATGAATTTCGGAGGGCAAAAGCTAAGGTCAGACCAGTAGTAGAACAATTAATGGAAGAAGCAGTTCTGGCAGTGGAAAACCTAAATAACGATGACGATGATCAGACAGAAACTCTATTCGGTGATGTAAAAGAATGACTATCCTTGTTACTCATTAAAGGTCTCAAAAACAGGAGAAGATGAAAATGAACACCTTATTTAAAGAATTTTTATCCATTGCCAAGCATTTAAATAATGAATTCGGAATAAGTCCGCTATTATACGGTTCACTCGGCTTAGGAATGATAACTAATATCGATTTTAAGTCAAAGGATATTGATATATTAATTCCTCATAACTATTTAAATGAAGATTGGAATAAACTAAAACAAGCAATCGAAAATTTGGGATATTACTTAGAAGACGTGAACGAGCATGAATTCTGCAATGGGAAACATAAAATTGGTTTTTCCTATATAGAAGATTTAACAGAATTTGCACAAATCAATATAGATGAAATAGAAGAAAAACGACAGGAAAACATAACATATAAAGTATTGAATCTCGAGCAATATGACAGGGTTTATCAAAGATCTGCGCAAGATGGTTATCGAGTACATTATCGAAATAAAAAAGATGGCGAAAAGCTGAAAATAATCAAACAGTTAAGGGAATCCAGGTCCTAATCTTCACCCTTAGGAAAGACCCAATGTTTTCTGAGGATTTTCCGCCACTGTTGCGGTTTTCCACAATCTCCTATTTAGGGGACACGAATGTATATTTTTGTGTTACACTTTTCATAAGATTTTGTTATATAAAAAGCGATCCATATGATGAGAATTTGCTTTCTATCATGACTAAAGGTGGTGCATACATGCCTCGGGAGAAGAAGTTTAAAATCATCTCATGGTCTTGTTTCTTAGCTTGTGTTTTGTTATGGGTACCCAATCTGGTTTTTCAAATAGGTGCAGGGTTTTGGATGCTAACGTATGTGATAGGTCCTATTGGTATTACCTTTGGGATACTCAATAAAAGTGCCTTATTAATTGTTTTAAATGCGATAATGAGCATCAGCTTTTTTCTCGTGATGTTTATTGGTAGTCTTGTGGAGGCTTACTTATAATCTATGGTGAGACAAATCCGGCTTGGTTATAAAAATGCCTAGCCGGATTTTATGGTTTACCTGAGAGCATTTGTGAGGTTATCCTAAGCAGCTCAAAATAAAAAAATGGGTGTAAAAAACACAATAAGTACCACGATTAATGGCATAACGGTAAGACGTGTGATGGAATCCCCCTTGATCCTACATAGTTCTACGGGATTCTGTGCCGGGGCATAAATCCAATTCGCTAGTCGTCCCCACTTATCTTTTTGTGTAATGTCTGGTACTTCTACGTGAAATTCATCTAACTTGTCTCGAAGTTCATGAGGAATCTCTCTTTTACTCATTCGCTTACCTCCAATACTATTTTTAATTTCCCTAGCGACGTATGCAGCCTGGACTTCACGGTACCTATTGGAATAGCAAGAATTTCTGAAATATCCTTTTGAGTCATATCGTGATAGTAGGTTAATATAATGACAGCCCTTTGCTCGTCGGGAAGTTGTCGTATAGCTGCCTGGACAGTTAGCTTATCCTCATGTGAGAAAGTGTGTCTTTGTGATTCTGCGTATAGAAAAGGCAATATTTTTTCTAATCGCTGGCGCCTTTTGAGCCGATTGATCATAAGCTGATAAGCCATACGAAATAAGTAGGTCTTGATACTGGATTTCTCCTCGTCAAATTGTTTCTGATATTTTTCAAACCGAATAAAGGTATCCTGCACCAGATCTAAGCAAAGCTGTTCATCCTGACAGTAGCGGTAAACAAAGTGATAAATAGGCGTTTTGTATGTCATAAACAATTTTTCCATGTCCATCTCGTTAGTTGAATTCATCAGACCACCGCTCTTTGATGCCTTTAAATACATAAGCAATCCGGGTTGTGAACCAAACAAAAGTGATTAGGGAAAACACAAACGTTTGATGGATAAAGAATTGTATCCAAGGACTGTCAATATTGTCACCACGAAGCAGAAAGATAAAAAGGCCTAATATGCATAAAAAGGTATACACCGCTGCTGCGACAATAACATAATCCCATCTCGTCCATTGAAAGTAAATGTCCGATTTGTGAAAGTCGATATCCCCCCTCTTATCCCGCACCACTTTCTTATTCATCGTTAGGATCAAGGTTGCAAATGTCGTTCCCAGAATAACTGCTACGATCGTACTGATTAGCCAGCCTAAAGCCATATCTCACCATCTCCTTTTTTTCTTTTCACTAACTTATACAGCTGGATAGAAGAAATGGTTCATTTTATTTTATGGAATTTTTTTAAAAGGGTGGATAAGAAGCTGCTCATGAATACATGTCGATTTTCCGAAAAAAAGCGCCAACATTTTGTGGAACATACTATTCCAAATTATGTTATGATGAAGCTAACTATGTTACATTTCCGTTTCGCAAAAGTTAACACTATTCTATTTTATTATAGTGCAGTTTATCGTAAAACTTAAAGAGAAAGGAGAAATCCTGTGTTTAAGAAAATATATGTTTAGTAATCAGTACTATCGCCATTTTCCTTTTAACTGGATATTACTTGATCCATTTCAGAAGAACAACAAAACACATAGTTATTTATTTTCAACATTGCTTGTCTTGATTTTTATCTCATATAGAACATCCATAAAGAATGGAGGTGATTGCGATGGATTATACCGTGGTTAGCACATTAGCAAGCCTGGTGATGGTGTTCAGTTTAGTTTATCTCATCGTCTACCTTCGAAAAAAGAAACACGGCAGGCAAAAAGAGCGAAAATACAGGATTATTTTTTCATCCGTTCTTATTATCTTATGTATTGCGGTACAGGTTTTTGTGTGGCAAATAGCGTAAGGAATATGGCGTCATTCAGTTAAGGTTCTTTTGAAAGCGGTTGAAACATTCGATTATATTGCGGAAGAAAACGGACTACTGTTCGCAAGGTGTAGGTTAGGCATATGCGTGGTTATACTCATAAAAGAGAATGGATCAAGCAGATTTTAAACCTATTTCTGAAATTTTTTTAATTTTTTTGAGAATCGATATACTCTCTTGATCATCCTACACACCTCATATATAATAAGTGTGTAGGAGGTGCGATTCCATGAAAAGAAAACAATTTCATATGACAAATGAAGATGAAAAGCTCTTAAAGGAATTGGCTCAAACGAAAGGATTGTCCGAAGCGGAAATTGTGAGAGAATCTGTTCGGGAGTATGCTGTAAACAATCTGCAGAAAAAAAATCCGTTATTGGAAATGGCAGAGGAAGCGGAGCGATATACGGTCAACTCCAAAGGGGATTTGTCAGTGAATCACGATTTCTATTTACAGGAGATAGATGAAAATGAAAAAAAATAGATGCTTTATGGATACCAGTGCATTCCTTGCATTAAATGATAGCACTGATCAATATCATGCAGCGTCGCGTAAAATGGCAGCAATCTTACAAGACCATGAGCTCGTTATCTCGGATGCTGTTTTGACAGAGACCTATAACCTTTTAAGATATCGTTCAGGCTTCCACATGGCGCGTTACTTCCTTGAAACAGTGTTAGCCGGATCTCCGTTTGTATTTGCGGACATCACCATGGCTACCAGAAAGACCACCTTACAAATTCTCGAAAAATATAGCGACCAGAAAATTTCCTATTGTGATGCGTTAAGTGTTGCGATTATGCAAGAACAGCAAATCCAACATATTTTTGCTTTTGATCATCATTTTGAAATAATGGGAGCTCAACTTATTCGGGTATAAAAGGTTGTTTCTAATAAAAGAGACACAACCAAGCGGATTTTAAACCTATTTCTAAAAAAAAAACGAAAAAAGATGTAAGAGAAGTTGGATCGATACTTATCTGTGGCTATACTAATAAAAGAGAATGGATCAAGCAAATTTTAAACTTCTTTCTGAAATTTTTTTAATTTTTTTGAGATCGGGTGAGTAGACATCATCCTAACCTCATTACCCACTAAAAAAACCTAACCATAACGCCGTAGCCATCGCAAGTACAAGCAATTGTTTCTCATTTTTGGTGAGCTCCTCGATATCGTCTATATCCGTTTGTTGAACGATTCGGATAGCATACAACAGGATCAGGACCGCTCCGATTGCTGCAATAGGGCGCGTAAAAGCAATCCAGACACAGAGCGATCCAACTATCAGAAAATAAAGAATCGCAGGGAAGATCGCCCATTTGGAACCAAAACGATCGATCGCCCAGACGACAGATGTTCGCTTCATCGGTTTTGCCTGACGATCTGCTTCTCGATCAGGGATATGATGAAACATAACCCACGCCATACACCAAACCGCATTGACGAGCGCGTTTTGCCAAGCCCATACCGGAAGATGGTCTAAAATCACCCACGGCATAGCGATACCCAGCAGCAACATCGCCGGGAATAAGCTGAGCCATTCACCGGCAAAAGGGAGATAAGAAAGCTGCAATGGACGCATCGAGTAAAAGACGGCTCCCCATACTCCAACCAATGTTAAAATAGCAAATTCACGATAATCGAACACAGCAAAAAGAAAGGCTGCCAGTAGCAAAACCAGACTCAACCAAAGCCCTAACTGCTTTAACATAGTGATCGGCAACGTATTGGTTTGAATCACACGGCTTCCTCCCGATAATATACCGGGACTAACCTGATCGGTTCCCGATTGATGATCGGCAATATCATTAAGCGCATGGGTTAAGCCACCGTGAATGACAATGGCACCGATAAGCAGTAGCATAAAGGTACTCCCGACAGAAAACCATGACAAGGAGTAATGCATCATCAATGGCAAGGTAGCAGACAACAGTGCTGCTACACTGGAAAAGATGACGGCTACCAAGCGTAAAAGCATACCGATTCCTTTGAAACTGCGTATCGCTTGAACGGGAGTCATGACAAACCTCCTTTTTGCTTAGATAATATCCAAGGGCTGCTTACTTGTTGGTTCTGGAAAAGCCTTATCCAGCAGTTTTAATTCCTCATCACTGAGTTGAATCGCTGCTGCGTCGATATTTGCTTGCATATGTTTGACATCACTGGATTGGGGAATGGCTAATACCTGATTATGCCGAATCACCCAAGCCAGCATCACTTGAAACACGGTGACGCCATGCTGTTTCGCGATTTGTTGCAGTACCTCTTTTTTATGAACCGGCACCCCGCGCTTATCACCTTGTGCGATTGGCGAATAAGCAATCATTGGGAGCGATTGCTTGGCTTGTAACGGCAGCAAATCATACTCCATTCCTCGGCTTCCTACATGGTAGAGGACTTGATTGGCCGCACAATGCCGTCCTCCCTCTATACGCCACATGTCCTCGATATCCTCTGCGTCAAAATTAGACACGCCCCAAGAACGAATCTTGCCTTGCTGCACATAGTTCTCCAAGTCTTGAATCGTTTGTTCCAATGGCGTACTACTCTTCCAATGCAAGAGATACATATCTAGGTGATCGGTTCCCAGACGTTGCAAGGAATGCTCAAGTGCGCGTCCAAGACTTGGATCCTTGGCGTGGTGAGGATAGAACTTCGAGATTAAGAAAATCTGCTCCCGGTCCAAATCTTGAATCGCCTCACCAACTAAGCGCTCAGCATTCCCATCTCCGTACATTTCTGCAGTATCGATGACTTCCATGCCATTTGCCAAACCATAACGAATGGCTTCTATTTCCTGCTTCCGATGGGCAGGATGGTCCCCCATATGCCACGTTCCCATACCAATAGGGAAGCGATCTTTATGTAGTAATTGCACCATGCTGACACATCCCTTCCGCCTTGTCTGATTATTCTTTCGTATACCCTTAGCCGAGCAACATTAAACGAAGGAAGAGCCCTCTAAAACAACCATTTCACTACAAGGAAAATAAAAACGGTAACAAATACATGAATCATAATAAATACAGCATATCCTTGATTAAACTTTTTATCTGGATTCATACGGTAATATTTCAGCACTAAGTACTCGCTGGAAAAACAAGACATATTAACGATAAATAGAAAAAGCAACGTTACCAATACCGGGTTTTCAGCAGATAAAAAACTGGTCGAAAAAAGCATCATGGTTAGGATAAGGTGTGTGTAAGAAAAACGGTAATCCTTAAATGTAATAGGCCTTTGCTCCGTTTGACGATTTATACTTATGCTTTCCTCTACCGATTTTTCTAGAGTAATGATTTCTTGCACATCACAGGAAAACATGTCTGCCAATTTGAGCAGGTTATTGGTGGATGGTTCTGACTGCCCCATTTCCCATTTGGATACTGCTTGCCGACTAACCTCTAGCTGTTCGGCTACATATTCTTGGGACAGCTTTAAGGATTTTCTTTTCTTTCTTATATTGGATCCAAGTGACATTCTTTATTCCCCTTTCCCTTTTGTCACTCTTATCATAATCATTTCGCCGGTTGCAGACCACCAACTAATCCGCAACTATTGGTTGCATCAGGGATTTGTTTCTGTTTGTATCTCTTTATAAAAGGATAGGATATCAACATACTGCTCATCTTTTTGTCGAAATCCACCAGGGATGACACCTAACTCGGCAAACCCTAATTTCTGGTATAAATGAATGGCCCCCTGATTCGAAGCGACCACGGCATTGAATTGCAAAATCCGGAAACCAAACGCGCCAGCAACCTGTAGCGAATCAACGACTAGCTTTTCACCGATATGCTTCCCTCTCTGTCCGGATTTGACACCATACGAGGCATTGGCAATATGGTCGCAGCGTCCGACATTATTGGGGTGTAGAATATAAAGTCCCAATATCTCCCCTTTTTCTTCGGCAACGCCTGTATAGGATTGTTCTGCAAAAAAAGACGCAGCGGCCTCCATCGTCAATAGATCCTCTTGTGGAAAGGCAATTCCCTCTTCAACAATATCATTCCATATCGTGCTCATTTCCAATAAATCATGTCTAGTATACTCCCTTATATGTATCGTCATTTCCATCAGGCCTCCTCCTTTTATTTTAACAAGCTAAACGACGAAAAACCAGACTACTGTAATAGCCTGGCTGTATCATTATACGCGTTCATATCAATAATCCGCTGATTGCGACTGCCGCGAAAGGCCAAGGTTAGATCCCGTTCCTCCATACGAAAAGGACCATCCACCAACACGTCCACATATTGCAGTAATGCTAATTGATCTGGATTTTTATTTTCCAATAATTGTTCGATCGTCCAGCCGGTATATGCCCAAATATGTTTGCCGTGTGCCTTTAGCTGTTTGGCGATCCTGGCGGCTACCTTTGCTTGAAAAAAAGGATCACCGCCGCTCAGAGTAATGTCAGTTAAAGGATTAAGCGCCTCGCCAACCACCTGCTCCACCGACATCTCTTTCCCATTTCGAATATTCCATGACCTCGGATTATGACAGCCCGGGCAAAAATGGGGACACCCTGCGAAAAAAATGACCGTGCGCATTCCCTTGCCATCGACTACAGAATCATGATAAATAGATAAAATCCGAGCAGTATCCATTAGCGATGTTTCACCCGATCCTGCTCCTCAGACGCCTTGGCCGTATTCCATTTGTCCATGGTTCCAACTAGATAGCCAGTAATTCGACGAATCCGATCAAATTGCCTTTCATCGGTAGTGTGGCAGCTTGGGCATTCATTATCAATCATCCCAGTATAGCCGCAATCCTTGCAACGATCAACTGGGTGATTAATACTGCCATAGCCAATCCCGCTTTCAGCCATTGTTTTGACCAAGGTATCCATCGCTTGCAGATTTTTGCTCATATCGCCATCCGCTTCAATATACGTGATATGACCGGCATTGGTATACGCATGATAAACGGCTTCACGCCGGATTTTTTCGATAGCTCGGATCGGATAATAGACCGGAATATGGAATGAATTGGTATAATAATCTCTATCCGTCACCCCTGAAATATTGCCAAATGTCTCGCGATCCTGTCTGGTAAAACGTCCGCTTAGTCCTTCAGCAGGAGTTGCAATCAACGAATAATTTAAATCATACGCTTCCGCCGCTTGATCACATTTTTGGCGTAAAAAGGCGACAATTTTTTCACCCAATGCCTGTGCCTGATTCGATTCACCGTGATGCTTACCGATAAGAGCTACGAGACATTCGGCCAAACCAATAAATCCAACACTGAGACTGCCCTGCTTCAGCACTTCAGCTAAATTATCCTCTGGCTTTAGCTTGGCACTCCCTGTCCAAACCCCTTGACCATGTAAAAAAGTGAAATTATTCACATATTTAGCTGCTTGGAATCGATAACGATCATATAACTGACGAATCACCAGATCCGTATAGTGATCTAAACTATCGATAAAATCGGCATAGGTTTGCGTAGTGAGGGCTATTTTTACCAGATTGATGCTCGTAAACGATAAATTCCCGCGGCCAACGCTATTTTCTTCACCATGACGATTGCCCATAATTCGAGTCCGGCAGCCCATATATGCTACCTCTGTAGCCGGATTCCCTGCTTCGTAGTATGGTAAGTTAAAAGGGGCATCCATAAAACTAAAATTAGGAAAAAGTCGCTTGGCCGTCGTTTCCAATCCTAGCTGATACAAGTCATAGTTCGGATCATTCGAGTAAAAGTTAATCCCTTTTTTCATTTTAAAAATCTGAATTGGAAAAATCGGTGTTTCCCCTTTGCCCAGCCCCGCTTGGGTAGCCAATAATAGGTTCTTAATAATCATGCGTCCTTCTTTGCTTGTATCTGTCCCATAATTGATCGAGGTAAAAGGTACTTGACCACCGCTACGAGAATGGAGACTGTTCAAATTATGAATAAACGCTTCACAAGCTTGATAGCATTCCGTATCCGTCTCCTGCCAAGCCAGCTCTTCCAAGGCCGATTCGGTTAGCGGGAGCTGATAGTGCTGTAATCGAGTTAATCGCTTTTGATACGATTTTTGGACAAATGGGGCCAAATCATAATCAAAGGCTTGAAAACTCTGCCCGCCATGCTGCTGGTTCTGATTGCTTTGAAAGACGATCGCTGCTAGCGCCATCGCACTCATAATGGTTTGCGGTGAGCGCATATAGCCGTGCCCTGTATTAAATCCTTGAGATAATAATTGACCTAGTGGTATCTGGCAGCAGGTGACTGTTCCCGTCGGCATGTAATCCAAATCGTGAATATGAATATAGTTGTCTGCCATCGCTTGATGAGCTTCGTCGCTCAGCAAGTGTTGTTTGGCATAATACTTGGCACTTTCGTTGGCGAATTTATTCATCTGCCCACATGGAGATCGCCCGTCTACATTAGCATTTTCCTGCAGCAAATCCTGATTGGCACTTGCTACAATCTCTTGAAACGTCTGCATTAACTTTTCACTGTCATGGGTAGGTGCTACTTGTGATTCCATCATTCTTCCTCCTCGATTTTCGCGTTCACGTAACTATATGTAGTGTTTTTTATTAAAATATCACTATATATAGTTTAATCGTAAATCACTGGGATAAGAAATTCAAATGGACATTTTATGACTTTTTGGAGTTATGAACAGATCATAATCCTTTAACTCTTGGTTAGATCGGGTCTTATGGACAAAGCGGGGCGGTTTTATCTGTTTGATCGATTCATTCTTACGGACAGTATTTCGTGATTTAGTGATTTTTTGTCTGTTAGATTCATTCTTACGGACTGTATTTCGAGATTTGGCGTTTTTTGTCTGTTAGATTCATTCTTACGGACAGTATTTCGTGATTCGGCGGTTTTTTGTCCGTTAGATTCATTCTTACGGACAACATTTTGTGATTCGGCGGTTTTTTGTCTGTTAGATTCGTTCTTACGGACAAAGTTCAGCGATTCATCAATTTTTTGTCTGTTAGATTCATTCTTACGGACAAAACTTCGTGAGTCGGCCGTTTTTTGTCCGTTAGATTCATTCTTATGGACTGTAGAACAGGATTTGCTCTCTTTCAGTCCGCGACATTTATTCTTATGGACTGTAGAACGGGATTTGCTTTCTACAGTCCGCGAGATTCTTATGGACCTAGGAACGCGATCCTTTCTCCTCACTTCACGAGATTCATCCTTGCAGGCTATGAAATATGGCTTCCACCTCTCACGAGCAAAAGGCCTGCACTCTTTCTGCGCAGGCCTTTCTTTTATTATCCTTCTGTTCTTTTTCTAAATTTTTTCATCGCCAACAATACAACACTCACTAACAAGAGCCCCCCACCTGCTGCCAGCCAATTAAACATATTTGTTGCGGTATTTGGCAGCTGTTCTTGTGAAGCTCCCGTCTGTGTTTCGTTTTGGTCTGATTCTCTGACGTCACCTGATTTTTCGTTATCTGTGTTGCTTATCTCTTCTGGATTCGTTTCTTTCGGTTGATCTGCTGAATTTTCGTCAGAATCTACAGGGAGCTCCCCACCTTCATCATCAATCGGTGGTTGATTTTCTTCCTCATTCGATGTCTCTTCTTCATCCGAATCTTCCTCCTGAACCTCGGCTAATACACCATAGATAGAGAAATGACTGACTTCTTGGGAAATCTGTTGGTCGTTTCTC
Source organism: Gracilibacillus phocaeensis (assembly GCF_900626275.1). Lineage (NCBI taxonomy): Bacteria > Bacillati > Bacillota > Bacilli > Caryophanales > Bacillaceae > Gracilibacillus > Gracilibacillus phocaeensis. Next base: position 440,612 of record NZ_LR131142.1, on the reverse strand, counting down.
TCGCCACCTAGTTTCTCCCACTCGTTACTCTCTTCATTGAAATGGTAGATAGCCGCTTGCTCTACTCCATCATTCACACCCATCGTTAAGATAAAGTTTCCTTGATAATCTTCCTCACCTTCTGGATAAGTGAAAATAAAATCATAGACTTCACCTGCAAGTTCCAACCCTGCCATCTCTAAATCTTTCACTTTTTTGACTTGTAAGGTTGTCCCTTCTGGTAAATCTTGCGGTAATTGAATGGAAGTGTTAGTACCTTTTATCGCAATCATATCCCCTGGCACCACTGGTTCGGCCTCTTTGTCTAGTTCCACTTCTGGAGATTCTCGCTTAGTAGTGTCTGTCGTGACTTCTACCGGCTCACTGGATGCTTGATTTTCAGAAGGGTCTACTGCTACTAGTTGATAAGAATAAGCAATGCCTGACTCGACTTCTGTATCGATATACGTTGATTCTTCCCCATCCACAACAGCAATCTCTTCGCCATCACGAGATAGAATATATTGTTTAATGCCAGCCAAGTCTTCCGCACTAAAAGTCAGTGTAATCGCATCTTCACTAGCATCTATCACCTCTAGATGAACATTGGCAGGGGCGGTCGTATCTTTGACATGAACCGTACGTGTGACAGAGGTACTATTACCAGAGCTATCTTGTACCGTATAGTTAAGCTGATAGATGCCTGCTTTCATTGGATCTACTGCTCCACTAATCGTAATAGCTTCTGATACATCACCTTCTATTGCGTCTACTGCGGTTGCACCAGCTTCCTGATATTCCTCACCGAGTTCCACTGTGACGGTCTCTTCACCATCTAGCGTTAACTCAGGCGCTTGGGTATCGACCACTTCCACATAACGAGTGACTGTCGTTGTCAAACCTGCACGATTCGTTACTTGATAAACAAGCGCATAACTGCCCGGTGTAGACTCGTCCACCTCGCCCGTTATTTCGATTTGATCCGTAAGGTCACCATCTTCTTCGTCTTCTGCAGTAGCTCCAGGTTCTTCATAGCTTGTGCCAGCTTCTATCGTCAATGGATTATCACCTTGCAAGATAATCGATGGTTGTGTTGCTTCATATACCACCACTTCACGAGTAACAGAAGTTTGATTACCAGCTGTGTCTTTGGCCGTATAAACTAATTCCTGCTGGTCAATTTCCTCTGTATCGATAGCACCTTCTACCGTGACTTCTGGCTCTTTTGTAAAATTATCTGTCGCCTCATATCCCGGATCTTCGAAGTCTGTACCTTGCAGAACATATAATGGATTATCTCCATGCAAACTCAATTCTGGCTTCGTCCGGTCTATCTTCACGACTGCCTCTGCCACTTCACTTACATTTCCTGCTTGGTCAACGGCCCGTGCATAAACAGTGGTTTCTCCTTCCTCTGTTATAGCAATCGGCTCCGCATAACTTAACCATTCACCTTCTGTATCACTTAATTGATATTCTACCACACTTTTATCTGACTCCCCTGTGATGGAAACAGAAACACTAGCTGCATTGCTCCAATCACTTGTTTCTGGTTCAATCATTGGTGCAGATGGAGCGGTACGCTTAATTTGAGCCGTTGCCTCTGTCACCCCACTCTGATTTCCGGCATTATCTATTGTACGTGCCTCGATCACCGTCTCTCCTTCTGTTGTAATCGCAAAAGCATCTTCATATGGCTGCCATTCACCTTCTTTACCCATCCGATATTCGGTATAGGCAACACCACTTAGTGGGTCATCCGCACTCTCTATATTCACTTCCACACGATCCGAAGATGTCCAGCCATCTTCTGACAATTCGACAACCGGATTTTCAGGCATCGTGCGATCTAACTTCACAACCGCTTCTGCCACATCACTTGTATTACCCGAAGCATCAACAGCACGTGCATAAACAGTGGTTTCGCCTTCTTCCGTAATCTGCAGATCGCCATCATATGATAGCCACTCGCCTTCGGTACCATTCAATTGGTACTCAGCTGTGACATCATCTCCTGTTACCTCTATAGAAACACCGACAGATTCGGCATTGCTCCAAGCCTCGTTATCTACAGTCACCTCGGGTTCGCTTAATTCGATCTCTTCTACAGTATGTTGCAAGGCACCTATTGTCGGATTGTCTGAATCAATAGGGTTACCCAGCATATCCTCTGACCCCATGCCATCAATAGCCGTTCCTGCACCAATGGCTGGTGAATCATCCTGTAATTGAAATGCTGCGATGTTTTGATTCCATATCTCTTCATCCCAAGTATCCACCTCTGTATAATCCGGTCCATTGCTCACAAATTTCGGATCTTCATGAATCAGCCCTGAATATGGATTCGGGCTTCCATTCAGTTCTAACAACTCGGCTGGATAGATCAGGTTATGCGACATATTCGGTGCCTCAAACGATCCTGGCTGCTGTGAGTATGCTTCGATCTCTCCCTCAACAAAAAGGATATTGTTCTTAAAAAACATGTAATCGATCGGATTATCTTTGACAACATACTCGGTGGCCACTTCTTCTCCGACATAAATGGTATTATTATAAATCTGCGTACGGTTATTCATCACATAAAATAGTTCCGTGCCTTGACCGTCATTATAGCTGATATTATGACGGAAAACATTATTTTGGCCAGCACTGCTCATCGTTAATAGCAAGCCGCCTCGGTTGTTGCGGGTATAATTATACTGGAAGACACTATCTGTCGTTCCAATATCAAAATCAAAGGCTTCACCATCATTATAACCGTACACACCATCCGTTACTTCGTTATACTGGATGACCGCATCATGTGATTGGTATAACCAAACACCGGCATAGTTGCGATTATTGTTATTACTGCTGTGGCGACGCACAATGTTCTTTTCGACCAAGCCACCTGAACCTACCTCGGCCATTACAATGGCATCACCAAACGTATCCTTAATCACGTTCTTGCGAATAACCACATCACTGCTGTGAATCGAACCTGTATCACTGCCATTGCGACGTGTTTTGGTTCTAACACCTTCAATCGCTACATCATGAATGTGCGAATTCTCTACTGAAATATTATGAAAACTTGATTCGATATCGGTCACATTTCCCTGCTCATCACGGGTATCTGAAGAAAAGATAATCCCACCAGAAAGCTTCTCCGCATCGACGCCAGAATTGACATCATGAACATGGACATTGTCGATATGAACATTCTCTACATCCCCTTGACCACCTGCGATTACGATAATACCAGCTCGTGCTGCTTCCGCTATTTCTTCCCCATTATTGGTTACTTCGATATTCTGAATACGCCAATGGGACAGGTCATATAGATGAATCGCTCCTTCTGAGTAAATACTTCCTGTATCTGCATTAGAGATACCATTTCCTTCGATTTTCGGCATGGCCTCTCCTTCTCCATAGGCGTCGATTGTAATTGGCTGATCTGCCGTGCCGGAGCCATAGGGTCGGAACTGCCCTTGCCAACTACCACCACGTTTGAATAAAATACTCGAGCCTGGCTGAAATTGAACATGATTTAATCTTTCAAGGGATTGCCATGGAGTATCTTCTGTCAATCCATCATTTGCATCATCCCCCGCTTCACTATCGATATAGTAAACCGTCGATTCTCCCTGTTCTAATCTAGTAACCTTCAAGGTCTTTTCCGTTTGATTCCCCTCTTGATCAGTTGCTGTTATCTCAATCAAATTCTCCCCTAATTGCAAAGGAAGATCATAGAGATGATCCGCTTTCTCTGCAACTGCTTCTCCATTAACCAACACTTCCGTTTGAATGTCAATCGACTCATTTACACTCGTCGTCTCGATTTTGACATCGGTGAGCGTATCGGCTGTATAGGTCTTTCCATCTTCTATACCTTCTATGTTCACCTCTGGAGCTGGCAGACCTTCCACCAATTGAATCCGGGCTGCCTTGTCCTGATCCTGCTCTTTACTATTGATGAAAACCCCTTTTTGATCGTGACCGTTATCAATCGCTAACACCACATGTAAGGTCCCTACCCCCTCTGTTTGCTGCAACTCTTCATTGATAAAAGCAGAGATATCCAATTCACCATATGTGTTATTCTCCGTTCGTTCATAAGAGGCTTCTGCTACCAATTGCCCTCGCTCAGGCGCATTATTCCATGTTACGTTTTCTTCCTCAAAGCCCTCCACTTGATAAATCGAGACAAGCTCTGAGGTACGATCATTTCCCATCAATTCATTGATATAAAATTGAATTGTGGCTTCTTTGACATAAGGCGCGTCATAATCCGACAAGTCAAACGATAAATAGGTTTCCCGTTGATTACTGTCGTCACTTGCCGCCTTTTTCAAATCTAGATTACCACCATTATGGTTTTGATCCGGACTACGGTAATCAGTATACGTATCTGCTATAACAGGAAACGCCGTCACTGCTTCCCATACCGCTTCCACTGTCTGCGTAACAGACGTGTTACCTGCCGCATCTTCTGCATAAACCTCGATCGTGTTCTTCCCTTCCTTTAATTGGATCACGTTGACTCCCTGCTGTGCACCTTCCACTTTGTCACCATTTACGGTCAGATGAATGGTCGGCTCTTCATCGTGATTATCTGTCGCCTGTATATTCACATCTACTTCCGAATCCGTTACAGTAGCGCCATCTTCCACACCAGTTACCTGCACACGAGGAGGCAAGGTATCTTGATATTCATCCTGGAAAATATGCAAATATGGCGTGTAAACTCCATTATCTTGATAGGCCGAATAGAAACGGATTCCGCCTTGATCATTCTCCTCTTCCACGCGAAGCACAATGCCAAAATCTTTATCTGGATTGGCCTGTAAATGTTCCTTGATAGCCGTCACATCTATCTCTACCCATGTATCAGCATCCTCTTCCGTAAAAGTCTGTTCTCCGATCATCTCGGCATTGTTTAACAAATCATCGGTATTATTCCATGTCCAATTCTCTTCACTTAAATCCGCTTTATCTGTTAGTAAGACTTGGACGGTATCTTCTTTACCATCCCCTGTATGTTCATGTAAATATAAAGACAACATCACAGCAGCTGTCTCTTCCCAATTGGTATCGCTAGGGATATCGAATTCTAAGTGACTACGTCTGCTATAACTTTCATTTCCCGCCGTCTTCGCCTCTAATATCTCTCTAGGAATCGAATTAGAGCCTGTTTCAGCTGATTGATCGGCATAGCTGCCACCTCTCACGGTAGCTCCATATAGGGCCTCGGCCTTGATCACGGTATCATCTGCGGGCGCTGCTGCTACTTCTTGATAGCCGATCGCAAACAAAAACAGTATACATATCATACTCAAAACCAGTAATTGCTTTCCTCTTTTCACAGTAAAAAATCCCCTTTCTTATGACTTCACAATCTAATTCCCTTAAAATTGAAACCGCATACATACAAATATATCCCCCTTCCTTACAGCGGCTTTTGATTAACGCTTCGATTATAACACCGCTGCAAAGAAAATAAGGGAAATCAGTCGCTCTTAGTCAAAACCCTACATAACTCGGTCAAAAACACACACGCATTAGCCTATCTTTCCTCGATCAAAGGATCTACCTTACTGGAAATAGCAAACATAACTGTTGTGCCACCCCACTCATTAGGAAGGATATCGATATCTGTCTGCTTATACGTTAATTTCAAACGTTGATAAATATTCCTCATCCCAATATGGTCAGATGTATAGTCCTCTGTTTGAATATGCTGTAATATCTGGTGACGGCTTGCCTGATCCATCCCTACACCATTGTCACTTACCTCGATCACGACATCGTTTAACTGTTTCGTCACCTGAACTTCGATCACTGGTGCCTCCGGCATGTCAAAGAATCCATGAATAATCGCATTTTCAATAATTGGCTGCAACAGCAATCTCGGCACCTTAAAAGACTCCAACTCCTCACTAATCGTTGTTCGTAATTCAATCGGTAAGTCACTGCGCAATTTCATAATTTCGATATAATCATATAATAGATTGCATTCTTCCCTGATCGTCGTTAGCTCTTCCGCACGCATATTCGCGCGCAACAACCGGGTTAAGGACTCAATTTTTTTACTATGGACCGCATCATCCTCTAACAACAAACTGCACTTAATCGAATTTAATGTGTTGATCAGAAAGTGTGGTCGAATTTGGGCAAATAAGGCACGCAATTCCAACTGTCGCTTCTCCGCTTCTTCCTGTTTCACCTTCTCTAGCAGGTGATTAATTTGATCTAACATATTATTAAAGGCGCCCCCTAATAAACCAATCTCATCCTTCGTCTCCACCGGATAACGAACTTGTAAATCACCCTCACCAAACGCTTCTACCGTATTTTTCAACCTATGCATCGGACGATAAATATTTCCCGCGATAAAGAAAGACATTCCTAAGAACAACAATATACAAACCGCAATGATAACCGCGTAAAAAGAGAAAGTCGAGGTGATCTCGTTCATGATATCGCCCGATGGCACATAATAGACCAGTTCCCAATCCGTTGATGGTATAGCCGCCTTGGTAATGAGCAGGTCATCCTCTGCTTCCAATGCCTGATAACCCGCGGAACGAACCAACGACTGCCCCTCCTGATCCAACAGTTGAAAAGCACCGCTCTCCACATCACGAAATAACTGAGCAAAATAATCCGCCGAGATTCCCAAATAGAGAATGCCCATGACTTCATTAGCTACAAAATCCTTGTAAGCCCTTACTGCATAAAGCCTAGGAGACGTCTCGCCAACCCCTGCCAGATTCAGGTCTTCTGCCGGCAAAAAATAGGTTTGATTCGGATTAATCTCCGCCATCTCCTCTTGAGTCAACCGTGGATCGAGCCTGTTATGTAATTCCTCATGCGTCAGTCCATTGTTATTTCCCATCATCAGCAGTTGCTCTTTGTTCATATAAAAGGTTTCTGGATTCAAACTGGAAACACTGGAAAAGGCGATGCTTAAATAGTCCGAAATCTCTTGGTAATTCTGATAGATCTCATAAGAAGAAATCGTCTCACTGTCCGCAATATTCTTCATATGATCTAATATATTCGTTTGCGGCTTGCCATACAAATTGGTCGTATCAATCACTTCATCCACCATATCATTAATATCGGAGGCCATCATATTGACGACATTTTTGTGTGTATTTTCTACCTTTTCAATCACCAAGTCCTCAATCAGAAAAAATGACAGGACCGAGGCAATGATTAAAGGGATAATAATAAATATAATCATCGTCGATTGAATTTTTTTATAAAAAGAGGAATGCAATAATGTCTTCATGATGTATCATCTCCCCAGCCATATTTCATCCCACCATTATAACAGATAGAGGCAGCCCGTGAGGCTACCTCCATCCCTTTTCATTTATTGATTTCGTTCAATAATCTGATTGGCTTGATCGACCATTTCTTCTTGTGCTTCACTAGCACTGATTCCATCCAGGATATATCGGCTAAAGCCATCCTCTAACACGCTCTTGAGTTCATTAGAATAGGCAGTAGAGTAGGCCGGATCATATGGTATAATGACATTATCATCATAAACCGTTGTTTGTAATGTCTCTTGATCAATCAAGTCGGATTGATCTTCTACCATCGTTTCCAATACTTGATCCTGATCGACGTTTCTGGAACCAGGGAAGTCCGAAATAACTTCTACTTGTTCCGCCATATACTTAGCGAACTTATATGATTCTTCTTTATGTTCCGAAGATTCACCAATACCTAGATAGTGGCCGCCCATATAAGTCGAACCAACTTCTACATCCTCAGAAGATCTAGGAAGTGGCGCAAATACGGTTTGGAAATCGTGTGGATAGTTTTCCTTGTCTTTAATCATATCAATAATGAAGGAGCCAATCGGCAGCATGGCCGCGTCACCATTAAAGAATTCACTAGCATAATGGGTCTCTGACGCCACTACATCCTGAAACTTACGCACAGATCCCTCTTCTTCCATTTCACGACGTAATTCAAAGAAATCAGCAAACGTTGCATCATCAAAGACCGGTTCTTCATTTTCCGTCAAATAAGGGTGTGGTAATTCCGAATATGCCGGAAAACCTGCGAATTCACCCCATGTATGGAAGTAAGCACCATACTGATCTTCATTCGTTAATTCAGCTGCATACGTTTGGAAATCATCCCAAGTCCAGCCCCACTCCGGCATATCTAAGCCAGCTGCATCTAAAGCGTCTTTATTAATGGCCACAAACCAAGGCTGGGATAAATCCTGAATACCAAATGTTTCACCCTCATACTGTGGTGCGACATAGTATTCTTCCGTCGGATCAATCGAATCCGCTTCCATAAACTCATCTAACGGTGCCAATACCCCGCGAGAGGCACGCTCCAACAGAAAGTCCACATGAGAGAAAGCCACGACATCGATCGCCTCACCAGTCCCCACTTTAATATCTAATTGTTGATAAAACTCTAAAGAATCATTACTCGTTACAAGTGGTTCATAGTTTACCTCAATGTCTGGATTTTCTGCCTCAAAATTTTCAATAATCTGCTCGACTATATTTTCTTTCTCGCCTGTTTCCCAAGAATAGTAGTTGATCGAAACCTTGCCATCGTCTCCCTCGTCGGCATCGCCACCACTTGTACTATCATCATTTCCGCCACAAGCCACTAACACGAATAAGAAACTGGCTAATAGTAGGCTAAATATACCTTTTTTCCAACTCATATGAAACCCCTCCAATTTTTTATTTATCCTGGTGCCACCAGACAGCAGCACCTCGATATGTCTTGTTTATTATAAAAAAGTACGTATAAGAAAACTGTGTCTTATTTTGGGCATTGTGTGAACAATTTACACTACCCCTTCACGCCGCCAATCGTAATACCATCGATAACATGACGCTGCAAAATAAGAAAAACAATAATTAATGGTAAAATAGCTGATACAGCCGCCATCATCGTAGTCGCATAACTCGTACCAAACTCACTGGAGAGTAGTTGCATCCCCAAGGTAATCGTGTATAAATGATCACTAGACAAGAAAATCAACGGATTCTGATAGTCATTCCATGTCCAGATAAACTTCAGGATACCAGCCGTTGCGATAATCGGTTTAACCATTGGCAACATGATCTTCCAATAAATACGAAAGAATCCGGCACCATCCATTTTAGCAGCTTCAATGTATTCATCACTAATCCCCGCCATAAATTGCCGCATCAGAAACGTCAATGGAATCGAGAAGGCCATCATCATGATCAATGCCGTATGGGTATCATAAAGCCCCAGCCAATTCATTAGGATAAAACGAGGCACCAATGTTGATTCCGTCGGCACTAGGAAAAAGGCCAGCAACACAATAAACAAGGCATTTCTAAACGGAAAATGTAATTTAGAAAAAGAGTACGCCGCCATCGAACTAATGATAATCGTTAACAAGGTTGTAATCACGGCAATCTTGATTGAATTCCAATAGAATAAATCAAACGGAATATCTTCTAGCCATACGGCAGAAAAGTTATTAAAAAAATTCCATTCACGCGGAATCCATTCAATCGGATAGGTCATCACATCTTGTTCTACCTTTGCAGAAGAGGAAAGCATCCATAACAAAGGAGAGATAAACAAGAAGGCAAACATCCCCATCACAATGGTTCCTATTACTTTTGACATTTTTAATCGCTTCATCATTCACCCTCCTTCTAGACTTGCTGCTTCTGCGATTTAGCAGTCACAATGGTAATCGCCGCTATGATCAGGAATAATACCCAAGATAAGGCGGAAGCATAACCCATTCTGAAATTTTGGAAACCTTCTTCATAGATATAATACACTAACACGTTTGTTGCGTTGTTCGGTCCACCTTGCGTCAAGAAGGCAATCACATCAAACACCTTAAACGAGTTAACAATTGACGTAATCAATAAGAAAAAGGTCGTTGGCGCCAGTTGAGGAATGGTAATATACCAAAACTGTTTCAGTTTACCTGCCCCATCAATCTGCGCCGATTCATATAATTCTTTAGAAATACCCGTAATACCAGCAATGTAGATCACCACATTGTAACCCACCACCTGCCAGACCGAGATAATAATAATTCCCCATAACGCCGTATCCGTACTACCGAACCAGCCCGGAGGATTCTCCACCCCAATGGAGGTCAAGAAGTTGTTCACCACTCCTAAAGAAGGATGAAATAACACAGAGAACACAGAAGCAATCGCCACCATCGTCGAAATATAAGGGATAAAAAAGGCAATCTTAAAGAAATCCCTAAAATAGACGACAGAAGAAATGGCAATCGCAATCAACAATGCCAAAAAGATACTGGCTGGCACATAAACTGCAGAAAAGATCAGGTTATTCTTTAAGGTTAAGAAGAACTGCGGATCTTCAAAGAGGAAACGATAATTTTCCAATCCGATTAAGTGGATCGAACCTAAACCACTTACTAAATCCCAATCGGTAAAACTTAAGTATAATGAAAAGAATAAAGGAAAAATCCCTAAAATAAAAACCCCAATAAATTCAGGAACTAAAAACAAATAACCACTTACCGATTCTTTGAGCTTATTATTCCAAAGGCTAGTCCCTTTTCGTCCACGATTATGCACTGCCGCTTTTTCACTCAAGCTCTATCACCTCACATTTGTTTTGATATATTCTAATGTAATCGATATAAACCCAGATACCCATTAAGAATTTATACATCTGCGTGCACTATTTTGACTTGATGTATTCGCTCTCTGATATAACTCTTCGGATGGTCAGAATCCAACACACCTTGGTCAAAATCACACACAAAGAAAGTAGGATGATTGATTTATACTGAAGAAAAAGGGGGAATGGCACGATGGTAGCAAGTGGACCATTTAAACTAATATATGTATGCTGTGAATGGGTGATGCGGCTCGTGTATATCAATGTGCTTTGGGTACTATTTACTTTGGTAGGCGGCATTATCCTCGGTATCTACCCAGCTACCGCCGCCACCTTCACCGTTGTAAAACAATGGTTACGAGAAGAAGATGTATCCATTTTTCGCACGTTTTTTCAGTCTTATAAGTCACAATTTCTCCGTGCCAATCTAGCTGGTTTGATATTAACGGTGACAGGCGCCTTAATCGTTATTAATTTTCAGCTGGTGCATCTCGAGAATCAAACGGCTCACTTCCTATTTTTGATGATAATGTTTGTGATTGCATGCTTCTTTGTTGTCACCTTGATCTACATCTTTCCATTGATGGCTGATTATTCGTTAAGCCTTAAAGATTATTTTACGCAAGCGATTCTGATCGGGATTGCTACCCCTTTCCGCACGCTGATGATCGTCGCCTTTCTATTCGGCACAACCTATATATTCCTATTGCTGTCTACCTTGCTCGTCCTGTTTGGTGTCAGCTCGGTCTGTCTGACGATTGCTTACTTTACGAGTCGATCCGTTCGAAAAATTGAGGGGAAGGCTGCTAAATATCGAAAAGCGCAATGTGTGTGACATTGCGCTTTTCTTATACGAATACTTCCTTCGCCTTAAACTCACCAGGACTGTATCCGGTATGCTTTTTGAATATCTTAGAGAAATACGTTCGATCGGAAAATCCTAACTCACTTGCCACCGCCTCAATTGTCTTGCCTTCCAACAGCATATTTTTGGCGATACCGATCTTATACTTTTGAATATACTCCGTAAAGTTTTCACCGGCTAATTTTTTAAAATAACGAGAAAAATAGCTAGGATTCAAATAAAGATAGCCGGCCATATCCGCTGAAGTGATATTACTTGATAAGTGCTGTGTGATATAGCGGTCAATCTCTTGCAACTGTAACTGACCAGTAGAAACCTGCCGTTTATTCTGTTCATAATAGACAGCACTTGCTTCCAAAAGATTCAGCACATCCTTGATCCGCAAAGCAGTAGTGATATAAAACTTAAAATCCGCTAACTTTCCTGCTTTGTGCTGATTTACTTCCATACTGGCCAGACAATGTTCACCCAACTCTTTGACCAAGCTCGGATCTACCTTATGTTCCGTCGATAGATGATCTAATTCTCCCAATAGTTGTTGGAATTTTGATATATCCAACATTTGAAGCGCTTGCAACATCTGCATTTCAAGCGACTTCAACAATCGCCGTGAATCCACACTCCACTCCTCTGTCATCAGTGCCTCCATCTTATCGTTTGTATAAAAAGAATAATTATCATCATTTCGTAAAGCTAAGGCACCCTTCCTGATTTCTTCCTTATTCAGGCGTTTCGGATGATAGATGGCAAATACAGATATTCTCAAAATTTCTTTCACCTTTTCAGCTAAAGTCATCACATAATCCTGCAGTTGCTGCAGATGATTGGATGATAAAGAGTAGCGAAAGTTCAAAAACAAGTAGATATTTCGATCATTATCCATTAGTGGCGTTACACCTTGAAAATCCTTCGCTATCTCCTCGGCAATATTATACATGCCGTACTTAATAAGCGGGATATCCTGTTTGTCATAATACGCAGCAATCTCAGCATAATGAAGCAATACCCTGCCGATATAAAAATGTGGGAACTCCCACTTAATCCCTAGCTTTAATCCATCTTGAATGGTCTGTTCGATAGGATTACTATCCAGCAACTGTTCCAAGAAATTCTGACGCAGCACATATTTATGCTTATGCAAGGTTTCTTTAAAGGATATCAAGTCATGTTGCGATTGTGACTGCTGGATATGCTGCTGTGATTTCTTAATGCTAGCCGTCAGCTGCGCCTTATCCAACTCATCTTTCAATAAATAATCATCTACGTTTAATTCCATCGCTTTTCTAGCATAATCAAAGCTCTCATGGCAGGTTAAGAAGATAATGCGCACATCCGGTTTTATTTTTTTCAACTTTTCAGACAGCGCCAGCCCATCCACTTGAGGCAGACCAATATCAGACAAAACAATATCCGGCAATGTCTGCTTAAATCGATCAAACGCTTTCACAGAAGAGTACTCAGAAGCACACACCTCTACCTCGATATCCGTTTCCTTAATTAATTTCTCTAAATACCGAAGCATAGGCACATCATCATCGATTAACATGATTCGATACAAGCTACCCCCTCCTTTTGGCTTAGCAATTATCCTATTTATATAGATCTATGCCTATTGTAAACCTTTTGAGCGGGAAAATTAAGTGATCTTTTTTACCTTTTGTGTATTATTTTTACCTTGAAGGGATATGGGAAGATTGATGTTTTCAACATGAAGATTATTCCGCTACCATCATTGCTGCCAAATCAATCTCAAAAAAAGAGAACGAAACAAGCGATCCACTTGTTTCGTTCGTATATTAATGTTCCAATGATCTCCGAAGCTTCGTTACTTCACCCAGTTCAAGACTCGTTAATTGCACTATCTCTTCATCCGAATAATCCCTAGCTAAAAGCTTCTTAGCAAAATTCCGTCCTGCTTCTTCTATGCCTTTTTCTCTTCCCTTACTCATACCTTGCTCGATACCTTGTTCGATACCTTGTTTCATGCCACGCTCCATACCTTTTTCTGTTGCTTCTTTCTCAATGTCGCTAATCAGTCTGCCAAATGTCGGGGTATTTCTGAGATCTTCCATTCCCATGATTCTTTTCTCCTCCTTCTTATTTTGTGTGAGTGTGATGGACAACGACTCGTAAAATTGTTTCTGTAATGCTGCTGGGAGTTTCATGATATAATCGATAAAATACAATAATGCGGAAAGATACTTGGGACGGTGTGCGTATTTGTCAAATACCAGATTGGTCAGCTTCTGTTTATAACGTAACCTGGCTTCCTCTCTTTCCTTCTGTTTCTGCCTCTCGCTCTTCTTTTTCTTATCTGTCACGGTGATTTTTTCACTTGCGTAGATGCCTGCAAGCACCACTAAAGCAAAGGGGTTTGACGATTTTTTTAGTTCTTCCACATTTTGTTCATGAAATCGATAGGTGTTGTATTCATAAGTTAAGGTGGTACCATAAAAAGAATACTTAAATCGATCTCTGTGGTCTTCTCTGCTCGCATCCGTTAATAAAGCAATAGAGTATATATCGTGTTGATTGTTTTCGTAAATGCGGTAAAAATATTCAAACATGCGATCCGTAAATTCTTTATCCCCAACGGCCTGCACTTCAATATGGACATGGACATATTGATTTTTCCCGTTCTTTAATTTCACTTTGGCTAACTTATCAGTATATCTTTTCCCCATTGCGGTATCCAAAATGAAGGGAAGAAGTTCCGTGCCTGCAAAGTCGATCCCTGCTTCAAAATCAATTTCCGGGTATAAATCAGGTGCGAAAAAGTCCATGAATTCTTGAAAGAGTTCTTCAATTATCTTTTTCCATAAGCCATCATAATCCGGATGCGTCGTGCGATATTGATTGGTATCTTCTTTTACTGCGGTTAACATTAGTATACCATATCCTTCCTTCATCATAAATTTGTTACCATCATGACTTCCGATTACTTAACGGCAAATTATTAGAATACTACGGATTTACAGATGAATTAAAAAACAACTTTGTCATTTCCCCACCGTTTTGGATTTAGAAGAAGTGAAAGGTGCAGATGTTGAAAAATTCCTTCCGGTTGTACTAGGTGATATGGAATACGATAAGAACGTCATAATTGAACAACTTCATGTATTTACATTTAATCAGATCATTGGTTATGTAGAGACATCTGTCAAGTTGGGATTACACAAAATGAAAGCGATGCTTATAAAATAGTGTTAAGCTAATCGGCGGCCATGGGTTTTACAGTGGCAAAGCGCGAGAAGAAATGACTCATTATGAACTCCTATGAAGACAGGAAAGAACAGAGCTAGAAGACGACACCCTTCGAATCATATTATTCCCTAAGAAGCCATCGAAAGCTACTTTACCACGGTGAAAAATAAATATAATATAGTGACAATAATAGACATAAAGGACTATAGTAAAGATATGTTTCAAAAGATCCATTTTTAGAGCAGACTTGTCAAAATCTAACGTATTTAGATGAAAAATACGTTAGGGTTTTTGTTATATACTTTCTAAAAAACCTTCAATCTTATGTAATACATAAGATCCATCATGCTTTTTGTTAAAGCATAAAAATTTATTATTTTAATTTGATTTTATTTGAATCTCATGTTAAAGTTTCAATTTATAAACAGTCGCCACAATGTCTCCAATCATATTAGATAGGATCTCATTTCCAAAAGTAATTTCAATGAAACACGATTCATGTGGATGATCATGCAAAATACTAGCGTGATATTCTCAGCAATATAGAGAGTTTAAAGCTGATTTATGACAAAATATTGACTGGAATAATAGAAATTCACGCGAACAAATAAAGAAAGAAGGAGATTGGTATATGGGAACAAGCAGCTTTATGAGAGGAATTTTTAATCTTTCTGTATGGATTACTAAATTTGTCGTAACAAACATACTATGGTTATTGTTTAGTTTACCAGTAGTATACTTATCGCTAAATGTTTTAGCCGTTGAAACAACGGACCAACTGATGGTTAATGTTATCACTATTGCTCTTTTGGCCCCTTTTACATTATTTCCAGCATCAACGGCATTGTTTGGGGTTGTTAGGCAATGGATTATTGGTAACTCTGAAATCCCAATGTTACGTTCCTTTTGGAAATATTACAAAGAAAACTACCTAAGAAGCTTAGTTGGCGGTTTGATCATTGTTCCTCTTGTATCCATTTTGATTATAGATTATTTTTACTTTATAAATGCTAACTCACCATTATTGTATGCATTTCTATTTATTGGAATGTTTCTATTTGTTTTCATTATGCACTATTTCTCAAATACTGTTCATTTTGATTTAAAATTCTTTACTTCATTAAAAAATTCATTTTTACTTTCCATTGGCAATCCCGTTTATACAATTGGCATTGCTGCAAGTAGTGTAGTTATTATATATATAAGCTTTCAAGTCTATATTGTTCTTATCTTTTTGGGCACCGGTACGCTTATCGCATTTTGTTCTTTTTATTTGTATTACAAAAGTCAAACAAAAATAACCGAGCAAGAAACATAAATGGCCTTCTCAAATTATGTATTGACATCTAATAAGAATGATGGTAAATTTTAAACATTAATAAAAACGTTTTTATTTTAAGTGGGTGATCATCATTAAGAAGGTAACAATAAAGGATGTCGCTAGAAAAGCTAATGTTTCCATCTCTACCGTATCTAATGCATTAAATGGTGTAGACGTCCTAAAACCCAATACCAAACAGCACATATTAAAAGTTGCCGAAGAATTAAATTATATCCCGAACTTTCATGGCAAATATTTAAAGTCTAACGCAACAAAAATATTAGGGTTATTTATCCGAAGTACAAAAGGCCCCTACTACGGAATGCTTATTGATGCAATTGCTAATGAATGTGAAAAAAATGGGTATGATTTAAATGTTTTTATTACAAAAAATGAAAAGGCAACCATTAACAGTGTTTTAGGTAGAAGTTTCGATGGTGCCATTATTTTTAACGAATGGCTTTCTGCTGAAAGTCTACAGTTACTAGAAAAATCAAATATTCCGATTATTTTTTTGGATAGGGAAAAAACGGGCAAACATATATCAAGTGTTATCTTTGCCTCATACGAAGGCGGACAAATGGTAACACAATACTTAGCTGATCAAGGTCATAAAAAAATCGGATTTATTCATGGCGTGATAGAACTATATGATGATAAAGAGCGATTTAGAGGATATAGAGATGCATTAAATGAAAAAAGCCTTGTATATGATGAGAACATTTCTCTCTTTGGAGATTTTGAGGAAGATACAGCTTATCATGCGGTTAGAAAATTCATTCATAGTGGTTATGAGCTACCTGATGCATTTATAGCGGCAAATGACCTGAGTGCAATAGGATGTATTAAGGCCTTTGCTGCAGAAGGTTACTCAATACCAGATGATATCTCCGTAATCGGTTTTGATGATATTGAGATCAGCTCCTATTTCCAGCCTAAAATTACAACCGTTAGAAACCCTATTATAAAACAAGGTGTATTAGCAGTAGATCGATTGTTAGACATTATCTTCAACAATGAAGGTGGTAACTTAGATAAGCTCAAAGGTGAAATGATCATCAGAGACTCATGTATAGCTAATAATAAGAAAAACAGGTGAATTAATGCAAAGCAATGCGCACAATAAACACCTTTAGCGACCATTTTAAGAAAGTTAAGAGCTCTATAAAGATAAAGCTAAGCCTCCCTACAAACCTTATTTCTTAAATATGCTATCTCGTACTTTAGAAACAACGTTAACATTAAAAATGGAAACCTTAACAAAACATCTCTTTTTTGTACGAATATTCTGTCCTTAACCCATTACAAAACCAAAATCTTAATACAAAACTTATGAACCTTGCAAAATTTTATCTCATTGAGCGTCAACTAACCAAATAGAACTTTTTATGTAAACCCTTTCAAAAAATAATCAACACGCGTTTGTACGCGTGATTACATATAAATTAAAATAAAAACGTTTTTATTTTTACAAGGAGGTCTATTATGAACAATAAATCATTTGCTTCAAGACTAAGAAGTCAACTCCCGCTACAGTTGATGATATTACCAGGTGTCATTTTTATGATCATTTTTGGATACATACCAATATATGGATTGATTATAGCATTTAAAAGTTTTTCTGTAACGGACACCATATCTTCTGCAGCTTGGGTAGGATTAGAAAACTTCAGAATAGCATTTACCGATCAATTTTTTTGGGAAGCTGTTGTTAATACATTAGCTATTAGCTTTTTAAAATTACTATTTGGATTTGTATCACCCATTATATTAGCCATTATGATTTTCGAAGTAAAAAACGGGAAATTCAAGAAATTAGTTCAAACTATTTCATATTTGCCACACTTCTTATCATGGGTTGTGCTTGGTGGAATGCTTATTAGTTGGTTGTCAACAACGGGAATGCTAAGTACGCTTTTAGTGAACATAGGGTTCATCGATCAACCACGTAATTTCTTAGTAAATGCTGATAATTATTGGATGATTGCTTCACTCTCTGAAGTATGGAAAAGCGTCGGTTGGGGTACTATCCTTTATTTAGCTACCATGGCTGGTATCGATCCAACTTATTATGAAGCAGCAAAAATGGATGGTGCTTCCAAACTACAACAAATTTGGCATATTACCTTACCATTAATGAGATTTATGATCGTTTTATTATTTATATTAGCTGTTGGTGGGATCTTAGGTGCAAACTTGGACCAAACGTTAGTATTAATTAATCCGTTAAACGCATCTAAAGCTGAGGTAATCGATTCCTACGTGTTTAAAATTGGTTTAGCACAAGGGGATTTTTCATACGCAACTGCAGTTGGATTTGCTACTTCCATAGTAGCATTAATTCTAGTGATTATAACACATAAAGTGACTAAGAAGCTTAATGATAATAAATCTGTATTTTAATTAAGAGGGGGTGTTGTTGTGGCTAAAAGCAAGAAGAAAGAAATTGTAGAAGATAAAATTTTCAATATCGTAAATGTAACATTTTTATCGATATTCACTATTATTATATTTTATCCCATTTGGAACATTGTTGTGCAGTCATTCAGTAGCGTGGATTCACTCGCAAATTTCGGATTAAGACTTTGGCCAAAGGAATTTACGCTGGACAGTTACAAACTCGTCTTCAATGACGCAACCATTTGGAATGCTTTTATCATATCCGTTCTGAAAACCGTGATCGGTGTTGTGACTCACGTATTTTTCACAGCAATGGTGGCGTATGGAATGAGTAAAAGTCATATTTTTGGAAGAAATATATATACGGCACTGGGTATAGGAACCCTTTTCTTCAGTGGCGGAATCATTCCCACCTACCTATTAATGAGGGGATTAGGTTTATTAGATAGCTTTTGGGTTTACATTTTACCTTCGTTGTTTAGTTACTACGATATGATTATCATGATGAACTTTTTTCGTGAGATACCTAAATCTTTAGAAGAATCAGCAAAAATTGATGGCGCGGGCATATTTAAAATATTTATGCGAATTATTCTTCCATTGTCTACACCAGTTCTTGCTACTATTGCTTTATTTAATGGCGTATTTCAATGGAATGATTATATGACTGCGAATCTCTATATAAATAACGAAGCCTTGTATCCTATTCAAATGAAACTATATGAAATCATCGTTCAACAAGAAGCTGCCAATATGCAAGATATCACTACTTCTGTGGTTGTACCAACGACTTCACAATCAGTTCAATTAGCTACCATTGTTATTGCAACTGTACCAATTGTTTTAGTATATCCATTCCTCCAAAAGTACTTTATGTCAGGCATTATGGTTGGTGCTGTGAAGGAGTAAAAATAGACTGCATTTTGTTCGGAGGTGATAAAACAAGTTCTGAAATAGTAGGTATAAACTTGTTGCGGCAAATGACTTTTAAAACAAAAAATAGGGAGGCAATATCGTGGGAAAAAAGTTAAATTGGATGCTATCAAAACCTGTATTCACTATTCTTATTCTATTTATTATTGTACTAACAGGGTGTTCAAATGACGCAAATTCAAGTGAAAACACAGAGCTTGAAGAGGCAAGATATGAGATTGATGAGAATACACCTGCATGGGAACTGGACACCGAAGAAAGTACAGAATTAACTTGGTATGTAAACGCAGACTGGTTTAATACCGATTATGGAAATGATCCGATTACTCGGACATTACAGGAAGATCTAAATGTAGATATAGAATTTATGAAAGGTGACGATGAAAAATTAAACACCCACTTTTCCAGTGGAAATATTCCAGATATTATTACATTATTTGATGGACAATCAGATACCGCAAAAAAAGCTGAATCCTGGGCATTACCATTACAAGAATTAGCAGATAAATATGATCCTTACTTTTACCAAGTGGCACAGGAACAAACATTGGATTGGTATCAGTTAAGTGAAGGTAAGTCATATGGTTATCCAAGTTTTTCAAATACCGAAGAACACTATGAAAAAGGACTTGTTCATGGCAACGACGGATTTCTGATTAGACAAGACATATATGAAGCAATTGGCGAACCAGATATGTCCACACCTGATGGATTGTTGTCTGCATTAGAAGATATTAAAGAACAATTTCCAGAAGTAACTCCTTTTGCATTCAAAGGTTTTGCGAACGATGAAGATGCAGGTTCTTTAGGAGTAACACTACAAAACTATTTAGGCATTCCAGTTAGAACAGAGAATGGAGAATGGTACCAACGTAATTTAAATGAAGACTATTTAGGATGGATCAAAACTTTCAATGAAGCATTTAAATTAGGTTATATTAGTGAAGACAATTTTTCTGATGATAATACGATATTCGAGGAAAATATTGCAAGCGGAAATTACGCTACTGTTTTAACAGGGGGTATTGCGCAGTTATCTGGATTTTTACAACGGAATCTGGAAGCAAATCCAGATCAAAAATACATTGCAGTGGATGGACCAAGTATAGGAAGAGACCCAATGTTTGAGCAAGCTGGACCTTCTGGCTGGACGGTGACTTACATTTCTAAAGATGTCAAAGATCCAGCGAAGGCAATTCAACTATTTACTTATTTACTAAGTGAAAGAGGTCAATATTTAACCACATTTGGAGTCGAAGGCGAAACTTATGAGTTTAATGAAAACGGGAATGCCGTCTTACTTTCTGAAGTCGAAGCTATGAGAAATGACAATCCAGAACAATTTAAGGAAGAATATCGTTTGGGTGAATTTTGGTTCTTTGGACATGATAGCTTTGAACTTGAACACGGGGAGAACGATCCACCAGAATCTGTTGTACAAATCAGGGAATGGGCTCAAGATTATTTATCACCAGAATTTTTTCTGATTTCCAATATTGACCCTGACCAAGGAACAGGTGAAGCTCGTAGTCTAGTAAATATTAATTCAACATGGGCTACGACCCTTGCAAAATTGCTAACCGCTAAAAATGAAGATGAATTTGACCAAACAATTGAGAGTTATGAACAATTCTTAGATCAAAATAACTTTGAATCTATTGTAGAAATTAGAAATGAAAAAATGAAAGAGAATATGGAGAAATTAAATTTAAAATAGTTCTTCACATGGAATCAAGGAATATGGTGTTATTCCTTGATTCCTACAAACCCATTTACATCATAAACTACAAGTCGGGGTGAATTCATGTGCAACAAGTGAAAACAAGTACGTTAAAATCTTCATTCACACTTAATAAACTTAATAATCAATCCATTCCATTTCAAAATGGGATACCTTATCCGTCATTTGAACCACAGGAACGATTTATCCAATCCCTTTCAGGACCATGGAAAAAGCAACGTTTTGAGGCAGATCATAACTGGACGATGATGAATCGAGATATCGATTGGATTGAAAAAACAGAAAAAGAAGCAAAGAGTATAATAAAGCATGAATTTGATGATAGCCATTGGGAAACCCATTCTATTCCATTACCAGAGAATAAGTTAACAGGTGAAGAAGAAGTAAACGGTGCAGAAACTTATGAAGATGGTGTTTGGTATCGAAAGAAATTTGTACTGGATCAGAAATGGGAAAAGAAGGTTGTTACACTTAAATGTTTAGGTTTATCTTACATAGGGGACTTCTGGATCAATGGAGAGTATATTGGTTATCATGAAGGTGGATACACCCCTTTTGCTTTTGATGTTACTCCATTCATCAAAAGTGGTGACAATCTAATAGCTATTAGGATTGACAATCCACCTTGGACTTCGCGTGATGATATTGTTCCAGCTGTCAATAACGATTTCTTTAATTACACAGGAATCATCCAGGACATTTTTTTAGAACGAACAGATAGTGTACAAATTGCCAGGGTTGATATTGTACCCATAAATAATTCAGGGGATATCAATATTTCCATGGTATTAGAAAACAGAACAAATACAGCTAAAGCTGTGACAATAGCAAGCGCTATTCATAATACGGATTTCACTAACGAAAATTGGCTTGTACATCCTAATGCCAAAAGTATATGCCAACAACAAATGGATGTAAAAGGATTAAAAGACCAATCTATTTCACTTGCCGCGCAAGAGTCCCAAGTTTTAACGTATAAAGTAAAAATACAGAATCCAATGTTTTGGAGTATTAGAGAACCGCATTTATACGTATTCAAAGCTTTACTTTATGATAATAATAAAGTAATAGATTCTTTTTATACACAATTTGGATTGCGATCCGTTACTACTAATCAATCTACTATATGCCTAAATGAAGAGCCGATCTTTCTTGCAGGTGTTGCTAGACATGAGGAATGGCCGAGCTATGGTCGTACAGCCTCTTGGGATAGAATTAAAAGTGATTTTTTAAAGATCCATGAATTATCTGTTAATATGGTGAGAACCGCACATTATCCTAACCATATTTATACGTTCATTATGTTAGATCGACTTGGTTTAACATCTATGAGTGAAATACCGCTATGGCAATTTGAAACACATCACTATCAGATTCAAGAAGAAAGAAAAATTACTTATCAAATGTGGCGTGAGATGGTATTTTCTAATTTTAATCGCCCATCTATTATCATGTGGAGTACGCAAAATGAATCAACAGACGTTACATTACGAAAAAAATACAATGAAAATTTGGTCCGCGAACTTAGAAATTCTTATAATGATCAGCGTTTAATTACACAAAGTGCTGCTGCTGATCAACCAGGATACTATGACGAATCAATGGAGCCATTAGATGTGGCAGGATGGACCATGTACTTTGGTATTTTCCATGGTAGTACACCATATGAAGGCACTAGAGATTTTATCGAACAAGCCCACCAACAATGGCCAGACAAACCAATTATTAACACGGAATATGGAATATGGAGTAATGCAGATAAGAGTTTTCTAGAAAAGCAAGTAAAGATATATGAAGATGTTCAAGCTGCCTTAATAGAAAAAGCAACCGTTACTCCAGAAGGCTTTATAAATAAAAACGGCTTTATTTCCGGTATTGATTATTGGACTGCTTTTGACTGGTACGTAAATCATAATCAGTTCTATCAAACAATGGGTATGTATCATATGGACAGAGAAACTAAAAAGCCATTATATTATGAGTTTGTAAAGGATCATAAGCGATTCATGGAACAGACAAATGGAATCGGAAAATATGAATCCGATCAATTTGAAATACCGTTAACAACACAAACTCAAAATCTATCGCCGGGAAATACAGAAATTTTATTTGAAAATGAGATAGATCTTACTAAGTACAATTATCTCGTCATAAAAGTGTATGATCCCATTACAACAGATGGTTTTACTGTAGAATTTATAAATGGAAAAAATGAATCTGCTTCTTATCACACGTATGACCTTCTATACGATAAGACGAGCGATGTGTTCATTCCTTTATGGAAATTAAATGAATCAGTGATTGCTGATATTCACTCTGTACAGCTTAGATACGATCAAGAACGCCAATTGGAAATTCTGGATATTACAAGTGCTATGGGAGGTAAATGAGGTTTCAGAATCTATAAAAAAACAGATATTGTTGTGGAAAACAAGTAACTTATCCAAGAGAAACTTTGTTAATAGTTCATAGTTGATATTAGTAAATAAACACGTTCTATAGGTGAAATATTTTCATTGTAACCCTTTCGGCGAACCGTAGCTTCTTTAGAAATATTGTTTTACGAATCTATCATTCGCTAGAAAGGGTTATTTTTTTGGATGAAACTTTTGCTTGGCCGGTAATAAATAGTAAACAGCAGTATATAAATCAATACAGTGAATTTTGCATTTTTCTTAACATCGACTCATCTAAACCATAAATACAAGCCCTTTATCTACCACTACCATTCACTCTAACAATCTCCTATTCCGATACGCTGTGGGGCTGATCTGATATTTCGTTTTAAACTTCCGACTAAAATGAGACGGGCTTTCAAACCCCGATTCCATTGAAATATCCATCATCGGCTTATCTGGATATATTTCTAGCAGATACTTCGCTCGCGTTAATCTTCTATTCATTAAATATTGCATAATCGTTTGGCCAGTAATATCTTTAAAGATTCTAGACACATAATATTTACTTAAATGCAAGGTATCTGCTATCTCATTTAAGGTGATCGTACGCTGAAAATTCTGATCCACCCAAGCAATTAAACGGTTGACATGGCGAGTCTTTTCATCATCTGCAATCGGGGTATGTTGAAGCTTCTGATAGCTAAGTTCATAAATAATAAACAATAGCCCAATAAAGCGATGGATCATTTGCCCTTTCAACAAATTCCGCTCCGTCTCAGATAAAGTGGAACCATTCAAATATCTCTTTTGGACATCCAATTCTTTCATTATCGACACTATTTTATCAAGAGTGGCCTGATCCACACCTCGCAACAAAAAATGATGTAGTTTTTCAAAAGGTTCTAAAAGCATCGGTACATGCAATTGCTGAAGGATCGGATCTATCCATTCGGCAGAAAATTCGATCACACTTCGCACATAGGAGATACCCTGTTTTGGGTATGGACCATGCAAAGTCGAACCATTCATAATAATGATGTCATTCTTCTCTAATTCCATCACATCATCATTAATCACATATTTACAATCTCCTTCATGAAAATAGTAAATTTCATACCGGAGATGGGAGTGTTGGAATACTTTATCTGTATAAAGAGCCAAAGAAGTGTTTCTATATGTAATTTGGATGGGTTCTGTTGTATTGTCCATGCGTTTATCTCCTTGCAGAAAGATTCTGTTACCACAATTATGACATGCTTTACGCATATTATATCAATATAGTAGCATGAAATATACTCTAGGATATCTGCTTAATAGTGCGTTTTCCCGAGTCTATTTCATCGATTACGATAAATCTTCTTCTATCAACACCTTATACTCTTTCATCACTCACCCTAATCCCCCACCCTTCTTTTCATTATACAAATTTCGATACATACCAGGCGTTATCCCTTCTGTTTTCTTAAATAGGCGTGTAAAACTATTTGCATTACTATAACCTACTTGCCTTGCGATTACCTGAATGGCTTGTTCACTTTCTCTTAATAATCGTTTTGCTTCTGTCATCCTAATATTTTCTATATATGATACAAAACTTTTCCCTACTTGCTTTTTGAAAAAACGGCTCAAATTAGAATAAGACATATTAAATTCATCAGCTAATAACTGTAATGAGATGGTTTCATCCATATAATGCGTATCAATAAATTGTAAAATTAGAGCAATTTCCACTTTGGTAGTCTTTGAACCTTCCTTCATAATGTATTCTATAACCTGTTCCCCTTTTTCCAAAAGCCGATCTTCTAATTCTTTGATATTCAAGTCTTTTTCCGGCACTACATAGCAATACTCTTCCTTACTGCCAAATTTATTTAAAGCCTTTACTAAGACATTGTACGTATTTGTAAAAATAATATTTAAAATGAATATCCTGCTTATATCGTTTTTCATCAGACTTATTAGGTTATTCAACTGTAAACGCAGTTGAGCATCATCTTTTCTTGTGATAGATAATTCAATGAGATTAATAATCTCAAATAATTTACTAATTTCATTGGCATTTTTTACATCTATGTCATAATAACTCATAATGTGTATATCGTGGTGCAGAGTAGCCACTTCTAATGCTGCTAAGCTATGCGTATAACTGTAACTTAACAACCTCATCTCTTCAACTGTACCAATTCCAATATTTACATCCTTTTTCATTTCGTGTATTCGATAAATAAATGGTTTGATTTGGTCTTCTTGTGTAAAGGATAGAACAAGAATAAAATCCTCGTGTCGAACTCCCTTCACCCGATAGGAAAAGATAAGCTGATCATCATGACTTTGTGCCATAATTTCTTCTAACAAGGAAAGTAACTCAATAATATTGCGATTCATAGAAAAAAAAGTGATACAACATACCTTATCCCCTAATTGAATACCTTGCTCAGCAGCATGTTGAATGATACTTTCATTACTTTCTACCGTTTTATTTAGATGCTGAATAAAAAAGTACTCCTGGGATATATTTTTATTTAACATTTCCTTACTTACTAGCTCCTTATTCCGTTTCTGTAAGTTATCAAATGCATACGATACAACCTCATATTCGGTTAAATCGCTAAACAGCTCCTCTTCAACAGAATGAAGAGCACTTTGTCTCAACTTCTTAATAGGATGGTAGTTGACACGTATCAATAGGATGATTAGACCCACTTCAATGAGAAAAATGAGCCCTACAAGTAGTAATGTTTTAACCTTAAGCTGCGTAATTTCCGAGAGAATCTCATCGATTGGTGTTAAATTAACGAACTTTAATCCATACGTGTTAGATTGCTCTAAATTGATCATATAAGTCTGGTCATCTATTGTAATCTGACTAGAGGAGGGGCTATCTTCTGTGAAATTCTCCATCAATACATCGCCATCCAGTTCCAACTGATTATTAGGTTGTGCTATGATCCTATTTTGCTGATCTATGACAACGAGATTATGATTTAGTTCATTGGTTCGATTACTATAAGTGTAAACTACCACATTAATTCAGACATCCTTTTCCATTTTATATCAGGGAGAAATCTGGAGTAATGTGCTCGTTTATTCATTTAATTTCCGATTTGAAAAAACTTTGTAAAATTATTTCAGATACTATTCCAGAAAAAATGCCCCTTTTAAGAGGCATTTCCTGATGTGATATCTATGTATTCTATACGAACTTTGTAAACCTCGAATACACGTAAATTAAATGCTACATCTTCATCTAATATCACATACCACTCTTGATCTTCTTTTCCTAAATATGCTTTGAAATAATGCTTTTGAATACGTAATTCAAAAGCCATTCCTTCAAATGTTTCATAGTCTTGCTGGCCAATCCAGATCTTCCATCCCTGTAAATCAAATATCATGATTCCTTGCCGCATCATAGGCCACTTTCCTCTGTTGCCATACGAACAATCTCTTCATCAATTTGTTGTTTTTTTAACTGCGCTCCATACAGAAGACAATTTGAAGCTAATGTGTTAATGATGCGTGGCCATCCTTGCGAACGTAAAGCGATAGCTTCTAAACCTGTCTCTGTAAAAATCGGCATCTTTGCCCCTGCCAGTTTTAACTGATGCTCCATATAAGCAGTAACGTCTTCTTTATTCAATGGCTGGAATTGGTATCTCATAATAATTCGTTGAGCCAACGGGCGATGGTGATTCAAATGGAGCCGCGTTTTCAAATGCGGCAGACCAGCTAGTATCAGAATAAATGGATTCGACGAATCCATTTGGAAATTGAAAAGAATAGCTAAGTCCTGTAAAAAAGCATCTTTTGCCATATGCATTTCATCTAAAATAAATATGGGCGTTATTTTACGCTCCTGCTCCATCCGTTCAATTCCTTGTTGAATCTGACGAAATAAATCTACTTTACGAAACTTAGGTTCTTCTCCTAGTCCGTATGCTAGCCCCCGGTAGAAATCCATCACCCCTCCGGTGGACAACGGAAAATAGACGACATGGTATAAGGCTGGGTTAAGTGAATTCTTAAAGGCTCGTAAGGTGTACGTCTTCCCAGCACCAGGGTCACCTATCAACAACCCAATTCCTTTAGACTTTTGTAAATACCCAAGACCATTCATTGCCTCTTGATAACTCGTCGATTGGAAGGCATTTGTTGCTGTTGCTTCCTTGGTAAAGGCTTCCTTTGCTAAGGAATAGTATGTTTTATACATGATCCTTTCCCTCCTCCTGCCTTGCTTCAGAGAGAGAAAACGGCGATGGTCCACGTTTGATATGGGCGTTATCGTGGATGGTGACCGCTCTGGCTTCAGCTGCCTTTTTTCCGTCCTCAAATACATAAACATGTTGTTCATCCATACGAACTTCAATTCGCTGACCAATATATTCCGAAGGAACTTCATATAACTGCTTGTCCAATGTAATCGTTCCATCTTGCTTTACTTTTCTCTCTACCCGTCTTAAAAAGATGGTTTCTAAAATAGAGAGGTCCTCTAAAAAGCTGATTCGATCTAGCTGCGATTGGAATACTTCATGTGGCGTTTTTCCTTCTAAGGAAGCGTGTACTCTCCGATGATAATCCTCTTCGAGCCAACACCAGAATCTCTCATTTAATTCCTCCAAAGAGGTAGCTGGATTGGTTTGAAGTAGTGGATAAAAACGCGTTTGTATCGTCTTAAATAACCTTTCTATTTTCCCTTTGCTTTTAGGATCGTAGGGTTGCGTATGAGCTAAGGTAATTCCTAATTGGGCACATGCATACTGTAGCGTTTCTGACCGATAGATCTTTCCATTATCTGCATAAATGATGTTTGGCTTTCCTCTGCGTATGAATGCCTCTTTGGTCACTTCTCTTAAACCATCAAATTTCTCAGAAGAGAAAAATTGTCCATACGGTACCAATCTCGAACAATCATCAATATAAGCAATAAGAAACGTTTTCTTCATTTTTCCATTAACCGGGACATAAGGGCCGTGTGATAAATCTGCCTGCCATAGTACATTGACTTTATCATGCGCAAAGCGTTTTCGTTCTTTCTCTGGATGATAATGAATATAATTCCTTCCTGCCATCTTGTGTTTTTTTAGTAATCGGTTTATAGTAGAGTAAGAGATTTGATTTTTGTTGATTTCTCCATTTCCTATTAGTTGTTCGTAGAAAACACTAACAGGCATATGGAGAAATTTTTTTCGTGTTTCTAGTATATGATCTTTGTCATCCGGAGATAATCTTCTGGCGCCCCCTCGATCAGAACGCCTTTTAGGCTTTAATGCATCAAATCCATTCCTTCGGTAATGCAGATGCCATTCTTGCATTGTCTTGGCTGCAACCTTTCGTTCCCCATAATAAGGAATCGTATGCATTTTCCCTTCCATTTCTTTCAAATAATCCTTTGGCTTTACTTGTCCATTCAAAAGTGGGGCAATCAATCCATAACGAAATAAAGCAATTTCTTCCCGTGTTTTTTCATTCATGAACTTTTCCTCCTTTTTATAGAAGGATAACCGGTTATCCATTGCTTTTATTCTACTTTGTCCTTCCCATCAGTGCTAGGAAAAGTCTATGTGGGATGAATAGTATTCTTTTTTGGTGGTAAATATGGTAGAATTAATTTGCCCATAAAATAGGATGATAAATGACCCCAGCTCCTTCGGAAGAAGGAGGTTGATTCGCCAAAATCTTGGATCATTGTCACGTATTTTTGGGCTTCTTTTTTTATATCCTTCGTGAAACCCAATTGATATCCTGCGTCTGTAAAAAAGCTATGGGTCCAATGGATGCTTTCATAAAAACGTTTCAGATGTTGTTCTAATTGCTGGCGACTTCCTTTTACTTTCTCTCCCTTAAGCACACTGCTTAATCTTTCCATCATGGTATCCAATGTATGTTGAAAATAGGGAATTAAGAAACTCGGTAAAATAGAGATCGTTACTTGACAAACCAAACACCTGAAACGACATATAGGAATGTGTAGTTCCTCTTCCTGGTTTATTCCGTATCTCCAATAATAACCATGTCTGTGCAAGTTTCCATAAGCAATTGCTTGGCAATTTGGGCACCATTTAAATAACGGAAAGTTATTCTTTTTTCCTTTCTTCTCATATTCTTCTATCCCAATTCCAAAGTCGTGTAAAAAAATCATTAAAAAACTCCCCCTTATAATATGCAAAAAATTTAGCATATTACTTCAGGAAAGTACAGTAATTATCCTGGAGGAGTTTGAACAAGATAACCCTATTTGAGAGGAAATAAAGTGATGCTTTACACTATAAGGAGAAAAATTTCTCTCTGCAACCACTAAGATTAAAACACCGTAAGAAAACGCACCCTGACTAGGAACCGGCATCATAATGGTAACACCTTTAAAAGGATGTGTGCCTCGGTTGCGATCAACGATACTACTAGCCGGACGTACGGTTACCTCCTCTAACCCTTCTATTTCTTTCATCATCTCTTCCTGATCCCAATCCAAATAATAGAACGTCTTTTGATAATTATTGAAATCCTGCAACACAAAGCTCCCAGGAAAGGAATAAAACATCTTTGTCCTAGTATTAAATAACACTGCCTTCTCAATAAAAGAATTGTAACCGAACATATTTTGCATTTCTTGTGCAATCTTGTACGTATTAAAATAATTGATTTCTTCGAATACTTGAAGCTGAAGATGGCGGTTATTACGAATTGCTTCTGGATAATACCAAACATTCATTAATTGCATGTTCACATGATTTGCCGTTTGTCTTAGAATAGAGTCTGCTTTTTCTTCGGCATTGTCATATATGATATCTGTACTTCTAGGATAAAAGAAAAAAACAAGAAATAAAACGGGTAGTAGGAAAACCACTATATAAGAAATGAGAAAATTGAATAATACCCTTTTTCCTCCCATTTTAGCCATTTAATATGCCCCCTTAATATGAATGCGCTTTCAAAAATTATATCACACGCTTCTAAAATAAAAAGACTCTGCAACTATGCAAAAAATGCCACTATTCTTTTTTTGCTATTGACGAAAAAGGAATACCACGCAAAATGTTAGCGTTTACATTTTGCTGACTATCTTATACATTGGTTTCAGTGCTTCACTTGCGCAAACGCACTATATAAAGAGAGAGGAGGAATAAATTTGGAGCAACGAGCAATCACGAACAAGGACGGGGTTATACCCAAACTGAGCACACATATTAAAACTTATTATCAACTCTATCTTATGGTACTTCCAGCCTTTGTGATCGTCTTATTATTTAACTATTTACCAATGTATGGACTCCAATTGGCATTTCGAGATTTCGATCCAGCAAGAGGACTTACAGGTGGAGAATTTGTTGGGTTAGAATATTTTCAACGTTTCTTTCAATCTCATCAATTCTGGGATCTGATTAGAAACACATTTCTTATCAGCTTATATTCTTTATTAGTAGGCTTTCCAGTCCCTATCCTTATTGCTCTTATTTTTAATCAAATAAGAAATGCAAGAAGAAAAAACTTGATGCAAACTGTTGTTTATATTCCACATTTCATCTCTGTAATTGCGATTGTGGGAATGTTAATTGTATTCTTATCCCCTTCCATTGGAATTGTCGGCAATTTATTATCCCTGTTTGGTATCGAACCGATTAATTTTATGGGAGAAACCGAATATTTTCGTTCTATTTTTGTGATGTCAGAGGTTTGGCAACATGCGGGATGGAATAGCATTATTTATATTGCTGCACTATCGGGAATCAATCCACAGTTATATGAGGCTGCTAAAGTGGACGGTGCCAGTCGCTTACAACAGGTGATTCATATCGATATACCATATCTTATACCGACGATGATTATTCTTCTCATATTAAATGCAGGATCTTTGCTTGGAGTTGGCTTTGAAAAAATCTTTCTTATGCAAAACAATATGAATCTACCCGTCTCAGAAGTGATTGAAACGTATGTCTATAAAATCGGGATCTTATCGAATCAAATCAGTTATTCTACAGCCATTGGTTTTTTTAATACGATGATCAATTTTCTGATTTTACTCATCGTCAATCAAATAGCTAAGAAAACGAGTGAAAATAGTCTATGGTAAAGGAGGATTGCCAATGAATAATACCATTAAGGATTCTTCAGGTGATGTGTACTTCAAAATATTTTTAGCATTCATCTGTACAGTGATGCTGATTTTGATCCTTTATCCCTTGTATTTCGTTATTATTGCTTCCATAAGTAACCCCTCTTCCGTAGCCAATGGAGAGGTGTGGTTTTTCCCTAAAGATATAACGATGATTGGCTATCAAGAAATTTTTCAAGACCAAAGGATTTGGAGAGGTATTTCCAATACATTGATTTACACGATTGGTGGTACAGTAGCAAGTTTACTTTTCACCATCCCTGCAGGTTATGCGCTTTCTAGAAATGATTTTGCAGCAAGAAAATTTCTTACTTTTTTCTTCGTATTCACAATGTTCTTTAACGGTGGATTAATTCCGACTTATTTAACAGTGAAGGAATTCGGACTAACGAACACCATATGGGTAATGATTATACCATTCTCTGTAAACGTTTTTAATTTGATTATCACTAGAGTGTTTTTCCAAACTACCATTCCAAAGGAGCTGCTCGAATCTTCCAAATTAGATGGTTGTTCCGATTTTCAATTTTTCCTTAAGATTGTACTTCCACTCTCTAAAGCCATCATCGCTGTCATGATGTTGTATTACAGTGTGCAGTATTGGAATGAGTATATGAAGGCACTTATTTATTTAAATAATGATCAATTGTTTCCTCTGCAACTTATCTTAAGAGAAATTTTAGTTATGAATGAAGCCTTCAGCAGTGGAGGACAAGGGGTGAGCTTAGGGGACATAAATATGCAACAAAAAGCGGATTTAATTAAATATGGCGTCATCATTGTATCATCCTTACCTATGCTTATCTTCTTCCCTTTTATCCAAAAATATTTTGAAAAAGGGGTGATGATTGGTTCATTGAAAGGTTAGTATATAAATTGAAGGAGACGATTATGATGAAAAATACAGTTAAAAAAATGAACATGTTCGTTATAGTGCTATTGTGTGGCATAGTAATGATAGCTTGCAGTAACTCTTCTGATGATACTTCAGACTCTTCAGAAGGGAATTCCAGTGATAGTTCCGATATCGAGGTAACCGCTGTTATTAACGCACAAACACTAGATATGGAAGAAATACCGTATATCAATGATATTACGGAAGAAGCTGGAGTAAATGTTGATTGGACATTAGTAAGAAGTGGCTGGGAAGAGCAAAAGAACCCGATTCTTTCCAGTGGAGATATACCGGATGTTTTTATATCAGCTATTGCTGATGAAGACATTGCAACTTATGAGAGTTTATTTCTGCCATTAAATGATTTAATTGAGGACCATGCGCCAAATATTCAAAGAATGTTTGATGAAATGCCTGAAATTAAAGAATTGGCTACTAGTTATGACGGTCAAATCTATGGTCTACCTGCTGTTATTCCACACCGACCTGAAAGTATTAGTGTACCAATGATTAACCGGGAATGGTTAGATAACTTAGGACTAGAGGCTCCAACAACCTTAGATGAACTTTACGACGTGTTAAAAGCGTTCAAAGAAGATGATCCTAATCAAAATGGACAAGCAGATGAAGTACCATTTGATTTCAACACTAATATTGGTCAATGGGGATTACTTGAAATGATCGGTGCCTTTGGAAACTATACTTATTCCTTTTCCGATAATCTGCTAACTGTAAAAGACGGAGAATTTATTTTCCTACCAAAAACTGAGGATTATAAACAATTAATTGAATTCATGAACAAATTGTACGAAGAAGAATTATTAAATCAAGAAGTAATTACGCAAGACTGGTCTCAATTTAATTCACGATCAAAAGACACGAATGCGGCTACAGTGGGCTTTACGTTCGGTTGGTCGATTGAACAACGGGTGGGACAGTGGAAAGATCAATATGAGATCCTTACACCTGTTGCCGTAGATAACTCTACCACTCCATTATGGATGGCAGATCCAGTCGCTCTAAAAACACAAGTGAATCGAGCAGTTGTTTCTAGCAATACAGAAAACCCAGAGAAAGTAATAGAATGGCTGGATGGTTTTTATAGTGAAGAAGCCTCCGCTCAAGGATACTATGGTTCATTTGATATCGGAATTGAAGAACAAGACGGTGAATACGTTGTACTTACTCCTCCTGAAGGCGTAACAGAAGATTCCTGGAAATGGACTAACTCTCTTGTTGATAATGGCTTAATGTATATCTCAAGTGAATTGGATCAAAAAATTGTGCCACCTCCATCCATTTCAGAGCGATTAGAACATGATCAAATGTTGTCAGAATACTATCCAGAGGAACAAAACATTTTGCCAAAATTGAATTTTTCTCCTGAAGAAAGAAATGAATTATCAATTATTAGAAATGATTTAGCCAATTTAGTAGACATTAAATGGGCAGAATGGCTTTCTGAAGGCGGAATTGAACAAGAGTGGGATAGCTATCTGGAAGAATTGAATAATATGGGATTAGAAAGGTTCAAAGAAATTTATCAAACTGCTTACGATAATTATCAAGAATAAGAATTTCTATCAGCGGGATTCTTTGATTTTCCGCTGATAGACTATTACATCATATATGTAGGAGGAGAAATGATGACACACCATGCTGACATTCCTTTTCTAGGTGATGCGCCAGATATGAGTAAACCCTTTTCCAAACTAGAAAATACGTATTTTTTACCAGAGACCATCCATGAATTTGACAGCCAAACCGCCTCCGGATCGATAAAATGGAATCGCTTTGAACGAAAACCAAGGCTATCATTTAATAAATATACATTTCCATTAGAGACTTCGAAATCATGGGAATTTCCTGAATATGTAGAATCACCTGACTTACCTTTCTCCATCACCTTTGTAGATGAAAGAACCATCCGTATTCGGATATCTGCAAAAGAGAACACCCTTCAGACAAGAGACAGCCTCATGTTAACTCAACCTATTAAGGAGAAGGGCGGTTGGCAAGTAACAAAACAGGACACCAATAAAATAGTATATGAAAGCTCAGCTGGAACGATTATGATTCACTACTATCCATGGAAACTAGAGTTTCGCGATCATTCTGGACAACTGTTAACACAGACTCATCATCTAAGTGAAGGGATGGCATTGCAAAACTCTAATCCTATTCCATTCGGATATACCCGTTCCATCGAAGATATGTCAAGAACACTAGCAGCTAGTTTTTCACTATCCCCTTATGAAAAAATATATGGAACAGGGGAATCCTTTATGAAGTTAGACAAACGAGGCCAAAAGATCAATTTATTCACACGTGATGCCTTAAGTGGACAAACCGAAGATATGTATAAACCTATTCCATTTTTCTTAAGTAATATGGGATACGGAATGTTTTATCATCATAGTTGTCCTATTACTTGTGATATTGGCCATTCCAATGATGGGATGAATACTACTTATATTGGTGAAGACGAATTGGATATGTTCTTCTTCTTTGGGAAACCAAAAGAAGTGTTAGCGGCATATACCGTTCTTACCGGTAAAAGTGAAGTGCCACCATTATGGTCATTTGGTTTATGGATGAGCCGCATTACTTATAAATCAGAAGAAGAGGTTAGAGAAGTAGCTGGTAGACTACGTGAATATCAGATTCCTTGTGATGTCATCCATTTAGATACTGGTTGGTTTGAGAAAGACTGGCGTTGTAATTATATTTTTTCTCCTTCTCGATTCGACAATGCCGAGAAGATGATTAGTGATTTAAATCAAGATGGTTATCACATTAGTTTGTGGCAGATACCTTACTTTACACCTTCTAATGATTTATATGATGAAATTATCCGTGAAGGTTTAGCTATCACCAAACCGAATGGCGGACTTCCTACTGAAGATGCCATCCTTGATTTTTCCAATCCTAAAACCATTCATTGGTATCAGGATCACATTAAAAATCTCTTAGACATGGGAGTCAGTGCCATTAAAGCTGATTTTGGAGAGGCTGCACCAATTGGTGGGCAATATGCCTCAGGAAAGAACGGGTGGATAGAACACAATCTATATCCATTACGATATAACCAAGCCGTTGCTGATATCACTAAAGTAGTTACTGGTGATTCCATCCTCTGGGGCAGGAGTGCTTGGGCCGGCAGTCAGCGTTACCCCGTACACTGGGGTGGTGATGTGGAAAATACCGATAATGGAATGCTTGCTTCACTTCGGGCAGGTCTATCTTTGGGAATGACCGGATTCTCTTTTTGGAGTCATGATATTGGAGGATTTGTCAGGAAGAGTCCTCAAGAATTATACCGTAGATGGATGCCTTTTGGTATGTTAACTTCCCATAGCCACTGTCACGGTGCTCCACCGAAAGAACCCTGGTTATTTGATCGGGACTTTCTAGATGACTTCCGTATGGCGGTAGAATTAAAATATAAACTTATGCCCTACATTTTCACACAAGCTGTCTTAAGTGCGGAAAATGGTCTACCCTTATTAAGACCTTTGTTTTTAGACTTTCCAGAAGATCCTGGTAGCTGGAATATTGAAGATCAGTATTTATTTGGATCAGATTTATTAGTTGCTCCCTTGTTTAAAGCATATGAGACAGGCAGGCAAGTCTATGCCCCTAATGGAAATTGGATCGACTATCAAACCAATGAATGTATAGAAGGTGGAAAGTGGCATTATATAGAATCAGGAGATATGCCGATCATTATTTTAGTCAAAGAACATGCGGCAATCCCACATATTCCTGTAGCTCAAAGTACTAGTCATTTAGATTGGAATCAAGTTTATTTCGTAACTTTTGGCGATAGTGATAATAGTGACAAATGGGTCGTAGCCCTGCCTGTGAATAATTCTTATCAATTATTAAAAGGATTTATCCAAAATAAATTGGTGAGTGTAGAAAATTCTGATATTGTAGATGTTAATGTAACCAAGTGGAAAGTAGTAGAAGCAATCAACGATCATTAAATGAGGAGTAACCCATTATCTCACCACATTTGTTTTAGCTGTATTTATGTAAGGTGAGATGATGGGGTTTTGTTTGAGTAAATTTAGTTCTTATTTATTTTTTGTTTGGTTCAAGTTAATGGAATCAAAAAATATTAATTAGAACAAATTCAAGTACTCTATATTTCTTCACAAACAAAAAACCATTGACAAACAAACAAAATTATTTTATTATTTATGTAACGGGTTACATAAACCCTATTATTTTCACTCAACATGTAACGGGTTACACATCGTTTTACAAGGAGGAATGTTATGGCAACAATTCGAGAGGTTGCGAAATTTGCAGGAGTTTCCGTTGCTACAGTGTCTCGTGCATTAAACCAAAACGGATATGTTAATGAGCACACAATGAAGAAGGTTCAAGCGGCTATTCAAGAATTAGATTACCGACCAAATGACGTGGCGAGAACACTCTTTAAAGGGACATCGAACATGATTGCCCTATTTGTTCCCGATATTATGAACCCTTTCTTCCCAGAACTAGCTCGTGCCGTTGAGGATACTGCTAATAAGGCAGGCTATACATTTATTCTTTGTAATACGGATAATAATCAAGAAAAAGAAACTCAATATTTGCACACCTTGTTACAAAAAACAGTTGGTGGCGTTGTAATGGTATCCAGTTCTATTGCTTCCGAAACACTAAATAAAATCCAAGTACCAATGGTAGCACTAGATAGAAAGATACCTAATTTAACGTCCATTACAGCCAATAACTACGACGGGGCAATCGAAGCTGTTCGTTATTTGCAAAAAATAGGCTGTAAACGAATTGCTCATATCAGTGGACCGAAAGATACAACAAGCGCGGTTGAGCGTACAACGGGATATTTAGAAGCGATAAAAAATGAGGAATGGTTTTCCAATGATTTCATTGTAGAAGGAAATTATACCTTTGAAGGTGCTTATCAAGCAACTAAACGCATACTACAAGAACGTCCAGAAATTGATGGTGTTTTTGCTGCCAACGATTTGATGGGAGTAGGTGTGTTAAAAGCTGCAGAAGAATTAAATTTGCGTGTCCCTAAAGATTTATCTGTGATTGGATTTGATGGAATTGAACTAGGAAAATTCGCAAATCCAACACTCACCACGATGGGACAACCAATTTATGAGATCGGAAAGCGAGCTGCGGAAATAATTATTGAACAAATAGAGAATAAAGATAGCAATATGGACTCCGAGCAATATACTGCTCAACTAATCCGCAGACAATCAACAATGTAAAGGAATGAATCGTATGGGAAAAACGCCACGCGTCTGTGTTATTGGAAGTATAAATATGGATATGGTGACCTCAACCAATAAAGTTCCAGGACAAGGTGAAACCGTCCTAGGTGAATCATTCACAACCTATCCTGGCGGTAAAGGTGCCAATCAAGCGATTGCAGCAGCTAGATCAGGGGCGGAAGTGACGATGATAGGAGCTGTCGGAAAGGATGATTTTGGTCAAAGCTTAATCAATCGATTCCAACAAGAAGGTATTAATAAAGAAGCAATAGAATTGATTTCCCATGAATCTACAGGGGTAGCAACTATTCTGCTTTCCGATGGAGATAACCGGATTATCGTGGCACCAGGAGCCAATCACCATGTAACTCCAGAACTAATTGAAAAAAAGAAAGATATGATCTGTGCTAATGATATTATCCTGATGCAATTTGAAATACCTATGGAAACGATTGAATATACGACACAACTTGCAGCCCAACATAACATACCAGTTGTGATTAATCCTGCCCCCTTTCAGGAAATCCCAGGAAGGGTATCCGAAGCAGCAACATTTTTCACACCCAATGAGCTGGAATTGCATGCGATGAAGGAAACCGTAAACATTGAAACAATGAAAGAGAAAATAATGGTGACAAAAGGAAAAAATGGTGTGGATTTTACGTTATCCACTGGAGAGAAAAAAACAGTACATGCTTATAGTGCAAATGTGAAAGACACTACCGGAGCGGGTGATACCTTTAACGGTGCATTTGTCACAGAATTCGCAAAAGAACAAGATGTTGAAAAGGCCATAGCATTTGCTAATGCAGCTGCTTCGTTAGCCGTTGAAAAAATAGGGGCACAGGAAGGCATTCCGATGAGAGAGGCTGTACTAGAGCGAATGAAAGAAAGAAATGGGTCATAAACAAAACTTTTGTACCACAATTCATGGTGGGAAGGTCACACTTCCCTATCACCATAGTAAATAAGTGAAAAGTAATTGAAAACGCTTATTTCAGCTTATTTATCCGTTAAGTTTAGCATTATAAACATAAACACCCAAGGAGGAATTTTCAATGAATAAAAGACCAATTATTATTGATACTGATCCAGGAATTGACGATGCCGTTGCACTGGGGATTGCATTATATAGTGAGGACCTTGATGTTCGTCTAATTACCACGGTGAATGGAAACGTCAATTTAGAAAAAGTCACTTATAATATGCTCCGATTAATGAAATTCTTTAATAAACAAACACCCGTAGCTAAAGGAGCTGGAACACCACTAATAGTTGAACCAGTTGATGCAAGCGATATACATGGCGAAACAGGCATGGACGGATATGAATTTGAAGAACCAGATAACAGCTTACTTTTGGACGAGCATGCCGTGACAGCTATGCGTCGAGAAATTATAGAAAGTAAGGAACCAGTGACACTTGTACCAATTGGACCTTTAACCAATATTGCATTACTACTCAGAACTTACCCTGAAGTAACGAAAAATATTGAAGAAATTGTACTAATGGGAGGCTCCACAAGTAGAGGAAATTCTTCTGTGATGGCTGAGTTTAATATTTATGCTGACCCAGAGGCAGCAAAAATTGTGTTCTCAAGTGGAATCCCTCTTGTAATGGCAGGATTAGACGTTGGATGGAAGGCGCTTGTTTATCCAGAAGATAGTGAAATTTTAAGAGATATGAATAAAACAGGTAATATGATTTACCACTTATTTAAAAAATATCGTGGAGGAAGTTTTAATCACGGCCTGAAAATGTACGATAGTTGTGCTATTGCTTATCTTCTTAAACCGGACCTATTTGAAACAGCTCATACCTTTGTCGATGTAGAATTAACAGGAGAATTAACCAAAGGAACAACGGTTGTCGACTTGAAAGGTAAGATGAATAAAGAGCCAAATGTAAACGTATGTATCGACATTGACCCTGTAGCATTTAAAAAATGGTTTATAGAAAGCATTCGAAAGTGTAATTAATTTGTCATCGGAGGGGAAACATCATGATGGAAAATATTATAATGTACGGCTCAGCCTTATTGGCTGTTGTCGTCATTGTCTATATGCTGATAAAAAAATTAGATATTAAAATCGCCCTGTTTTTAATGGGAATCATCTTACTGATCATTAGTCTGCTTATGGGGAAAGATATCGTATTTGAAGACTTTCAATCAACTGGTACAGCTCTACTCGATCCCTTACAAGTCATTGTAGAACAATTTAAATCCACTCTTAGTTCAGCTGGATTAATTATTCTTATCCTTGGAGGATATACTGCATATATGTCTTCCATTGGCGCTAATGATTTAACCGTGCAAGTCTTGACAAAACCGATAAAAAACGTAAAATCTGTATATTTTTTAGTACCCTTAACCTTTTTATTAGGGAACTTTCTTTCTTTAGTTATTCCAAGCGCATCGACGCTTGCAATACTTTTATTAGCTACATTATATCCTGTGTTAAAGCAAGCAGGCATGTCCACATTAAGTATTGCTGCCGTACTTGCAACTTCGGCAACGATTGTGCCAACACCACTTGGCAGTGATAATGTTGCTATTGCACAAGAGCTTGCTAGTTACGCTGCATTTGATGGTTTAACAGTGTCACAGTATGTTTTCAGTTACCATGCGCTAGTTTCCATTCCAACCATTCTCTTCATAGCGCTAGTGCATTATTTCTGGCAAAAGCATAGGGATAAGCAAGGCGACACAGGTGACTCAGACGAAGAAGTAGAATTGAAAGACATTGAAAATATTGAAGGTGGAAAATTATTTAAAACCATTTATTCCATTTTACCAATATTCCCAATTATCATTCTATTGATTTCTTTCCTTTTAGAAATGACAACATCTGTCTCTGTCACGATCAGCGTTGAAATAGCTGTATTAATTTCCTTTATCATTGCGATTGTCAGTGAATTAATACGCAACCGAAATACAAAGGAAGTTCTTGGAAACACCGAGAAATTCTTTTCAGGTATGGGTAATATGTTACCAGTAGTGGCTTTGCTTGTTGCCGCTTCTGTGTTTGTTGCAGGACTACAGTCTATTGGTCTAATTGACACGCTACAACAAGCTATGGAAAGCACTGGTGGAAATGGAAGTGGTATTATTCTTCCACTCATTCTTGTAGGTGTTACTGCACTTATTGTCTTACTTAGCGGTAGTGGCATTGCACTATTTTTCGCCATGGTTCCACTGGTTGTACCACTTGCCCAAGCAGCAGGAATCGATCCAATAGCTATCAGTGTGCCAATGGGATTAGCAGGAAACTTATTCCGTGCTGTATCTCCAGTAGCAGCAGTTGTTTTAATTATAGCAGGAACTTTGAAAGTAAATCCCATCCAAATTATTAAGCGTACTGCTGTGCCAATGGTGTCAGGTGTCATATTTATGTTCGTCTTATCGATGATTCTATTTCTGTAAATGGATAGAATGATACGCAATTAATTGATAAAAGCTGCTTTCTGTTGAAGGCAGCTTTTATCTGGTTTAGTTATCTTTACTAAAAAGCCTTATCCCTTCACCGCACCTTCCGCAATCCCAGCCAATATATATCGCTGAAAAAATGCATAAAAGATGACGATTGGCAATGTGGTCATAATTAATGATGCTAGTATTTTCGGCCAGTCATTGACATACTCTCCAAATAGCATATTTACTGAGAGAATCAACGTATAATCATTCACATCGGTTAACATCAACAACGGTAATAAGAAATCGTTCCATATCCATAAGATATCTAAGATAGCGACTGTCATTAGAATGGGTAACAGTAAAGGAAAAATAATTTTAATAAAGGTTTGAAATTCCCCCGCTCCATCAATTTTTGCTGATTCCTCTAATTCTTTTGGGATCGTCTTGACGAATCCATGACAGAGAAATATTGCCATATTAACGCCCACACCAATATAGATCAACCCTAAACCACCAGTAGAACCTTGTAAACCCAATGCCTTTGCCGATTGCGTCAATGTAATCATAATAGAATGAAAAGGAATAAGCATCGAAGACATAAACAACAAGAAGAAGATATTACTCATCCTTCCAG
Source organism: Gracilibacillus phocaeensis (assembly GCF_900626275.1). Taxonomy (NCBI): domain Bacteria; kingdom Bacillati; phylum Bacillota; class Bacilli; order Caryophanales; family Bacillaceae; genus Gracilibacillus; species Gracilibacillus phocaeensis. The sequence continues at coordinate 398,832 of NZ_LR131142.1, read as the reverse complement.
GTGTCCTTGCTAGCTTATAGCCTGCCAACGCCCCTGCCAGCACAATACCAACCAGCCCGACAACTGTAACTACCACGGAGTTCATAGTTACCTGCAATAAGTTCACTTGGGAAAAAGCCTGCGTATAATTTTCAAAATGTAACTTCGATGGCAGTGCCAGCACATTACTAAATATTTCTTCTTGAGACTTAAAGGAATTGACCACTACCATATAGATAGGGAAAAATGAAATCATCGCAAAAATAATCAATAGCACTGTACTAACCACGGATAAGGTTCGTTCCTGTCTCACGATTCCACCTCTCTCTTTTTCATCACTCTTACTTGGAAAAATGTAATAATCATTACGATGCCAAACAGAACCATTGCCTTCGCATTAGCATAACCATATCTGAAATTACCAGAGAAAGCCTCTTCATAAACGTTTAGCGCAATCACCTGTGTACTTCTTCCAGGACCTCCATTTGTCATACCATATACTAAGTCAAATATTTTAAAGGCTTCATTTAATGTTAAAAAGACACAAATTGTAATAGCGTGCATAATCATTGGAATCGTCACATGAAGCAAGTTTTGCAATGGTGAAGCACCATCGATTACTGCTGCTTCCTTTAGGTGCTGTGGTACGCCTTGCAATGCTGCAATATAAATAATCATCATATAACCAATTCCACGCCATAAAGACACAATCACAATGGAATAAAAGGCTACATCGGCATCCCCCAGCCATCCTTGATCCAACATCGATAACCCATACTTAGATAATTCGGGTAAAACAATCGTAAAGATAAACACCCACATAAATGCACTAATAATTAAGCTGACCATGTTCGGCATAAAAAATACCGTCCGGAAAAATCCCTTCATGCGCGAACGTGATTCAATCATAACTGCTAATAACAATGCGATAATATTTTGAAACACTAACACCACTACGGTATACTTCAAGGTAAACCAAATCGAATGCCGGAAATCTGGATCTTGTGTAAAAGCTTCTACATAATTATCTAATCCAACAAAACTAGTGGTCCTTGCCAGACCATTCCAGTCAGTCAAACTATAATAAAAGGCACCAAATGCCGGAATAAACATAAAAGCCAGATAAAACAGCAGAGCCGGCCCAATAAAGATTGTCCATGAGAACAGCTTTGATTTGTTAAATTTTCTTTTTGTTTTTTGCCTAGGTAAATTGCTAGCATCTGTTGCAGAACCCATTTGTCTTCCTCCTTTACGATATATTGTCCTCACGTATATGGGAAAGAGTGGTGATAAAGGAAGTACCCCTCTATCACCCACTCCTTGATCAATTATTCAGCTTATTCGCTTCTCTCCATGCTTGATCTAATGCCTCAATGACACCTTCTTGATCCAAGTTGCCCCCCCAAGTAAGACTGGAAAACTTTTTCAGATTCTGATTTTACGGCATTTGGAATCGATGGATCTAGATAATTTTTCCCTTGTTCCACTTGCTCTAGTGCTTCTGTTAACCATGGATAAGGTTCAAAATCATGAAAATCGGTTACTGGATTGAATTTTAAATCTTCAAATAATTGACTGGAATCCTCTTCATCCAACATGTAATTAACTAGTGCAGTTGCCACTTCTTTGTGTTCACTTTGACTGGATACAGCCAGGGAAGTAGAGACACCCGTATTAATCATGGTAGACTCCGGATTATCGTTTATTGGCAATGGCGCTACTCCAAAGCTAAAGTCTTCATTTGCTGCTAAGATCGTTTCCGCATACCATGGCCCCATCACCCACATGGCTGCTTCACCATTGGCAAATTTATTACTACCTTGGTCAGGATCTGTTTCAAATGGCCGCTCCGTACCATTTGCATTCTGCAGATCCATGATGTCAAAGACACCTTCTAAATCTGCAAAGGAACCTTCATCATTATTCATGTTCTCAATAAAATCAGGCGCATTGGTGTTCACTTGTCCCCCCACTTCCACTGGCAGATAAAGTTGTGGTACTTCTGGATCTTGATAAGCGGAGATAAAAGGTGTAATCCCTTCCGCATTAAAGGTATCCACTACATCCTCCATTTCAGATAACGTTTGAGGCAATCCAACACCGTGCTCCTCAAACATATCCTTATTGTATAAGAACCCCCAATGTAAACTTTCCATTGGAGCTGCTACTACTTGACCATCATAGGTGACAGCATTTCTTGGTGTTTCCAACAAATGATCTACAAAAGTTTGATCAGATAAATCCTCTAAGTATCCGGCTTCTGCATATCGAGGAATTTCATTGATGGCGTGCAAGGAAAACACATCAGGACTGTCATCTGAAGCTAAACGTGTCTGCAATATCTGCGAAGCCTCATTTGAACCAGGCATCTCTAATTGAAAGGTAACTTTTACACCATTCTCTTTTTCATACTTTTCAGCAAATTGATCAAAATAGTTCTCATAGATTTCCTTAAACCTTGGTTGAGGTAAGAATACCTTCAACTGTACTTCATCACCAGCTAAGGCTTGTTCCCCGCCAGAACTACTAGACTCTCCATCTCCACATGCTGCTAACAAACCTAGAAACAACAACACCACGATGCTTATTAGTCTCTTTTTCAACTTGAACCCCTCCATTTTCTATTAATTATGAATTCGTTTCCATTATAATAAGAAAGCGTTTTTATTTTTATTGATAGAATTAATTTCCGTTTTTGGACTTTTTTAATTCTCCCGGCGGAAAACCAAATACCTTCTTCCAAACTCGATAAAAGTAAGATACATCATCGTAGCCAACATAGGCAGCTGCGTGTTTAATTTTCATATTGTCTTTAGCCATTAACTGCTTTGCTTTATTCATTCTTTGTTTTAGAATGTATTCCGTTACATTTACTGCAAATTTATCTTTATATGCTTTACTGAGATACTCCTTGCTAACATGAAATTCTTCTGCAATATGCCTCAATGTCATAGCTGGGTTGCGATAATTTCGGTCAATATATTCTTTCACATCTGTTATTTGTAAAAAAGAGTTTTCTTGTTTAAAATCCATTAAATACCGCAACAACACAACAAACACTTCTTCCATTTGAGATAATGTGTCCGTGATACGGTTGTCTAGGTTTAATTCTACTGAATGATGAGAAAGCTCTAGAAATTGCAGGGATAGATTGTGTTGATATAACTGTTCTTCCACATAAATTATTAATTCATAATGCAGTTTTCCATGCACAGACTCTGTCACATCCTGATATTTTTTTAGTGCTTGATCTAATTCATCAAATGCTTGAGATAAACCAGTTTGATCACGTGCTTCAATAGCGGTAAACAATCGCCATTTGAATTCTTGCAATAAAGGAATAATCGATTCACCATAGTCAGAAAAGGATAAAGGTTTTTTGAATAGACTTTTCTTTCGCTCCAGAACGGCCTTTTCTAATGCCTTATTCAGTTCTAAAGGATTTACAGGCTTTAGTAAGTAATCTACAGATTGAGAACGAATCGCATGTTGCACATATTTGAAATCATCATAGCCGCTAATCACAATCGTTTGTATATCTTTATACTGCGCCGTTAGGCTTTCCAATAATCTAGTCCCATCCATCGTAGGCATATTCATATCAGTAATTAACACATCAACCGGATGGTCACGCAAATAATCCAATGCCTCTTGTCCATTGAAAAAATGTGCAACAACCTCCATATTATATTTTTCCCAATCTGCTAATTTTTCGATAATATCCCAAGTAGCTTTTTCATCATCTACGATTACTACCTTCCATCTCATTGTGCATCCTCCTCTAAAATAAGTGGTATTCGAATAAGAACTGAAGTCCCTCCCCCTTGCTTACTGTACATATGAATGCCATAGTCATCCCCATAGATTATTTTCAGGCGATTATTAACATTTTGCAGTCCAATACTTTGCTTGACATAGGATAAGTCTTTATGGTGTCCTTGTAATGATGCTAGAACTTTTTGCAATGTCGCTGGCTCCATCCCTTTTCCATTATCTTCAATCAAAATCTCTACTTCCTCTAATACAATTTCTACTGTAATGGAAAGCCGCCATTTCTGATCATCCGAGGCGAAGGCATGCGAAAATGCATTTTCGACGATCGGCTGTAAGGTTAAAATCGGTATAGTACTGCAGCTTACTTCCTCATCCACATATAAATCCAAGACAAGACGATCTTGAAACCGCTGCTTTTGAATATACAGATATTGCTGTAAATGTTTGATTTCATCATCAATGGTGACGACATCTTTGTTGGCCCGCAGTGTATAACGGAACATCTCGCCTAATGCTTGAATCATGCGATATACCTGCTTCCCTTCATTGGACAAAGCTCCATTACCAATCAGTTGTAAGGAATTATGTAGAAAATGCGGATTTATTTTATGCTGAAGCGCTTGATACTGAGCTTGTTGTTTTTCTAGCGCGTGTTTATATTCAATCTCAATTAAATGCTTCAATTGGTGAATCATATCGACAAAATTCCGTTGCAGGATAGCAATTTCATCCGATCGATTTTGGTCAATCTCCATAGTAGTTTGAAAATTATCGTGAACCACTTTATCCATTTCACTCGCTAATACACTGATTGGTCTGGTTACTTTCCAGTAGAAAAACACGGAAAAGCCAATGATCATAAAAATAGCAATTACTCCAATGAGTATACCGAACTGAATAATAGACTCCCCACTTGCCAGCACAGATTGTTTTGGGATCAACTTTAAAATGTGAATATTATCATGAACAGCCTGCTGAAAGGCATAAAACGATTCTAATTCTAAAAATGTTTCTTGATACAATTGGTCATTCTGTGCTAAATCCGTCAGTTGGGATTCCTTCGACTGATCGGCAAATGGTTGATGGACAATCTCTCCATCCCCATTTACTACTAAAATAATGTCTTCTTCTTTTCCTTGTAACATTTGGAAGGCGCTGGCCATCACGCCCCATTTCACGGATAACGATATCGCTGCAATCCGTTCTCTCGTATAAAAATCATTGACGTTCCGCTTGATGGCAAAAGCCTCTTGATTCATATCGACTAGAAAACGACCCTCATAGTCAAGATTTTGCCATTCTGGTTCATGATAATGATAAGCAGTTTGATAATCGGTTAAGGACACCAATCGCTCATCCCATATGGTGTAAGTCTGCACTTGTTTGATATTATTTGGATTACTATTAAACAGATTAATCATGCGTCTTTCCATGTATTGTCTCGCTGCAAAGATCTCACTATCATCCGTAGTAAGTTTTAAACTATTCACAAAGTTCTCATCAAATAATAAGGAATAAAGCAGTTCGTCATAATCGGTGATTTTTTCTTGCATATAGGTCTGTGCCATCTCCATAGCTGCTTGATTGGATCGTCTCATTTCTTTATATGACTCATTTGTGGCGAAATAAAAGGCCATACTGATAACAATAACTAACAAGGTAATCAGCGCTATTACAACGGTCCAAAATAATTTATAATGAATATGATGACGTGTATGCGTAAATAAATGTTTCCATTTGTAGTTCAATAAAACTGCCTCCTTCTAATGAGCATTTCTTATTATTCACCGGAAATGAAGAAAAAAGCAGGACACCACGTTGAGCATCCTACTTCCTCCATCATGTATGTTGCATATCCTAAAGAAACCCTTTAACTAATCAATATTAAATAAGTTCGTTATTAACCCATTATCACGAAAGGAACTATTTATCAGTTTAAAAAAGCGAGGGTGGTATCTCTTTGATTGATTGGAAAGAAGCTGCGATTAACTGTCAACTAATTCTTGCATAGCCGAATAGATACACTGAGAAAAATAGCTTCTGTATGTAAGATTACGTATGTTCGTTTACTGATTTTAGACATCATATTTTGATTCTTCCCATTAGCTTGAGACAATCTTCGATAATTTAATTGCACATGTGAAAACTTCCTATCATTGCTCATCACCTTCCCTCATTGCAATATTTGGTTCATCCCATAGACCAACTTCTTAAAAGGTACAGCAATCACTATTATAAGCATACCTATTAATACTATATCATCCTAGTACACAACCATTTATCATCAAACCCTCATTTACGACGCGAAAAGACAGCGTTTACATTATTGTCCACAGTTCTAGTTTATCTAATTTTCTTTGGTAATCTTATGCACCATTTTAAGCTTAAATATTGGATTATTTTAATTACGATAAACCTCACTGATTTTTCAAATAAAAACAAACCCTACTATATAAGTTGAACTTATAAATGTAACAAAAATGTGTGACAAGCAAGTCCTTACCCGCAATATTTCCTAATAATACCTCGGAATGGTCATTCACACGTCTTACAGCTCTGCTGGAAGGTAGCACCTATCCGATCCATGAGACATTATTTCATTCAACTTATATAGTGATGCAGTCGGTCGTTAACTACCTATTTTTTAGAGAATACACTACTGTTTAAAACTATAGATGATAGAATAAAATGAAAACATAGACGTGTTCCCCATCGTTTCTTACGATAACATTGTATGAATACGTTATTAACCGCATAAGTATTTATACAAGGAGCTGCGCTGAATATGATTACAATTATGTGCTAAACTTATCTATCAAAAAAGGGAGTAGGGGATTTGAATGAAAGATTTTTTCTTTAATCTTAGATACCGAAGGCTCTTATTGAATATTTCGTTTAGTTTATGTGCCCTTGTAGTGATACCTATTGTTTTTGTTGGGTTATTTGGGAATTGGCATAGTCAGCGTGTGTTACAACAGGAGATAGATAAGTCAAGTTTACAAGTACTGGAACAAACTAGAAGGCTAATGGATTATCAATTAAGCAATATTGATTCTATGTCGATTCAGTTAGCTAATAGTGATACCTTAGCCAAAGTAATGGAGATGAGGGATCTAGATCAGATGAAGCCACTGATCTATCAAATACAATATCACCTTAGAGATTTTTATATAAACTCCCCTTATATTGACTCCCTCTATGTTTATTACAAAAATATTAATATGTTGCAATCCGCTATCACTGGTTTAGAACCAATAGCTCATTTTGAACAAAAGAATATATTATCTGCATTTAATAAAATGAATAACGAAAAGCAATGGTTCTTTTCAGACGGAATAAATCCAAATAAATCAAAAAATCCACTTACGGTCACATTGATTCGCCCCCTGCCATTGGCAAGCGAACATAATACTGGTGCTATCATTGTAAATCTAAACCAACAGGTATTGTTTAAAAGTCCTTCAGCAGAATTAATGCGTGAAGGAGAACAAATCTGGATGCTTCACCCTAAAGGGGAATATGGATTTGACATTAAAAGAGGGGAACCACTTACTGCCCAAGAATTAAAAACGGTTCACCCACAGTTAGGCAAAGAAATGAATAATTTCGATGATCATTACCGAGGAAAGAATTATCGATTTTCTATCATTACTTCTCCTCACACTGGCTGGAAGTACATTTATCTGGTCCCGACAAAGGTGTTATACGCCCATACAAAAGTGAATAATTGGTTTATACTAATGCTGTTAGGAATTTCCATTATCATCTCTTTATTCTTTGCTGTAATAATTGGAAAGCGCATATACAAACCAATTCAGTCTTTAGTACAAATGATTGGCGCAAAACAAAATCTATCCGAAAAAAATTTAAGAATGTCTAGTAAAAGAGAATTTCCATTTATTCAATCAGCCATTGAAGAGTTTTCCGAAAGAAAAGATGAATTGGAACAAGAAGTACAAAAGAATTTACCAGTAATGAAGCAAAATTTTTTAACTAACATGTTGCAGACAAAAACGGATAACCACATCGAACAAATACGTAAGTTGAGAAATTATGGAATCGATTTCTCATCTGAGGGGAAGTATTTTGTAAGTATTATAAGTATTGATAAATACGTGGATTTCGTAGAAAACTATACCGAGATTGACCAAGACCTTTATCGTTATTTTATCGAAAAAATTTCCGAGGAAATATTAACAGAAAAATTTCGAGTAATCTGTATTAATAATGACAACTCGGATATAGTGCTTATAAGTAATCATTATAAAAAATCCAATCAAAAGCTCTCACATGAATCTTTGCTACAGCCATTTGAAACGATTAGCAAACAAATTGCAACTCATTTAGATATTACTGTTTCTATTGGTATAGGAGAAGAAGTCGGATATATTGGTCACATTATACATTCATATCAAGAGGCATGTCGGTCATTGGAATTAAGAGCCTACAAAGGAAATGGCTCCATTATTGGTTCATGGCAGTTAGCCTCTGATAAAAATAGGAATGATAGCATCTTTAGAAAAAGACGAGAGCTGGAATACTCCATGATAAATGCCTTAAAGAGTGCAAATTTCACTATCATATTACAATCGTTAGATGAATTGTTTACATTTATTAAAACCTTTGATAATTATCCTTTCTCTTTCGCTCAACATATGATTTTAGAATTAGTTACTTCCATCACACATAAAAGCTCGGAGCTAGGATTAAAAGATAAATCAGATGAAGAAGATTTAGATTTATATCATACAATCACACAGTTTGATACATTAGTCCAATTAGAAAATTGGGTAACAAAGTATATGGAAGACCTTATTGATGTACTAAAAGCACAACTAACGAAAGAAGATCTCGACATTTCCACTCAAATTATGGAGTACGTTAAGAAGAATTATCATAACGAAATATCATTAAATGGCATTGCGAATGAGCTCAGCCTAGACTATGCATATATTAGTCGCTTATTCAAACAGAAAACTGGAATGAAATTTATGGAGTACGTAATATCCTTACGTTTAGCTAAAGCAAAGGATTTATTAATTCATAGTTCACTAAGTGTAAAGGATATCGGAAAGTCTGTTGGCTATGTAAATGCACACAGTTTCATCAGGATATTCAAAAAAAATGAAGGGACGACTCCTGGGAAATATCGTGAAAAAAACAATCCAAAGATGTTAGATCCAAAAGATATTTATTAGTACTATAAAAATCAGGGCAGGTCCATCAGTAAATGGATTTTCCCTGATTGTTTTTCTGACATGTTGTCTAGGGAGATCCACGATGTCAATTTTAGTACATACTGTATACAAAACATATGTGGACGAACATGCATGATGTCAAAAAAAGCTCATTTACTTTAAATATTGATTGATCTACTATATGTGATAACAAAATACGAAGGGAGGATGACATTCGAACCACCAAAAAGTAAGCGGATTCAATGAAAAAGGGAGGGAATTAGTAACATGGCAAAAGGTAAAAAAATAAGCATGATTGCGTTTTTATTTATTATCTTGTTAACTCTGGTGATTGGATGTTCCAATCATGACGCTCCTTCATCAAATACCGATAACGCAAGCGGAAATTCAAGTGGAAACGTTCAATTCCATCTAGGAGAAACCATTAATCCAGAACAAGTATCTAATTTTAATCCTTTTTTAGTCAATGGTAACTGGCAGACACTATTTGAATATATCTATGAACCATTATTTTACTTTAATCCTGTCAAAGGCGAATTAATGCCTATTTTAGCAGAGGATCTTGGTACGTGGTCTGAAGATCAAAAAGCGTACTCTGTTACCTTGCGTGAAGGCGTGGTCTGGCATGACGGAGAAGAATTTTCTGCGGAAGATGTCTTATATACTTTTAATGCTATCAAAGAACATAAGGTATTGGATCAATATCAGATATGGAATGATAAGAGATTAAAGGAGATTAACGTTGATGGGAACACGATCACCTTTCATCTAACAGAAAAGTTTCCCTCACTGCCCTTTTATCTTTCAACGGTAGAAATTGTTGGGGAGCATAGTTTTGGAGATGAAGACCCTTCCACCAATCTGAACAAGGAACCCACCGGAACAGGTCCATTTACCTTTAAAAGTGTAAATGAAAGTGCCATTATACTTGAAAAAAATGCAAAACATCACAGCAATGTTCCAAAGATTGATGAATTAGTGATAAATCGCTTCAATAATGCTTCAACACTTACCTTGTCCTTAGAAGATGGCTCTGTTGAAGCTTCTACTGGCACAATCGCCATGCCAAGCATTCCGAAATTATTAGAGAATCCAGCTGCAGAAATGCAGGTATATCCTGGTTTAAGTGTGTTCAGTGTCATCATGAATAATGAACGACCCGGTTTAGAAGATCAAGCGGTTCGAAAAGCAATCCAATTGGCCATTGATCGTACAGCATTAATCGAAAAAGCAGAGATGAATGCCGTCTTCCCAGCAAACCCAGGATTCTTGCCAAAAGCTTTTAATGAAATGGTGGATGAGACTATATTTGATAGCCCTGAGTATCAATACAATATCGATCAAGCGGTTCAAGAACTTGAAGATGCAGGATATAGTAAAAATGCAAATGGAGTATTTGAAAAAGATGGAGAAGAGCTATCTTTTACTTATAATATGGCCTCGAATGCACCCGCTCAAAATAAAGAAGGAACCATGATTACACAATGGCTGCAGGAGGTTGGTATCCAAACGACGGTAAAATTAGTAACTTGGCCGGAATTAACAAAACTGGCTATGTCTGGCGATTTTGACTTACTACAAAATAGCATTGCATTTCCACCTGATCCTCAGGCTGCTTTAGAAGTTTTTCATAGCCGGATGACCGCTCCTGAAGGGGAAAATACACCAGGATTAAATTATATGAGATTTAGAGATGATGAGGTTGATGGTTGGTTAGACGAAGCCTCTGTTGCTGACCCTGAAACACGTCAAGAATTGTACAAAAAGATACAAAAACGCATAGCCGATCAAGCACCTGTAGCAGTTATGTACAACGTAGGTGGTCATATTCCGTACCGTGTTGATAATTTTACAAACTATAACGAAGAAGTTCCTGTCTATTCAGCACTGTCGTTGAGTCAAATTGAGCCAAAGTAATGGCATTTGGGGCGGTAAATATACTGCCCCAAAAAGGAGGTAGTTATTTTGGGATTGAATGCAGGTTATATCTTAAAAAGAGTCGGCTTTGCAATGATGACATTATGTGTAGCAATAACGGTGAATTTTCTACTCCCTCGACTAATGGGAGGAGACATTGCAGATACAATTGCTTCTGAAATGTCTTTAGGTTCACCAGAAGTTGCGGCAGCACTTAGGGAGCAGTTCGGTTTGGATAATTCCAGTTTATTTTATCAGTATAAACAGTATATTATACAACTATTTCAAGGGAATATGGGCGTTTCTTACGTCAACTATCCAGCACCAGTCACAGAAGTAATGATCAACGCCTTACCTTGGACATTAGGGACCGTTTTAATTGCTACCATATTTAGTTATGGAATAGGTTGGATGATTGGCATAAAAGGAGCGTGGAAATCTGGTTCTTTATTTGATAATGGTTCCTTATTTGTCTCCTTTTTTCTTAACTCTGTACCCTATTTTTGGATTGGCATTATTATGATTATGATATTTTCTTTCCATTTGGATTGGTTTCCGCTTGGTAAAGCAATACCACATGACTTTGATAGCTTAACGTTCATGGGGAAGGTAACATCGATTATTCACCATGCTGCCCTACCCGTGGTTTCTATGATTATTGCCTCTCTCGCTGGTCATATTCTAGTGCTTAGAAATAATTTAATGAGCGTCCTATCTGAAGATTATATGCTTCTTGCAAAGGCGAAGGGATTGTCTAATAGAAGGAGAAAATATGTTTATGGAGCAAGAAACGCTTTATTACCATCCTTTACGGGATTAATGATTACGTTAGGACATGTGATTGGCGGTGCGCTTACCATGGAAATTGTATTTTCATATCCAGGTGTAGGATTAGTGACCTTTAATGCGATCTTAAACCATGATTTCCCGCTAATCCAAGGCGCATTTTTATTTATCGCAATCTCCGTAATCATCGCTAATTTAATTGCTGACATTATGTATCCCATTATTGATCCAAGAGTAGCTTTGAAATAGGAGGGCTTATATTGGAAAATTTTAAAAAGACCTTAACATATATTTGGACACTAATACCAGGTGTGAAAGGCATGTTAGGGTTAGTCATTATCTTTCTCTTTATAATGATTGCCCTATTTGGTTCCTATATTGCACCATATGAAAAAAATGATATTGCATTTGAGGCATGGCTTTCTCCTTCTTTTACACATTGGCTTGGGACAGATAGCTATGGACAGGATATTTTATCTCAAATGATTTATGGGACGCAAACATCACTGCTAGTAGCCATAATAGCGGGGTCAATTACAACCATAATCGGGGTTCTAGTTGGTGTCATCGCTGGTTATAAAGGTGGTTGGATTGGCGAGGGACTAATGAGGATAGTCGATCTGTTTTTAATTATCCCAACATTAGCATTAATGATTATTTTAGCTTCTTTTTTGCCATCCATGGGAGTTACCAATACGATTTTAATTATCGGTTTGCTTAGTTGGCTATATATGGCTAGAAGTATTAGAAGTCAAACGATGTCTGAAAGGGAGAGTGGTTATGTAGAAGCTGCAAGAATGGCAGGAATGAAAGATTTTGAAATCATGTTCCGTGAAATCATGCCTAATATCATCCCTGTGATTCTAGCAAACTTGGTATTAGTGATCACACAGGCAGTATTAGCTGAAGCAGGGTTGAGTTTTTTAGGTTTAGGAGATCCAACAGCTGTGAGTTGGGGAACCATTTTGTCCCTTGCTCATGCAAATAATGCCGTACTGTTTAACGCTTGGTGGTGGATTTTGCCTCCCGGATTGGCAATCGCCTGCTTGTGCTTCGGTTTTATATTAATTGGGAATGGTATTTTAGATCGCTTTCAGGCTAATAGAGGTAATGCCGCTTTATAGGATAGGGTTATGATAAAGGAGGAGAAACATTGGGAGATATACTGGAAGTTCGTGATTTATGTGTAGATTACGATTCACCCAGAGGCAAGGTCAGGGCTGTTAATAAGGTCAGTTTTGCCATTGGTAAAGGTGAAATTTTCGGTTTAGTAGGGGAATCTGGCTGCGGAAAATCTACGACTGCCTTTGCAATAAGTCGACTATTACGCCCGCCAGCACAGGTTTCAAGCGGTAGCATTCAATTAAAAGGGCAAGAACTGACCCATTTACCAGAAAAGGAATTTGACCATTTAAGATGGTCTAATATATCCATTATATTACAAAGCGCTATGAACAATCTAAACCCAGTGATTAAGATACAAGACCAACTAATAGACGCTATACTTGCCCATAAAGACATATCTACAGAAGAAGCTGTGAAACAAGCAGAATATTTATTAGGATTAGTAGATATAAGTGCCAATCGTTTGAACAACTATCCACATGAATTATCTGGTGGTATGCGTCAGCGAGTAGTCATTGCCATGGCATTAGCACTTCGCCCTGACTTAATTATTATGGATGAACCTACTACCGCGCTTGATGTTGTCGTTCAAAACGGAATCATCAAAAAGGTGTTGGAGTTGCAGAAAGAATTTGACTTTTCCATTTTATTCATCACCCATGATTTACCTCTAATGTTGGAAATATGTGATAGAGTCGGAGTAATGTATGCTGGAAAATTGGTCGAGGTAACTAAACGTGAGACTTTATTGAGAGAGGCACGACACCCGTATACTCAAGGGTTATTAGAATCATTTCCACCGCTTAAAGGAAAGAAAAAACGTTTGAAGGGAATTACTGGGCATACACCGGATTTAGTTACGCCACCTAGCGGCTGTAGTTTTCACCCTCGATGTCCTTTTGCTATGTCTACATGCAAACAAGAAGAACCGCAAATATTAGCTGATAACAAAGGGATCGTTGCCTGTCATCTTTACGGAAAGGAAGGCGATGGCTTTGAACAACTACAAGCTGCAAGTGAAGGAAATCAATAAAACCTTCTCATCAGGTGTCGTTTTTAAAAAAAATTCATTTCAAGCAGTAAATAAGGTTAGCTTTAATCTTAAAAAAGGAGAAATATTAGCAATTGTAGGAGAATCAGGGAGCGGAAAAAGCACAACTGCCAGAATGATAACCAATTTAATTAAACCTAGTTCTGGAGAAATTTTATATGATGGAACGAATATTAATGAAAAGAGTCTAAGAAAACAGCTTCCAGAAAAAATTCAAATGATCTTTCAAGATCCATTTGCTGCACTTAATCCTAACCATACAATTGGATATGCGATTGGCAGACCATTAGAATTAAAACGTAAAGTACGTGGTTCCTTACGGGAAAAGGTTTTAGAGTTACTAACTCAGGTAGGATTGACCCCTGCTGAGGATTTTATTGATAAGTATCCATTTCAAATTTCAGGCGGTCAAAAACAACGAGTAGTTATAGCAAGAGTTTTAGGCTTAGAGCCTGAAGTAATTGTTGCAGATGAACCAACCTCGATGCTTGATGTATCTATTGGTATTGACATTATGAATTTACTACTGGATTTGTGTAAAGAAAGAGATCTTTCTTATATATTAATTACACATAATTTAGGAAGTGCACGTTATATGGCTGATCGTATTATGGTTATATTTGCAGGAGAAGTAGTTGAGTTAGGGGATACCGAGGAAGTAATCCATAACCCTAAACACCCTTACACACAGCTGTTATTACATTCTTCTCCTGACCCATGGAAATCCACCAAAGAAGACATCGAAATCGTCGAGTCAGCTGATACATCTTTACCGGAACACGGCTGCCAATTTCAATATCGCTGCCCCTTTGTGACCGAAGCATGCAGAACTACTTCCATCCCGTTATATGAGAACGGTAACGATCGCCAAGTTAGATGTAATCTTTATGCGGAGGAAGACTGATATGAGCAAACCAAATTTCATTATTATTTATGCCGATGATTTAGGATATGGGGATCTAGGATGTTATGGATCAAAGGAGATTCAAACACCTTATCTAGACAAGCTAGCAGACTCAGGGGTTCGCTTCACAGATTGGTATTCTAATGCTCCTGTTTGTTCTCCATCAAGAGCTTCATTATTAACTGGACGTTATCCTGGTAATACTGGGGTCAATCAAATACTTGGTGGTAAAAGGGGAACGCATGGCTTATCCACCAATCAGTTAACATTAGCAAGCGTATTAAAAGAACATGGTTATAACACAGGAATCATCGGCAAATGGCACTTAGGTGTCACAAAAGAGCATGGACCGAACGCCCATGGTTTTGATCAGTTTTTTGGATTTTTAGCAGGTTGTGTTGATTATTACTCGCATATATACTATTGGGGAAAACAAAGTGAGGAGAATCCTGTACATGATTTATGGGAAAATGAGGAGGAAGTATGGTGCAATGGTCGATATTTAACAGAAGTTATTACAGAAAAATCCGTGCAATTTATTAAAGAATCCAATGAGGATCCTTTCTTTCTCTATATCCCATACAACGCTCCTCACTATCCCATGCATGCGCCACAGAAATACATGGATAGGTATACTCATTTATCCACTGATAAGCAGGTAATGGCTGCAATGATTTCGGCAATGGATGATGGGATTGGGGAGATAGTTAATACCTTAAAAAAGACGAATAAATATAAAAATACGGTGATTTTTTTCTCGAGTGACAATGGCCCGTCCACTGAATCTAGAAACTTCTTAGATGGAACAGAAGATTTATATTATGGCGGTTCGGCTGGGCTTTTTCGTGGACATAAGGGGAGTTTATTTGAAGGAGGCATCCGTGAACCAGCTATACTTAGCGGTCCTTCTCTCATACCTCAAGGTCAGGTTTGTCATAAGGTGGGGATGATGATGGATGTATTCCCCACATTCTTAGAACTTGCTGAACTAACCGTTCCAGAAGGCCATGAAATGGATGGTTCGAGTATTTACAAGATGATTCATGAAAAGAAGGCTCAAGCGCATGAACAGGTTTTTTGGAAATATAATAACCAACTAGCTATTCGTCAGGGTAAATGGAAGCTTGTGATAAATGGTATGTTAGATTTCAGCAGAGAACAAGTCGATAGTATTCATCTATCCAATTTAGCTGAAGACCCTAGCGAACGACATAATCTTGCAGACCACTATCCGGAAATAGTTCAAGCGTTAACAATAAAGATGAAGAATAAGCAAACAAATAATACATGAAGGGTGATCAAGTTTTGAAAGCCATTATACTGATGTTTGATTCGTTAAACCGCCATATGCTACCACCTTATGGGTGTGATTGGGTGAAAGCGCCTAATTTTGAAAGGCTTGCGGAACGAACGGTTAAATTCACCAATTGTTATGCTGGCAGCTTGCCCTGCATGCCTGCTAGACGTGAAATGCACACAGGAAGGTACAATTTTTTACACAGAAGCTGGGGACCATTAGAACCATTTGACGATTCTATGCCGGAATTACTAAAGAAAAATAATGTACGCTCCCATTTAATAACAGATCATTATCACTATTGGGAAGAAAATGCCTCGACGTATCATACAAAATTCTCAACATGGGAAGGCGTACGCGGTCAAGAGGGTGATACATGGAAAGGAGATGTGGGGAATCCTACTGTACCAGAAACGCTGAATGATCGTGATCCAGAAAGGTGTCGTCAAGATTGGGTGAATCGGAAGTACATGGCTGTCGAGGAAGATCATCCTCTTACACGTACTATTGAACTGGGACTGGACTATCTAAACAAGAATTTCCAAGAAGATAACTGGTTCTTACAACTGGAATGCTTTAGTCCACATGAACCTTTCTTTAGCCCAGAAAAATATAAAGCATTGTATCCTCATGAATATCATGGACCGCATTGTGACTGGCCCAATTATAAGCAAGTGGATGAGCCACCAGAATTAGTAGAACACATACGGTATCAATATACATCCGTCGTTAGTATGTGTGATCATTATTTAGGTAAAATCATCGATAGGATGGACGAATTAGATTTGTGGAAAGATACCATGTTAATTGTCAATACAGACCACGGTTTTCTTCTTGGGGAACATGGTTGGTGGGCAAAAAACATCATGCCGCATTATAATGAAATTGCAAACATTCCTTTATTTATTTGGGACCCTCGCAGTGAAAGAGCAGGAATGGATAATGAACAACTAGTCCAAACCATTGATATTGCACCGACAATTTTGGATTATTTTGGAGTAAATATCCCAGATGATATGACAGGAAGTCCTTTAAAAGACGTTATTAAGGTGGGAAAAAAGATACGTAACGCCGCCTTGTTCGGAATTCATGGTGGTCATGTAAATTGCACGGATGGAAATTATGTATATATGAGGTCACCGGTCAATGATGAACATCCATTATACCAGTATACGCTCTTACCTTTATTTCATTTTAAGCAAACACCAGTTGAAATTCTTCAAAATTTAGAGTTGATAGAGCCGTTTACTTTTACGAAAGGATGCAAATTATTGAAAATTAAAAGTAACTCTCCCTTTACGAAAGGGGGCCATTTATTATTTGATATTCAACATGATCCCAAACAACAAACGCCCATTAATGATATAAAAATTGAATCCCAAATGAAGCAGTATATTGTGGATTTAATGAACCTACATGAAGCACCAAATGAGCAGTATGAACGATTCGGCTTAAAAAAACAGTCTGAGGAAGTGTAAAGACAGCTGTTGACTTTGTATCAACCCCCTAAAAGTTAAATATCTCATTCTAATTTTTAGGGGGATTTATGGATGATAATACGGAAAGTAACATCATCTTATACTAATTGGCTCGAAAATGCTTTTTTAATCGATTTTTCACTCTAATCGACTATGCCCTACCCCTTAACCTGCGGCGATTCCGGATGCAATTCCATAAACTCAATCCGATTCCCGTCCGGGTCCTTCACCCAGCATTGATAGTTTTTATCCAGACCTTGTTGTGGTTCTACATCCAAGGTTACACCCTTTGCTTTTAGGTCAGTGACAAGCTTGTTCATATCATCTACTTCTAGGCATAAATGTTGATAGCCGATCGTACTTTCATCTGTTGGATTACGTTTTTCCCCACCATAAAATAATTCAATAAATTGTCCCTCGCATACTTTCACATAAACAATCCATGGCTCTCCCTCTGGATTATTTAATTCAAATAATTTTTCGAAGCCCAAGTAATCACAATAAAAAGCTAACGATTCCTCCATATTCGCCACTGTATATGCCGTGTGTCCAATTCTTTTGATCATTGTTTATTCCTCCCATTTGTGAAATTTCTATCATTCTCTGAGCGAAGTAGGCGTCATTCCCCCTTTACATACTCCACCATCCATTGTTTTGTCGTACTGCCCTCTACCATTTTTGCAGGTATACGAATATCATTAATCCCGAAGTCGCCCTGATACATTTCCAGCAATCGGTTTAATGCCTGTTGACCAATCTCTTCTTCCTGCTGTTGTAAATGGGTAAAATTCCATTCGATGATGTTTCTTGGCGGGCTATCGAAACTAACAATCGATAGATCATCGGGAACCTGCAAATTTAGTTGTTCCGCGGCTTGTTTTGCTAATAAAGCAATATTATACTCTAATGCAAATAATGCGGTAATCTGAGGGTGTTGTTGTAAATGCGCTTTAATCGTTTCGATGTCTGTTTGCATCTCTTCTACATGGGTCGGATACGGACTTTTGATATCGGTACACCACAATTCACGGTTTACCACCATCTTCTTTTCTACGATGGCCTCTACCACACCTTTAATCCGATCCTCAATAGCCGTTGTCGTATTATCTTTCGGTATTAACACACCTATACTTTCATGACCAAGGTTCATTAAATAATTGATTCCTTCTTTCGCTGCTTTTTCATTGTCTGTTGAGATCGAGGTTACTGCCAAGCTTTTATAGGCCCTATCAATTAATACTAACGGGAATTGATCGACAATCATTTTAAGAATTTCACGGCTATAATGTTCTGCATTTGCAGGAGAAATAATCAGACCATCGACGCCATAATCAAGCAATTCCCGGATTGCCTTGTCTTCTCTCTCTGGTTTGCTCAGCGACCGTTTTAAAATAATATGACATTTATCCTGAGCAGCATCCTCCAGCCCTCCGATTAGCCGATTGCCAAAGCTATCGTCAAAATCGGTTACAATCAAACCAATTAAGGGTGTTTTTTTGTTACCATTATTTCTTGGCATGGTGTTACCACTCGTATGATTAGAAACAAACGTCCCTTTCCCTCTCGTTCTCGATACTAATCCTTCATCTGTTAACTTTTCCAATGCCTTTTTAATCGTAATGATACTAACATCAAAATATTTTGATAGTTCTTTTTCGGAGGGGATCTGATCTCCCACCTGATATTTTGCTGTAATAATATCTTCTTTTAACGATTTATATATTTGCTCGTATAAAGGTTTCATATGCCACCACCTATTCATCAAACTCCATATTCCGTCTCAAAAATTATAAAACATATATATCTTTTAGTATAAGCCTAGTTTCCATGTCTAATCAATGAAAAGACTACCTCTTCCCCCTCTATTTTTGCGATAATCATGTTTATTAGAAAAGCTTACTCTATCCCCTTCACATTTCATGGCGTATGCCAAAGAAGATAGATTTATTCACCCTAATCTATTCCTCATATACAAAAATTATAACATATTATTATTTTTAATATAATATAATGTATTGACATATGACATTATATTTAATATAATTCACTTGAAAACGCATACATTTTAAAACTAGAAAGGAAGTGAGGCAGGAATGCATGCAGAAGCGGAAAAAGGTGTGTATCGAGACCAGGATAGTAAACCGCGCAAAAAAAGTCTTTGGTTAAGAATATGGCAGCACCGCTTATATTATTTATTTATGTTGCCTGGGATTATCTGGTTTGTCATTTTTTCTTATATACCGATGTATGGTTTAACCGTCGCTTTTAAGGATTTTAATTTTGTCGAAGGAATCACCGGTAGTGATTGGAGCGGTCTAAAATATTTCAAAGAATTCTTTAATTTCTACCAATCCTGGGATATTATCCGTAACACGCTAACAATCAGCTTGATGAAATTATTGATAGGATTTCCCATGCCTATTTTGTTAGCTTTGTTTCTTAACGAGGTAAAAGTCTTAAAATTTAAAAAGACTGTCCAAACGATATCTTATCTACCTCACTTTATTTCGTGGGTTGTAGTCGTTACTATATTACAGCGAATGCTCACACCATATGGTGGTCCAATCAATGAGATGATCGCTTCCCTAGGATTCGATAAAATTCAATTTTTAGGAAACCTTCATTATTTTTATCAAATCATTATCCTTTCTGATATTTGGAAAGCAGTCGGCTTCGGAGCGATTATTTATCTAGCAGCTATCTCGGGGGTTGATCAGCAATTATATGAGTCGGCCAAGATGGACGGCGCTAATCGCTTCCGGCAAATGTGGCATATTACCTTACCCTCGATACGACCGGTAATGGTGATTATGTTCCTGCTAGCCTGTGGAGGCATTATGACTGTAGGTTATGAACAATTGCTACTGCTTAACACACCAGCTACTGCTTCGATTGGCACAGTTTTAGATGTGCATGTTATTCAATCAGGTTTGGAGCAGGGCAGACTAAGCTATGCTACAGCCGTGGGGTTATTCCAAGGAGCGATAGGTGTAATTTTAATTATCATTGCCAATAGCATTAGTAAAAAAGTCAATGACACATCATTATGGTAAGGAGGTATCGTGCAAAATGAAGAGAAATTGGTCGGTGTTTTCCATTGTTAACTATACATTATTAGCTGTTTTCGCCTTCTGCACCC
Source organism: Gracilibacillus phocaeensis (assembly GCF_900626275.1). Taxonomy (NCBI): domain Bacteria; kingdom Bacillati; phylum Bacillota; class Bacilli; order Caryophanales; family Bacillaceae; genus Gracilibacillus; species Gracilibacillus phocaeensis. The sequence continues at coordinate 378,184 of NZ_LR131142.1, read as the reverse complement.
TCTATCCATTCATCTATATCCTAGCCTATTCATTCAGTGATGGTGCCGAGGCAATGAAACATCCTATTTATTTTCTTCCACGCGGATTCACTCTTGAAAACTATATTCAAATCTTTCAAGATAGCACATTTTTAAATGCTTATGTCATCACCGTGTTACGAACCGTTATTGGTACTAGTTTACATGTATTTCTGTCTGCATTATTTGCCTATGCCCTTACCAAAAAGGGGTTACCTGGAAGAACATTCTTTACTTTCTTTATTTTTATACCTTCGATCTTTAGTGGAGGAATGATTCCCAACTTTATTTTATTTCGAGAGCTGGGATTAATTAATAACTTTTGGGTCTATGTGTTTCCGTTTTTGTTCAGCTTTTTCCACATCATTATTATTCGTACTTTCTTTGAACAGCTGCCAAAATCACTGGAGGAATCGGCACAAATCGACGGCGCAAGTAATTTTCGCATTTTTATGACGATCATCCTACCGCTTTCTAGACCAGTGTTGGCAACGATCGCTTTATTCCAAGGCGTTTTTCATTGGAATGATTGGTTTACCGGTGCTTACTTTGTTACTGATGAGGCATTGCGACCCGTGCAGACATTACTTAATGAATTATTAACGGAATCCGAAGCATTGGCCAATGCCGCTCAAAGATCCTCACAGTCCGGCACTACCGTAGCATCCGGTATTATTAATGTCACTCCAGAGTCACTGAGAATGGCAACATTAATCGTAGCAACCTTACCGATTATCTGTATATATCCATTTCTACAAAAATACTTTGTCAAGGGGGTTATGGTAGGTTCAATTAAAGGATAATTTATTTCGTTTTCCAAAAAACCTAAAATGGGGGAAAGAAAAATGAGAACAAAAGTAATTGTGTGGTTGATGGTGATGCTCAGTTTTACGCTTTTGGCGGCTTGTAGTAACGAAGATAGTTCTGGGGAAGGTGATGGTGAAGTAACGTTAAAGGTATTGCACAACTGGAATGGCTCCGGTGGTAATGCACCAGAGGATCCCATGAATAATCCTGTTGCAGAAAAAATCAGGGAAGAAACAGGAGTCAGCTTGGAGTTTGAATATACCAATGGCAGCGAGGTAGATAAGCTGACACAGGTATTAGCAACCGGAGAATTTCCGGATGTCTATATCGGTCCAGCCTGGGGTAAAGAATCAGAGTTATTGTTAGAAGCAGCGAACGATGGCCTCTTGCATGATTTAACACCATATATTGAAGAACATGAGAGATTAGCTGAAGTAGTGAAAGAAGAGAACATGTCTGTTTCTTTGTACAATGATATCATCAGTCAGCAGCAAGGCGGACAATTCATTCTTCATTCTATGTATCCATCAACAGAAGAAGATATTGGGGATTGGTTGTATGGCTTATATGTCAATCAGGATATTGCTAATGAGGTGGGGATTGACCCAGATTCGGTGCAAACACCTGATGACTTATATGATTTTCTGAAGGCAGTGAAAGAAGGTGGATTTGAAGAAAGTGGCAATGAAGTTTTCCCTTTAGGAGCTTATGATAACGGCTGGCCATTAGATATTACCTCTGAAATGTTTGTACCCGTAGCAGGTGCAGGCAGTTGGTTTATCGATGAAGAAGGTAATGCTAGATACAACTTTATGACCGAAGAGTACGAGGAATGGGTATTATTTATGCGAAAATTAATGGCAGAAGGATTAGTGGATCCAGAGGTATTCTCACATACAGGAACAATTGCTCGCGAAAAAATATCTCAAGGAAGATATGCCGTCATGCCGAATCAATTTAATGGTATGTGGAATGACGCAAAACAAGGTGACTTAGAAGAAAAATATGTACCTTTAGGACCGATGGAAGACTTTAGCGGTGATCGTTATCGTACCGAATTTAATGTGCAGGGCAGTCAGCTTATTGCTGTCTTTGGTGACGCTTCCGAGGAAAAACTAGAGGCATTTGTCCGCTTATTTGATTATTTATCCAGTGATGAAGGTTATATGCTTTCCAAGTTTGGTATTGAAGGCGAACACTATGATTTAGAAGATGGCGAAGTAGTAGCTAAAGAAGAAGTTATCGAAAAGATAAATGATGGTACTTTGAAGGATGAGGGAATAGACAACGCTTATTTAACACTTTCCGGTATGGATCGCGTAACGACATTAGGCGGTGGACCTTTGGGGCATCAAGCGAATAAACAATATCAAGTACAACAGGAGTATGCTGAGATCGTCAGACAAGACGGGGTTCAACCTGTGACTGGAATAGATCCTTATTCTGTCTTAAGGGATCACCCTAATTTTGAACAAATTGAACCGGTGACAATTGTGATGGGAGATGTTGTGCAACAGGCAATTCATGCAGGTTCAGATGAAGAGGCGCTTAGCATTATTAACGAAACACGTGACGCCCTCCGCAATGCCGGAATTGAAGAGGTTGCTGCAGAGATCACGGAACAAGCACAAAGTGGAACAGAATTTATGCGTTATCGTACTTCCAATTAATACCTTGCTTAAAGAAGCCCTTTCCAATATAGAAGGGGCTTCCTATTCCAAATAGAAGGACGTGAAAACATGACGACTGCATTTAGACCCCCTGCCGTTCCTTTGTTAACGGTAGATCCTTATTTCAATGTTTGGAGCGGTAATGACCACCTCTATGATAATCATACCCACCATTGGACATATAACGAAAACGGAACAACTGGCATTCACGGTATGACGGGCATGATACGTGTCGATGGTAAGGTGTATCACTTTATGGGCAAGAAAATTCATGACGACATCGATCACTTAGAGCAAACACAGCTTACGGTTGATCCATTAACTACTAGTTATACATTGGAAGGAGCCGGAATCCAGCTTCAAGTAGAATTCATGACGCCCCTTCTGCTTGATAAACTGGATCTGCTGTCTCGTCCGGCTTCCTATGTCGCATTTGAAGTATCATCTAATGATCATCAAACACATGATGTGCAGATTTATTTTGATGTAACTGGGGAATGGTGTGTGCATGACACCGAACAAAAGGTCACTTGGTCGAGATATTCGTTAGCAAATCAAACCGAAGTCATGAAAATGGGCACTCAAGATCAACCGATATTAAAACGAACAGGAGATGATACCCGGATTGACTGGGGCTACCTCCATTTAGCACTGCCTGATGCACAGCATAGCCATTCGGTGATTGATTCGAGTGATGTGCGCAGGAAATGGGCGATCAATGGGCGCTTAACTGAAAAGGATCATTCCTATACGCCAAGAAGCGTGGATGAGGATTGTCCTGTCATGGCAACTACGATAAATTATGACACTGTTAGTCAAGACAAAAAATCCAACTTTATCGTGCTTGCTTATGATGATATTTTTTCGATCGAATATTTTCATCAACACCTTCCCGGCTACTGGAAACGAAACGGACAGGAAATATCTGACGTTATCCAATCAGCCATCACGGAATATCACGATATCAGACGAGAATGTCAAGCATTTGACCAGCAATTAAACCAAGCCACGACTGCAGCCGGTGGAGAGGACTATCGCGATATCACTGCCCTCGCCTATCGACAAGCAATTGCAGCACATAAGCTGGTCTTAGATGATAATGGGGAGTTATTATTTCTGTCTAAGGAGAACAACAGCAATGGTTGCATTGGGACGGTCGATATCAGTTACCCATCTACTCCGCTGTTTCTCCTTTACAATCCTGACTTGGTTAAAGGAATGATGCGAGCTATCTTTCATTTTGCGCGATCACCTGAGTGGCCGTTTGATTTTGCTCCACATGACGTGGGCTGCTATCCAGTTGCCAACGGACAGGTCTATGGTGACAACAAATTAGAAAACCAAATGCCAATTGAAGAGTCCGGCAATCTATTAATCATGATGGCCGCCGTCTGTTTGGCTGACGATCAGACCGATTTCGCCGAGGAAAACTGGGATTTACTCTCTCAATGGGCCCAGCACCTAAAAAATAATGGCCTTGATCCACAGCATCAACTTTGCACCGATGATTTTGCCGGACATCTTGCTCATAATGCCAACCTCTCCATCAAAGCAATCATGGGAATCGCCAGTTATGGTCTGTTATGTGGGTGGATTGGTAAACAGGAAGAGAAGAAGCAATGGTTAGCATTAGCTCAGGACATGGCCAATGAATGGGAACGCATGGCAGATGACAAAGATCACTACCGCTTGACCTTTAATCAGCCAAACACATGGAGCCTAAAGTACAACCTAATTTGGGATGATATCTTCTCATTGAATCTATTTTCTAAAGAGGTAAAAGAACAAGAGGTTAGCTACTACCTAGCGCAAAGAAATCGCTACGGCACACCATTAGATAGTCGAGAAACCTATACGAAAGCGGATTGGCTGGTATGGGCAGCGTCCTTAGCGAAACAACGCGAGGATAAAAGGGCTCTAATCAAGCCGCTCTGGCGCTTTTTACATGAAACATCAGACAGGGTACCTTTTTCGGATTGGTATGACACCAAAACAGCCAAGCGAATGAACTTTAAAAACCGATCCGTCGTAGGTGGTGTCTATATCCTCTTACTTTTACAAGCAGACTGGAAGAACAATAAAAAAGTTAATCTGGAGGGACAGGATGTATAGTATAAACAGATCGGAAGAACGTACAGGCTTTCAGGAAAGGGTGCCTTATCACCCAGCGATTGATTTACAAACAGATTTTGTCATGGTTTACGGCATTGACGATTCGATGCCCCAACGAATTCAGGAATGGCAGCAAAAAGGCTATATCACCCATCTAATGACTGGCGTTGCTTGGGGAGAATATCAAGATTATTTATATGGAAAAGTAGACGGGAAAAATCACTGGGAGGAGGCACAAAAGAACCGCCTTGGCGATATAATCAGCCACGGTAAGGACGTACCCTACATGGTACCAACGATTGCTTACACCGATTTCCTTACGCAAAGAATTAAAAAGGCCGTAGATGCCGGAGTAGAAGCTATTCATTTGGAAGAGCCAGAGTTTTGGGTAGAAGGCGGGTATTCAGAAGCCTTTAAAAGAGAGTGGCAAATTTATTATAAAGAACCCTGGAAAGCCCCTCATGAATCGGCAGACGCTCAATACCGAGCTTCCAAACTAAAGGCTTATCTATACAAACGTTGCCTAGATCGGCTTTGTGGAGAATTGAAAGAATACGCACTGGTCACCTATGGTCGGGAGCTTCGTTTCTATGTGCCTACACATAGCTTAATTAACTATACACAATGGCGGATTGTCAGTCCTCAATCACAATTACTTGATTTACCTACCATCGATGGTTATATTGCTCAAGTTTGGACAGGGACATCACGCACACCGAATGTCTACAAAGGAGTTACCAAGGAGCGTACCTTTGAGACAGCTTATTTAGAGTATGGCATGATGCAAGAACTTGCCCGCGGCACCGATCGGAAAATCTGGTTTTTACATGACCCGATTGAGGATAACCCAAGTTATGACTGGGAGGATTACAAACAAAATTATATCAAGACATTAACGGCATCACTGTTTCATCCTAATGTCTGGCACTATGAGATTTCGCCATGGCCGGATCGTATTTTTACTAAATCCTATCCCAAAAAAGACGGCACAGGCAAAGAGAAGATTCCTGCAAGCTATGCCGCAACCTTGCTGATTCTGATGAACACCCTACGAGATTTAAAGCAGGATTTCATCGAATGGGATGGAAACCAAGATACCATCGGCGTTTTCCTTTCTGATTCCGCCATGTTTCAACGTAGTCCGTTGGATAGCTCCAACGAAGAGGTATCACAACGCTATGATGGAACAAAAGTGGATATGCTGCAGACCGATACAGCCAAGGAGTTATTACACTGGTCCGATTTTTATGGATTAACCTTACCATTTTTAAAGGCTGGGGTACCGATAAGACCTGTGCAATTAGATAATATTAGACGATTCCCATCGTATCTCGATCCTTATCGCACCTTAATTTTAAGCTATGAGTATATGAAACCGGAATCACCAGATATCCATCTTGCCTTAAGTCAGTGGGTGCAGGAAGGCGGCTGTCTCATTTATGTTGGGGATGACAGTGATCCTTATCATCAAGCAAAAGAATGGTGGAACCAAGGGGAGAAAACCTTCACTAATCCGGCAGCACATCTATTGGAAGTCTTAGGGATAGATCAGCAATCAGAGCAAGATATGCACGCAGTCGGAAAAGGCGTCGTCCATCTTCTGCGTAAACATCCAAAGCAATTTGCGCAAAGTGCAGAAATGGCAGAGCAATTACTAACAGCAGTAAAAAGAACCAAAGAAGCCGGCAAGCAAAACGATATCTGGGAAGAACAAAACTATTTATTGATTAGAAGAGGACCTTATATTATCAGTGCCGTTTTGGATGAGTCGGTTTCTGAACAAGTATTACAGCTAGACGGTTTGTTTGTCGATTTATTAGATGATCAGTTAACCGTCCATAAGACCATCAACGTTTCTCCAGGTAAGCAATCATTTGTGTATGATTTACAGCATCAACAAGATAGCCAACGCTTCGAGGTCATTGCCGCTTCCTCTCGAATAGAGGAAGCAGAAGTAGAGCAAGGGCAGTTCACCTTTTTAGCAAAAGGACCACTGCATGTACCCGGCGTCAACAGAATAAAGTGTCCTGAAGAACCGAAGAAAGTATCTATTGCCACACAACCGGGCAAATATCAGGAGGCAGATACGGAATGGGAGCCAGACAGCCACACGCTACTGCTTACTTATGATAACCACCCGGATGGAGTAACGATTCAAATTACTCTCTAAATATCCACTCAACTTTAGAAGGTCGGAGGGTCAATCATGCCATACGAACAAATAAGATTAGAAAAATTACATCGAATGAAAGATTTTATTGAAGCGAACATTTACAAAGAAATTGCTCCCTTGCGAACAGAAGCATGGGTAACCAAAGAGCCTGTCTCTTTTACTGAAAAAGAGACAGGCCACTACCTCACCCTGGCTGCTGGCGACAAATGGGGAGAGCTTTGGGATTGTGCCTGGTTCCATTTTACCGGGGAGGTTCCTTCAAGTGCTCACGGAGATAAAATTGTACTGTTAATAGATGTCAATGGGGAATTGTGTATCGTCGATCATGCAGGTACTCCAACTCAGGGCTTAACCAATGTCAATTCAGAATTCGAACTCGCACTAGGCAAGCCAGGAAAAAGAGTGGTAGAAGTAACAGATCAAGCCTTAGGGACAGAACAAATCAACATATGGGCGGACGCTGGTTGTAATGATCTGTTTGGTCATTACAGATCCGGTACTTTAAAAGAGGCGACGATTGCTAGCTGTGATGAAGAGGCACTGGCCTTATACTATGATGTTGAAGTATTGTTGGAGCTGGCAGAACAGCTGGAGGATGACGCTGTCCGCAAGGCGAGGATCTTACAGGCTTTATATGATGTTTCCCTTTTGCTAGTCGATTGGTCACCTGATCTCATCAAGCAGGCTCGCCATATATTGGCCGTACCACTTGGCAAACAAAATGGAGATGTCGAATTGACCATCAGCGCCATTGGCCATGCCCATATCGACTTAGCGTGGCTCTGGCCAATCAGGGAAACGATTCGTAAAGGAGCGAGATCCTTCGCCACTGTACTTCGGAACTTGGAAAAGTATCCTGACTATATCTTTGGCGCTAGTCAACCCCAGTTATATCAGTGGATGAAGGTATACTACCCTAAGCTGTACGAACAAATCAAACAACGAATTGCCGAAGGGCGTTGGGAAGTACAAGGTGGTATGTGGGTTGAACCTGATTCGAATATCCCTAGCGGAGAATCTCTCGTTCGCCAGGTCATACATGGAAAAAGGTTCTTTGCGGACGAATTCGGTAAGGATGTGCGCACATTGTGGGTGCCTGATATATTCGGTTACTCCCCTACTTTGCCACAAATCCTGCAGCAAGCAAATATTGACTATGTCATGACGCAAAAGCTCTCTTGGAGTGAATATAATGATCATCCGCACCACACCTTTTATTGGCAAGGGATAGATGGCAGTAAGATCTTGACTCATCTACCGCCAGAGGATACGTATAACAGCCCTGCCGCTCCCAGATCGATTAAGAAAATAGAGCGTGAATATTACGACAAGAATATTTCGGAACACAGCCTTATGTTATTCGGTATTGGCGATGGCGGCGGCGGGCCTGGTCAAGAACACTTAGAACGCCTGGAACGCGAGAAAAATTTGTTGGGGCTATCGCCAGTAGTGCAAGAAACATCGATCGAATTTTTTGATAAGCTAGCAGTCTCCGCTGATCAATATAAAACTTGGGTGGGAGAGCTTTATTTAGAGAAACACCAGGGAACACTCACGTCTCAAGCACGTAATAAGCGATTCAATCGTTTGCTGGAAATCGCCTTACGCGAGCTAGAATTTGCCGCTACGCTCACGATGATCAAAGGAATCAAGCCATATCCCGCCAACGAGCTGGATACCATCTGGAAAGAAGTGATGCTTTACCAATTTCATGATATTCTGCCCGGCTCCTCGATTGGACGTGTCTATGAAGAATCATTAGAGCGATACCACAAGATGTTGAATCAAGTAGAGAGATGGATAGAAGAACATTATCAAGCACTAAGCCGGCATTTAGGACTATCTGGGGTTACCTTTTTCAACTCATTGCCTTGGTCCAGAGAGAAGTGGGTATCCAATCATGACAACTGGAAGAAAATCACCCTTCCACCGATGGGATACCACTCGCTAGGAGAAGCAGCAAACATGGATGATCTAGCAAAATCCCCATTGCGAGCAGAGCCTGAGTTGTTGGAAAATGATATTCTAAGTGTCTCTTTTCAACCAGATGGTACGATTCGTTCTATTTATGATAAAGAAAATCAACGAGAGACGATCGCAGCAGGCAGCTCTGCTAATCAGCTAACTATTTATCACGACCACGGCGATGGCTGGGACTTCCCATCCGATTATCGATCAACCATCCATATGCAACCTGAGTTACTAACGGTTCAATGCCATACCGAGGGGCCAACGGCGAGTATTAATCACATCTATCAATATGGGAACTCGACCATCGAGCAATCCATCTGTTTAACACTAAACAGCCGCCGTCTTGATTTTAAGACAAAAACAAACTGGCAGGAGTCTAATAAGATGTTGAGAACTTCTTTTCCACTCCACATAAGAAGTACTCATGTGCATTGCGATATTCAATTTGGCTATATGGAGCGCCCGACACATCGTAATACTTCCTGGGACTTTGCTAAGGACGAAATCAGCGCCCATCAATGGATCGATATGTCTGAGCCAAACTATGGTGTTGCCTTATTGAATGATTGTAAATACGGACATCGCGCCGAAGGAAATGAGCTGGATATAAATCTATTACGAAGTTCAGGCAGCCCTGATCCAGAGGCCGATCGAGCCGAGCATGCATTTACTTATAGCTTCTATCCGCATCAAGGAGACTTTATTGCTGGAGATGTGTACAAAGAGGGATATGAATTAAATGTTCCTGTTCGTTCTACAGAGCTTGAGGGCGCACAACAAAATAACAACACCTCTTCTTTTGTACAAATAGAAGGAAATCATGTGATGCTGGCGACATTGAAAAAGGCAGAAAACGATAATGATATTATTATTCGATTGTATGAAACATCAGGCAGTCATTCACAAGTGCAGTTGCTTTTAAATATCGATGTAGAAGAAATCATCGAGACGAATTTGTTAGAAGAACCTAAGCAGGCCATTGATTTGGGTCAACCTATTCGTTTTCAGCCGTTTGAGATTAAGACGTTTAAGGTGAAGTGGGAATAGTGTGAAATGAATAGTCATTTTTAAAACACTTGCACATTATTTCTCATTTATACTTCTATACTTCTTAACCGTCTAACAGCAACAGTATAATATTTAACAATGACCATCCTGACTATAAGATTTGCCAGGATGGTTTTCATTCATTAAAACAAATTAGCAAATAGCACTTGTTTGTTGCTTTTTTCATTAACCACTTATCAACTGTCTTATATGGAGCAGTACTACTGTTTTAATAGAATCAAGTAATTGTTCACTAGTAGCCATCGTTTCCTCTCTAACCCCAAAATAAAACTTAATCTTTGGTTCCGTACCAGATGGCCTTAGACAGAACCATGAGTCATCTTCCAAATAAAACTTTAATACATTAGATTTCGGAAGATGAATGGTCTCTTGTCTCTTCGTAGCACTGTCTGTCCTTATCCTAGACTGATAATCCTCTATAAGAACTACCTCCTTACCAGCAACACTAAGAAGGGGTTTGCTACGAAATGCGTCCATTATTTTCTTTATTTGTTCGTTCCCATTTTTTCCTTTCAGTGTTAAAGATTTCATCGTTTCCAGATAGTAACCATACTCCTCAAAAATATCGATTAACCCTTGATAAAGTGTTCTTCCTTTTGATTTATAAAAAGCTGCTACTTCTGCAATCATTAAACATGATTGAACAGCATCTTTATCACGAACAAAGTCACCAATCAGATATCCGCAACTTTCTTCATAGCCAAATAAAAATTGCCTGTCCTCATCTTCTTCCAATTCTTTTATTTTCTCACCTATAAATTTGAAGCCTGTTAGGGTATCAAGAGTCTTTATACCATAAGCATCCCCAATTTTTCGTCCAATTTCTGAGGTCACAATCGTTTTTAGCACGATACTATTATCCTTTAACGTGTGACTCGCTTTCTTTTGTGTGATTAAATAGTGAAGTAGGATTGCTCCAATTTGATTTCCCGTCAATACTTGATATATCCCTTGATTATTTTTTACTGCTACACCTACACGATCAGCATCTGGATCCGTTCCCAGCAATATGTCTGCGTCTAATTTTTCACCATATTGAATTGCTAATTTAAAGGCTGCATGCTCTTCTGGATTGGGCGCTTCCACGGTTGAAAAGTTTGGATCTGGCAGTTCTTGCTCTGGGACTATTTTTATATGCTGAAATCCAATAGCTTTTAAACATTCCCTCACGGGTATATTACCTGACCCATGTAATGGAGTATAGACAATCTTCAAAGCTGAGGCAGTTTCATGGATAATGTCTTGACTGATTACAATCGTTTGCAATTGCTTCTGATACGCTTTATCTATTTTATCACCTATTATCTTCAATAAACCAGCTGCTTTTAACTTTTCTTCTTGCGCTACTTCAACATCCAATTCATTTCCTACTTGATTTATTTTTACCATTATTTCTTCAGCAACAGACGGCGGAATCTGTCCTCCATCCGCACCATATACTTTAAATCCATTATATTCAGGCGGATTATGACTCGCTGTAATCACAATACCGCTGTATGCATTTAAATAACGAACAGCAAAAGATAGCTCTGGTGTTGGACGTAAAGATTGAAACACATAAGTTAAAATACCATGTTTTCCTAATGTTTTTGCTGCTTCCATAGCAAATTCCGACGATTTAAAACGGGAATCATAGGCTAGCACAACTCCTCGCTTTTTAGCTTGATCACCACTTTCTGTAATGTAACTTGCCAAGCCTTCTGCTGCTTTACGAATCGTGTACATATTAATGCGGTTTGTACCAGGACCTATCTCCCCCCGCATTCCTCCAGTACCAAATGCTAATGCTTTATAGAAGCTATCTTCTAATATCATAGAATTACTTTCTAGCTCAATAAGTCTTACCCTTAATTCTTCATCTAATCGTTCACAATGTTTCCATTTATTATATTGTCTCTGCCACTCCATCACTAGTCCCCTTACTTCGTTGGATCAACCCTTAATTCTTTCTTTACATCTTCTTGTCTATGATTTTTCACACTAATGAGTCTAGTATTTCTTGAAGGCTTAATTCTGCGCAAGCCATGGATGTATCTGCCACACCATAGTACATCCTTACTACATCACCTTCTACTAACGCACCACAAGAAAAAACCACATCTCCAAAGAAGCCTTTGGTTTCATAATCTGTTTCTGGCTCTAAGAATGGCTGTCGCGAGCGAGCAATTACCTTAGTCGGATCCTGCAAATCAAGCAAGACAGCTCCCATGCAATATCGATTATCTTTTGAAGCACCATGATAAAGTTCAAGCCATCCTTTATCTGTTTTAATCGGAACGGCTCCACCACCGATTCGACCGTCATCCCATTGCCCTTCACGCAAACCTAGTAGAGGCTTATGATTTCCCCAGTATAATAGATTTCCAGATTCTGCTATCCAAATCTCTGGTGCACCAAACGACTTAGGCACCGGGCGATGAAGAGCGTAATATTTCCCATTGATTCTTTCTGGAAAAATAAGTACATCTTTGTTTTCAGGAGCAAAAATCATTCCATGACGTTCAATCTGAATCCAATCCTTTGTAGAAACTAATGATTCACCAACTCCCATAGAAGAAACGGCACTAAAATAGATATAATACGTATCACCAATTTTAGTTATACGAGGATCCTCCACACCAAACATATCCAATTCATTCGATGGATATAGGAATGGATCATTGTCCACTGTAAAATTACGACCATCCTTACTTCTTGCAATACGAAGATAAGAAATGGATGTTAAATACTTATATTTATTATGCTTTAAAATAGATCTTGGATCAGTAAAATCATAATCTTTGTCATCAGCATTCAACTCCATAATTTCTAGACTGTCTTGTTGTATATTATAAATTGGTACTTTTACTAAATTTGGATTTTTATTAATAGGACGTTCCGCTACTCGTAGTAACATAATTATTTCTCCATCGTACTCCGTTATACCAGCATTAAACGCCCCTATAACTTCAAAATCTTCACGGTGCGGTCTCACATCCTTTGGGGTAATAACTGGATTTTCTTCGTATCGATATATTTTCATCACTTATTCTCCTCATTCTCATATTGTATAAAGGGATCTTGTATAGTAACTGTTTGTGCCTCAACATCACTAATTCCCGCATATAAAACTGCTGTTCCGTTTGATTTTCGAACCAGCCCGCCACTAAAAACCACATCCACTAAATCAGTTCTTTTCGCCGGTCCATTGATAAAATTGGAACGAAGTGCAATAATTTGTAAATCAGAGTATTCTAAAGTTTCAGGATTCAGTACAAAAACCATAGGGAAATATTTACGCTTTCCCACTTTATCAAAGGAAGCTATATGTCCTAATATTCCTAATAATCCGTTAGACAAGACATGCATTTCATTTCCTCCACCCCATTCTTCATCTTTGAACTGGCCCGTCAAAAGTGGTGCTACTTCGATCACCTCTAGAGTTAACTGATCTAGAGAAGAAATTTTCGAAAAACCAATTTTACCCTTTCCTCCTTTCTTACCTTGAGGACGAGTAAGAACACCAATGGAACCATTTTGTAACTCTACAAGGCGCAAATCTTTCATTCCATCTGGACCTTGTGCAAAACGCTTCAAAGATGCGAGAGATTTTCCTTTATAAAAAATCGTACGCCATCCTAATGCTCCTTCAATGGTTGGTGAAGGAAAGGTTTCCACACCACCTAGAACAAGCTCACCATCTATTCTAGTAACAAAAGGATCTTGCAAATCAAAGATTGGCGCTCCTTCCCGTGGTATCCACCTTCCATTATGTTCTACAAAAAAGTACACTTGAGAATCTTCACTATCTCTTTCCTCTACTCGACCGGCAATAATGAAATCTCCTTCATCCAAAAAAGGAGCAGTGATATTATAAACATCACGGCCGTTCACTCCAGAAAATAATAATTTTTCCGGATTTGTTGGCTGGATAGTTTGTTTAAATTCATCTACTAACACATCGCACGTTTTTAAATCGTTCTTTATTAGTTTTATCATTTATTTCTCATCCTTTTCACAATGAATATCTTATAAAAAACTCAACAGAAGCTCACTTTATCATGTACACCTCCCTCTATATACTAACGTTTTCTCTTGTTTTCTTTGTTTTTCTTAGAATTTCATTTTTATTTGAATGGATTATGAACATCTTTACTAGCTATAACCAAACAATTCATGCAGTTTTTGAGGAAAAGGGTGTACTTAATAAGCCATCCTTTTCTTTTGAAAAAAATGGTAATATATGGTGTTATGATCGCACAATAAATCCCACAATACTCATGGTGACAAACCCTCCCACATCTCACAGCGTCATTGCGCACACATTCCCTCGTTCGGTCTATCCATGAAGTGGGGGCCGGCGATGCTTTCCTACAGGGTCATTGCCCGATTGTATAAAAATTTGCCGACTGCTCCGTGCTTCAGATGTTATTGTAAAACCAACTAAAATCAACATTCTAAAAATGGCTCTCGTTAAAACAGAGTAAAACCGTTCGTCTAATTAAGCTGCATCTTGTAAACGAAAATGCGGAATATCACGTAACATCCTTTCTGGACTAAATGCTACTTGCTTCTTACCTACAGTAAACAACACTCGAATCAACTTACAACACAAGGCAATTAAGGATTGCTTTTTCTTTAATGGATTTTCTTTTCTTGTTGTAAAATACTCATGTAATGCTTTAAATGCAGGGTTATGATTGACTAAGGGCAAAATGACTTTAAAAAGTAGGGCACGTAGTTTAGGGCGCCCCCTCTTGGTAATGACCGTTTTTCCTTTCCATTTTCCTGACGTTTCCAGTTTTAAGTTCAACCCTGCTAACTTAATGATCTGTTCTGGATGAACATACTTGTTTAAATCTCCTACTTCTGCTAAGAAGGCAGCTATCGTAATATCTCCTATCCCTTTAATATCCGTCATTTCCTTTACACCTGGAATGGTGCCCATTAATTCTTCTATCATTTTCCACACTTCATTCATTTTTTCATGAAGGAGAGTATATTGATCCATCAGTGTGATGATTTTCATCCTCGCCATGGTTCTACCTTCCTGAAGACCTATAGAATGACGCGCAGTTTCTTTTAATTGTCGGACCTTTTTCAATCCAACTCCTCTTTTGACCTCTTTACGGATTTCTGAAAGTATTGTCATTTCATCTGTTTCCACGATTTCATCCGGAAACAAACCCATTTTTAATACTTGTATCGATGATTGTCCTTCCCATTTCGCAAAGACTGCTGTATATTCCGGGAAGTACCTGTCGATCCATTGATGAACGCGGCCTTGTACTGCTTGAAGGTCCTTCATTAATTGATCGTACATATTCATACCTTCTCGAAGTTCTGCATAGATTCCTTCTGGTAAGTGCGGTTCAGAATAGCGGCCATCTTGGATTAAGCGTGAAATAACCCTAGCATCTTTCACATCATTCTTCGTCGGTGAGTTGTCATCTAGCTCTTTTGACTTTTTCACATGGGCTGGATTAACGACAACGACTTTTTGGTGTTTCTCCATTAGCCAATAAGCTAATGGCAGCCAATAATGCCCAGTAGGTTCCATACCTATCATTCTATGATGTTTATTGTTTTCCAAGGCTAATTCATTCATCCAACACATAAAGTGCTGAAAACCTTCCAAACTATTGTCAAAGTACAATGCTTTTCCGAACTGAATCCCTCGAAAGTCTTGGGCACGGGCAACATGCCTTTCTTTGGCAATGTCTACCCCTACAATTAGAGTTTCATCCGTGAGTTGTAATATCTTTTCATTTTGTTTATAATTCATGATAGTCCTCCTTGGTTTTATTTAAGGGTCCATTTTTGCTGATCAGCTGTGGACACCTCGTATCATACCAAGGGGGCTTTTTTGGTTCAATCCTCATTTTGCTTTATTACAGGAATGCTTTCTTAAACTAAAAAACCATAAGAAAACCATTATCTTATAATCTATTTCAACGTAAATTGCATACCCTCTTTAAATCGTTTGGCAAAGAAAAGGAACAAAATAACAATAGGTAACGTCAATAAAACGGAGGCAGCATACATTGGGCCTGGATACCCTCCATAAGGACCGAACATTTGAGAAATTAAAACGTTGAGCGTCAACATTTGGTCACTTCGAACAACAATCATATCCCATAGTAATTCCGTCCATCTTTCCATAAATAGAAATAAGAAAATAACTGTCGTAATAGATTTAGACATAGGAACGGCAATCTTGAACATAATTTGTAAAGTAGATGCCCCATCTAATTTAGCCGATTCAATAAATGTATCTGGAATTGAACGAAAAAAGTTTGTATACATAAAAACAGCCCATAAACTCAACGCTTTAGGAACAATCATCGCCCAATACGTATCAAATAAACCAACATTTTGTACAAGTAAAAACAGGGGCACAAGCAAGATCACAGCCGGAAAGAACATTTGAAATAAGATCACATTATTGAGAAATATACCACCCTTGAATTTTATTTTCGCTAAGGTATATGCGACAACGATACCCGTTATCATCATAAGAAAAGTCGATGCACCAGAAACAATGACCGTATTAAAAAAGGAACGCAGCCAAGGCCTAGGAACGACAGCTTCTTGAGGATTAAACAACCACTCATAAGAACGCAGTGTGAATTCTGTAGGTATTAGCACTCTATCAATCTGATCCCATGTTGCAAACGACATTAATACCATATAAATATAGGGAAAAATCATTAACGTTAGTAAAGCTAATGCAAACACATACTTAAAAGTCTGCCATTTATTTTTTTTAGACCATACCATTTCGTTTCCCCCACAGTTCTAGTAATTTTTTAAATACATAAATAGAGGCAAATGTCACAATTGAAGCAATTAACGCAACGGCAGAGGCATAACCTGCATCCATGTTAGAAAAAGCTTGGTTATAAATTTCCATCTGCCACGTATTCGTTGCATAATTAGGACCTCCACCGGTTAACTGGTATACCTCTGTAAAAATCCCAAAAGTAACTCCTACAGCTAAAATAATGACTGTATAAAGCGATGGATACAATAAAGGCAAAGTAATTTTCCAAAACTTTTGCCATCCTGATACACCATCAATTGCAGCAGCCTCATAGACTTCACCATTAATACTTTCCAAACCTGCAGTTAAAATCAATGCATAATAACCAGAAAATTTCCAGGCGATCATAAACGCTACAATTACAAGGGCCGAAAATGGGGTTCCTAACCAATCAATATCCAAACCTATTCCTCTTAAAAACTCATTTAACGGACTATTATAGGATAAAATCCCTTTAACGATAAACGCCGAAACAACTCCAGAGGCTAAGTATGGTAAGAAGAAACCTACCAAAAATATTCCTTTTAACCTTGGCAACCCTTGGACTGTTAGAGCTACCACTAGCGATAGAAAAATAACCATTGGTACGTAAACAGCAAGAAACCTAAACGTTACAAAAAAAGCTGATTGAACTCCCGGATGCTTTAACGCTTGGATAAAATTATTTAACCCTATAAAGTCATATGTTGGAGAAATAAGATCCCAATTTGTAAATGCTAAATAGACAGACCAGACTAACGGAATTAAGAAAAAAATAAATGTGTATAATAGGTAAGGGCTAGCAAATAGCCAGCCCAACCTGTTGTCACTTTTGTTATTCATTTTGGAGTTCCCCCTCAATAGCTTGTTTCATATCCTTCCAAGCCTGTTCAGGGTCTTTCTCCCCTCTAACAACTGGATTAAACGCTTGCTCCCCTATTTGTGTTTGTATATCATTGTAGTTAGGATTATCAATGGGTGGTACTCCATTAGGAACTGCCTCTGCATATGGAATTAATGCTGGATTCTCTTCTAAGAAGGCATTAAATGATTCATTAGATGTCAAATCATCACGTGCTGGCGGCATATTTGTTTCCTCAAACCATTGCAGATCCCTCTCTGGATCCGAATATACCCACGTCAAAAATTCCATGGCGGCCGCTTGCTCCTCTTCTGTGGCAGACGCATAAAATACAATCCCCTTCGCATCGGCGAATGTTTTTACATTATCTGTACTCATACCATCTGGTACTGGTGGTCCTGAAAGTTCAAAGGTTTCCCCATAAACCATTTCTGGAAACTGTTCACTCCAATAAGGGAAAGACCAAGGTCCAAGGTCAGAAAAAATACCTAACCCCGTTTCAAATGGGTCACTTGCTTCACTAGTTAGTAAAGCATTTTCACCTTCTAGTTGAGACATAAATTCCAATACTGCCTTACCCGCTTCGTCATCAGCAATTAGTTCGTTTCCTTCCACGAAGTTATTACCGTCAGAAGCTCCGTTGTACAACATAAAGAAATCAAACCATCTAGTCCAACCTTCAGGTGATCCTAAATCAGGTTTAGCCCAGAGAAATTTCTCATTGTCAGAAGCCTTTAATGCTTCTACCACTTCTAAGACATCACTGTAATTTTCAGGGATATCATCAAAACCTAAATCCTGTAATATATCAGTTCTCCAGGCAAATAACATAGCATTAGAATAAATAGGCAATACATACTGGCTTCCATCTGAAAATTCCCATGATTCAATCGTTTCAGCCATATTACGACTTTCTATCAATTCATCAAACCCTTCTACCTCATTTAACGGAACAAGCGCTTGACTATTTGCTAATTGAGCAGCGAAACCACGGTTAATATTTTCCGAAAATGTCGGTGCTTCTCCACCCGCAATAGCAGACTGAACAGATGCTTCAGAAGTCGGAGATTCTTGCATTTGACTCACATTCACATGAATATCATCATTTTCTTCATTAAATTCATCCGCAACTTTTTTCCAAAACGCTTCTTGCGGTGGGTTAGTCGCTGCCCAAAAATCAATTTCTGTTACACCTGGCGTACCACTTTCCGAGTCTTGATTTCCCGTGTTATTCTGACAAGCCGCTAACGTTGACAATGCTAATATTGCAGTTAATAATAAAGATGATGCTTTTCTCATTTCTTTGACCTCCGTTTATTATTTTTTGAGAAACTTAACATGAGTTCTCTTCATTAAAATAACCGCTACCTACACAACATATATAATTTAGTAGATAAAGAAATGATGGGTTAGATATGATATTTTTTAAAACACTGGCAACATCATACCTCTTCAACTTTACAATAACTTTACAAAATTATAATAATGAAAAGAAACCGCTTAAATAACTTTACAAAATTAATTATAATGCTACCAAAATAAATAGTCAATAGATTATATAGAAATTTTTATAATGTTGAATGATTTCATTTCAAATAATGATCTTCATAGCCATTTAAATAATCAAGAATAATTTATACACAGTCTTCTCGACAAAATGGTGATAATTTGTTACAAAGAAAGTAAGAGTAGCAATTATCCTTTTTTATTTTTCTTCAGCTACATATTTCATACACATTATTTTCAGGTATTAATTGATTTTGTAAAGTTACAAATGGAGTTTGTTTTTTGTAATCTACTATTGGTTAGTATAGAATAAAGAGGGATTCTGATAATACACTTTTAAATCTTAAATATAGGAGAAACAATTATGCCAAAAAAGGTTACGATGCAAGATATAGCAGACAAATTAAATATTTCAAAAAATGCAATCTCACAAGCTCTTTCTGGTAAACCTGGTGTCAGTGATTCTACTAGAGCATTGATTAAAGAAACGGCTAACAAAATGGGGTATCAATACGTTCCTACTAAAAAATCAACAAAAATGAATGAACAAAAAGTGATTGGATTAATAGCTTCAGATTTTGCTTTCTCACAAAAAAATTTTTTTGGAGAGATTTATCTATCAATTGAACGAGAATTAAAGAAAAGGAATATGCAATTAAAGATTCAGTCCATTGATCACCATACACGAGACAATTTGCTATTACCTTCATTTTTACAAGATCAGTCTGTGTCAGGGATGTTAATCATTTCACATATCAGCTCGGAATATATTAACCGCATTATTGACACAGGAATTACAACAGTAATGGTTGATCATCACCATCCCTCAAATGCTGCAGACGCTATTCTCTTAAATAATAGATTTGCAGCCTATAAAGCCGTTCAACATCTCATAGATTTGGGGCATACCAATATCGGCTTTATTGGTAATGTAGAGTTTTCGCCAAGTTACCAAGAACGTTGGGAAGGTTATTTGTTAGCACTTCGAGAAAATGGACTGCAGGTTAAGGAAGAATTTATGGTGTTAAACGTTCATGAATCTAGAGAAGCTATTAATGACAGGTTATGCCAAATACAGCAACCAACGGCATGGTTCTGTGTAAATGATGGATACGGCTTCTTTGTATTATCAATCTTACAAATGAAGGGGTACCAAGTACCATATAACATATCTATTTGCAGCTTTGATAATGGAGAGTTGTCCCGCTTAACAACTCCCAAAACAACAACGGTGAATACCGATTTAACTTTATATGGAAAGAAGGCCGTTGAACAGTTGATATGGCGTATGGATCACCCTAAGGAAGAGCTTCAGGAAATTCTGTTAAATACCCACCTTATTGAACGGGAATCCACAGGGCCTGTGCCAACAATTAATCGAAATAATCATTACAAGTTATAAATGCATAGAAAAAATGGGATCAAAGAACAAATAAAAATATTCTTTGACCCCATTCACCTTTCCTTCAAGTCGTAATCTCATTATCCTCAAAATTCTCAATCGATTTTCCTTTTTCATAAAAGTGTTTGACATTCTCTAAAATCCCTTCACTGGTATAGAATGGGCTGGCTTCCGTTAAGGGTAACTTTACGGTACGTTGATAATTAGCCGATTCGTAAATGGCGGTAATCAACTCCAAGGTTTGGCGCCCCTGCACACCATCAACCAACACTTGACCATTATGTTGAATGGCTTCCAGCACATTTTGAATTTGACCTGCGTGGCCCTCATAAATAAGGGCAGGATCGTTTTCGTATGCCTCCGTTAAGGTCTCTTCTAACGACTTGTTATCTGTCGGAAAGCCATTCTCTTGCGCAAGCGACGCCTTGACCTGCCAAGGAACAGAAACGCGCGCCTTTTCCCCCTGGAAAATCAATTGTTGCTCCTCCCCATGGTGAACAACGGAACTAGTGATTTGAGCCAGACTACCACTTTTATAACGGCCTATAGCTATGGAAATATCCTCTACCTCCGCATTATCATGGGCTGTATTACTTGTCACTGCGGTAATCTCATCTGGCAGGCCGCGCATCCATTGAAAAATATCGATATGATGAACAGCATGGTTTAGCGTGCAGCCACCACCTTCTTTCTCCCATGTCCCACGCCACCATAAATCGTAGTAGCTATGTCCGCGCCACCAAAAAGAATCGACCTGTGTGTGTAACACATCCCCAATCAGGTCTTTTTCCAAGAGATGTTTCATCCGCATCATCGGCGTCGTAAAGCGATTCTGCGCCACAATTGATAGGATCTTATCATTTCGTTTCGCAGCTTCATTCATGGCGTCACATTCCTCTAGTGAAGAGGCCATTGGTTTTTCGACCAGCACATGTTTCCCTGCATCCAAAGCTTCAACCGCTAAGGGAGCATGGGTGTATGGCGGTGTACAAATAGACACTAAATCTACCTTCTCCTGTGCCAGTAAATCCGTCATATTGCTATACACTGTGGAAGATAAAGAAAATTCCTTTTTTACTTTCTCCGCTTTTTCCGGATAGATATCGCACAAGGCGACAATCTCGCATTGATTTGGAAACGTTAAATACCCTTGAAGATGAGAAGGGCAAATCGCCCCTGTGCCTACTACGGCTACGTTTAACATGTGAACCTCTCCTTTTGTTTGAGAACCTTCTTTCAAGAAACTTCTCAATTGTTAGATAGAATCTATGTCACTACCTTTTAACCTATTCCCCTCATGTTTGAAAACGAAAAAAACCAAAATTAAAATTCGAACCTGGCAGAAAGAGAAAAGTTACCTGCTGCACACCACTAATTTTATCAATATCAAAGGTCTTGGTTTGATAATCATCGGTTTGAATAAATTCAATTAATTGCGTGCTTGTTTCCTCCCCATCAAAAAATTGAACATGGATGGTATTTTTATCGATGGGTGAGTGTCCGTTTATCTCTAGCTTGCTAGTGCCTTGCTGGGTAAAGTCGAAGTCATCGAATACTAATGACACATTATTCCCAATTTGCTCCACCCTCTTTTCGTCCATGACAAACGTGTCGCCATAAATATGATCACAGTCGGCTGCTTGATTCTTTTGAAAGGCACGGTTTATCTTTTCAAACACAAAACCCTTGATATGTACTTTTTGCTGTAGGACAACACAAATCGACGTGATACCTGTTAGCTTTTTGGCAAGCTGGTAGGTTGCTGATTGATACACATTCCACTTCGATTCTTTTTGATATACGACATCGGCTAATAACTCACTTCCTTTCTCCCCCGGCATTCCTTCCCATATTTGTAGCTTATACGGGTCATTGGTTAACGCAAAAATAGGGATTGTTATGACATCGGCACCAGTTGCACCAAAGTCGATATCATGAAACCCTACTTGTGTCTCTCCATCACGGCTAGTTGCCACCCCGCGTTCATTGCCATTTGTTACCCCTCCTTTGCTATAATCAAAAAATCCTGCTGAAATAAATTGATATGGGTTATGATAAGCCTTACCTAAATTCTGGGCTGAACATTCCAATTCGGAAATCAATTTGACTTTGTCCGTACCATTCTTACTGGTACAACGCACACGAAATTCACCATCTCCTAGTGCGGTGACCTTTGCCGTATGACCATCTGCTTCTATCTTCGCCAGTTTCGATTCGATGCCCGTATCGGTAACGAGACTCCATTCCACGTCACGATAAAATGTATTTTTGGGAAATAAGGATACTTCAAAATAAATTTCATGCCTGTCTTGATCAAATTGTTGTCCATTTTTACTCGCTATTTCTAATTTCCGAACCGGTATCTCTTCTTTTTCTCCCATTAAAATCGGGGTAGCTTGATTCTCTTCCAATGCTTGCACACCGATTACCTCATCAGTAGCTGGTTCCGCTTGAAGTGCTAATGCGGCATTCGCCATTCCCTTCGAGCGAACTTCCAGATGAATAGGACCAGATTTTAATGTGGGAGCAATAATCGCCATGAGCTTCCCGCTAAACAATCGCCTGCTGGTACCCTTATATTGGTCATAGTCAGTACTATCACCATTATCCAGCCCCACCAACCTACCTGCTCCCGTCACAGAAACGTCTACGCGATTATTCGCATTTTCAACAGGATTCCCTTCCTGATCATCCATGCCAATTTCTACAAAAATAAGATCCGTTGCATTGGCAGTTAATGATAGTTTGTTTGGTTTTAATCGAATCTCCTGTGCGTCACCAAATGACCTTTTGACCTCTGTGGCAATAATCTGTCCAGTTTCATTATAAGCCGTTGCTTTTAGTTCGCCAGGTTCATAGGGAATCTGCCACCATCCCGTTAACTGCGATCCCTGTTGGTGATTGGTGGAAAACGTTCCAAGTGATTTTCCGTTATGTTCTAATTCAATAAGCGGGGCGTTGGAAGCCACTCGAACATCAATCAGTTGTCCTTGGTTAAAATCCCAATACGGAAAGATATGAATCATCGGCTTCTCTCGATAATCTGTCCATGCCGCTTGGTATATATAATAAGAATCTTTCGGAAATGTAGCGGTATCTATCTGTCCTAAGTAAGCATTCTTGGTATGATAAGGAGTCGGCTCTCCGATGTAATCAAAGCCGGTCCATATAAACTGTCCAAGTGAGAATGGTGCATCTCGCTCTGCCAGAATACAAGATTCCACCGAATCAGCTCCCCAGCTGGTAGCACTGTTTCCCAAGGCAGAGCATTGCTCATCATCATCTGCTAAGATACTAGCCTGAAAAGGAAAATGATAAATACCCCTGCTTTGAGCCATGGAGGCTGTTTCGCTTCCATATATCACCCAGTCCGGATGTGCTTGATGGTGTTGATGATAATATTTCTCGGAATAATTATAGCCAGCAACCTTCACTATATCGGCACATTTCTGGGCATTTTCCCACGCCATATAATTTGATCCTATCGTAACCACGCCATTTTGCTTGGGGTCAAATTGCTGGACGTACTTCATCAACTGTCTGGTTATTTTCTGTCCACGTTGATCAGCATGCGTATCATAAATTTCATTCCCTATACTCCACATCATCAGACTTGGATGATTACGATCTCTTTTCACCCAGCTTGCTACATCCTTGTAAGACCATTCTTTAAAAAAACGAGCATAATCATACGGATTTTTGGGCCTTTCCCACATATCAAAAGCCTCACTCACAATTAGAAAACCCATCTCGTCTGCTAATTTCATGAGCTCCTTTGCTGGCATATTATGTGCTGTACGAATAGCATTGACTCCCATTTCTTTTAACAGCGATAATCTTCTGGTTACTGCTTCTCTGTTAAAGGCAGACCCTAACGCACCAAGGTCATGATGTTCACATATCCCATTTAATTTTAGCTGACGGTCATTGAGGAAAAATCCCTGATCTGGATCCATGGAAAAGGATCTAAAACCAATATCCTGCGTGACTTTCTCCGCGATCTCTCCATTTACCATAAGACATGTTTCTAACTGATAAAGATGCGGGTGGGCAGGGGACCAGAGCTGTGGGTCTTTTACTCGCAATGATTGCTTACCCGTTTGATAACCCATAGACAGATTGGCTTGGTGGTAACTGATCCATTCCTCACCATCAGATAACCGGTGAGCTAACACCGCGTCTTCTTCCATTACCAGAGATGTTTCTATCTCCACCTGCCACGCTTCCTGCTGCTTACATGTAGAAATATAGATCCCATCTGTTTCAATATAGTTTCTATCTCTTTTCTTTAACCACACATTCCGATAAATCCCCGCCCCTGGATACCACCGGCTATTCGGGCTTTGAAACACGACTTTCATTTTGATTTCATTCTCTCCATCACGTAAAAACGCTGTTATATCATGCTCAAAGGCTGAATATCCGTATTTCCATTCTCCTACCCACTGGCCGTTTACAAATAAAGTAGAATCCATATAGACCCCATCAAAATAAAGCAAAAATTGGTCTGCTTCCGCTTTTGAAACGTGATACACCTTCCGATACCAGCCAATACTATTCTCATAAAGATTAGTCGTATCATAGATTTGCCAATCATGCGGTATATCAACGAGCTGATAGACCAATTCTTTATCGCTTACTACTCCCAAGTCACTTTTGGCAAAATACCATTGATCATTGAACAGCTGCTTTTGATTCATTTTGTATACTCCTTTCTTTATTTCATACGAACGCTTATGGAATCCACTCCGTCCTATACCGCTCACTTAAAATAAACACCGACCTACCTATAAGGCGAATTATGTAAAGTAGTCCATTTTTCTGAGTGGTGAGTTTGCCCTTTTTTTATGCTAAGCGAGCGCTCCGGGAATATGCTGAGCTTTCCGTGGGGCCGGCTTCAGCTAACTAAAAAGAAAAACACTTTTTAGTGGATCTTCAGCTCGTCCTGTTCCCACAGGAGTCTCCGCATATTCCCTCCGCTGGGTAGTAGTTCAACAGTGATTATCACTGCAAGGATGAAGCGTTCTAAGTACATAGTTAGTATGAGAAACCAACCGTCAGCAGTTTTTCGGCAACCACGCTACAGAATAGGTTCTTCACCGATAAGAATAATAGCGACCAAATCGTTCCCCAAAAAGGGATGTGATTTTTTTATATGCAGTATGATAGTGCCTTGAGCCCTTCATCTTAGCAATTATTTGAATGTAGTACTACTACCCAGCGGACACTGCAATTACTCACCCCACCGAAACCCATTTGTTTCAGGCGCCTGCACTTGCATATCCTATGCATCGAAGCGCAGTGTGAAGACCCCGCAGGAAGCGAGTTTGGCTGACGAGGAGGCTGAACCAAATGTCTCGCGGTATAGAAAACACGATGAGAGCGCTCTATGCTCGAATCACTTGTTGACTTATGCCCTGTGGGTAAAAGCGGAACCTATTTCCGCAGCGCCTATCAGTACTCTGATTCGTTCAGGATCCAACCATTCCCAATCTAATTTTAAGAAGAGCTACTGCTACACTTCTGAAGAAAGCGTCTTGATCCCTTTCTCTACTTCTGGTTCATCTCCATTTATGGCCTTCTTTTCCATAAAATGATTCTTTATATCCTCTAAAACAGGGGCTGAATTAATTGTCAGGAACCAGGCAACAAGACTTGCTATAAACAAGATAATAAAATCGGAAATGAAAAACATACCAACAAGCGTCAAAAAACCAATCGCCATATTTCCTGTAGTGACCTTTATCTTGGTAAACATATAATAAATAGCTAAACGATATACATCTCGAACCCTAAAATGAAAATGTGCCGTAATCATTAAGGCATACAAGGAAAAGATGGATAATAACACTAATAAGACAAGAAACAATCCATTCATTGCCTGATTAAATACCGTGTACTCCTGCTGAAAATATTGAATATCTATGATAAAAAGAAAAAATACGATTAAAATAGGAAGCCACACCTTGCTTACATCCACAAAATTTCGTCTATAGACCTTCATAAATGTTTTAATCAACGACTTATCCGTTTGATCAGGAGACAAGGAAAGGAGATAAAAGGTGGTACTGCAAGCCGCCCCAGTCGGAATCAGTGACAAAAAATAAAATAAAGCGTTTGAAATACTAGGTATGAACACCATGAAAGCAAGTACAGCTATGATATTACTAACAATAAATAGAAAATTAAGTGTTATAAGCCAAAAAGCATATCGTGAAAATGAATAAAAACCGCCGAAATGCTGTGAGTTACCGTTCATTATCTTCACTCCTCTGCTAAAAATTAGCTAGCGGAGTACAAAATAAACGTCCTCCGCTAGTAATTGTTTACTTACTGTCTTGATACACTTGATTCGCAAGATCTACATAGCCTTGCATGTTTTGGGATTCTAATTGTTCGACATAAGCATCCCACTCTTCCATGCTTCTGTCTCCCACTATAAACCTTAATGTGTTTTGTTCTACGGTATCCTTTAAAGGTGTGCTCAATAAGGACGACTGCTCCAATTGTGTTGCGTCATATGGAATCGGCGGGTCAGGAAGAACTAATTCTTTCGTGTCTACCATCTGATTTTGAAACTCCACCTCTTCTTCCGTAAACATGGAATGCAATAATTCCGTTGGACCTCCATAAGCCCAGTTTCCTTGTGAGAAACCATAGTCAATCTGGAGATCTTCCTCTCCGTCAGGGTTCATTCCTCTAAAGGTGATATGGTCAGCTAATTGGTAGTCGCCAGCATCATCCTTAGAATATGTCTCACCCTCTACACCCCACTTAGCAAATTCAGAACCTTCATCACTATATAACAGCCAATCGATAAATTGTAAAATTGCTTCAAAATTTGGATCATCCGCCATTTGAGCAGAGAACATAATACCATTCTCTAGTTTCGATCCAGCCATTAACTGGCCAGCTGGCCCACCAGGTACCATGATTTTCTTAATTGAATAATTGTCTTCTCCTAAGGTTTCATTCATAGTCGTACGGTATTGTTCCAACGTTTGTGCATTCGTATTAATGACAAAAGACTCGCCGCTCGTAAATTTTTCAATCGCTGGTTCATCCTCTTGTGTGACACTCTCCGGGTCTAATAAGTCTTGTTCTATTAATCCACTAAAGTATTCCACTAATTGACGATATTCCTCCGTCGCAGGCGCAAAAATAAACTCATCGGTATCTTCCTGATAGCTAAGCATAGAACCTAATCCCCAGCCTGCCATGGTATCAAAACCGCTAGCAGCAATATTTAAGGTACTGTTGAACTGAAAACGATCATTGAAAGGATAAATATCTGGGTAGGCTTCCTTCATCGCTACCAGCATCTCCTCCACTTCTTCCCAGGTAGTTGGTTCCTCCAAGTTCAGTTCTTCCAGTATGTCTGTTCTAACGGCTAAACTATAATCCGGCCATACATTTTCATGAACACCTGGTAACACATAATACTTCCCATCTTGTTGTCGCAAATTCTCTAAGAAAGGATCAATCTCCCATTCTGCTACTCTCTTCTGATAGTTTGGCATTAATTCCACATAGTCGCTAATCGGCAGGATCGCTCCAGAAGCCACAAATTGCGTTTCTTCACCTGGATATGTCTTGGGAATAACATACGGCGCATCCCCACTGCTGATAAGCAGGCTCCTTTTTTCCGTATAATCACTCATTGGCACACTGGTAATATCAAGTGTTACGTTTGCTTTCTCTTCTAATGCCTCAAAAAATAACCAATCGTCTTCTAAAGGATAATTCGGATGATCGCTAAACAAAGTAGATATGGTCAGTGGCTCTGTCGCTTGAAATGAATCCCCTGCTTCAAAGTCTTCCATCGCTGCTCCTTCTCCAGAAGTTACTTCATCGGCAGGATCCGCGTTCTCACCAGATGAATCCGAATCATTACAAGCTGCTAACATGATGGCAAATAAAGCGATAATTAACCAACTACCTAACCTCTTCATGCTTTTTTCCATAATTTTAACCCCTCCTGATTTTTTGTACATTGATTTCTTTGCATTTCGACAAGTGTCTTTTATTTCACCTCCTCTAGCGTCTTTAGCCCTTAACGGAACCTAACATAACACCAGAAACAAAGTATTTTTGGATATAAGGATAAACCATTAATATCGGCAAAACGGTTAATACCATGGTGACGGATTTAATATTAGACGATATTTGCACCATATTATCAGCACTGGTTGCTCCAGCCCCTACAGCCGTCTCGGCCCCTTTGATCATATTCCTCAAATAAATAGATACAGGGAATAAATCCTTTTCTGTGAAGAAAATAAAGGCAGGGAACCATGAATTCCAATGTGCTACTGCATAAAACAACATCATGGTTGCCAAGATTGGTTTGGATAGAGGCAGCACAATTCTAAATAGAATGCCAAAGGTGCTGGAACCATCCATAATAGCCGCTTCCTCTAGTTCTTCCGGTATATTTTGAAAGAAAGTACGCATAATCAACATATTAAACACACTTATCGCATTCGGAATAACAATCGCCCACATACTGTTGCCAAATCCAAGCGAGGTTACCAGGATATAATTAGGAATCAACCCTCCATTAAAAAACATGGTGAAGACAAAAAACAGGGTTAGAAATCTTCTTCCTTTTAAACGTTTTTTGGATAATGGATACGCAATCATTGTGGACAGCACTAAAGAAATGACTGTGCCGACCACCGTATATATCACTGTGTTTTTATAATTGGTCCAAAACATGTTATCCGACATAATCACCTTATATGTTTCCGTGTTAAACCCTCTTGGCCATAAACTCACTTGCCCGGAGTTAATATAAGATTCTGAACTAAATGACTGAGCCACAATGTTGAAAAATGGAAATAATGTTACAAATACGATGAATATCAAGATACTTATGTTAAAATACTTAAAAACCTTATATTGCCATGTCTCTTTCATCCCTTTTCCTCCTCACCATTGATCCCTTTATTACCACAAGCTATTGTCGGTAATTCGTTTGGAAACATAATTAGCCCCCAATACTAGTATTAATCCAATGATCGATTCAAATAACCCAATAGCCGCACCATAACTAAAGCTGCCTGATTGCAAACCTACACGATATACATAGGTCGCTATAACGTCTGCCGTTTCATAGGTCAATGGATTATAGAGTAATAAGACCTTTTCAAAGCCAATTTGAAGGAAATTACCAATATTCAGTATTAACAGTACAACAATGGTGGGTAGAATACCTGGTATGGTGATATGAATCGTTTGTTTCCAGCGATTCGCACCGTCAATTCTAGCTGCCTCATATAACTCATCATTGATGCCAGTCAAAGCTGCTAAGTAGAGAATAGCTCCCCATCCAAGCGACTGCCATAAATCTACACTGACAAAAACCGTTCGAAACCATTCGGGAAGCTGCATAAAGCTTATTCTTTCGAAACCTAGGTTAGCGATCAATGCATTTAACGGACCACTTAGTGATAATACTTCAAAGACCATACCTGCAACCACCACAACTGAGAAGAAATGAGGCAAGTAAGACGCTGTTTGCACAAAACGTTTAAACAATTGATTCTTTAATTCATTTAATAATAAGGCAAAAATAATCGGTGCTGGAAAAGTAATCACCAGTAGCAAGAATGCCAAAATAAATGTATTAGCAAAGACTTTATAAAACACAGGGTCATTTAAGAACATTTGAAAATATTGAAGTCCGACCCAATTTTCACCAATGATGCTTCCACCAGGGACAAACCTTCGAAAGGCAATAATATTACCGAACATCGGGCCATACTTAAAAATAATTAAGTAGATGATGGGTAATGTGATCAAAGAATATAATTGCCAATCCCTTTTCAAAACAGATCTAATGTTTTTGTATCTTGGCGCGGACATAGCCGCAACGCCATTTTCTGAATGGTTCACACGATTCATTCTGGTCCCTCCCGTTCAACATTTTCACACTAGTAATACTAGTATACTAATGTAATGAAAAAAATAATCTGTAGGACAAGTCTATGCTCCAAACAGCCATTCAACATCCTTACAATATTTCACTTGCTTTTCCATCTGATACAAACGCTTTCATTTTTTCTTTAGCTTAGTTTACCTAATCAACAAACTTAGTAAAATCATTTATTGATAAAAGGATAGTTGCTGCTTGCGATATTCTTTGGGCGATAACGATTCTTTCAACTTAAAATAGCGACTAAAATGGGCAGGATTCTCAAAACCACTTTCATAGGCGATCTGTTTAATCGTCTTATCCCCGTCATTCTCTAATAAATACTTGGCATGCTTTAAGCGGCAGATCATCACGTATTCCATGACGGTAAATCCCGTAATCTCCTTAAACACATGCGAAACATAGGATTTATTAAGACTCAACTTGTTAGCGAGCAAACCGATGGTTATTGGCTCATGGAAATGGGTTTGCACATAGTTTATGATTCTCTCGACATGATTTGTTTTTCCTCTGCTTTTTAACGGAGGGGAAATCTTTTCCATCAATCCATTCACGTTCACTAGCAGCTGTCCGATTAATAATTTCATTTCCCAGATCCTATTCTTAGCATCCGGTTCTTCCGATCTGTTTAATTCATGGATTTTTTTCAATATCTCTTCCACTCTATGCAATCCTATGTCATCACCAGTTCGGATTAAGTAATGGCTGCGTGAGCCAAATGCCTCTAACACTTCTTTAGCCTGAATCGTATCTAGCATGTCTTTAACCAACTCAGGTGAAAAATGCAAATGACTTCTTACATACTCACACCCAGAAGGTACATTTGCTTTATGCAGGGTTAAACCATTCATTAATAAAATATCCCCGGGAGCTAACTCATAACATTCATAATGAATGGCATACCGGCACTTACCATGATGGAACATATATATTTCAAAGGCATCATGGGAGTGCATATGTTGCTGGTCAGGTTTGGAAGAAGTTCTATACTCCACTGAAAATAATTCTTTCATCTACCTTCACCACCTAGTTTTATTATATTTTATAAGTTTGGAACTTTAAATAACTAGGACTGCTTATTTTGGTTAATTTATATTCTGAAAGTGTTTTTTTGAACAGATAACAGGGGAATCCTGTTATTTAACGAAACTTATTTGACTAAATCAAAATGAGGTTTCAGACGATGGAATCAAGAACCTTACTATTTTTACAATGGAAAACGAATAAAGTCGTTTTCCATTGTTATTTCAGATAAATCACCCCTTTACCGAACCAGCAGCGATTCCTTCGACAATACGATCACTTAAAATAAGAAAAGCAATCAAAATAGGGATAATACTAATAATCAGTGTAGCACCGATTGCACCCCAGTCGGTTAAATATTGACCAATGAAATTTTGGATGCCAACGGTTAACGTTTTATATTGATCCGAACTGATAAACGTATTAACGAAGACAAACTCGTTCCAATTATAAATCATATTAATTATGGCCGTTGTTGCCAATACAGGAGTGGTCATCGGCAAGGTAATTTGGAAAAATATTCGATGAACTGAACAGCCATCCACTACAGCCGCTTCCTCTACCTCACGCGGCAATGTATAATAAAAGCCTAGTAAAATCATAATGGTCAATGGCAGATTAAATGCCGTATACGATAATATAATAGCCAAAGGGTGATCAATGAGGTTGAGTTGTAAAAAGAAATCAAACAAAGGAATTAAGGCTGAATGGATGGGAACCATTAAACCAACCATAATTAAGCCTAACACCAGTTTGCTTAACTTCCACTTCATTCGCGTAATAGCAAAGGTTACAAAGCTTGCCAATAGAACCGTTAGGGCCACCGAAACAATAGTGATCCACACACTATTAAAAAAATATAAATCAATGTTTCCATCCGTCCACACTCTCGCATAATTATCCCAGCGCCATTCTTGGGGCAGAGCAAATGGCGAGAGGCCGAATACTTCTGCATTACTTTTCAATGAAAAGAAGAATAACCAAATTAACGGATAGATTTGAAAAATGGCAACTGTGATTAATGCGATATAAAGACTAATGATTCCGAACTTTACCCGGATCGTCCGTTTTTCTTTGCCAGCTTGCTGCTTCATGTTCTTCATCCTCTCCTGCTTAATATTGCACTTCTTCTTTGGAGGCTGTTAATTTTCTTGTCAACCATGTCACGACAAGTGTTATCAGCAATAAAAAGAAAGCTATCGCACTTCCATAACCAAATTCATAACTTCCAAAGGCTTTCTTATACATATAAGAAGCGATAACCTCACTTGCACCATTTGGTCCACCACCAGTCATCACATAAATCAGATCAAAGTATTTTAATGAACCAACGATAGCTAGGACGACAGTTACTTTAATAACTCCAGCTATTAGAGGGACTTTGATTTTATAGGCGATCTGTACAGGATTAGCTCCATCGATTTTGGCTGCTTCGATCAATGAATCTGGGATACCTTTTAAAGCTGCATAATAAATAATGATATAGAAACCGGCATATTGCCATAATATAGCCACAAAAATGGCATATAGCACATAATTGGGATCTGCCAGCCATGCGGGTGGACTCTCTATTCCTAGTCCCATTAACAAACTATTTAACATCCCATTATTAGGATCATAGATTTTAATCCACAGCTGGGCAATCGCTACAGACGATAATAGCATAGGAATTAAATATATCTTCCGAAAAAGATTGGAACCTCTGATTTTATCTGCCAACACAAGGGATACAATCAAATATCCAATCAGACTCAGCGTGGAAAACAGGGCTAATAAGAAAGAATGTCTTGCACTTTCCCAAAACTTTGGATCCTGAACGAGCTGCACATAATTATCCAAACCAAGAAACGTCATTGGTCCTACACCATTCCACTCCATCAGTCCATAATAACCGGTGAGTAACATCGGACCATAAACGATGACGAAAATAAGTATTAAAGCTGGCAATGTATATAATGAAATAATCCATTTATTGGACATGACCTTATCCATTTTGTATGTCTCCCTTTTATAATGAGTTATGTAACGAACAAAAATTTCTTACATCAACGTTGCTGTTGTTTGAAAGCTTCTGAAATAGTTTCTTTATAGCTTTAGAAATACCTTGCAAATTCCGCCCGATCCTTTCCTTTATACGATCGAAACTAGATAAGTCTATCGATAAGACGGCTTATGTAAAGTAGCCCACTTTTCTGAGTGGTGAGTTTGATCGTTTTATCTGTGCGAAGCAAGCGCTGCGGGAATATGCTGCGCTTTCCGTGGGGCCGGCTTCAGCTAACTAAAAAGAAGAGCACTTTTTAGTGGATCTTCAGCTCGACCTAGTCCCACAGGAGTCTCCGCATATTTCCTCCGCTAGAAAATGGTTCGACAATGGTTATCACTGCAAGGATGAAGGGTTCTAAGTACATAGATAGTATGGTAATAAAAAAGAAACAAACTGTCAGCCGCTTATTCCGCATCGTGATGGATCCATGCTACAAAATAGTTCTTCCATCTATAAGAATAATAACAGCTAAATCGTTCCGCAAAAGAGTCTCAGGTTTGTTTGTGCCTGGAGCTCTTCATCTTCATGTTAGCAGTCTATTCGATTGTTGTACTACTACCATCGAAGGAAATAGGTGTAGACTCCTGTAGAAAGCCTTAGAATAGCGCAATGTGAAGACCCCGCAGGAAGCGGTCTTTGCTGACGAGCAGGCTAAGATCACGACGACAATCGCCACGCCTGCACTTGCATGTCCTATGCATCGAAGCGCAACCTATTTCCGCAGCGTCTATTAGCACGGACAAACACTCTACTTTACTATATGGAATAGTTGCGCTACTTTACATCATCCCTCTTATCGACACCTCGGTTCGATCAAGGTCAAAATCGTTCCACTTCCTATAATATTAAGAATGTGATTTCTTATCTTATTAGAAAAGGACATATTCGATGGCATGAAAATATGCCCTTTTTCTATTGAATCTATGCTTTATTCTTCCGCAGCCAAGGCTTCTTCTTGCTGCTGGGTAAACTCTTCTGGTGTCACCACCCCACCAAACAGCGCTTGAATCATATCCAAATGTACTTCAGCCACACCAGGACTCATTTGCACATCAGCATAAAGCGTTAAATTGGAGGCTTCATTTAAGTCATTTAAGATATCAATATACATTTGTGGTAATTCAATTCCATCGGTATCTACTTTGGTAGCAGGTATTACACCAGCGTCTGTAACAGATTTTTCGCCCCATTTTTCAACAAAAAAGGCTACAAAATCTTTTGCTTCATCTTTCACATCCGAATTTTCTGCTACAAACAGACCGACACCAGGACCACCAACATAACTGTTTGTGTCTCCTTCTCCACCTTCTACGGTTGGAAACTTCATATATTCTACGGCGTCTCTAAGCTCCTGTGGGTTATCCTCATTCGTTGTCCATTCCGGTAAATCCCACGTTGCCATTAGATACATTGCTGCTTGTTCATTAATAAAATATCCCTTCGCTTCATCATTACCTAATCCATTAAAACCATTAATAAAAGCGCCCATGTCTACCAATTCTTTCACTTCTTCTGCTGCTTGAACCAACGCTTCGTCTCCAAAACTGCCACTACGATCAATCGCACTATTTAACACCTCTGGACCACCAATTCGATCTGCTAGGTACATATACCACATCGAACCTGTCCAGCGATCTTTATTCCCTAATGCAATCGGTGTAATACCCTGATCAATTAACGTTTGAATAGCTCCCTTTAGTTCCTCAAACGTAGTGGGAACTTCAATGCCATTCTCATCAAAAATTCGTTGATTATAATAGATAGGTGTGATGTTCAACTCAAGTGGTAAGCTGTAAGTGGCCCCATCTATCTCATACGCTTCTGCCGTCCCAGCAACAAAGGAATCATTCAAAGGCCCATCTAACAAATCGTCTAACTCAGCAAATTTATCACCGCTTACATAAGGCTCCAGAAATCCAGCTGGCCATGCCATACCTACATCTGGTAATTCATTGGAAGTAGATAATACCTTTAATTTCTCTTTATATTGCTCATTTCCTAATATTTCTACATCTACGGTCACATCTGGATTCTCACTCTCAAATTCATCAATAATACCATTTACAATTTCATAATGCTGCTTGGAACTTCCTTCCGGCCACAAATGCATAAACTCAATCGTCTTCTGTTCTGAATCGCTTTCATTACTGCCATTAGCTGCGTTGTCCGAATCAATATTCCCTCCACAAGCAGCGAGTACAAATAAACATATAACGGATAATAAATACAAAGCCTTTCTTTTTATTCCTTTCATGGTAAACCCCCTAAATGGTTAGTAGTATGTTCACTCATAAGTCTAGCACCATAGGCTTTTCTACGTAAGGTAACAATGATTGGGTAAAATACCACACATTTTAGGAATCGCTTTCATTCTGTTTGCGATAAACATGAGGAGTTACATTTTCGTATTGTTTAAACAGCTTAATAAAGTATTTCGACGTCTGATACCCTATCTGCTCCGCGATTTCTGTATTCGTTAAATCGGTCAATAACAATAATTTTTTGGCCTCCTGTATCCTTCTCCGCGTGACATACTCGCTAAATGTCATATTGATCTCTTCTTTAAACAATCCACTTAAATAACTGGCATTTAAATGTACCTCTTGCGCCACTTTTTTCAATGTTAGTTCCTCGCTGTAATGCACTTCAATATAATCCAGTGCCTCTTTCACAGCTCGATTATATTGATTATCTTTTCTTGTTTCCATCCATTTTTTGTCGACAATTCGTTCTGTTACCCCTGATTGTTCCCTTTCTTCTTCTATAAAGGCTGCCTTATGGATGGCTTCCATAAGCTTGTCTTTCGATATCGGTTTGAGCAAGTAGTTAACCACCCCAAACTGTAACGCTTGATGAGCATAATCAAATTCAGAATAAGCCGATATAATAATGACGACGGGTTCCTGCGTTTTCTCTCTTAATTGTTGCAATAGCTCTAATCCAGAGATTTCCGGCATTCTGATATCGGTAATCAAAATGTGTACCTTCTGCTCGCTCATGAGATTGATTGCTTCTTGTGCATTGGCTGCGGTTATTACCTCAAACGAATCAATGGCTGCTTTTTCCACCGTTTTCTTGATGCCATTTCTACTTCTGGGCTCGTCATCAACCACTAGAATTACTTTTCGTGCCATGTATCATTCGCTCCTTTTCGTGGAATGTCAAAGCTTACTATGGTACCTTTGTTTTCTTGACTGTGTATATGAAGCTTATTTTCCTTTTCTCCATAAAATAACTCCAGACGCTTTTGTACATTCTGAAGTGCCATGCCTAATCCTTTCTGCTTGTTAACATCCCCGTCTATCAGTCGTCGAACATATGCCAGCTGCTGATCATCCATTCCTGGGCCATTATCGATCACTTTGATCCGAAGGCTATCGCGTTGTTCCACTTCCTCTATCCAAATCGTCACGTTACAATCACTCACCATGTTACCAGCGCCATGCAGAATCGCATTTTCAACCATCGGCTGTAGCATTAGTTTCGGGATTCTCACCTGTAAAGAAGCGGCATCCACCTTTTTCTCCCATCTCAAACGCTCGCCAAACCGCATTTTCATAATTTGCATATATTGATCAATATGATCTAATTCCACTTTAATCGTCACCCATTCATCTTGATTCTCTCTTGTAATCGTATAACGGAATAAGTGTGACATCGCTAATACAACATCGGCCAAATCTTCTTCCTCTCGCTCATCCAGCGACCAATATAAAGCATCTAATGTATTAAATAGAAAATGGGGATGAATTTGAGCTTGTAAGGCCTTCAGCTCGGTGCGATTCTTCATGATCTCTTTTTCGTAAACCATTTGCACCAAATAATTGGTTTCGGCAGCTAATTGATTGTAGGTTTGATTCAATTCATTAATTTCATTGGTGGAAGGTGTTTCTGGATTCGGTGCCATTACTCCTTTTCCTGCCTCACGCATGGTTTGTGTCAGCCTCGTAATCGGACGTGTGATGAACGTAGACAAGAAGAAAGAAGCAATAAAGAAAATGATGAGTCCTATAATTCCAGCAAAAATAATACCAGCTTGAACACTAGACATCCCATCCGTTAATTGACCAACTGGTGTTAAAAGATAAACGGTCCATCCTGTATCTTGCGAAGTATGCTGAACCAGCATAAATTCCTCACCAGCAAAAGATAGTGATTCCGACTCCGCTCCCAATACTCGATCTACTGAATATGGAAAATCCGAGGTGACTATCTGATTATGCTCATCTACGATGATGGCATAATCACCAGATGCTTTTTCATTATGCGTCTCATTTAATTGAAAATAATTACGATTAACCCTTGCGATACTATAGCCAGCATGCTTGAAATTATCATCCATTAAATTGATTCTTTTGCCTACCAAAAAATAATTGGCATCTAAAGGATCTTCTCCCATCCAGACAAGTTGTCCCATCGCTTCATCAGCTTTATCAATCCATTGCGGCTCTACTCTCTCCATTAAATGAGTCGAATCAATTGGAATCACACGTCGATAATCCTCCCCATAAATTTCAACAGAGTATATGCCATCTGCATTTGCCTGAATAAAATTAATCGTACTCATCAATGATTGTCTTTCATTAAAGGTAGCCTGGATGCCATTCGATTCACGATATAAAATAGACTGGAGTTCTTCATTGGTGATGACTTGTCTGGTCACCGTGTTTACCTGCTCCATTAATGAATCATATCTTCCGCTGGACTCGATCGCTGTCTGTCTAATCTGCTCTTCGGCATTGTCCTGCAACAAATCAGCGACTAGCACGTAAGTGATAGCGCTTACGACAATAAGAATAATAAACATAACCATTAGATATACAACCAGCAATTGATTGCGTAATGTATTCCATTTTTTTAATAGATTCAATATATATCACCTCTATTACCCTCTTTGTTTAATCAATAACTTAAGTTATGGTCCTATTATACTATGAAAAAAACCAAAAATAATATAAACTAACTAAAAAAGATAGTGGAATAATCGTCAATCCTATTTTTAAAAACTTAGTTTGTTGATTACACAATCTAAGTTTTTTATGCTATACTAGTATGTAAGTTTAACAAATACATTAGAAAATGAAAAGGAGTGGAAAAAATGGCAACGATTACAAATCCTATTTTAACAGGATTTAACCCCGATCCAAGCATTTGCAGAGTAGGTGAAGACTATTATATTGCAGTATCCACCTTCGAATGGTTTCCAGGTGTAGGCATTTATCATTCGAAAGACTTAAAAAATTGGCGACTGGTCTCTCGTCCCTTAAACAGACGCAGTCAGCTTGATATGAAAGGTAATCCAAATTCTGGGGGTGTCTGGGCGCCGCAATTATCCTATACCGATGGACAGTTTTATTTAATTTATTCCGATGTAAAAGTAGTGAACGGCAACTGGAAAGATGGACATAATTATTTGGTGACAGCTACTGAAATAGATGGTGAATGGTCGGAACCGATTTATTTAAATAGCTCTGGTTTTGATCCCTCTTTATTTCATGATGAAGATGGTAAGAAATATTTGGTGAATATGAAATGGGATCACCGTGTAAACCACCATAACTTTTATGGTATCGTATTACAAGAATACGATCACACGCAACGTAAGCTAATTGGCCAGCCGCACATTATTTTTAAAGGAACGAATGTGATGTTAACGGAGGCTCCACATCTCTACAAATGGAATGGCTATTATTATTTATTAACAGCAGAGGGCGGCACCAAATTTGAGCATTGTTCCACGTTGGCTCGGTCGAAAAATCTTCATGGACCATATGAGGTACACCCAGATAATCCATTAATCACCTCTTGGCCTTATCCAAACAATCCGTTACAAAAGGCCGGACATTCCTCCATTGTGGAGACGCAGACTGGGGAATGGTTTCTAGTCCATTTAACGGGAAGGATATTGCCAAAGGATGGGCAGCCGATTCTAGATCCGCGCGGCTTTTGTCCATTAGGCCGGGAAACAGCCATCCAACGTTTAGAATGGAAAAAGGATTGGCCTTATGTCGTTGGCGGGAATCAACCCAGCTTGGAAATTGAAGGGCCAGATCTGCCAGAAGTAAAATGGGACGCTGACTATCCGATAAAGGATAATTTTGATTCTCCAACATTGAATTTACATTTTCAAAGCTTGCGCATTCCGTTACTTGATGCGTCTGCTTCGTTGACAGACAGGCCAGGACATTTACGATTATATGGCAAAGAGTCGCTTACTTCACGATTTACTCAGTCGTTTATCGCTCGTCGCTGGCAACATTTTCAGTTTCGTGCTGAAACCAAAGTGGCTTTTCGTCCTACCGATTTCCAACAATCTGCAGGTTTAGTCAATTATTATAATACAGAGCATTGGACCTCGCTGCAAATTACCTGGCACGAGGAAAAAGGAAGAATACTAGAGATCATGTGTTGTGATGACTTTCAATTTTCTCAGCCGCTGCAAGGTCAAGAAGTGATCATCCTAGAAGAAGTGGAATATGTTTATTTGCGTGCCGATATTACAACAAACACCTATCGATATTCTTATTCCCTTGATGGCGATCACTGGCATGAACTTCCAGAAAAGTTTGCATCCTATAAGCTGTCCGATGATTATATCAAAGGCGGCGGATTCTTCACTGGTGCCTTTATCGGTATGCAATGTCAGGATACATCTGGTCAGAACCAAGCTGCCGATTTTGATTATTTTATGTATCAGCCGAAATAAGAAAAAAACAGAAGGAAGCTTGGTTCTTAATCAGAAACGTTTCATAATCTCAAAAGCTTTGTTGTTCGACGTGACGTTTATTTCAGGTCAAAGCCTTTTAAGGGGTCGACATTATATCGTTTTGCTTACAAAAGAACCGAGCATGATGGCTCGGTTCTTCTCATACATCATCCTCATTTACAAAAAGTCTCTTCTCAGTTCCTCACCAGAACGTGGCGAAAGGTGACCTAATGTCACATCGTACACCGTTTTCGCACCGAATTGCTTTTCTTGACTTAACCGATAAGCTGCTCTAGCATAGGCAACAACTACACTGGCCGTAAATTCAGGATTACTATCTAATTGAAGGGAAAATTCATAGATTTGTTTGTTACCTTCCCCTGTATTACCACCACGGATGACAAACCCACCATGTGGTGCCTTGGAGTGATTTTGCTTTAATTCTTCTTCTGTAATAAAGTGAACCTCTGTTTCATAATCGGCAAAATAATGTGGCATCGTTTTGATTTCTTTTTCAATTGCTGCTGGATCTGCTTGTTCCTCTGCAACCACATAACAGACACGACGGTGTTTTTCAGAAGTAGCTAGTTCCGGATTGTTGCCGTCGCGCACTTTTTCAATCGCTGGTTCGGAAGGAATGGTATACTGAACACCATTTTTCACCCCATCTACTCTTCTGACAGCGTCCGAGTGGCCTTGACTTAAACCTTTACCCCAAAATGTGTAGTTCTCTCCGTTTGGTAGAATCGCATCCGCCATCACCCGGTTAATCGAGAATAAACCTGGATCCCAGCCTACCGAGATAATCGCCGTTTTGTCATGTTTTGTGGCAGCTTCATTGACAGATTGATAGAATTCAGGGATCTTGGCATGGGTATCATAACTATCTACAGTATGGAACATGCTTGCAAAGTGCGGCGTTTGCTCCGGCAAGTCTGTAGCTGATCCGCCGCAAAGCAACATCACATCAATCTCATTTTGATAATCGCTTGCCGCTGATATATGTAATGCCTTCACTCCAGTTTGATCAAGCACAAGGCTTGCTGGATCCCTTCTGGTGAACACTGCCACTAATTCCATATCAGGAGTTTGCCTGATCGCTTTCTCCGCACCTTTACCTAGATTACCATAGCCTACTATTCCTAGTCTTATCTTATTACTCATATTGTTTTCCTCCTCGTTTGTCAGATAATCTACGTTCTTTTTCTATTTTACTTTAAATCGCTTATAATGAAAAATCATAAAACGCTTTCTACTATGGAAATTACCATTTCTAATGTTACGAACCGACTCTTTTTGCCATACTTATAAGTAACAAATGGTGGGAGGAATTAGCCAATGAATACCGAACTGCAGCAACAGGTTCAGGATTTCTTAGTTCCAACATTGCATCCTGCCTTTATTTTATTATTTGGCTCCTATGCAAAAGGGAACCAGCGCTCCGATAGCGATCTTGATATGGCCTTTCTCTGTAAAAAAAGATACCCCTTTCGCCTATCCGACATTTTTAATTGCTCAAGAACTGGCAGATTTGTTGAAAACAGATGTGGATATAATTAATCTAAACGAAGCATCAACAGTGTTTAAGACTCAAATATTTTCATCAGGCATACTCATTTATTCTGAAGATGATACCTTTTTTATGAACAGCGCATGCTGGCATTGAGCATGTATGTCAGACTGAATGAAGACCGCAAAGTTGTTTTGGATAAAATCGATGAGAGCGGGACGATATATAAATTAGATGATGATTGTGATGGTCAAACTTTTTTCAGCATATAACAAATGTTATAAAATCATTTATAATAGGAAACCCTAACACTCCATTAGAAAAATAAGTTTTTCACTTGGATGGATAGAAATGATTCATTCTAATGGTATAATGGGGTTAGTAAACAATGAGGTGGTGTTTCTTATGCCAGAACAGCAAAACAAGGAATTTAAACGCAAATACGGTTGGATTGACAAATGGGTAAAGATGACTGGCGAACGGGCAAGAATCGATGCTAAAGCAAATAAAACATATATTATCTATGAGAAAGAGGGGAAACTTGTAAAAGAATTCCCTGACGGTACCATTATTCCTTTTCACAAAAAGGCTGACGTTTAATGTACTCGCAACGACCAATGTTTGTTGTATTTGCTGGTAATAACGGTAGTGGTAAAAGCACTTTTCGTAATCTAATTATCGATAAAATTGCTCTTGATATTAATATTGATCCTGAGGCGATTGCAAGGAGAATAGAACCAGAAAATCCGGAGGCAAGGAGAGTAACGACAGGAAAAGAAGTCATTAAATCGGTTAATGAATATAAAAGATTTTTCAATTGAAACAACACTTGCTGGCAAAAATGCACTTGGACAAATATGCAAAGCAAAAGAAAAAGGGTATGAAGTAACCATGTTTTACATTGCACTTAGTAACGTTAAACAAAACATCGAACGAGTTGCAATGAGAGTAAAAAATGGCGGGCATCATATTCAAACTGCAGATATTCTCCGAAGAAATGAAGCTTCATTTAAACACCTTTATGAGTATGCTCCTATTATCGATAATCTTATTCTAATTGACAACAGTAAAGAAAATGGAGAAACT
The DNA here is from genome assembly GCF_900626275.1 of Gracilibacillus phocaeensis. NCBI lineage: Bacteria > Bacillati > Bacillota > Bacilli > Caryophanales > Bacillaceae > Gracilibacillus > Gracilibacillus phocaeensis. The sequence continues at coordinate 335,508 of NZ_LR131142.1, read as the reverse complement.
GTGTTAGAAATTAATAGTGGTAAAATTACCTTTGAGACCGATCATCTACCTAATTGGGCAGTTCCTTTAAAAGAACAATTTAAATATGATTCGTAATCTTACTGATGAAAAAGAAGTTGGACTAATCTCCAACTTCTTTCTTTATACAAAAACCCTCTATTTTAGTTATCCACAATGACGAATTGGAGGTAAATATGACACATTACCTAAACCCCCGCATATGCCATAAACCCGCCATCCACCGGAATACACGCTCCTGTCACAAACCCGCTCGCTTCATCATCCGCTAGCCATAACAAGGTCCCAAGTAAATCATCTGGTGAGCCCAGCTTTTGCATCGGTGTATGATCGAGTATTTTTTGCATTCTTGCGGTTGGGGTGCCATCCTCGTTCGTTAGCAATCCGCGATTCTGATCGGTTAGGAAAAAACCAGGGGCAATCGCATTGACACGTATATTCGCTTCTGCCATATATACCGCCAACCATTGGGTGAAATTATTGATTGCCGCTTTGGCAGCACTATAAGCAGGCACCTTGGTCATCGGACTGACCGAACTCATCGACGAAATATTAATAATCGTCGTAGTCCTTTCCACCATCCGTTTGGCAAAAATTTGCGTCGGAATCAAAGAACCGATGAAATTCAAATTGAATACCGAAGAAAATCCTTCTGTTGTCATATCAAAAAAGGAACGAATCACTTCATCTCCCTGAGCATTTTTTTGAAAAACTTCATGGCTGGTCGTGCCATTGGGATGATTGCCACCAGCACCATTAATCAACACATCACACGGTCCGTACAGCTGGAATACCTTTTCTTCTGCCGCGATTACCTGATCGCGTTCTAATACATCACAAGCAATCGCAACAGCCTCTCCACCGTTATCCTTAATCTCAGCCACTACTCGCTCTGCTTTCTCAAGCGTGCGATTCAATACAGCCACTTTCATTCCCTGTCGAGCTAGTTCTTTGGCCATGGCGCCACAAAGCACCCCGCCTCCGCCCGTTACGACGGCTACTTGATCGGTTAAATTCGAATGTGTTGGCAACATTGCTTATCTGCTCCTTTCGCTATTTAATTGATTGGCATCCCATAATCCTTGTAAGTACATCACACCAAGCGCTCGATCATAAAGGCCATAACCTGGGCGGCATTCCTCCTCCCAGATATGCCTGCCATGATCCGGTCTGACATATCCCTGATAATCGACATCATACAAGGCCCTAACGATCTGATCAATGGGCAGGGACCCATCTTTGGTCAGATGAGAGGTTTCAATAAAATCCCCATTGTCAAATAACCTGACGTTACGTATATGAGCAAAGTGGATGCGATCCTGCAGTTCATGAATAATCTCAACCAGATGATTACTTGGATTCACCCCTAGTGCCCCACTACACAACGTAATACCGTGATAACGGCTATCAACTAAATCGACGATTTGCAGCAAATCTTCTTTTGACGTAACTATCCGTGGTAAACCAAAGACTTCCCATGGCGGATCATCCGGATGGATCGCCAATTTCACATCATGCTCTTCACAAACAGGAATCACTCGCTCTAAAAAGTAACGGAGATTGCCCCTTAAATCATCTGCCGATACCGTTTGATAAGCGGCAAATAATTCTTTTAGAATGCCTAAACGCTCCGGCTCCCAACCTGGCATCGTATAATCTGGATTACCCGCGATCATGTCCACCAATTCCATCGGATCAATGTTATCGACCTTGGTCTTCTCATAAAATAAGGCGGTGGAACCATCAGGCAGTCTGCCATGTAAATTGGTTCTTATCCAATCAAATACTGGCATAAAATTATAACAAATTACCTTTACTCCGACCATCGCCAAATGCCGGATCGTTTGAATATAGTTATCGATATAGACATCCCGATTGGCACTTCCCAGTTTAATGGATTCATGAATATTTACACTTTCCACCACTTCTAAATGAAACCCAGCCCTCGCGCCTGCCTGTTTTATTTCTTGCATGCGTTCCAACGGCCAAACATCGCCCGCCGGAATATCATGCAAGGCCCATACTAAACCTTCCACACCAGGAATTTGTTTTATTTGGGGTATTGTCACACTATCATTGTCTTCCCCAAACCACCTAAACACCATCTTCATCTTGTAATCTCCTTCATCTCAGTAAATGGTCCTTCCCTTCTCATCAGGCACTCCTGATTTACGATAAAAATACGTATTTACTTGATCGCACCACTCTCTTGCATTCCTTCTCTGCCATTCAAAACGTTCATGTACCTTGGCATGCCGTGTGTCATCTATTACACTATGGAGTGACTCCCACTTCATGATTAACTGCTCTACCTGTTCTACACCTGCAAAATGGGTATCATAAATATGCTGAATAACCGTTTTGCCACTTTTTAATGTATACTTGTATGGTACATGATGAAAAAATAATAAGACCTCCTCTGGACAAGACGTTAGCTGATTAAATATCGACTGATTGGGTTCCTGATATTGGGCTGTATAACCCGTTCCTGTCTCTCTCGTTCTATCCACTCCCACCCCATCACGATCAGCAAAATGGTAGGTGCCCCACCTGGAATATTCATAACCATCGACATTTGGCCCATAATGGTGTCCTGGATTGACCATCCAGCCTACGCCTAGCGGTGCCGTATAATTTTCATAAATCCTCCACGAATCCAGAAGTATGCTGGCTAACGTCTCTATAAGTAGCGTTTGACTGCCAAAGGTTTGTACGATCCATTCTTCCGCAATCGCCCCCGCAGATAATTCCGGATTCCAAGCCAACCGGCCATACCCATACAGATTCACTTGAGCCAGTGTATGTCCCGTCCAGTTCTCATCATCACCGATATTAGCTACTGCAGCCAATCCGCTATATTTGTATGGCTGTATCTTCCCAGCCATCATTTCTGTGATAGTGGACCCCTTCCCCCTGATATAGGTATCAAACTGCAATACCTCCTTCCATTGAGGAATCAAATAACAAAGGTCTCGCTGCTGTCCTGTATACTCTTGGGCAATCTGAAATTCCACTAGTTGATTCGTCCGTTCCATCGCCCCAATCAAAGGAGAAACCGGCTCCCGAACTTGAAAATCCATCGGTCCGTTCTTAATTTGTAAGATCACATTTTCTCGAAACCTGCCATCCAACGGCTTAAAATGATCATATGCTGCTCTTGCCCGATCAGTACTGCGGTCACGCCAGTCCTGCACACAGTTATACACAAAACAACGCCAAATCACCTTCCCTTGAAAAGGTGCCAGCGCTTCTGCCAGCATGTTTGCCCCATCCGCATGATCTCGATCATATGTAAATGGCCCCGGTCGATGCTCCGAGTCTGCCTTCACCACAAAGCCACCAAAACCAGGAATATAATCATAGATTTCCTTTACCTTCTGTTGCCACCACTGCTGCACTTGCTTCGCCATAGGGTCCGCTGTTGCTAAACCATCGATAGCCATCGGACTGGCAAAGTTTATACTCAAATATAGCGAGAGACCATACGCCTCAAAGATATCCGTGATTTCTTTTATTTCTGATAAATATTTATCGGTAATAAAATAGGTTTCCTCTTCCCACACATTTACATTATTGATAGCGATTGCATTAATCCCTACAGAAGCTAAATATCGTGCATAATCTCTTATTCTCGTTTTATCTTTGACAATCATGCCATTTTGATAAAAAATAGATTTCCCTGCATATCCCCTTTCGACACTGCCATCCAAGTTATCCCACTGGTTGAGCATTCGCAAGCTATTTTTAGGATTTTCTAGATTATTTAATCGCGATACATCATAACCCAATTGGAGTTGACGTAATAGATAAAAGATACCGTATAATAAAGCTTTATCCGTCTCCCCCGTAATAATCAGCTGTTCATTACGGAAAACGATCAGAAACCCCTCGTCAGAAGCTTGTTGAATGGTTTCTATTTGTTGATCATCTAATAATACTGCTATCCGATCAATGGTACCGACTACCATACTCTCTTCCATATTATTCGTGAACCTTGGTTGTATGCCAAACATACCTTTCAGCCCACGTATCAGCTCTGCGGAAATAGAGGAAGCAATGGGCGATGTATTCCAAATAGCTATTTGCTGGAACTTGGGCAGATTCTTTCCTTCTATTGGCCGATACTGCAGCCACATACGATAATCAAGTTTGGTTCGCATAACACCTTCACTCTCCTTTTCAAATTAAGCAAAAAAGTCTGGGTTGGCTTCTTTTAATGCCCCTTTTTCTACATCGACTAATCGGAGATGTTCGATCGTTGTTTCTTCTGCCAAATCGACATCCTTGTTTGATATCGCTTCGAAAATACGGCGGTGCTGGGACACAACAATCTTCCAGTCATGATTAACGGCCAGGCGTAGTAACCGGAGCCGGTCAAACTGAATATTCATCCGCTTCACCATATCCCATGTGCGAAGTTTACCACACCCCTTATATAGCAATCGGTGAAATTCATCATCCAACTCAAATAAACGTTGAAAAGAACCCTTCTCTAAGGAAAACTCCTGTAGCGTCAAATTCGTCTCCACTTGCAGCAGCGCCTCTTCACCCATGTTCCTTGCCGCCTCCGCCACAATCGCCTTTTCAATATTTTCACGCACAAATCGACCTTCTTCTACGGAGTTCAAATCAATTTTGGCTACAATGGTCCCAATCTGTGGCAATATTTCCAGCAGACCTTCTTGATTTAGTTGTAAAAAAGCCTCACGAACCGGCGTACGACTCACCTCTAATTTATCGGCGATTTCTTTTTCAGACAGCTTCATTCCTGGGGCAATCTCCCCAATCATAATCTGTTCTTTGGTTGACCGATAGACATAATCCCGTGATGAACCCTTTTCTCTCTGTCTTGGATAAGCCATGCTTATACCTCCTACTTCATACTAGTATGGTAGTATCATTATACGTTTTTTTTCTGATAAATTCAACATCGGAATACATCATTGGGAAAGACAATCGCCTGCCTTTCCCTAAATAAGCGTGCTTTCATATAGCCGAGTTAATCATAATACCAAGTACCAGACAGGATAAGACGGAAAACAGCACCTTCCTTTCACCACGCAAAACAAAAGCAAGACAAACCGACAACAGCACTGCCCCTGTTACAAGCGAAGGCACAGCAAAAACCGTCAATAGATCCAACAAGAAAAAGCAAACCAATAAACCAACTGCTACCCTTTTTGTCCAAAACAACAGGTTCCATGGCAAAGGCTCTTGGACTGCCCAGGTACCTAATAACTCCTTCGCCTTCACCGGCTTCTCTCTGTTCTCATTAAATCGCACATAAGCTGGCTGTAAATATGGCGCATTTCCATTCAGCGAATCAATTCCCCAATGAAAATCCCTGCCACACAACGGAAAACTGCTGATAATAGCTTTTGCCGCCGTCTCCTGTTCAAATGGCGGTTCCAATTTAATATCGCCATCATAGGAAAAGTTGATCTTCTGTCCTTCTGCCGCTCCAAAATAATCCTTCCAATGATAGGTTCGTAGACTAGAAAAAAGAAACTGCCATTTACTATATTTTTGCAGGCGAGCCATACTAGAATCCACCTCGACCCAACCGTCTCCTTCTATATATACTTCATTCCAAGCATGTCCATTCATTTTTCCCAGTGCCCAGCACCCATAAATAACTCTGCATGGGATGCCGATCGAGCGGCAGAGAGCTGCATATAGTTGCGAGAATTCACCACAATCCCCTTTTCCCAATTCGCAAAAGCTCTGCACTCCTCGTGCCTTGGGTGGATAAACATATTTAAAATGATCAACCACATATACAAAAATGGCTTCCGCTTGCGCACGTGGGTCTGTCTGATTCGCAATGATCGACTGCGCTAACGCCCTTGTCTCCTCATCCCAATAACATAAATAGGATGACCTGACATAAAATTGCTTTTCATCTGAGCTTAGACTTACTTTTTTTGCTGAACTCGGATTTATTTGATACGTCATCGTGAGCTCAGACTGTGGCTGAATCACAAAGTAATGCAACTCGTTATAACAGCTAGATGTTTGCTGAGATGGCGAAAGGTTGGTTTCCAATAACTCTGCCTGTTCCGGAATCGATAACCACAGTTCTGTTGCATGTTCGTCTTCGTTTCTATAGCGATAAGTTACCTGATGTTGCTTCCTCATGACATCACCTCTTTTTCATTCAGCGGATACACGCTTTATCACCGCGTTAAGGATTCGTAAGTTTTCCGACTATAGGAGTGGTATCCCGTAGTGGTTTTGGAAAACAACGATCCCTAAACATCCTGATAAGTCTCGCTATTGTTTAAGGGAAAAAGACATTCCCTCTAAACAAAGTCTCACTTTATTATAACGAAAGTTCCGCTACATCTCAGTAAAAAAATCTCCACTCATTTTGCTTGAATCAATTGTTAACATCCACTACTTCCTTTATAGTAAATAAGTAGAACAAATCAGAAAGGTGATCCATATGAATGTAGAGACTTTTGTCGAGAATTATTATGTAGAGAGAAAAAATACAGACTCCTTAAAATGGGACTTACTTGAAGAACGCTTTGGTGACGCCGATCTCCTACCCATGTGGGTGGCAGATATGGAATTCAAGGCACCAGATGGTGTGTTTGAGGCGCTGACCGAACGTATCCAGCATGGTGCTTACGGTTATTCCTTTGTACCTGACTCTTACTATCAAGCCTTTTCCGATTGGATGGAGAAGTATTTCGGCTACAAGGTGGACAAAGAATGGTGCAGACCAGCTACTGGTGTGGTATCGGCATTGTACTGGTTTATGAACTGCTTTACGGCGGAAAAGGATGCCGTGCTGATTACACCGCCTGTCTACTATCCTTTTTTCAGCGTGGTCAATGACCTGAACCGTACACTCGTCACCGTTGATATGACGGATAATGATGGTCGTTTTGAGTTGGATTTCGATCAGTTGGAACAAGCCATTGCCGACAATAATGTTAAACTCTTCCTGCTCTGCTCACCGCACAACCCGGCAGGAAGAGTCTGGACCGAAGACGAGCTGGAGAAGATGCTAGCCATCTGTGACAAACACGATGTCCTCGTGATCGCGGATGAGATTCACCAAGATTTTGCCTTGCATCATCACAAGCATATCCCGGCACCACTCATAGCAGATGGTAAATACAGAGACCGTATCCTGCTCGTGAATGCCGCTTCTAAAACGTTCAATCTGCCAGGGCTGGTCCATGCCAATATTGTGATAGAAAACCCGGCACTGCGGCAAAAGTTTGATGACTATGCCAATCAACATATCATGAGCGAGAAAAACCTGCTCGGCCATATTGCTACAGAAGCAGCCTACCGAACGGGCGAAGAATGGCTCGATGGACTTCGCCATGTGATTGAAGCGAACTACGATTATGTTAAAAAAGAACTAACTACTCATATACCGGAAATTAGAGTATGTGATTTGGAAGGCACTTATCTGCCGCTGATTGATTTGAAAGGATTTCTAGATCCTAACGATGTAAAGAAATTCGTCCAGGACAAATGCAGGCTTGCTGTTGATTATGGGGAGTGGTTTGGTGCCGCTTATAAGGGGTATATTCGCTTGAATTTGGCTACTCATCCTAAGTTAGTCAAAGAAGCGGTGGAGAGAATCGTGAGGGAATACGAGAAGTTGTAGGTTATACCAGATGAACTAAATGATGAAAAAAATTGAAATATGCATCCATTTCAATTCTGATGTATAATAAAGTTAAATCAGTATATAATAAAACTCTCGGTGGTGGTGCACCGAACGTTAGTGTAATAGCCCTTCAAGGGGGCGGCTACACAAACCCATAAGAAATAACCACTGTTTGCTTTGCCAGGCTTAGGTGGTTATTTTTCAAATGACAGGATGATCATCAGTGTAGCAAATGCAACAGCAAACATTTTATCAATAGTTTTTATAAAAAAGTGTAAATTTAACAATGTTATTTCACTGCATACATGTATTTAAAGAATAAATGTATACCTGTTCCACCAAATTATTAAAGGGCAATTGTGACTTCGTTATGTCATGATTGCCCAATTATATGGAATAGGCACCTTTGTTGGATTTCTATACCCTATCTTTAATAGTCGCTAAAGTTTAAATTCATAATATCTACCTAATTCGAATCAAATACTTCTCGATAAAATTCCCTTAATTCAGCTCCATTATCTGGCCATTCAGGCGACTGTTCGTTAACCATCATCCCCAATGCATCAAGACAGCGATGCCATCCTGCAGCTGTTGCGGCTGCCCAAGACCGGTCATCAAACGTATGTTCAAATGTCATTCGGCATCCCTCGGGAGTGTTTTGCAATTCGATTCGCAGTAAATCATCAACCTCACGAAAAGCAAAAACTTCAGGCGGCTCGAATGAAGTAATCACTCCTTCATACTTCGTTCCTTCTCCATCATCAAAGTTAATTTTACCACCTTCATTGAGATCCATCTCTCCTGTTGCAAACGGATACCACTTGGTAAAGTAATCAGGATCCGTTATACAGCGGAAAACACGCTTAGGTTTATGTGCAAAAAAACGCTTAAATTGCAAAACACAACGACCATCTCTTTCATTTAAAATTCCATATTCATTCATTTTTTCTTCCTCCATTTTATTCTTAATTTCAATATTAACATAAGCAAAAAATTTTATCTTAAACACCCTTATGAACAAGACGAGCCCCATTATTATTCGATTAATACGCCTGTTTAAGAAATAACAAAAGAGGTTCTATTGGTCTATTGGCACTCTGGAATAAAATATTATACTAAAGCCACTTATTTTATTCAAAATTAACCAAGAGATGTTTTTTGCTCAATCCGTTTGCCGCCATCCTTTGTTTCTACAAATTTCACTGCACCATTATCAAAAACCTCATATTTTCAATAGCTAACTACTTGAACCTTGCTAACTTTAACATTCCAATCTTTTATTAGTGTAAATTGGGCCTTTACTGTTACTTCAAGTTCTTTACTGCCTTTAAAATTCCTTAAGTTCAATTTCTTTTCAAATCATTTCTCCTGATTTTATTGCGCTATTCAATGAGAAAAAACAGGTAATCTATTTTTCATCATATATCGTTCCAATTGAACCTGAACCTTAAATTTCTCTTTAATATACAGCTGGTATCTCAATTACCATTCATATAAGACTATCTTTATTAGCTTATTTCAATCACACTTTTAATAAAATCATCTGGTTTCGTAACAATATGCTCATAGGCTTGATCCACTTCATCTAACGAATGGACATGGGTAATCATATCCTTCATATGAAATCGCCCATTGTCCATCAAAGTCATCATTGCTTTCATTGCTTCAACATGTACTTGGTTTCTGCGTTCATGCGCATTAATCACGGTAAGTGCCTTCCAATTCCAAAGCTGCATGTTCACATTTCTTATCCCTTGATGACTTTGATGATAACCGACAATGGATAACACACCATGAACCGCTGCCAATTCCCCAGCCAATGCTAACCCTTGCGGTGAGCCGGTGGTATCCACACTTACATCTATTCCTTGGCCGATTTCATCCCAGTCTGTCACTTTGTATGTATCTGGAACTTCATGAGCAAGATATACCTCATCCGCCCCAAAGCGTTTGGCATGATCTAAGCTTTCTTGCCGGATATCAATAGCAATTATTTTACCAGCTCCCTTATGCTTCATAAGCTGCATAAAGCCTAAACCCATAAAACCTAAACCAACAACAGCTACTGTATCACCCAAATTCACTGGCGTACGATTGGCACCACTCCATAAACAAGAAAGTGGTTCACCGATAGCGACCATGCCTTCTAATTCATCAGGAATTTTTATCACATCCTGATATTCGGCTACTGCGTATTCTGCAAAGGCTTGATTAAACAGCCCTGTCACCCGATCTCCTTTACAGAAACCTTCTACATTACTTCCTACCTCTTCAATGATTCCCATTCCTTCATGACCAAGAATTGTTTGTTCCTGCTCGATTGCCCCTTGTTGCCAGGGATGTAGTTCAGAAGCACAGACACCACAGTATTTCACCTTGATTAGCACCTGATTATTCGTGATTTCCGGGCGAGGTACTTCCATTATTTTATTCGTTTTTGCGCTGGTTAAAATGGAGGCCTTCATGTTCATCCGCTCCCTTTCCTACATGGTCGATTGTTTTCTTCTGTTAACATAACATATTTAGGCGTGACTTTTCACCCTGCCCTATCTATTTTCAAAAAAACGTTCATCCAATTCATTTCTTATACATTTTTTTCACGTAGCGTTACAATATAAAGTAAGGAGGAATAAAAATGACGACATTTAGTGGAAAAACAGCCATTATTACTGGCGGGGCAAGTGGTATTGGATTAGCCATATCAAAAGAATTAATGGAAAATGGTATTCAAGTCGTTGTAGCAGACATTAATAAAGAGGCGATTGATACCAATACGAAGGAAAATGAATTATATGAAGGCGAAGTGGTCGATGTTACCAATGAAGAACAAGTGGAAACCTTTGTGAACCATGTAGCTGATAAATATGGCAGCATCGACTATTCTTTTCACGTTGCCGGTGCCAATAAATCAGATCTTATTATTGATCAAACATTAGAAGATTGGAACTTTACCGTCAACCTAGTGCTCAACGGTGTTTTCTTATTTACCAAACATGTGGGTAGAAAAATGAAGGAGCAAAAACATGGTAAAATGGTAAACGTCTCTTCTTTAAATGCACATGTACCGATGTTTTATGGAGCTGCCTATTCGTCTGCCAAAGCAGCCGTTGAAAATTTAACAAGGAATGCAGCTTTGGAATTAAGCGACTATCACATTAATGTGAATGCTATCCTACCTGGATTGGTAGCCACACCTTTAACCAAAGATATGACAGATAATGAAGAAATCAACCGAAGGTTCATGGAAAGAATTCCTGCAAAAAGGGCAGGTGAACCTAGTGAAATAGCGAAGCCAGCCGTATTTCTAGTGTCGGATGACGCTAGTTACATTAACGGAACTTCTCTTGTAATAGACGGTGGCTGGGAAGTAACTGGTTATCCTGACATGAGAGTATAATAAAGCTACAGATAATAGCGGATAACGTCATCAAGCAATGACGTTATCCGCTATTTTTTATGATAGTGAAATCATCCTATCACGCCATATTCCGATATAATGCTTCGGTAATCTCATACTGAAGCTCTTCACCAGATGTATATCGCTTGATCTCTTCCAGCATAAATGCACCTAACCGAGCTCTTTCGTTACCTGCACTCCCTGCAATATGAGGAGTCAACACCACATTCGGCAGAGAATATAATGGAGATTCTTCAACTGGCGGCTCTGGATACGTCACATCTAAAACAGCTGTTATATCTGGACGCTTTTGCAATACCTCTATCAATTCCTCTTCTCTCACAATCGCTCCCCTGGCTGTATTAATAAAGGTTGCCTGTTGTTTCATCGATTGGAAATGTTCTCTCTTGATCATTCCCTTTGTATCAGGCAACAGTGGGCTATGCAATGAGACAACATCTGACCTTTTAAACATATCCTCCACGGAACATAATTCGACATCTAACCGCTCGGCTTCCTCCGCACTGACAAATGGATCATAAGCCAATACTTTTAAGTCAAAATGCTGCAGCAACTCGATGACTTTCCTGCCAATTTGGCTCAAAGAAATAATGCCAACTGTCGATTGATAAGCGCCAACAAGAGACTGATACATGCCATTTACATAATTCTTTTCTTTCAATTGTCTGGATAGCTCCCAACCATTTTTTAAGGAAAATAGTATCTCGCTTAACGTGAATTCTGCGACTGGAATCGCATTGGCTTGATTAGCTGTCGTAATCTTGATTCTTCTCGACCAAACCTCTTCAGACAATAACTTCTTCATCGTTCCCGCCGCATAAAAAATGGCTTCCAACGATGGGGTTTTGTCTAAAAAAGCTTGATCAAATACCGGGGCTCCCCATCCTGAGAAAATGACGTCGACCTCTTGTAATAACTCAACATGTTCTTGGCAGTTACGTTTGGTTAATGGGGGCCCGATGATATCCACATATTGCGCAATCTCCTTTTGTACAGCAGGAGAATACACCGTTTCAAATAACTGATCATCCATGATAAACAAAGCTTTTTTCATGTTTTCACCCATTTCTCTTCATTATTTGTTGCTTTTGACATATTTTAATCAATGGACCAATCATCAAAGCAGAAATGATCGTTCCTTCCCGAATACCTTGGACAGTTCCGAAGGCTAGTATTGAAATAACCACTGCCATAACCACTAAACCAACATCAAAATAAAGCTTAACCTCACCAAACTCCTTGGTAACTTTACTGGAAATGGCTTTTACAATGCCTTCAGCCGGGTTATTTATTACCTGTGCCTTGATCTGCAAAATCGTACTGTGTGTGATAATGACACAGCCAACGATCACCATGCTTAGCTGCAGCCAATAGTCGGTCTGCGGAAAAAAGCGAATCAGATAAGACCAAAAGTCAATTGCTAGCCCCAACACTGGGCCTACGATGAATTGCAAATACTGCTTTTTGGGAAAGTCTTTGCCTAATAATAGGATTTCCACAAAGACAAACAGTAAATTAAATAACATGGTCAGCATGCCAAAACTTATGGGCAGATATAGACTGAGCACATAAGGAGGACTCGTAATCGGCGTCGTTCCCAAGTGTGCCAATGTAACCAAGCTAATACCCAGCCCCATATTGAAAAGGCTTAGTAAAAACAAACCGTAAGACTGGATCAGATGAACATGCGTCTTCCCAAAAATTTTTAGATGACTAAAATGAATCATGGTTGTTTTTCGTGATGTTTGATATTTTTCCATACGTTTAGCATACGCTGCTTTCTATTTAATGTCTTATTGCTAAGAGAATAAATTCTCAATTTCGGAAATACAATCTTTGCGCGATGGATTAGCAGGTATGTAAAAAAGGAAACGTCGTCAACGAATTAAAACTGTTTGGACGTTTCCTGTACGGTGTTGCTCTGTTATTCCATATTTTTTGTAAGTAATGGCACCTTTTCTTCGTATGTGGCAAGCAGTTTTTTATTATGTTGATCAGAACCTGCAATATTTCCACTTAAAAACACAGGAGGAGTTTCTCCAGTTTCAAGAAGTAGAGACACGACCTCTGCCAGTATAGCCTGCAAAATGGAGATACCAATTACAGACGATGATGGAGCAAATGTAACCCCTGAAGCGGAATCATATAATGTCGCATCGCCCACTGGCACATGGTTATTAATCACATAATCACAGGCATCTTTCAAATACCAGCCATCTTCATGTCTGGAAGATTGCGACTGCGTATAGGCCGTACTCGTTAATGCTACCGTTGTGGCTCCCTGTTCTTTCCCGTAAAGGGCCACATCCACTGGAACCGGATTGATACCTGACGTGGAAATCACAATCAACACATCGTTTGCTGTGATAGGATATTCCTCTAAGAAAGGACGAACATAATGATTCTTCCGCTCTTTTTGTGAGGAAGCAGCGCCTCCTTGATGAAGCATCAATTCTTCAATCAAAATAGGAGCTATCGGAGCTAACCCGCCTGCACGGTAAAAAACTTCTTCCGTTAAAATATGAGAGTGTCCGCATCCAAATAGATAGACGACGCCACCTTTATTTATTTTGTCCGCAATCACTTCACTAACTTGCTGCATGGTATTTGTTTCTTTATCAAAGACATTGGCTAACTGCGTTTGTATGTTTTGATAATAATTAGTTATCATGGAAAGCCTCCTTGAATAATGAATTTAGCGATCAGACATGTTCTGTAAATATAATCACCTAAGGCTTATTATAATACGTGTTCAAAAAGCTCGACGAAAAGGACCAAGAAGTTCAAGGCGGTGCAGTTTTGAGTACCGGAACGTATGCTTTTAATACGTGAGGAACGGAAAAGCAAGCCAACGCAGAAATTCGATGCGTCATTTTTGTTGGGCTTTTTGAACATCCTTATTATACTCGATTCAGCCGGTCATTATATTTTTCAAGTAACGATTCATTGTACTCTCTACCGCCTTCGATATTAGCGCTTTTCATAATAGGTGGTTCTATTCCCTTATTCACCAAATTCTCAATTGCCTGTAACACCACGCTATCCAATAAATACGCTGCTGCGATAGAGGAAGTAGCACCGGTCTTCATGCCATACTCTGGTACGTCTATCGCACAATCTCCCGGATCGCCGCAATTATCTAACGTCACATCAGCAAATTCATATAGCTTCTTACCGCTTGAGTGAAGGCTTTTAGCATTTTGAGAATCCGTTAAGTTGGTCACCACAATAAGCTTATTGCCTTGTTCTTTGATATATTTGGCCATATCTATATGCAAGGGATTTTTTCCAGAGTTGGATATAAAGATAAAGCAGTCCTCTTTTCGTTGGTCTACTAATCGAATAAACGTATCACCAACCCCTTCAATTACCTCAAACCAGCCATTCGTACCATAAAATTCTTTAATCGCTTTGGAATTAACGAATCCTCCTGCGCGGCCAGCGACTTCAATGGCCGCTGCGAAAGAATGACCTGAACCGAAAGCTTGAATGATTCCCCCTTGCTCTACTGTTTCTGTAAGAATGTCGGCAGCTTTTTCTATATTCTCTCGTTGTTCATCCCTTATTTGTTGTAAAATCCGATCAATTTTTGCGTAGAATTGGTCGACATAACTCACTATATACACCCCTCATTTATCGCTTTGCTTTTTTCAAAAATACTTCAATGCTCGTTTCTGGATCTTCGGGCACCATTTGAGCCGTTACGGTTATGCCGGAATCCATTAGTGTTTGAATGGCCTGCTCTTCCTCTTTTGTCAGGCTGACCGACTTCTTAATTTGTATCGTATCGAACCGGTTGGAAAGGTTCCCTACATTAACTTGAGGCAGCTCCAATCCCTCTTCCTGCAGTCGAACCAAGATCTCCGGTGATTTTACAACTAGCAATACCCGCTGTCCTTTGTAATTGCCTGCCTTAATATTGGCAACTGCTTTTTCGAAAGGCAGAATCGATGTATTGACACCAGCTGGTGCTGCCATTCGTAATACGGCTTTTTCATCATCATTTACGGCAATAATATCATCTATGATCATAATTCGATTTACGCGAAGTCCAGTAGCCCAACGAGTAGCTACCTGTCCGTGAATTAAACGGTCATCCACCCTTACATGTACAATTCCTTCCATATCTATCTCTCCTCGTATAATATATTGGTCATGGGAGCCCCTTTTGATGGACTCCCAACCCTGTTAAACGTTGAAACATCAAGCTTAGTTGGTGAATATGTGTAAGTTATAAGCAATGATCCCCAATGCCATAAGAATAAATACCACTCGTGTAGAGTTTAATTTTTTTCTGCCAAGCATCCAGTATGTTACCCCAACCACTAGCACTGGTCCTAATGAAGGTAAAATTTGATCTGCCAGTTCCTGTATGGATAGCGTTACTTCTCCTTGCTGAAACTCATATCCAAATGTTGCTGTAACAACGGTCGGTATCAATGCACCAACAACGGTAATCCCTAATATATTAGCAGCTTGCGTTAAGTTTTTTAACCTGCCGCCAATCTCTGTGACCAATCTGACACCTTCTTGATAACCTGACCAAACGAAGAAACGCATCGCACCAAGACGGATTAGACCAAACACAATCCAAAGAACAAGACCGATTGGATTCCCTTCCAATGCTAAATAAGAAGCAATGGAGCCGACAATCGTCGTTGGAATAACAAAGAATAGCGTATCACCAATTCCAGCCAATGGCCCCATCATACCAGTCTTTAATGAAGCCACGGCTTCCATCGACTGAATCCTTTTCTCTCTTTCCAGCGCCGTATTCACACCTAATATCAACGGCGCCATCGTATTATTGGTGTTGAAAAATTGCATGTGCGTCATGGCCACGGTCTTGCGCTCTTCCGGATCTTTATACAAGCTTTTTAACAACGGCAAAATACTAAAATAGTAACCTAAACCTTGAAATTTTTGATAGTTCCAGCTGGCTTGTCCAAAGAAAAACCATCTCCAGAATACACTTCTTAATTCACGATCCAGTTTTCGATTTTTACTCATCGCCCATCCCTCCATTCGCTACTGCTGCGTTATTGGGATCATTGGAATCATCATTGTTTTTCGTCAATCGTTGATAACCTAGAATGGCCAAGGCTAACCCAATCAGTGCAGCTCCTAATACGGTTATATCTAAGTAAGCTGCTACTACAAATCCAATGATTAAATAAGGAATATTCTCATTTACCGGTAAGTATCGTAACAATATAGCTATACCTAATGCAGGCAGCATCCCGCCGGCAACTTCTAAACCACTCATCAACCAATCCGGCATATAACCAACGATACTTTCCACAAACTGCGAACCGAAAATAAGCGCCAATGCTACAGGTATCATTCTGGACAGGGAGGTTGGCATTATGCCCCAAAGCCCCATCCTCGAGGCCCTGTCGATATCACCCTGCTTGATAAACCGCTCTGCTCTATTTTGAAAATACGTATTGGTAAAACGGGCTAGTACATCCAGTTGCACCATCAATAAACCAATCGGAATAGCCAACGATATCCCAAACTGAGCGCCTTCACCTGAAAAAATGGCAAATGCGGTACCAATTAAGGCCCCTGTCATATAATCAGGAATCGATGCCCCACCGAAATTTCCAACTCCTAATACCAGTAAGTTTAATGTACCTCCGACAATTAAACCGGTCTCAATATCTCCAAGAATCAATCCTGCAAAGAAACCTGCCATGGTCGGTTTTACAAATCCCATGGTTGTGTTATTTCCATCGTAAATTGCAAACGCTGAGTACAACGTTAACAAAAGTACTTGCCACCAAGCGATATCCATCTTTATTGCCCCCTATTCATCTAAATCATTATTATTCTGTTCTAATGGACCGGCCTTAAAAATAGCTTCCTTAGAAGACGTAATGACCCGCTCAAGGTCAGAGATTGTAAAGCTGCTGTCGTCCATAAAAAGCGTTTCAAGAATTAACGGTAAGTTGACTCCGCTTACAACATGAACAAATTGCTCCAAATCTAATTTATGAACTAGTGCAACGGCTTGATTGTAAGGCGTTCCACCCTTTAAGTCCGCCAAAACAAGTAAGGCTTGATCTGTATGTTTTCTTTCTTCTAAATAAGATGTCAACGCAGTGGAAAATTCGCCAACGCCCGTTTCCGTCAATTCGATCGTATGGAGATTTTTCTGCTCTCCTGTAATCATATGAACTGCTTCTTTCATACCACTTGCTACCCCTTGATGGGATACTAATAAAACATTCATGGTCTCACTCCTATAAAGGCTCTATTTTATTGCTGAAATACTCCCAACGCTTGTAAGTCTCGATATATTCAACCACTCTATTACCCGGTAGATAGGTATGTCTGCGGATAAAAGCAGTAGGCTCATCCTTTTTAATCTCAAGTAAATCACTTTCTCCTGACGGGGTTGGGAAACAAATCTCGGTTACTTCGGTCGAATCCGCCTGGAACAAATTAATTTGAAAATCTTCTTTGATCTTTTCATAGATAGAGGAAAAGGCTTCCAAATTCTCTACATCCTCTTCTCTAATGAATTCAGCCAAAACATACGAATACTGTACAAGTAATGGTATGTTGTCAATCATACGTACACGTTTAATTAAATAAAACGGCTCTTCTTCACTAATATTTAATTCTTTGGCGATCGATGGATCCGTCATTCGTTCCACCGTTAATACACGAGTAGACTCCTGCATTCCTTGATACTTTTCCTGATCTGAAAATCGCACAACCTTCGCCTTTTTCCCTTTCGAAACGTAAGTCCCTTTACCTTGATAGCGCACTAAATAGCCTTCCTGCTTCAATTCCTGTATGGCCTTAATGACAGTGATGCCGCTTACGTTATATTCCTTTTTTAGTTCTGCTTCGCTATAAAATTTGTCACCTGGGAGAAATTGTCCGCTATTAATCTTGTAAAGAAGACTTTGCTTTATTTGCTGATACTTTGGGATAGAAATAAGATAACCTCCTAACCAGTTAACCAGTTAATATATTAAGTTGCTGTAAAAATAATGATATCATAGTTTTATGATTTATGATACCTTTTTTTAATGCCATGTTTTTCTATAATGAACCTAGTTATCTTAACTTCCATTCAGAGCACGCAGCGCTTGTACATCTTCCTGTAATTGACTTATACTATCCCCTTTTACAAATTCCATCATAAGGTATCGTATACCATACTTATCTTCCAACTGCTTTAGATATTGTTTCCAATCAGAAATACCTTCTGAAAAAGGATGTACGATCACCTTATCTTTGTTGAATTCCCAATGAAATACATGTACATGGCTGAGCCATTTTCTTATTTTGTTAATACTGTCAACTTTTTCAGCAACTGTTTCATACAATGATGGCTGCCAATACAACGAAACATTCGCGTGATCAATGGCTTTCATCAATTGTACAGCACTATCTGGCGTATCTGTTAGCGTACGGTTGTGATACTCTAAATTAATATGAATTCCATGCGTTGCCGCTAAGTCAGCAATGCGCCTAGCATCATCCACAACCTTGTCCCAGTGACTGTCTATTGCTTTCGCCGAGCCTATATTGCCTGCCCAGACACGAATTGCAGGCACTGTTAGCTTCACAGCGGTTTGCAATACACCTTCGAAGGACACGTCCTGTTCTTCCACTCCTAAACGGTAATAGGATCCGTAAGAAATCACTTCTATCCCTGCATTTCTTGTTAATTGAGCAACTTTTTCAGCATTGTCCCAGTTACCAGGCGGAACATGGATATCACCGCCCCATTCTATCCCTTGAATACCTGTTTGTAGAGCCGTTTCGATCACTTCTTCTACAGATAAATTTCTAAAAGTAACAGAACATAATCCTATTTTGAAAATGATTCTTCCCTCCTTTTTGCATCATGGTCATTTCTTGATTTCCTTACTCACCTTCACTAGGCTTGCAGGATTAACCTACATCACTAGAAGAGTTGTACGATATCCTATGGACACATGCAGCTTTTCAACTACTTAAGATATCAGTTGATACCTTTGGGCATCATTCCTCCTCTTTTTATAATTACCATCATCATACTAACTTTTCTTGTGGTTGTCTTATTAATTGTAGAATTGGGTTCTCAGTTTCGGAAGTGGAGTGGAGGTGGATTAAAAGATAACTTCAATTTATGAAGGGTTTGGGGCCGTGTGAATGGTTTGGGAGCTATTAGAATGATTCAAATAGCTCCCTGCCCTTTCTAAGTCTTAAGATTGTGAAATATCAACACAAATGTGTATAGTTTCATTATTCGTATTAAATACAGTTTTCTGTTTCCTTCCATTGAAATAAATATCCATATGTTCCTCTATCCCATGAATCAACAAAGTAGTTTTTTTCCAATCAGGCCAATAGCCATCCTGTTTGGTATCCATAGTTATATTCAATTTGTCCTTTTTCAGCTGGCATTGTATTTCGTTCGTGAAAAACTCGCCTGTCTCATATCCAAAGGTATTACCATCATCATCATAGTATGTAAAGAAGGAGTGATTCTTTTTAGATGGATAGATGTGAATCAGCAATTCCTCTTCCTTTTCTTTAGTGGACCTTCTTACCCTACCCTGTGGAATAACAGCACCCTCTTTCACAAAAATAGGTAGAATATCTATCGGGGCATGAATTAGATGATGTTTCTCTCCTGCTAACCTTTCATCTGTCCAGTAATTAAACCATTCTCCTTTAGGTAAATAAACCACTCGATGTCGTGCTCCTGGATGAAGTACTGGGGCAATAATCAAATCAGAGCCAATCATAAATTGATCAGACAGATTAAACGTATTCTCATCATTAGGGTACTCTAAAACAAGCGGACGCATAACCGGTAAACCAGTTGCACTAGCTTGTTGAAATAAAGTATACAGATATGGCAGCCAAATGTAGCGCTGTTCGATATATTGTTTGATGATATGTTCATATGTTTCTCCAAAAGACCAAGGCTCTTGATGAATGGAATTCAACTCACTATGGTTTCGAAAATACGGGGTAAAAATACCAAACTGCGTCCAACGTACAAGTAGTTCTCCATTAGAATCGTGAGCAAATCCCCCAACATCTGGACCACAGAAAGGTACACCGGATATCCCTAAATTCAAGCACATTGGTATCGCCATCTGTAAATGTTCCCAAAAGCTGCGATTATCGCCAGTCCAAACAGCTGCATAACGCTGGATTCCAGCATAACCAGCACGTGTTAACAAAAATGGACGTTGATTCTCTAAATTTTCTTTCATTCCTTCATAAGTCGATTTCTCCATAAGTAAAGCATACTCATTATGTACCTCGCGATGAACACGAGGCGTACCATCGTAATCATGACAAACCTTTGTGTCCATCGTCTTTGTTTCATTGAACACAGCTGGTTCGTTCATATCATTCCATATTCCTTCAATTCCTAAATCGGTATAAAACTGATGACTTTTTCCCCACCATTTCCGAACTTCTTCTCTGGTGAAGTCAGGGAAAGCACTACTACCAGGCCACACGTCTCCATGATATATCGTACCATCTATATATTTACAAAATCGATCCCCACGCATTCCATCTTGATACATATAATATTCTGGGTCTTCTTTCACACCTGGGTCTACGATTGGAACAACATGAACACCTTGACTTTTTAATTCTTTTATGAACTTCTCAGGGTTAGGAAAACAATCTTCATCAAATGTAAAAACACGATAGCCATCCATATAATGAATATCTAGATAAATAGCATCTAAAGGAATATTCTTTGTTTTAAAATTTTCTACTAAATTCCGTACCTCTTGTTCTGACTTATAACTATATCTCGATTGATGGTACCCCAATGACCACTTAGGTGGTAAAGGCATTTTACCAGTAATACTTGTATATTGTTCAATTACTGCTTTTGGTGTTGGACCACAAAATAAATAATAATCCAGTTGTCCAACCTCTGCTTTTATGGAATACGTTGTATTAGATGACTTCATATCAAAAATGGTTTTAGATGTATTATCTAATAACATACCATGTGCACTTCCATTTCTTATCACCATAAAATAAGGAATGGACTGATATAAAGCATCAATTTCAGGATTATGCGGAGCAAATACATCGGTATTCCACATTGTCATTCTTTCTCCTCGTTTATCTAGAAAACTAGTTTTTTCCCCAAAACCATAGAAATGGTCATCATCTGTCATTTTTTTCAGACTTATTATTTCTTTATTTTTATTAAAAGCCATTCCATACTGAGCATCATCTTCCATTATAGTAGATCCGTTTTGATCGGCTACTCTTAATTGCATGGATGTTTTACAAATAGTGATAGTAATGTTGGCACTCGTAATCACTAAGTCATTTTCTCGATTATCAACGAATAATTCGACTTTTTCTGGTTGTCTGATTACTGCCATACTGGTTTTCGTTATAGGCTTTTGTTTTGGATTCATAATCATTCTAACAATTTTTTCTTGATAAAATATGATAGTAACATGTCCATTTTCCCCAGTTAGCTCTACTTGATTTTGATTATTAACGGAATAAGCAAGCAACGATCCTATTCGTTTATATTCAACAGGTTTACTATCTTTTTCATTTTCAGGTAAAATTGCAAAACTTGAATCTTTCATATTGTTTGTCCCCTTTTCAACTTCTATATTAGTCTGTCATCCTTTTGTAGCACCTGATGTCAATCCGCTAATTAAATATCGTTGTAACATCAGAAATACAATTGCTATTGGTACTGCGATTAATATAGCTCCTGCTGCAAATCGAGTGAAATTATTATCAAATTGAGCATTCACAAAATTATACAACCCTAAGGCTAATGTATAATTTTCTGGACTTCTCAATATAATTCTGGGCAATATAAAATCCATAAATGGCGTCATAAAATTAAACAGGGCTACAACAGCCAAAATCGGCTTAGCGAGTGGCAGCATAATCGTGAAGAGTACTCTAAAATGTCCTGCTCCATCCATACGCGCGGATTCGTCTAATTCGCGAGGGATCGTATCAAAATAGCCTTTTACCAAGAAAGCATTCATTGGGATAGCGCCACCTAAGTAAATTAAAATCAAGCCCCACAACGAATCTAGCAAACCGACAAGATTCAATAATATATAGATAGCCACCATTGCCATTAACACAGGGAACATTTGCAGAAGCAAGAAAGCATAAATTCCGTATTTCTTACCAACAAATTGGTACCTGGAAAAGGCATATGCAACTAACGAGACAAAAATCGTTGAACCTAAAGAGGTTACAAATGCGACGATCAATGTATTCTTATACCATAATAAATAATCACTATCTGGATCGGTAAATAACCATTCGTAATGCTTAAATGACCAGTTATCAGGTATCATTGAGGCACCATATAAACTTGATCCTGGGTTCAACGATAACCCAAACGTCCATAAGAGAGGATATAATATGACAACAAACATGATTAAAATACTTCCATATATAACAACAAGCTCCAGCACATTCTTTGTTTTTTTGTTCATTACATTTTTCCTCCCTCTTTGAATGATGATGTTCGTCTAAATTGGAAAAAAGCGAAAATCGCTACAATAAATCCTAATATCAGTGAAATTGCAGCCGCTATACTAAATTGACTCGATTCAAATGTTAAATCATACACCCATGAGATTAAAATATCGGATCCGCCAGCATTTTGATTTTTTACTGCTGGACCTCCCTCATTAAACAAGTAAATAATATTAAAATTGTTGAAGTTCCCAGCATATTGCATAATTAGTAATGGAGCAGTCGCAAACATTAAATGTGGAAAGGTTATAAATCGAAACATCTGAATTCTACTGGCCCCATCCATATCTGCTGCCTCATACCATTCCTTAGAGATACTTTGGAGCACACCAGTAAACAACGCAAACACAAATGGAAATCCTAACCAAGTTTGAATCCCTATTAAAGCAAAGCGAGTCCAAAATGGATCACTTAACCACGGAATCCCTGAATCAAATAAAGGCATTAATATATCCCTATTTATCGCTCCAAAGTTGTCATTAAAAAGCGCTGTAAAAATAAGAATAGTAACAAAACCAGGAACTGCCCATGGCAAAATTAATACAGTTCTAATTAATTTTTTCATTTTCACTCGTGAGTCATTTACGATAACTGCCAAATACATAGCTAAAGCAATTTGTAAAGACGTTGCCACAAAAGTCCAAATTAAAGTCCATGCCAACACAGAGAAAAATGTATTTCTCCAAATTGGAATGGTTAATAATGATTTAAAATTATCTAAACCTACCCAATTTAATAAGTTCTTTGGTGGTGAATTCATTAAGGTGTAGTCCGTAAAAGCAAGGAATGCCATAAATAATAGTGGAAAAATAACCACAAATACTAGCAAAAATAACCCTGGCCCCGTTAATAAATAAGGGAATGCTGTGTCCCATGCATTAATAAATGCTTCCTTAATATTAGATATGTGGCGTCCTTCTTTTATTTTTTTCGCATCTCTATTTGCGTCTATCAAATTTGCAATATAAAAAGTTATAGCGAACGAGGTAATTATTAATGCAATAATACCTTGACTTAGCAATACTCTGGAATCATCAATTGCTGGAATCTCACCTAAAGTAAACAATCCCCAATAGCCCATATTTAAAATATCATAGAATACAATAAAAAAAGATATCGTTAACACAATAAATACAGACCCTTTAATGTATCTTTTATTATATAGTTGCCCTACACCTGGGATGATAGATAAAAGGGTGGCTAGTTTTACATTATGTGTACTTTCTGTTCTTGCCATTAGGAGTCTCCCCTTTTTTCAAAATGCTTTTTGCTTATTACAAGTGCAGATGCTATATTTCGTTTAAAATTAAATATAGCATCTGCTGTATCACTATTATTTATAATTCATCTCAATATCCTGTTGAATTTCCTCAACAGCTCCCTCTAGTGTTGCACCTACATCTTCGCCTTCCGTAATAAAAGTTAGAGCGTCTGCCATTGGATCCCATACAGCAGATAACGCTGGCACTGGAGGAAATGGCTTTGCTCTTTCAAGCTGTGTACCAAATCCAGTAAGTAGTGGATCGTCTTGAACTTGAGGACTACTAAGGATTGATGATTTAGCGGGCATCTCGCCTGTTGCATCAAAATATTGTTGTAATGAACTCTCATTCGTTAAATAGATTGCTAGTTCAGTTGCCTCATCAGGATATTCTGTATACGCCGAAAGCATCCATCCTTTTGTCCCTAAAAATGTTTGTGGGTACTGTCCATTTTCTAATTGTGGTAAAGGAGCAGTGCCAAGGTCTTCTCCCAAAGCTTCTCTCATTTCTGTTAATGCCCAAGGACCATTTATTATTGCTCCAACATTTCCATCACTAAATAACCCTCCAACCACATCTTGTGTGATACCTGTTGGAATATAATTATTAGTAAACCACCCTTGAATAAGTTCGCCACCTTGCACAGCTTCCTCACTTGCCAAACCTATTTCATCGATATTATATACATCATTTTCTTCTGCAAAAATATTTGCGCCATACCCGGCCATAAATGGGAATGAGTAATAGAAATCAGTTGCAGGGTATAAAAATCCATATTCATCATTTGCTGCATTCGTTAATTCTTCAGCAATATTTGCTAAGTCTTCAACTGTTTCGGGCGCTTCTGGAACTAAATTTTTGTTATAATAAAGCGCTAGTGTTTCAACTACTGCAGGCAGCCCATAAATTTCTCCTTCATAACTTAATGCTTCCACAGAGCCTTCAGAATAAGTATCCAAAACTTCCTGATCTACTTCCATTGGCTGAACTAACCCTTTAATGGAAAGGCTTCCAATACCAGGTTGAAAAAATAAATCAGGACCGTTACCCGATGGCCCATCTAATGATATGGCCTCTTCTTGTTCATCCATAGCAAACGGAACTACTTCAACTTCAATACCGGTTTCTTCTGTATATCCAGCTACAATATTTTCTATATCACTTGATTGATCATTAGGCGCCCATATTTTTAACTGATTAGGCCCATCTGACTCTGTCGTTTCCGTTGCGTCTGTATCTGATTCACCATTGTCGTTAGTTTCTTCATCTCTGTCAGGACCACAAGCGGCAAGTAACATCAATAGCAACAGTAACATTAGTGTACTTATTTTTTTCATTTAAAACTCCCCTTTTATTAATTATAATTGGTGCTGTAGCTACTTTTTAAGTCACCTCCTTTCATTTAGTTAATCGGTTAACCTGAAATGCTAAAGGAAGTGCTGCTTTCATATTGAAAGAGCACATATTTTAACAAGCGACTATCTCAATGATTGAGTCGAATGCCTAATAATCAAACTTACAGGAAGTTCAATGGTATTAGACTCTAACTGTATGTCGCCCACATTATTTAATAATATTTCTGCTGCTTTTTTTCCTTTTTCTAAAATATCTTGTCTAACCGTTGTTAAACCCGGAAACACATATTGACTGATACTTAAATCATCAAATCCGACAATAGAGTAATCTTCCGGAACCTTTCTACCATTCTGCTGCAAAGCTTTCATAATACCGATTGCTAGAATATCAGAAACGGTAACAATTCCGGTTAAATCATTGATATTATTTAATATTGCTTCTCCAATTCTCACGCCATGATCAAAAGTTATATCTTTTGACTCATAAATTAGATTCTTATTCATCTGGACACCGGCTTCTTTATGTGCATGTACATAACCCTGATATCTTTTTACGTCAACCGGACTTAAAGATAGGCTTGTGGCAACAAAAGCAATGTCCTTATGTCCTGAATCCAGTAAATGCTTTGTCGCTAAATACCCTCCGTAGGAATCCTTCACTTTTACATTTCTATAAATATCGCCAAAATTTTCATATGTATCTATTAATACGATAGGGATATCTAGATTCTTCATCTCGTGATGTAACTCATCAGGGAACTCCCCTAAAAAGATCACGCCATGTAGGTTTCTTCGTTTTATCCATTTTCTACATTCTTCAGGGCTGCCAACTCCTGTTATTAGCGTATCAAATTTATGATTGCGAGCAATATACTCTACACCGCTAACAAATTCATTGTAATATAAATTATCTTTAAATACAGATAACGGAGAATCTTCTGTCAAAGGAAGCATTACTCCTATTAACTTAGAGGTGTTTTTTGATAAGCTCACTGCAGTGTAATCAGGATAGTAATTTAATTCTTCCATAGCTTGCAAAACTCTATTTCTCGTTTTATCTGATACTTTTTTTACATCATTCAGTACATATGATACAGTAGCTGAAGATACTTGAGCATGTTTAGCAACATCTTTGATTGTCGTTTTTTTATTCATTGTTACCTCCAGTTAACCGGTTAACTTAATTTATATAATATAGGTTTAGCTTTTAGATGTCAACACTATTTTTTATAGAATATTAAAAACAACAGGATTTGAAATTAAAATCCTGTTGTTTTATATTTATCTCACTAAAAACCATCGCCAAACTAAACCTATCTAGGCCACCTCTCCTGCACACTTGGAAGTGGCGGGAACGGCTGATGTGGTATTGTTTGATACCAATACGCTACTGAGCATAGATCATCTTGTCTTTCAAATAATCCATTTTTATAAACACCAATCTGTTGGATGGTCACCTTCAATTCTTCTTCAAACCTGATTGGGTCAGGGATATGCCAACGATAGAACCCCCTCATCGGCGGTACATCATCATTATGGAATGGAAAATGAACAGCATCATCGGACTTAGAATAATATGGGTAACCCATATAAGGAGTACAATACGTATTTTCAACAGTTTTTCCATATTCTTGTGTAGCAAAGCTCCATGCTCCACCGAAATAATCTTCCATTCCCGTACCACAAATAGTTGGATAGTCTTTATCACCATCCATGTAGAATTTCACTTCTCCCTCTCCCCACCAGTATCTCTCCAGTGTAGCAAGTCCAATATACGTTCCCACGTATTGACCTTTACCCTTAATTTCATCAATAATGACATAGTCTTCCGCAATATTAGTTATCTTCTGACGATTCCATTTAGCATGAAAATAAGCCGTATTCTCTGGCAAGGAATCGTATAGACAGTAATCAATCTGATAGAATAAAGCCGGAATAGGAGCTTCATGCTGATTTTCTACCGTTATCACAGCTTTTTCAAGGAATGGCATCGGAAAATAGCTATTAAAACCTCTTGTTGGATTCACGGCTATAGGAATGGAATTAACTGTACACCCTCGCCCAAAACCATTGCAAAAGAAATCGCCCAATGGGGTCTCCACTGATGGGTGTTCTTGGTCATCCCAATACATGCGTAGTACAAGATCACGTAAAACAAAATAGTTACCTTCCGTTTGCTCTGTGACTGTCATCCAGATATGTTGGATAACACCAGGCCCTTTGATTTCACATAGAGTAACTGTTTCACCCGGGTTTATATCTTTAAGGCAAGGAGATCCTTTACGAGATGAACCTAAGTGATTGGATGCTTTCCCCCCTTGGCCAGGCTCTCCAGTTGGATTTTCTGCTGTAATTGCTCTTGATTTTCCATTGTTGGTTAGTGCTAATGAAGCTAAATTGTTAGTAAATATATCTTGAAACATATACACACCTCTTTAAATAATTATTGTTTTACTCCGCCTTGAGTAATACCTTCCATAATATTTTTTTCGAAAAATAGTACGAATAGAATGATTGGTAATATGATAAACCACCCCATCGAACTAATAAGATCCCAAGGAACTTCGAAATTACTTTCTCTAGGAACAGTTGTAATTCCAACACTTAACAATTTAATATGGTAAGTAAAAAATAGTGGTGTAAAGAATTCATTCATACTTAAAATAAAGTTAATAATGGAAACTGTTGCAATTGCTGGCTTCATTAATGGAAAATAAATTTTGAATAAAATAGTTCCAAAATTTGCTCCATCGATTTGAGCTGCTTCTTCTAGGGTTACTGGTATTTGTTTGACGAAATTATACAATATCAATACAGAAAATGGCATCAGCAAGCTAGTGTACAAAATAATGAGCCCAACATAAGTATCGACCAAATTAAATGAATTCATGAAATCATACAATGGTCTTGCCGTAATAACGGGTGGAATCAATGCTGAGAATAATAATAAGCGGAAAGACCAGCTTATACTTTGAAATGCTTCAAAGCGGGCAAAAGAATAGGCAGCTATTGTGCCTAGCAATATGGTTAACAATAATGCAAATACCGTGATAATTAATGTATTCCAAGCCATTGTTGCCACATTTAATTCAATAAATAAATCCACATAATTTTGAAAAGTGAAATTATCTGGAAAATAATCGATTGGAGTCGAGAATAATTCTCCCCTAGGTGTAATGGACGATATGAATATCCAATAGAGAGGAATTAATATAATTAGTGCTACTCCAAGTGTCAGTCCCCACCGAAAAAGAAAAGAAAAGATACGTTTTTGTTTGGCAGGCATATTCATTCCTCCTAGTATTGTGCCTTTTTAATGAACAATAGATTAATACTGCTGAAAACAATCATGATTAAAAACAACATGATCGCCAATGCAGAAGCATAACCAATATTTAAATTCGTAAATGCCTCAACCGCAATTCGATAGGCTAATAGACTAGTAGAATCACCTGGACCACCTGAAGTCATAGCATACACTAAGTCATACATTGTAATCCGCCACATGGTAAAAAAGATACAAAGCGTTAACAAAGTCGGGATTACCATTGGTAATGTAATCTTAAAAAAAGATTTTATATGGCCGGCCCCGTCTATTTTTGCAGATTCATATATTTCTTCGGGAATAAATTGCAAGCCGGCTAACAATAGAATTGCAAAGAAAGGAATGTCCTTCCATAGATCAACTAGAATAACCGCAAATTGAGCAGACCATGGATGAATCAGCCAATCAAATTGAAACTCAGGTGCTATCCTCCTAATTAAGTCATTTACTAAACCATAACTGTCATTAAATGCCCATTTTGCCGCAATCCCAGTTACTACCATCGGCATCGCCCAAGGAATTAAAGTAATTGTTCGAAGAAATTTTTTTCCTTTAAATTTCATATTTAACATTAAGGCCAGTACTAGACCTAATACGACATGGAAAATCATTGAAATCACCGTAAAAATTATTGTAAAGTTAATGGATGAAATAACTTTCGGATCAGAAAATATATTGACGAAGTTTTGTAAACCTATAAAGGTAGATACACCACCTTGAAACATGTTTATTTCAAAGAAACTGTTAATAAATGTAACAACCAATGGATAGATAATTGTAAATCCTCTGATTAACAAAACAGGTAAAATTAACAGCATAGCCAACTTCCACTTGGTTGACTTTTTCATAGAGCCTTGCATTTGAATCACTCTTTTCTGTATAGAAGATTTACCACTGTATTAACTATTCGACAGTCAAACATCCTTTATCATAGGAAGAAGGCAAGACTGCGAATAGTCAATGTTATGATAAGTTGCACAGTCACTACAGGGGAAATCTTTTTTCAACGTATATTTTTTATGAAGCAGCAACTACTCAAAAGCCTAGTTATTCAGCTAATCGATCAATTTCAGCTTGAGCCTGCTCAACTGTTTGATCCAATGTTAATTCATCAGATATATATTGTTGAAAAATACTTCCTATTCCGCTTACAAATTCCATTGATTGTGGAACCAAGGGTCTCCCGCGTAGTGTACTATTCTCAATATATTCTTCAATACTTTCTAACCCAGGAGCGGTGAAATCAGGATCTTCCAACACATCTAATCGCGCTGGCAGTCGACCAGACATTTCATAATAAGCAATCTGCCCCTCTGGACTAGCAAGATATTCTAAAACTCGCTTTGAGGCTGCTTTTTTTTCCGAAGAACCATTGATAACATGATGCCATGAAGCCATGTAAGCATCATTAGTTTCAAATGTTGGCATTGGCACGATATCTAATTGATCTGGTCCATATCTATCTGCCTCATCAAAAGTCGGAATTGCTCCTGTATACATAAACAACATACCATAATTACCATCAATAAATTTTTGAATCATCGGATCATAAATATCAGCTAATTGACTAGCAGGTGTTACTTCCTCTTCATGAACTAAATCATATAAGAACTTTAAAGCTTCCTGAGTCTTAGGATTCTCCCAATCAAAATAGTCACCACCGAATAAGTTAATAAAGGTACCTATTTCATTAAAAACATAGCTTCTTTCCCATGCACCACCATAACCATACACACTTCCATCGGTTACTGTACGTGCATATTCTAAAAATTCCTCTTGGTTTGTAGGAGCTTCCACCCCT
Organism: Gracilibacillus phocaeensis; assembly: GCF_900626275.1. Taxonomy (NCBI): domain Bacteria; kingdom Bacillati; phylum Bacillota; class Bacilli; order Caryophanales; family Bacillaceae; genus Gracilibacillus; species Gracilibacillus phocaeensis. The sequence goes on along the minus strand of NZ_LR131142.1, from coordinate 305,182 downwards.
GCTTCGTTTAATAACTCGTGGTTCACCCATAATGTCAAGATTTCAAGATAGCTAGGTACAGAGTACACACTGCTTTCATAAGTTGGGATATCCTCCATATATTGTTCTGAGAAATTGCTAAGCACATCATCAGTCATAACATCATTTTCTAATGGTTCTAAATATCCTGCCCTTGAAAATGCTGTGATCAGTTCATCATTTACATGCATGATATCTATTTCCGCATCACCTGAGGAAAGAATGGTTGTCATTCTTGCCACCATATCATCTGGGTTAGTAGGTGTTACCACTACATTAATGTCTACGCCAGTCTCATCAAGGATTTGTTGTTCTAAATCTTCCCATCCAGGTCTGGTAGAATCATTAGTCATCCATGTGATAGTCTCTCCTTCAACATTTGCTCCTTCTTCATTTGCTTCATCTTCTGTTTCATCATTATTCGAATTGTTAACACCGACACAACCAGTTAATACAAATGTAAACAATAAAAACATTATAAAAATAAATCCTAATCTTTTCATCACAACTATTACCTCCTGTTATCATAAGCGCTTACATTTTTAAGGATCCTATATATTGCATTATAAAGAGCCTATTGACATAAGAAAATGCAATTTTTGTAGTATTAAGATATAAAATTTCTAGATACTCTTAAATTCATCAAATTTGTTTAGTATATTTAATATGAAGAAAAATACAACAGTTGGTGATAAATATGAAACATTTATTTACAAAATACAAGTCTTTTTTTGCAAAATTCCGCAATAAATTGTTTGCAAATTTTATTATGATTGCCGTTATCCCGATCTTAATCGTCGGTGGACTTTCCTATGCTTTAGCATATAATATCGCTAAGGAGCGGATTATTGATTCTGTTTCTTATACGAGCAGACAATTAAATACAACACTCGGAGAGCGGTTTAGCCAAATGGAGAATGCTGCTAATGTGATGGAATATTACATGTATACTTTAATTTTGCAACCGGATACATCACTATCTCATCAATTAACTACTTATAGCAATGTGCGAAACAGCTTATTTAATTTAAGTAGCACCTTCAATTTCGGAAATGTGAGTATATACACCAATGATCAATTTATTTTCAGTGATGAAGGGATTACCTTCTTTTCCATGGATGACTTAAAAATGCGGGGGATCGCCTTGGAAAAGATGGAACAACAAGTGAATCAATTAAACTGGAATGTATTTCATGATATAGAAGAACCGTTTATCAAATACAATTCTAATGAGTACAAAGATTATATATCAGTGTCTAAGGCTTTTCAATTAGCTGATAAAGATAGGCCAGAATATGTTTTTTTCATTGATATCCCAGTAACTGAAATAAACAAACTATTAGAAGAAAGAGATGTTGAAGATTCGATTAATTCTTATCTTTTGGATAATAACGAGCAACTTATCATTGGAGAAAGTCAATTTGTCGATCTTAACATTCTTCAAGATCAAATTAATTTCAATAGCCTTAACGAAAGTACCTCCTTTATGGCTGATGACGCAACTGTCATTATTCAGAAAAACCCGGTAACTAATTGGTTATTAGTTACTGAAGTTCCAAATCAATATATAAGAAACAACACGAATGTGCTACTCAATATCTTATGGATTACATTAGTACTGACTGTTGTAGTAGCAATTATAAGCAGCCTCTTTATTTCACATAATTTAAGCAGAAGAGTGAACAAAATCGCTAAAGTTATTGATGCTTTTAAGGGTATCAATCATTATGATCACTCTGCCAAAATGATGCTCCCCGTCTCAAATAAATCAGAATACCATGATGAATTTGATCGCTTATCTATAGTTTTTAATGATATGACAAATAAATTAAGCGAAGACTTTGAGCAAATGTTAGAGATGAGAAAATTAGAAGAAAAAATGCAGATTGAACTGCAGCAATCTAAAATCAATCCCCATTTTTTATATAATGTATTAGATTCTATTAAAAATTGCCAAAGCTCTGGTAACATAGAAGAAGCTAATCTAATGATAGCGAAATTGGCAAAATTTTATCGGATGTTATTAAAAAAACAGCATGAATTAATTCCAATTCAAGAGGAATTAGAAATTACCAAATTATTTATGGAAATTGAAACAATTAATAAAACTAACACTTTTACTTGGGAAATTCATGTAGAGGATATGATAGATGAATTTCTAATATCTAAGTTTGTATTACAACCAATTGTGGAGAATTGTTTAAAACACGCTCTATATCACCATAGAGATCTACTTCAAATTTCGATTTCGCTGGAATATGAAGAAGACTATGTTTTGATAAAGGTTGAAGATAATGGTAAAGGTATCCAACAAGAAAAACTAGAAAATATCCAACAAGTACTAGCCTCGAAAGAAATTAATGTTGATAAGTTCTTTGGATTAAGTAATGTCAACTTTCGTGTCGCTAGTATTTCAAAATGTGACCTCCCTATAAAAATTACCAGTATTCCAAATAAGGGGACACTAATCGAGATAAGAATTAATCAAATTTTCCCAGAAGAGGAGCATGGGGGTATGCTAACATGAAAAAGTTAATTATCGTTGATGACAATATAAAAACTAGCGAGGGCATTCGCCACCATATTAATTGGGGATATTTAGAAACCGAAGTCGTTGGAATCTTCACCAGTGCTTATGATGCATTAGCATTTTTAAAGGATCATGACATTGATATAATTATCACAGATCTCAATATGCCCACGATGAATGGTATTGAATTAACACGGGAAGTGATTAAACAACAGCCTCTGGTTAAAATCATGTTTATTAGTGCCCATGATGATTTCATGTACGCACGGGAAGCAATTAGGTTGGATGTTTTTGATTATATAGAAAAACCAATTGATTTCAACTATTTAACAGAAAAACTAAAACAGATGGTGAAAATGATTGAAGAAGAACAAATGATTCTCTATCAATTAAAAGAGAGCAAACCATTATTAATGGAAAAATTTTTTATGGATTTAATTGATTCAAATCCACAGTACGCTTCCTATAACCTACTAGAACAAGCGGAATTTCTTGAGATTGATACAAATAAAAAGTTCTATTTCTCTATCGTAATCGATATCAAAAATTTCAAAACATTAATGAGCACACATAATGTCGAACAATGTCATATTGCTTTGATTCAATTACGAAATTCATTTATTAATAATTTTTTCTCTCATCATATGATTTATTATTGTAACCAAGCAGATGAGTTAATATTTGTCATAGGATCTAACCACATTGATATGAAACAATGCACACAGTTGATAACTAGGTTTGGCGAATCATTCTCATCTATACTAGAATATAAAGTTGGAATCGGGAGTATTGTATCACAAATTTGGAACATATCGATGTCGTATCAACGTGCTAAACAAGCCTTGGAACATCAATTTATTTTCCCTGAATCAACTATTTTTGATGCCAATCAGCTAAAAAGCCAAACCAGCAACCCTATTTTGTTCACCTATGAGGATGAAGAAAAACTTGTTAAATTGATTTCAACCAATGATATAAGTGGCATGAAACAATTTATCAAACAACTAGAACAAACTTGGATACACGAATCACTTCCACGCAGCCTGATTAGTGTCCATATTTATCGATTGGTATCAAGATTAATTAAGTTCACACATGATATTAATTTAAATGATCAAGATTGGCATTACGATGCTTCTTCATTTTTTGCTGAATCAAATAATGTGATAAATATTACTCAATTCTCCCAGAATTTCTTTTTCTTATGTAAAAAATTAAGCGATGTATTTCAGGCATCTATTAGCGATAGAACTGAAGTTATTGCGGAAGAAACGAAGCGATATATACACAATCATTACATGGATCCTAATCTAAATTTAGATTCGATAGCAGAACAAGTTAATTTAAATGCCTCTTATTTAGGCTCCTTGTTTAAACGAGCAACGAATACAAATATTTTAAAATATATTACCAAAGTAAGAATGGAAAAAGCAGAAGAATTATTAAAGAATAAACAATTAAAAATTAAGGATATTAGTGAAATGTTAGGTTATGCTAATCAATATTATTTCAGCTCAAGCTTTAAAAAATATTATGGAAAGACACCCACTGAACTGCGCGAAGATATAGATTAGAGCAACTCAATAATATAATTCTTCTGATTTTTTAGCAAAACATATTAATTAATCCTTTATAACACACCCTCCACTTTATTAGAAAATCACAACGAACATATCCTAATAAAGTGGAAGACCCTTAGCTTAGTACTTAGCTATTTTTCATATGTTTTATTCACATGCACAAAAAACAATTACTACAAGATATTTATCATTTCACTTAATTTCATATCTTACACTCGATTCTCGTACAATCAACCGATCTTCAATGATAAAATGTCTCTGTTCAGGGATACTTCCTTCCATTTTCTCAACCAGGACTTCCATAGCAGTCGTACCAATTTGATAGGCTGGCTGTGCAATAGTGGTTAATGCAGGTTTAAAAATACTTGCCATCTTAATATTATCAAAACCTACTACTCCAATATCCTCTGGCACTGAAAGATTTTTTGATTGAATCGCTTTGATAGCACCCAAAGCCATCTCATCGTTTCCTGCAAAAATCGCATCTGGAGGATTAGCCAGCATAAGAAATTGTGTCATTAATTGATAACCCGATTCAAATGAAAAATCCCCCTCTCGAATGTACCATTCCGATAGCAACAAGTTATGTTCAGCTAGCGCCTCCTTGTACCCTCTCAATCGATCAATACCTAAAACAGTATTTAATGGGCCAGTTATATGAGCAATCCTTCGATAACCAGCCTCAATTAAATGATGAATCACCTTTCTTGCACTATTCCTGTTGTCAATGAGCACTGTAGAAAAGTCTTCCCCATCGAGATATTCACAAGCCATTACAATGGGATGACTCTTTTCCACTTTTCGTAACGTTTCATGTGTAACCTGAGCAGTACATAAAATTAATCCATCCACTTGTTTCTGTTCCAACATTTCTAAGAATTTTGCTTCTCTGCTAAAATCATGATCCGTATCAAACAAGAGAACATGGTATCCCTGTTGTAATGCCGTTTTTTGAATACCTGTTAAAACCTCTGAGAAAAAAGGGTTATTAATATTAGGAACAGCAACCAAGACCATCTTTGTCTTAGCTGTACGTAAATTCCGAGCAACGGCATTGGGTTTGTAGTTCAATATCTCAATTGCTTGCAAAACTTGTTTCTTTTTTTTACTGGAAACCTTACCTGATCCACTAATAACCCTTGATACAGTAGCCACTGAAACTCCAGCTTCTCCTGCCACCTCCTTAATAGTAACCAAAATCCTCTCCCCCCTATCATTCACATGTTAGTTTCACACAAGTTCTATAAAATGCTGAAAAAGTAATAAACGCAAGCAATGAACCGCTAAAAAATGGAACAAGGAAAAATAGACCACCGACACTGACACCGATGATTAATAAACTTGTTCCTAAAATGGTTATGCTTAAACGCCAATTACCCATCGTTAAGAAGAAAGCTCTACGCAGAATCCACGATACCTTCATCTCATAATGAGCAAGATTGGAAAAAACGTTTATCGTATATATCAACAACAAACTAGCAAAAGCAATAAAAATATATGTTAACATTGTATGTGTTGAACTAAAATAATAAATATCACCAATTACTATGATCCACAAGCTGAACAGAACAAAACCTGCCTTTACACTTTTTTTGTAATTATTTATATAAAATCGCCAATATTTTTTCACCAAATCATAACCTTCTCTCTCGATAATCCACTCCCTTACAGAAGCAAACATGGCTACCGTTGCCGGGAAGAAAATCCAAGGTACCAGGATCATTAAAATTATTATCGAAAGCACTGATACCTCTACCTGTTTTACCATTATCATATTGATCACAACCAGCACAATCGGTGCATTAAACAATATCCACAAAACATTCGTCACAGCAAATCTGCTAGTCCATTCTACAGCCTGAAATAGCCCGGTCATCTGCACCACATCTTTTTCCTATTTAACAGCACCTTCAGCAACTCCTTTCACAATTTGCTTTTGAGCGATGAAATAAAAAACAATAACAGGAATAATGGCAATTGTTAAACCAGCTAATGCCAAATGCCATTGCCTTGTATATTGACCGAAGAATTGAAACATACTGAGTGGGATTGTTGCCTCTGCATCACTCAGTACTAATGAAGGAAGTAAGAAATCATTCCAAATCCAGATCATGTTCAAGATCGCTACCGTAACGGATATCGGTTTTAGTAAGGGAAAAATAATATGATAGAAAATCTGGAATTTGTTTGCTCCATCAATAGTCGCTGATTCATCCAACGATTTGGAGATCCCTGTCATTGCACCATGGTAAAGGAAGATAGCTAAACTACAGCCAAATCCTAAATACATAAAGATAAGTCCGAATCGATCTAAAAAATCAAATTGTCCGAACAAAGAAACTAAGGTAATCATCACTGATTGAAAGGGAATCAACATAGCAGCAACAAATAATAGTAATATTACACCGCTCAGTCTGCTTTTATTGCGAGCTAGTGCATAACCAGCCATCGAAGAAAAAATAACAATCAATAAAATACTTATAATGGTAATCAATAATGAATTAAACAACGAATTCATGAAATTTAAATCAATAAAAGCTTGTATAAAATTATCTATTGTAGGGTCTGAAGGAATGCTCATGACGTTGGCGAATATTTCCTTGTTTGTTTTAAAAGCATTCGTCACCATTAAATAAAAAGGGAACAGCCAAAGTAAAGCAAGCAGGATACCTAATACCTCTAAAATACGTAGGTTTCGTTTTTTACTTTGCATTACAAATCAACCTCCCGTTTCTTTGTATAATATACTTGTGTAATAGCTATTATCGCGACAAATAGAAAGAAAATTACTGCTTTGGCTTGCCCTAAAGCCAACTCATTACTGGTGAATGCAGTAAAGACTATATTCAAAGATACCATTTCTGTCGAATTAAACGGACCTCCATTAGTAAGTGCCAAGTTTTGATCATAAATTTTGAATGATGTAGATAAAGTTAGGAACATGCTTACTGTAAATGCTGGAGCAACCATTGGAAATATAATATTCTTAAATTCCTGAAAAGCATTAGCTCCGTCTACTTGCGAAGCTTCAATCAACTCACTCGGTATATTCTGAAGATATGCGATATAAATAATCATAATATAACCCGCCATTTGCCAACTTGTTAATATCACAAGCCCCCAAAATCCAGTCCCCGGCGTAGATAGCCAACCTTGTAAACCTTCTGTTCCTAACCAATCTCCAATACTGGAAAACACATTAACAAAAATAAATTGCCATAAAAAACCCAGGATTAAACCACCAATCAGATTGGGCATGAAAAAGATAGTCCGTAATAAATTACTGGATTTTAAACCTTTTGTTACAAGTAATGCTAAAGCTAAGCCAAGTATATTCAAAACAATAACCGTAACAATGGCAAATTTAATCGTAAACCATAATGAGTTTAGGAAACGTTCTTCCTGCAATACATTCAAATAATGATCAAAGCCTACAAATTCATTAAATCCAAGCCCATTCCAATCAGTAAAGGAATAGAAAACACCAAATAAGAGCGGAATGATAACTACCAACCCTAGACTTATAAACACTGGTGTTAAAAAAAGCCAAAAAGATATATTTTTGTTTCTCACCTGCTCTCTCCTCCATTTCATTGATAGATCTGCAACAAAAAGAGTGTTCCCCATCGAAAAACACCCTTTTGTTGTCATTAGCTTCAACTACAACTCTATTCTCGCATTTCTTCCCATTCCGCTTTTGCATTTTCAATGACTTCATCCCATGACTCTTGATCACCGAGATACCCTTGCATACCAGAAGCTAAATTTTCTGACCATCCCACTGGAAACCCTGGAAAGACAAATCCTACTGTATTTTCTTCTAACTTATACTCAAAAACCTCCTTTGAAATCGATGTTGCTTTTTCTGGGTCAAAGCCTCTATAAGCTGGAACATAATTCAAATGTTCTTGAAAGGCAGCAATACCTTCTTCTGATGTATACATCCAATCAAAGAAGTCCTTAGCCGCCTGAACTACTTCGTCGTCAAAGTTATTATTAATCAGCCAATAATGCGGTACTCCAACAGGAATACTGCCTTCATACCCTTCGATAGGGATTGGAAGCATACCAATATTATTATTAGCAAACTCTTCATCCATTTGTTGGAGGGTTGGATAAATCCAGTTCCCTTGTTGAATCATAGCTACTTCTTCCATAGCAAAATACTGCTCAACTTGCTGAGAATAATCCATATTTAATGTTGGCTGAATAGAATACTCATTCTGTAAGTCCAATACTTTCTTTAACTCATTCGATTTTTCAAATGCAATTGAATCACTTTGATACATTTCTGACACACTATTATTAACATCTGGAGACATGAATGCACTCGCTAAATGTTGACTAAGAACCCACCATTCAGCACCAGGAAGTGCAATTGGCGCTTGTATACCTAGATCTTCTTTCTGAGAATCTAGAGTCTGGAGAGCTTCTTCTAAATCATCAAATGTTAAAATATCATCAGGATTAATTCCAGCTTCCTCAAAAATTCTTTTATTATATATAAAGCCATATCCTTCTTGATTTAATGGCAGCCCAAAAACACCGTCTTCATTACTAACACCATCCAATGTGCCATCCAGCGCTTGCGATACCGCTTCCATATCAGATAAATCAGTTAAATTCTCTTGATAATCCTCCGCTCTTCCTAAATTATCTACGGTAAACACTACTGGCTCATCACCAGATGTAAACCTAGAACGTAATGCCGTCTGATAATCTGATCCGGCACCCACTCCAGAAAAATCAATATTCACATCTGGATTTTGTTCTTCATATAACTCACCTAATGCCTTAAATTCATTAATAAATTCTACTTGTCCTTGAAATATCTCTACCGTGATTTGATCCTCTGCTTCGGCTTCCTCTCCACTATCATCACTTTCAGATGAACAAGCAACCAAACCACTTAACATCACAAACATAAAAACCGTTACTATCCATATTTTTTTCACATTCTCACTTCCAATCTAATTTAATTGCTTACTTTAATGACACTCTTAATGAAGCCATTTGGTTTTGTAGATATATTTTTAAATCCTTGGTCTACTTCTTCTAATGAATACACATCTGTAATCATATCTTTCATATTAAAACGTCCATTTTCTATTAAAGTCATAATAGATTTCATTGCCTCCACATGGACTCGATTCCTTCGTTCATGGGCATTAATAACCGTTAGAGCTTTCCAATTCCATAGCTGCATGTTAATCTCTCTAATCCCCTGATTACTTTGATGATAGCCAACAATAGACAAAACTCCATGAGCAGCAGCCATATTACCTGCCAGCTCTAATCCATGAGGAGATCCGGTGGTGTCTACACTAACATCAACACCTTGTCCTATTTCTGACCATTTCTTTACTTTATATTTTTCTGGCACTTCATTAGCGAGATACACCTCATCTGCCCCAAAGCGCTTAGCGTTCTCCAAACTTTCCCTCCTAACATCAATCGCTATGATCCTGCCAGCACCTTTATTTTTCATTAATTGCATAAAACCCAACCCCACAAAACCAAGTCCAATAATCGCTACGGTATCTCCAAAGTTCACAATAGTTCGCGAGGCACCACTGACCAAACATGAAAGTGGTTCTCCAATAGAGTCTATATTTTCTAACCCATCAGGCACCTTTAAAATATCCCGATAATCAGCTACGGTGAATTCTGCAAATGCCTGATGGAATATGCCTGTCACTCGATCTCCTTTGCTAAAACCTTTGACATTATTACCTACTTCTTCTATCACACCCATCCCCTCATGCCCCAGAATTCTTTGCTCTTTCTTTACTGCACCCTGTCGCCAGGGGGATAATTCTGAGGCACATACCCCACAATACTTAACTTTTATCAACACTTGATCACTATTTACCTTTGGCTTTGGTATTTCCATCACTTGGTTTTGTTCAGGTCCCGTTAATATTGACGCTTTCATTGTTACCAACTCCTACTATATAGTAACCGGTTGACATTGAACTTGACCGACATTGCTTATGGTTCTATTCTATTTCTTTCATGTTAACTCTATTGTTTTCCCAATCTGTGCTGATTGATAGATGGCTTCTAGTACCTGTGTTACCTTGAAAGCTTGTTCTGGTAAAACAATTGGTTTTTTATCTTCTAATATCGCTGTAATCCACTGTCCTATTTCACGATCTGCCTCCGTTTCCTCCACTGGTGAAATATAATCAATAGCTGTGTCATCCTGCATTTTCATTTCCATCAAGCTGCCATACTTTTCACCATTAAAGATCAGTTCACGTGCATGGGTTATAGGATTTTTTCTCATCTCAGCCCCACCTTGTGTTCCAGAAAGGGATGTCATTGCTTCACGTTCATCCAATGTATTTAATGCCCAAGCAGCCTCCAAATATATCGTTGCTCCATTCTTCATTTGAATGAAACCGATGGAAGCATCTTCTACTTCAAAAGAATCAGGATCCCATGAGCCAAATGGATTTGCTTTATTTTGATGACGAAGCCGATGGTGAGTCACACCAGTAACAGAAGCTACATTATAATTATCCATACACCATAAGGTTAAATCTAAAGCATGTGTACCGATATCAATCAGAGGGCCACCACCTTGCAACTCCTTATTCATGAATACTCCCCAAGTTGGCACACCTCGTCTTCGCACTGCATGCGCCTTGGCTAAATAGATCTCACCTAAATCACCATACTGACATGCTTCTTTTAAAATAATCGCATCCTTTCGAAAGCGATTTTGATAACCAATAGTCAGTTTTTTACCTGAGTGACGCGTTGCTTCCATCATCTTTTCTGCGTCTTTTGTATTAATAGCCATTGGTTTTTCACACATCACGTGTTTCCCCTGTCGTAATGCTTCAATAGCAATTGGGGCATGCAGTTTATTAGGCGTACAAATATGAACCACATCTATGCCTGGATCTCTAATTAATTCTTCATAATTATTGTATACTTTTGCTTTTTTGTTAACGTGATTCGCTATCTGACGGGCTTTAATTTTACTACCATCACAGAAAGCTGCTAATTCGACTTTGTCACTTATTTTCTTTAATGCTGGTATATGTTTTTGTTGTGCAATTGCACCACAACCCACTATACCAATTTGAAGTTTGTTCAAATATTTGCCTCCCTTTTTTGTAATCGATTACAAATTAATGATAAAAATTATTATTTGTTAGAGCATTTTAAAGATTAATATGCGCTATTCGAAAGTACATAATGCATTCCCATCTCACCTAAACATCTTGAACACAGCTATAAATTATTATCTAATCTTTAAAAAACTCACCCTGAGTGTTTCTCACCCCCTTCTGTTGATTAATTTCATTATACACAACAAAATGTTAAATGTAAATAATTAATTCGCCATTTTGTTGAATTTAAAGTTTTGATCTGCTGCTACTTGTATAATCTGTTGTATAAGATAAAGAAGGGGTCTGACTATGTCCACATTTAGTGAACGACTGAGAGATACTCGTGAGGAAGCTGGATATGAAAAACAAGAAGATTTAGCTAAATTGCTCAATATGTCTACAGCCGGGTATAGTTATTATGAGACCGGCGACAGAGAGCCACCATTAAAAACCTTGCGGAAAATAGCAGACATATTAGATGTATCCATCGACTATCTATTAGATAAAATCGATACACCACAACATCCTGTTAACTATTCTATTACAAATGAAGTCTCATTAAGTGAAGTAGAATTATTAATTGTGAAAGAAATGAAGAAATCCTTGTTCGATAAGGTTAGTGATCAGCCTGAGGAAAATGTGAAGCGACTAGAGAGGTGCTGGGATTTTATTAAGAGTGAAAATGGTTAAAGGGAAAAATAACAAAATTTTAGACAAAGAAAAATCCGAACTTATTAGCAATGATGACATTTCAAATATTAGATCGGATTTTTTTGAGCATATTGAATTTGAGTGAAACTATTTATATCCTTTGGCAGATCATCTTTATCCTTAGGGCCAGAAAGGTCTTTCACAATAGCAACATTTCTGTTTATAACCATTCATCTTAAAATTGTTCAAGGGAGTGTATAACCACCATCCGCTACAAATACCCCTCCCGTTGCATATGATGAGGTATCAGAGGCTAGATACAAGGCAAGACCTTGTAGCTCATCCGGTGTACCGGGTCTTCCCATCGGTGTCATTTCTAACCATGTTCTAACCATGTCACTTTCTTTATTTTCATTAAAATCACTAGCAGTCATTTCTGTTTTAATGTACCCTGGTGCAATTGTATTGACCCTTATGTTGTGTTTCGCCCATTCCAATGCAAGACTTTTCGTTAACATAATAACACCAGCTTTTGATGTATTATACGCTGCCTGACATTGCGGAACATTGACTACTAAACCAGAAATAGAAGAGATATTAATAATAGATCCTTTCTGCTGTTTTATCATTGCCTGCCCCACAGCTTTTGAGACTATAAATACACTATCTAAATTGACATCCATCACGTGTTGCCAATCTTGATAGGTCATTTTTTCTATTTCAATTCTTGCCCCAATCCCAGCATTATTAATTAGAACATCTATATTTCCAAATTCTTCTAATACTTTTTGAACCATGGAATTTACTTGTTCTTCATTTGTTATATCAACTTCCAAAGCTCTAACATGAAAACCAGCTTCTAGAAATTCATTTTCAACTCTTTTGGCTGCAGTAATATTAATATCCGCAATTACAATGTTAGATCCAGCCTCAGCTAGGCCTCTGGCAATGATTTTGCCGATTCCAGAAGCCGCTCCAGTAATAATAGATGTTTTATCGTAGATTTTAAATTTATCTAAAATCATTTTTCAACCACCTCACTTTATTCGATACTAATCTAGTAGCGATTACAGCATTTCACCCAATAATTATCTTGGTAAATGATACAGCCTAACCTTCATTTTTTCGTTTATTTTAATTAACCTTTTACTGCACTGCCTGTTAATGCCTTTACAAAATACTTTTGCATGATAAGACCAAACACTAATGGAGGCAAAATGGCTATAGTAGAGATAGCTGATAATGACGCCCAGAAATATCCTTGTTGTGTCATAAATGTTGCCATGTATACTGGCAAGGTATTCGCATCCATGAAGGTTAATGCAACTGCAAAGAAAAACTCATTCCATGTTAAAACAAACACCAGCAGCCCAGAGGAAATAACACCTAATTTTACTAGAGGTAATACAATTTTAAGAAATATAGAAATATCAGAACATCCATCTATTTTTGCCGCTTCAATAATTTCATAAGGAATCTCTTTTAAGAATGACCTTACCATCCAAACAACTAGAGGTATTCCAATTCCTGTATACAATATGATCAAACCAATCTGGGTATCTACAATTCCTAAAGTTCTAAAGATAATATACACTGGAATTAGAACGGCAACTGGCGGTAATATAATGGTAGAAAGAAACCAAAAATAGATATTATTAGCTTTTTTTTGACTCATGCCTCCAAATGCAATCACATATGCAGCTAGCACCCCAAGAATAAGAGAAAACACTACAGTTAACACAGTAATATAAGTAGAATTCCAAAAATGATGAAAAAAATTACCGCCTAATACTTGTTGATAATTTTCTAAAGTGGGAGTGAAAAAAAGAGAAGGCGGTGTAACATCTTGTTCTTTTTTGAAACTTGTTAAAAACATATACAATAATGGAAATGCGTACAAAACGCCCAGTATTATTGTCAGTGTATTTAGCGAATAAGATTTCAATTTTGCCATTTTAATTCTCCCCCATTCGGCTTTGTAATAGTTTAAATATACTTAACAAAAGCATCAGACTAACAATAACGGAAGCTACAGCCACAACAGAAGCTAATCCCACATCCCATTGAAAAAACGTAATTCGATAGGAATAAAAGGGAAGGTTAGTTGAAGCAATTCCAGGACCACCGTTTGTTGTCACATAAATTAGACCAAATACCTTTAGTATAAAGACTAAACCAAGCATCACTGCTACTTGAATATGATATTGCATTAAGGGTATATCTATTAAAAAGAATTTTTTTACACCAAACGCTCCATCCACTTTGGCGCTATCCTCTATTTCATTCGGGATGCTCTGAACTCCAGCTAAAAAAACTAACACAAAGAATGGTGTCCATTGCCAAACAATTAGCATAATAATAGTTTGTAGTGGATATTTACTAAAAAACTCTACAGCTCCCGTTCCTATAAAGTCTCCTATTACCGCATTCAATCCAAACGATGAATTTAACATTAGAGTTCGCCAAATCACACCAATGACAGCGTCCATAACAAATAATGGCATGATTACCAATGTTCTTATTATATTTACACCTATAAATTTTCGATTTAACAATAAGGCGAACATCATACCTAGAATCGCACAAATCACGACAGATGCCAATGTCATCACTAATAGATTCAGTAACGCAGAGTAAAAGCTAGGATTTTGAAATACACTAATAAAATTACTGATCCCCGCAAACCCATTTTGACTAGGATTCTGTATGTTATATCGAAAAAGGGAAAAAATAATGGTAATTAAAAAAGGCAATTGAGTAACTACAGCCACTACAATAACTCCTGGTAATAAAAAAATCCTCATCATTGACTTGTTATTCGACGGCTTGTCTATTTTTGATATCGAGTTATTTACTGTAACTTGGGTCGGTTTCAAAGTTAGTCCTCCTTATTAAATAATTTGTAATAATATTGGCAGTACTTATTGTACTGCCAATATTACCCTTATTATTTATAGCCAGCATTCACTGCCAATTCTTCTGCTATTCTTTGACAAGCTGCCAATGTCTCATCAATATCCTTCTGTCCAGCTAAGTAAGCAGCTAATTCTTGAGAAATCTGGGTTCCCAAATCAGCATACTCTGGCATTTGCAAGTAAAGAGCTCCTCGGTATGGTACCGGATCTACTGCGGGCTCATTGTAAGTTGCATTTCTCATTGAATCAATCGTTGCTTCTGCAAAAGGAGCTGCCTCCAAATATTCTTCATTTTGGTATGTTGACTCTCTTGTTCCAGGTAAAACCTGTTCCCAACCATGTTCTTCCGCAATTAAATCGATATACGCTTTACTAGTAACCCAAGTTAAAAATTGAAATGCATTTTCCTTGTTTTCAGATGAAGAGGTTAATGCCAATGCCCAGCCTCCAATACCACCAGTGTTGCCTCTTTCGTCCGATGGCGCTTTGGCATAACCAATCTTGTCTTGCACATTAGAATCCTCTGATTCAAAGGTAGCGCCTGAGACGCTTGCGTCCATCCACATCGCTGCTTCTTCACCTGACATCAATGCGAGCGCTTCCGTATAACCTGTAGTTACAGGTTCAGGCTGACCTGCTTCTGATAAAATATCTTTATAAAATTCAAACGCAGCTTTCATTTCAGGAGTTTCAAATTGGGCATTCCAATCCTCATCATACCAACGTGCTCCAAAGGCATTTAAAATCGGATTCATAATAACCATATTCTGTCCCCAACCAGTTAATCCTCTTAATACAATTCCATTCATATTGTTGGACGGGTCATGTAGCTCTACAGCAAACTCCCTCACTTCGTCCCAAGTAGGTTCATCTGGCATTTCTAATCCAGCATCATCAAATAAATCTTTCCTGTAAAACAGCATCATCGACTCGCTATAAAATGGGAGTCCATATAATTCTTCGTTATATGTTACGGAATCTAGCACTGGTTCTATGAGGTCCCCTCTATCATATTCTGCTTGCTCATCTTCTGTCATACTATCGAAATATGTTTCTAAGGATTCCACATGTCCTTGCTCAGCCCAAGTCGGGATATTAAAATTACTTGCTGTGACAACATCATAAACATCCGTCCCTAAATTAATATCTTGCGTGACTTTTTGTCTGAGTTCTTCTTCAGGTAATACAGTAAATTCTACTTCAATACCTGTCTCTTCTGTAAATTGGGATGATAATTCTTCCATTATTACCATATCAGGATTGTTTACTGTAGCTACCTTAACTGCTTCCCCATTGTTTTCTTCCCCACCATTCCCATTGTCTGAAGACGAATTACATGCAACCATAAAAATAGATAAAGCCAATAACATTACAACAATTAACATCCTGTTGTTACTAATCATATTTCCCACTCCTTGGTTAATTTAGGTTAAACATGCCACACAATTAACATTTATTTTTGAATTCTTAAACTACCCCTTGACAATCCTTTTATTCTTGAGCTTTTTCTTTTTATACTACTCTTAACTAAACCACCTCCTCACCTTCAAAATTTCATTTACACGAGGTTTTGAAATTCACACTAATTATGATGGTGACACTAACACCTTTATATCCTGTTTAGGTTTTCGATCAGTCATATAGAAGGTAAATTCCTCTAAAGTTAATTTCTTAGTTATTAATTTGCTAACGTCTATCTTGCTATGCTGTATAAGCATCAAAGCTTGTTCACACGTAAAACTTGCAGCCATCGTACCAATATAAGACCAATCATTATGATATAAATCAAATGGATTAATCTCTATTTTTTCATGGACAGAAGGTACACCAAATTGTAGTATTCGCGCCCCTGAACCAGCATAATGGAACATTTCTTGCATTACATCTTTTACGCCGGTCGCGTCCACTACAATATCAAATAGATTAGGAAAATATTTCTCACTTAACTTATGATTAAGATCATGATCATTAGTACATACCTTACTTGCACCTATCTTGTTAGCAAAAGCTAATTTTTCCGTTTCTACATCAACTACTACTATTTCCGACACACCGCTTATCTTTAATGCCTGCAATACTAGTAACCCCATCGGTCCTGCTCCGAAAATTAAAGCTTTATCACCCAATTTAGGTTGAACTCTTTCTACAGCATATATAACACACGCCAAAGGCTCCATTAGGCTCGCTGCTTCAAAAGTTACTTGCTCCGGAATTCGATACAAATTAATAGCTGGGACCTTAACATACTCCGCAAATGCGCCATCCATCGCCACCCCAATACCTTTAACATTCTTACATTGATTAAACTTCTTATTTCTACAGTAGTAACATTTTCTACAATAAATAGCTGGGTCAACTGTTACTCTGTCTCCAACATTCCAGTTTTTCACATCTTCACCTATCTCATAAACCCTACCTGAGAACTCATGACCCCCAATGATTGGATAATTGGATATATAATCCCCAGTAAATATATGATAGTCTGTCCCACAGATACCACAACACTCCACCTTAATAGTGACCTCTTCTTTTTCTGGGCTTGGATATGGAGTTTCTATTACAGATATACTTTGAGGCTCTTGAAAAGAAACTGCTTTCATCTACTGATACCCCCTCTTATTTTCACTGAGTTAGTACTTTGCTATTAAAATTCTATAAATCAGCTGCATAGTTACGATTGATGAAATCTACTATATTCAAACTTTCAATATAATTATTTATGACTACCAAGGCAGCACCTCTCAGAATACCATCTTCCTTATATTTGGAAAATTTCAAATCTACTGAATCAATCACATCTGCGGGCAAACTCTGATATAAATTAGCTTTAAGCTGACTTAGAAATTTTTCCGACCTAATCACTTCATCACCTAAAACGATTACATTTGGATTAATTAAATAAAGTAAATTTCTAATCCCATAAGAAAGGTACCAACACATTTTATTAACTGCCCATACAGCTAACGGATCATCTTCATCATACAATTGATAAATTTCTTGTAAATCACTGTTCTCTGTAATCTTACTCTCAGGAAATTCATACAATCGCTCTTCAATAGATTCCAAAATCTCTCTAGGAGAAGCATAACTCTCGAAAATACCTTGACTTTTATTTTTGACTTTTTTGGAATTGAAATTAATACCCATATGTCCTATCTCTCCAGCTAAACCTATACTACCTCGTAGCAATGCTCCATCAATCACAATTCCCCCGCCAATCCCTACTTCAAAGTTTATATTCAACATAACTCCTTTACTTTGTTTTGTTTCCTTAACATAATCATTCCATTCATTAATAGCAGAAACATTCGTATCGTGTTCGATATAAACTTTCACATCTGGAAATTGACTTTGTAATTCTTCTCGAAAATCAACTTTTGCAAACTCAGGCATGTCATATACATTTGCGATTGTACGATTTTCCTTTATTATTAAAGGACCAATCATAGAAATAGATATCCCCAATATTTTGTTAAATTCACATTTATTCATCATTTTTTTAACGCCATTAAAAATGATATCTAGTAATTCAGCTATAGTAGTACTTTCATTAATTTTTGCTTTTTCTAATTCGACTATATCTGCATGCACATCACAAATAGCAAATAATATTTCTTCTCTATTGATCCTAATTGTTATAATGCTTGCATCTTTTAAATCTAAAGAAAGACCATTTATTTTTCTTCCGTTATTTCCTTTAAAAGATTCGTGTTCTTGAATAACACCCATTCCTTTAAATTCACTCACAATATTAGTAATAGTAGCTTTGTTTAATCCACTTTCCTCCACTAGATTAGTTCTTGAAATCACTTTATGTTTTAATAATAAATTCAAGATAAGACTTCTATTCACTTTTTTAACACCATCAATATTTTGCGCACGTCTCATAAATTTAGTGCCTCCATTTTGTTTATATGATAAATTTTGATAGTTATTTTACCACAAAAATGTTTATGCGATAAATTTATTCCCTTGTATGTAGACCAATATATATTAAAAAGTAAACGCTGTCAATTAAAAATTTAAATAAAAAGGGTAAAAATTAATGGTGAATACATAATTTGAAGTTGCTTATTGGTAAATTCTTATCTATTAATGTTGACATGATAAACTTTTTTTCTTAATATATATTTATATTAGTTTGAAATATTCAACTTTATAATCAATATTAAAGGAGTGATACTATGCAAAAGACGATGAAAACCGCTGTCATGAATACTATAAGTAAATTTGATTTTGAAGAAAAACCTATCCCTGAAGTTAAAGATCATGAAGTCCTTGTAAGATTGGACTATGTTGGCATATGTGGATCAGATGCTCATTTGTTTGAAAACGGTGCCATAGGGGATAAGAAAGTTACCGAACCTATAGTACTAGGGCATGAACCCGGAGGAGTTGTAGAGGATGTGGGTAAGTATGTAGATAATCTAAAAATAGGAGATCGTGTTGCTATTGAACCTGGCATTCCATGTTATCATTGTGAATTCTGTAAACAAGGAAAATACAATCTTTGCCCAAATGTTTATTTCTATGCCTCATTACCTGTTGTAGAAGGATGTTTTGCTGAATTTATCTCGCACCCTGCCAATCTTTGTTATAAACTTCCCGATAATGTAAGTACTTTGGAAGGTGCATTAATGGAACCGTTAGCAGTAGGAATGCACGCTGTTCTGCAATCAGACGCAAAAATAGGCACTTCTGCAGTTATTATCGGGGCAGGAGCCATCGGTCTAGTGACGATGTTATCTCTTAAAAGTATCGGTATTAATGATATTACCATTATAGATTTAGCTTCAAATCGATTAGATAAAGCTTTGGAACTTGGCGCAGCAAATGTTATCAATGCTGCTGAACAACATCCGATTCAAAGAGTTTTAGAGTTAACTAATGGGATTGGAGCTGACTATGTATTTGAGACAGCTGGTTCTGAAATAGCAATTCAACAAGCCAGCAAAATGACAAAGCGGGGAGGCACACTAACATTAGTTGGTTACACATCTAGTGGAGAAGCCAAAATGCATGTTAATTGGATTATCGATAACGAAATAACTATCAAAACTGTATTCAGATATCGTAATATTTATCCCAAAGTGATTGATGCAGTATCCAAAGGGATCATTCCATTAAAATCAATTGCTTCACATATCTATGATTTTAAAGATATTCAAATTGGGATGGAACATGCAATTAATAGGAAAGATGAAGTAACAAAATGTGTCATAAAAATAAATGAAACAACAGAATAAGTATCTATTAAAGCTTTCGCCAAAGGAGGGATTATTATTAGCCACTCATTAAAAGCAATAGTAGCAGGTGTAGATTTTGGAAGCGATTCTGTCAGAGTAATTATGGCAAATCCCTATTCCGGAGATACAATAAGTAGTGCGTCACAATATTACAAACGTTGGGCTAAGGGAGAGTATTGCTCTCCTATTCACAGCCAATTTAGGCAACACCCTTTAGATTATATAGAATCCTTTATCTCAGCCTTTCGAGAAGCACTTACTGAGGTTGGAGAAAATGCGGGAGTTTTACTAAAAGGAATCGGCATTGATACTACCGGCTCCACTCCATGTCCAGTAGATGAGTATGGCACACCACTAGCTCTTTTAGATTCTTTTTCCGAAAATCCAAATGCTATGTTCCACTTATGGAAAGACCATACAGCAATTGAGGAAGCAAAAGAACTTAATGACATACTATCTAAACAAACGATTGATTATACAAAATTCCAGGGCACCTACTCTTCTGAATGGTTTTGGGCCAAGATACTACGTACAATCCGCGTGGATAAAGAAATTAAATCTGCTGCCTACACATGGGTAGAGCATGCTGATTGGTTCCCTAATTTGTTAACCGGAAATACTTACCCTAACTCCATGTACCGCTCTTCTTGCGCAGCAGGGCACAAAGCATTATGGCATAGTGAATTTAATGGACTTCCTGCTAAAGAATGTTTATCTACTTTAGATAGCTATTTAGGTTTAATAGTTGATCGCTATGAGCAGAGACCAAAAAATGCTGACACAGCTATTGGAACTATCTCCGAAGAGTGGTCCAATATATTAGGGATAAATAAACAAACCATTATCTCAGGAAGCTCCTTTGATGCCCACGCTGGTGCAGTAGGAGCTGGAATTACTCCCAATACACTGGTTAAAGTTGCAGGGACTTCTACTGTAGACATGTTAATCGCAAAACCTGAAGAAGTAAGAGGAAAAGATTTAAGGCATATTTGTGGACAGGCTGAAGATTCAATTATACCCGGTTACACTGGTATTGAAGCTGGGCAAGCAGCATTTGGTGATATTTACGCATGGTATAAAGAATTACTCATTTGGCCAATAAGAAACTATTTAGAATCCTCAACAATACTGACTAAACAACAAAAAAATAGAATGTTAAAAGAATATTCTGATAATTTATTGTTTGATCTAGAGAAAGCTATTAGAACTGACATAGGTAAGCAAGAGCAAATTGTTAGCCTTGATTGGTTTAATGGAAGAAGGTACCCAGTCCTAAACGAAAATGTGAAAGGCTCTATTTCAGGACTCAGTTTAGGCACGACCGCACCAGATATTTATCAATCACTTATTTTAGCTACTATATTTGGTTCTAAAAAAATATTTAACAGCTGGATTAATAATGGATTTAAAATCGATAAACTAATATTAATTGGTGGAATTTCACAAAAATCTCCTTATATTATGCAGTTAATGGCAGATATATTAAATCGTCCGATCATGGTATGCCAAGAGGAGCAAGTTTGTGCTAAAGGGGCATCTATTTATGCCAGTGTAGCATCGGGAATTTATGAGGATATCCCTACAGCTCAACAAGCATTTTGCCCTCCATATCAGGCTGATTATATACCAGACACAAAAAATAGAAACGACTATGAAGCTGCCTATCATAAATATTTAGAGTTGGGAGAATCTATTGAATCAATAAGTTAACTGAGAAGGGATGTTTTTTTATGTATAATTATCTAGATCAATTAGCAATAAATTCAATACGTTCATTATCTATTGACATGACTGAAAAAGCCAATTCAGGGCATCCAGGAATGCCTTTAGGAAGCGCTCCAATGGCATATGTACTTTGGACAAGGTTTATGAACCATGATCCGCAAACCCCTGATTGGTTTAATCGTGATCGCTTTGTCCTTTCTGCAGGACATGGATCTGCGCTATTATATAGCTTATTACATCTATCTGGTTACAATTTATCGTTGAATGACCTAAAAGACTTCCGACAATGGGAAAGTAATACACCGGGACACCCTGAATTTGGTCACACCCCCGGAGTAGATGCCACAACTGGACCACTTGGTCAAGGTCTCGGAATGGCAGTTGGAATGGCAATGACTGAAAGCCATACTGCAAATACGTATAATCAATCAGGCTTTGACCTCATCAATCATTTCACCTATTCTATCTGTGGAGATGGAGATTTAATGGAAGGGGTTTCTTCTGAAGCAGCCTCTTTAGCAGGACATCTAAAGCTGGGAAAGCTAATCGTATTATATGATTCCAATGACATTTCTTTAGATGGTGATCTAAGTCAATCATTCTCTGAAAATATAAAGGATCGCTTTGAAGCTTACGGATGGCAATATATTTCAGTAAAAGATGGTAATGACCTGGGCGAGATTACTACTGCCTTAACCAAGGCTCAAACAGACCTAACAAGACCTAGCTTAATAGAAGTAAAAACTATTATTGGATATGGTTCCCCAAATAAAGCAGGGAAATCCATCGCTCACGGGTCTCCCCTAGGATATGCTGAAGCTCAACTAACTAAACAAACTTACCATTGGCCATACGATGAAGCATTTTTCATACCAGAAGAGGTTTATGAATACTTCCAAAAACATGTAAAGATACCAGGAAGCGAACATAAACAGAATTGGGAGAAGCGGCGTAGAGACTATCAAACTGCTTTTCCTGAATTAGCAGAACAACTTAAGTTAGCTATTACAGGGGAATTGCCAACAGCTTGGGATAATCAAGCTCCGCTTTACCAAGCACCATCAAGCTTAGCTACTAGAGCAGCCTCTAGCGAAACAATCAATGCTGTGGCTCCTCATTTGCCTTTTCTAATTGGAGGATCTGCTGATCTGGCTTCTTCTAATAAAACGATGATGGATAATAGTGAGGATTTTACATCCACCTCTTACCATGGACGAAATATTTGGTTTGGTGTGCGTGAATTTGCAATGGGTGCTGCCATAAACGGTATGGCCTTACACGGAGGTGTGAAAGTATTTGGAGGAACATTCTTGGTATTTTCTGATTACTTACGACCGGCAATTCGTTTAGCAGCATTAATGAGACTTCCTGTTACCTACGTTTTCACACATGATAGTATCGCAGTAGGTGAGGATGGACCTACCCACGAACCAATTGAACATTTGGCTGCACTACGAGCAATACCTAACCTTTCTGTGATTCGTCCAGCAGATGGTAACGAAACAGTCGCCGCTTGGAAACTTGCATTACAATCTCAACATACACCTACAGCTCTTATCTTAGGAAGACAAGCTGTTCCAACCATCACCAATACTGCCCAATCTACCTATGAAGGGGTATCTAAAGGAGCCTATATTATTTCAGCAGCTACTTCATATAAGCCTGAAGCATTACTACTTGCCTCTGGCTCAGAAGTAAGTTTGGCTATTAAGGCTCAAACTCTACTGTCACAAGAAGGTATTGAGACGGCTGTTATCAGCATGCCGTCATGGGATCGGTTTGAACAACAACCGCAAGAATATAAAGATGTCATATTTCCGAAGCAAGTAAATAAACGATTGGCTATTGAGATGGGATCATCGATGGGATGGGATCGTTATACAGGTGATCATGGACAAATATTATCAATCAATCGATTTGGCGCTTCTGCTCCTGGTGACACGGTTATCGAAAAATATGGTTTTACAGTTGAGAATATCGTACAACATGTGAAAGGGCTCATTTAATGTACTCTAAAGATATTACCTTGTTATAGACCTTTATTTTATACAAGTAGGTTGGTATTCCTACCTATCATTTTCGCTGTTATAGTTATTTAATAGAAGAATCAATCTACTGTTGACTATTCTATTACAAATGAAATCTCATTAAGTGAAGCAGAGTCATTAGTTGTGAAGGAAATGAAGAAATCCCTGTTCGATAAGGTTAGTGGTCAGCCTGAGGAAAATGTGAAGCGGCTAGAGAGATGCTGGGATTTTATTGAGAGTGAGAATGGTTAAGGGAAAAAACAACAAAATTTTAACTAAAGAAAAATCCGATCTAATCTTTGCAATTCTTGCATTGCGAATTAGTTCGGATTTTTAATGATAGAATAGCCATGCTTTCGTTGATATAACTACGATTTTGTTTTTATTCATTTATTTACGACTGTCTTTGATTTTGACAACAACACGAAATTGCCGCTCCGGGTGTGTCTCTTTATTGGCATATTGAATGCGCGTTTCTAAGATATTTTCGTGACCAAAATAAAGCAATGTGCTTAGCAAGGCATTTTTATCCTTGGGAACATAACCAATCTTTCGTTCTTGATAGTAAATCGCAACAGCTTCTGGATCATACGGGTTATCCGCTTCGGAAACTAAATCAACCGTTCTGCCCAGCGTTAATTCTTCAATTACATCCAGACCGTCATAATAGGTGAAACCAGCAACATGAAAGTCCATTAAGTGTCTACTTTTTTCATATGTATATTCTTTGATGGATTGGATCATTTCTTCTTTGCTTTTGCCTTCCATTATGTAGCCTCCCTCGTTATGTTTTAAATGCTTTTCTCACAGTCTTTGATGATGATGATGAACTTATTATTGATTCTCCTACCCAGACTAACACCTTATTCCCTTCTGACGATTCCCAATAAAATGGGGTTTGCTTTTGATTCAGCGGAAATAAGCCATGGTGTGGATGGATGCATGAAAATAAATATTCCACTCCATTTTGATACAATGATTCTGCATAGCCCCAGACATACCCATTAATATCTGCTGTCATGGCGCTAGTAGGTCTGTATCGTCAACAACCCATGACGGAAATCACAGGCTTGTAAGGTCTTGCAACCTTTGGAATTTACAGCGGACAACAAGATCAGTGTCTTGCCCTTTACATCACGCGAGAGATACTGTTTGGGCTCCAAGCAACCCGTTTGTATGATTTAAACCACAATGGTTGGTGGTACAATTTCTTCTTTTGTATATTTTTCTCCGTATTGTTTCAGGTTGCATGCGGCATTGATATCTCGGTCATGATGATGACCACAAGAAGGGCAGTCCCATTCTCTTATAGTTACATTACCTTTTAGTGCCCTATTCTGATGGCCACAGGTGGAACATAACTGGGTAGACGCAAAGTTTTTTGGTGCTTGGACAACATATTTTCCTTGTTGTTCCAATTTGTAGGTTAGATACAGACGGAAATGACCAAAACCATTATCCTGCTGATTGTTAGCATAATATTTATTTTGTCCTACAGCACGTAAGTCTAGATGTTCTACCACCACCATGTCATACCGTTTCGCAAGCGCATAAGCTTTCTTGTGTAGCCAATCTTTTCGTTGGTTGACTACTTTCCTTTGTAACCTGGAAACCACAAGACGTTGTTTCTCCCAACGTTTTGATTCCTTTTTTCTGCGTGATAATATGCGTTGTTCTTTCGCTAGACGTTCTTTCATTTTCCGATAGTAGTGAGGATAATTGGCTTTCTTACCCTCATTGTCTACGAAAAAGTGAGATTGAGAATAGTCTAGTCCTAGAATACGGGCAGGTGTCCCAATGCTTTCTATTTCCAATGGGAATGCCACCCCAATAGACACGTCAAATTGTCCTTTCGCGTTCATCGTCACCGTGACATTTTTTATTTTACTGTTTTTTGGTAAGTCTCTATGCTTGTTTAGCTTGAATCCCACTACTTTTACAGAAGATTTTTGTGCTGATGGAAGATATAATATGTCATCTTTTATATAGATAGTTCCGTTTTGATTACATGTCGTATAACTGGATTTGCTGCCTTTACGGGAATGAAACGTTGGCATGCCTTTCAAATCACGGAAGGTTGGTTCTATCCCTAAGGTTTTTTGTCGTTTTAAAGCAGACCTCTTATATTGTTTCTTATACGCTACTTTATTAAACGCCATTATCGCCTTTTTGAAATGTTGTTTGGCCTCATTGGAAGCATAGGCATCGACAAGATACAAATAAGCTACATGATCCTTATTAACACATTGTTTTTTGAACATAGAAACAGTAGGCATACCCATCTTCTTTAAAGAAGGGAGTTTGTCTCCTATTTGATAATGATTCTTTTCCAAATAATCGTATAAATGAGCTACATGTAGATTATATATTTTGCGGTCGGCACCGAAGCATTGACGTACATACCTTTCCACTTCTGGAGAAATAGGAGCAGCACGATAGACATAACCACGGTTTACTATGTGAAGCATTGGTTGCACCTCCTGGCCTTTTTGTTTTCAGGAAAGCGTTTACGCTGTTTTCTAGCTAAATGCCCCTTTAAGGTCGTCACAATCGTTGGGATATAATGCGGGGGTTAATATGAATAGGCTATTTATCAGTTTCTATTTCCTTAATCCTGTGTCTATTATACTATGTATCATGTGATATGTATAAAGATAAACATTGATTTATCCATGATTTTATTCTTTTTCAAATATTAACTGTGATTTTAGCCAAGAAAGACAGAGAAGGTCGGACAATGAAGGTCGCAGAAGCTAACCTTTGTCCGAAGCCGATTCATCTCACGACTAAAGACTCCGTTCGTTCTAAACCTTCTTCCAATTTTTGATTCAACACTGCTTGATCAACGAGTTCTGTCATATTTAAATAATTTCCAGATACATCGATTTCTCCACTCTGCACATATTTTTTAAAATTGTTTATATAGACTTGATTGGCCGAATTCATAAAATATTCGACTTGCCACGTATTCTCACACGTCCAGCGGAACCCTTCCCACTCTGGAGCACGTCCTTGATGAATCATATCAATCGCTTGCTTGATAAAATCCAAATGGTAGCGTTCAATCTTTTCCTGACGTTCTGTATAGCCTATATCGGTATGAGAATGATGAACAACATAGATTTTCATTTTCTTTGGCACTATTATCCCTGCCCTTTCTTATTTTATTTCGATAAGAATCTATTAGTATCAAAATGTCACTGCAAGTAACAGTACAGGCACGAACTGCGGTAATGGTAATAAGTTGGATTTCAATAGTAAATAAGCTGTGAGCTGTTCTGTTGAAGAGGTTTAATAGGTTTGTTAGAACTGGCATTTGTAAACATTGGCCACTTTTAGTGCACAATCATTACTGTCCCAATATGCCACATTCTAACAAAACCTGCGAGCTTGAACTTTTGATTTCAAAGAGGTGAACGAACCAAACTATCGCCTATTCTTTACTGAGCAAACGGTTTATTCCTTGTGTCAAACAATGCTTACTTAGAGGTATCAAATAGTGTATCATCTAATCAGCCAGTAGGAAACGTTCAAATGATTTGCTAATCCAGATATCAAGGCTAATGAAGATAAGGATACTTATATTTTTTATAACGAGGTTCTAATGCTGATTTATTTATATGACAGATCTATGGAATCATTATACCTATAAGTATTAACATTATTGGTTAAAATTGATTTAAGCTGGTAAAATGGACAAGAGGTTGCTGAACTTCTTTATCCGAGTTCGCCCTATCCTCAGCAAGAAAACCTCCCCCTTGTTTACGTCTGCACCGAACTCTCATTTGGCGTCTTTCAGTTGGAAACAATGTTTCATAATTCCAATCGCTTTCCATCCAAAAATCATTTGTCTTTTCCTCTGCATGAATATGAAGCAAAACTTCCTTTCCAATATTTTGAACCAAATATGTACGCTCCACCGTTTGGTTATTCCCTACCGTAAGAGGATCTTGCACTACTTCCCATTCTGTGAGTGGTAATACCTCCAGATCTCCTTCTTGAAGTTGCAACGCAGAGCTGTAAATCTGTTGCCTCTTTGTGGAAAAGATGTACATATTCTCCCCCTGTACACCACTCGCTGAGGTCACATCAACTCGTATAAAAAAAAGATTCTTCGGATAATCCGAAACAGAGAAATTGATGCGCCCAACAGCATTTGTCTGTTCCATTCCCATTTGCTCTGTAAGAATATGTTCTACATATATTTCTCCATAGATATCAAGCACCACAGCCTTTACTTGCACTTCTTCATTCATGCTATCACTATGAACATATATTTCACCATTAAAGGATTCACCAATCTTATAATCTAGCTTTTGGTAGTTCATAGAAACATGTACAGGCGCAAATGCTTTTCTTATCCAGTAATAACTCATCTTTATCTCACCGTAATAGTCAACAAGCGATGTGCTAGATACATTCGGAAATGGTTCATTCAACTGCCAAATAATACTTCCGCTATTTCTAAATTGTCGTCTGCGATTTGCTTCAACAATGTAACGCAATCCTTCTGCTTGAATCCACTGACTCGTCTTAATAAAAGTATTTATTATATATATATCCCCAAACATTTTCTGGTCACGCTCTAACGTATCCCACCACTCCCCGTGATGACGCCATATAAGGTCATCACTCATTGAGCGAGGAGTTAGTATATCCTCTGATAGAAATTTCTTTATACTTTTTAATGAACTCATACCATCAACACCGAATTCACTATGAAACAAATGATCTACATTTCCATATAATTCATAGTGATCTGGATTGCCCAAGTACTTCCAATTCCCGTGTACATCATGTGACACACCTTTTGTCAAAGTTACAAATTCAACAGGACCGGAAGCTGAAGTTGGGAGAAATAACCGAGAAGGGTCATAATGTTCAACTAAATGTTTGAGTAAAGCAATATTGTCATCCTTATAGGAAGCTGGATTTCCCTTTTCATCGGTTAGTTCATTTCCACCACTCCATACTGTGAGTGAAACATGATTTCGTCGTTCTTTTAAAGCTGATACTGCAGACTTTTCTAATAACTCGAGGAACTCTACACTCTTTGATGGAACCGAATCAACACCTGAACTTGATTGAATAAATTCTTGCCAAATCATAATGCCATGACGATCA
Organism: Gracilibacillus phocaeensis; assembly: GCF_900626275.1. Classification (NCBI taxonomy): domain Bacteria; kingdom Bacillati; phylum Bacillota; class Bacilli; order Caryophanales; family Bacillaceae; genus Gracilibacillus; species Gracilibacillus phocaeensis. The sequence goes on along the minus strand of NZ_LR131142.1, from coordinate 276,242 downwards.
CACAGTTCGTAAAATAAAGGTTTTTCAATAATCCCACCACCCCAGACCCGAACCAAATTTATATTTGCTTTTTTCATTAAATAAACAAACCATTCATATTGTTCATTGGTCACATTTCCGTAAAGCAAATCTAAAGGTGTGATGTTCACGCCTTTGATGTAAATCTTCTTTCCATTAATCACAAAAGTATAGGGCAAAGCATCTTTAGGACTATCTAAATTGGTCACATAGTCCAGACTTCGTATTCCCATCATCTGTGTTTGTTCATCGTACACGACACCATGTTGATCAATGAGCAGTAATTCAACAAAGTAAAGTGGCTGCCTACCATGACCGTTTGGATACCATAAAAGCGGTTCATCTATATAAATTTCAAAATTATATTTTAACTGCCCAGATACAACGTTCTGCTCTTCAGTACTGACTAATTGCCCCTCTGGGTCCGTAATCCTGGAAATCCATCTCATCGTAGGCAGTATCGCTTCATCTAAACCGAGATTTTTTACAGAGGCAGAAACACGAATAACTCCTTTCGCTTGCTGAAAATCACTCGTCATATAAAGATTATCAATACGTAGGCCTTTGCTTGTTCTAATAAAGATATCATCCCATATTCCAATATTGACTAACCTAGCAGAAAAATCCCACTTATAGTTGAAGCGACTCTTCTGTGTATGCGTCATCGACGTTTTTCCAATCTGCCCCATTTCATCAGGTGCATGTTCAAATAGGATATGCACCTTCAATGATTCAGCCACTTTCACCATTTCAGTAACATTAAATACAGCAGGATGAAACATCCCTTCATGAATACCTAGTAATTCATCATTAATAAATATTCGAGCGCGATAATCCAATCCTTTACAAACAAGTTCAACTGTTTCACCTTGTATTTCCGAACAGGGAATTTGAGTTTCATAAAGCCACCAGCGATTCTCAACCCATTCGGAGGTCAAACTGTTTACATTATTATGCGGATGATTTATTACTCCTGCACGATATAAGTCATAATGAACACCACCAGGCATTGTCGCAGGAAGCCAGTTCGTCACCCCTTTTAATGATAAACCTGTTTCCAAACTATTGCTTAAAATCGGAACCCATGGATAAAACCCTTTCAATTTCCAGTCATATTCCTTTAACGTAATTTCCATCGTAAAACCCCCATCAAAGTATTAACTAATTTAACCCTTTACGGCCCCACTTGTAATTCCACTAATGATATACCTTTGGAGAAATAAATATATTAAAACAAGCGGAGCAGCTACTACAATAATTCCAGCCGCAAGCACCGGCCAGTTAGTACTATACTGTCCAAAAAACATATATAATCCTGCTGTTAACGGTCTCATTTCCTTTTCAGTAATAAAGAGATACGGATTGATGAAATCATTCCAAATCCCAATTGCCGCAAGCATTGTAACCGTAAAAAAAGCTGGCTTAATCAAAGGAAACACAATCAACATAATATACTTTAGATACCCACAACCATCCATTGTCGCTGCTTCATCCAATTCTTTAGGCAAGCCTTTTAGAAAACCCGTTAAAATGAATATAGAAACAGGGAGTCCCATCGCTATTTTGAGTAAGATAAATCCATGATAAGTATCCATAAAATTGAGGACATTCATAATAAATAACAACGGCACAAGCCCCCCAGGCAAGAACAAAGCTGCTAGAAATAATAAATATACTAAATTGGCACCTTTAAAATGCTGTCTTGCGATTGGAAAAGCAGCTAGTGTGGCAATTACAGCTGTACCTAACGATCCAAAAAATGTATAAATGAAACTATTGATAAAATATATGTTCATCTCAGCCTGAACCCAAGCCTCTTTAAAATTACTCCATTTAAAAGATTCGACAATGCTTATGGGGTGAGTAAGAAACTCCTGGCTAGTCTTCAATGCTACATTCAATATAAGCAATAGAGGGATAAATATGAGTAAACTAACCAAAATAAGAACCAGATTTGCTACCGTTCGTTTCCCTATATCCTTCACAATTCTTCCTCCTTACGGCGCAAATAATATTGAGTAATGAAAACGACTACAAAGACAATTGTAAAGTGAATAATAGAAAGTGCTGCGGTGTATCCCTGTGAGTATTCAGACAAGCTTTGCAGAATATAAAGACCAATCGTTGTCGTTGCTATACCAGGGCCACCATTCGTCAAAACAAGAATAATATCATACATTCCTAAAGTGCCAATAATAGAAATTAGTATATTAATTGTGATCGCTGGACGTAATAAAGGTAAGGTAATATATCGAAATGCATCCCAACTCGACGCACCGTCAATTCGCCCAGCTTCATATAATTGTGTTGGAATACCTTGCAAACCAGCTAAGTATATGATCATTCCGTATCCCATATTTGCCCAGATTGTTACAAAAACAACTAAATAAAGCGCAGCATTTGGGTCGCCTAACAATGCTGACTCAACCCCTATCGATTCCAGAACTTTATACACAGGCCCCGAATACGGATCGAAAATCAATACCCACACAATTCCAACAACGATAATCCCAAGTATATTGGGCATAAAAATAATCGAGCGATATACATTGCGCATAAGAAGTTTCATATTCACTAATACCGCTAAAAATACTGCAACCATATTTTGAACAATTGTCACCAATAAAGCAAAAATAATCGTATTTTGAATGATTCGGCTCAGATTATCAAAATCTGAACCGAATGCCTTTTCATAATTTCTTAAGCCAACAAAGTTTAATGGTCTTCTAATATCCCCCGTAAAATCAGTAAATGAGAAGAAGACATTTCCAAGAGCAGGAAACAATAAAAATAAAATGTATAACACCATTGCCGGCATAAGAACGAGGATCGGTAAAAAACGTGATAAACGACTGTTAAATACCATGACAAATCTCCTTTACTGAAAAATCTAAACAAACTCTGAAGAGAAGGTTTTTATATATTATTTCCATTCCGGTTTAGAATCTATAAATGTCTCTTGATTCAGTTCTGTTACTTCTTCTGGTGTCAATTCACCGAGAAACATTTGCATAGCAAACTGTTGAAACTTATAATCCGCTCCCGGAGTTAACAAACTTTCGAAAATAGGCATCTGATTATCAAGAGTAGCTGACACTTCGTTAATAATTGGTGAATCACTGGATACTCCTTCGATTGTAGGTAACATCCTTACCATGTCATTATACTTTTGATAATTTTCTTTCGTCGTTAGAAAATCCAAATAAGCAATCGCTGCTTCTTTATTTGGTGAATTTTTGTTTACCATCCATCCAAACCCATACTTTGTTGTAGCTGTTTGATTGTCAGCAGGATCATTACTACCCGGCAACAGAAATGCTCCCGTCTCAAAATTAGGATTTGTATCTTCTATTTGCGCTAAACTCCAAGACCCATCAATCATCATCGCAGATCTCCCTTGAGCAAACAGACCGGGCGCCTGACTATAGTCCAATCCAGTATAGTTCTTTTGGAAATATTTACTTAATACATTCAATTTTTCAAACAGCTCCACCCATTTTTCATCCGTGTATTTAACTTCTTCCGTCTCCATTTTTTCATAATAATCAGAGTTTGTTCCGGAAGGGCGAATGAGACTTGCTTCTAATTGAGCAATGATCATATTTACTGGCCATTGATCCTTTCCGCCAAACATAATAGGGTCGATGTCTTTTTCAACAAGACGCTCATTCAATTTAATAAATTCATCCCATGTCTTTGGTACACTTAAATCGTTCTCTTCAAAAATCGTCTTGTTATAGAAAACTACATTGGAGGTTGCACTAATTGGGATAAAATATTGCTTTCCACCAACTTGTCCCGCTTTTAACGCATCCTCATTAAGTCGATTCAGAAATTCACTCCCACTTACATCAGCCAATTGATCTCTTACTTCAGGATTAAGGATTTCTGATTCCGTTGAACTTGCAATTAAGTCGACATCACCTGTTGTCATACGTCCTGTTTTCAATTGTGGATAATCTTCTGTTGGAACTGCATCATATTTCAGTGTAATGTTTGGATGTTCCTCCTCGAAAGCTGCATTAATTTCATCAAAATAAGCCTTATCCTCTACGCGAAAATTTAATATTCTCAGTTCAACTTGCTCTTCAGCAGATTGATCCTCCCCTCCACTTCTCTCTTCATTTTCTGAACACCCCACCAATATCAAAACAAATACAACCAACAGTAAGTATCCTTTCCAACTATTCATCATCATTATCAACCCCTCCTTTTTTAAAACGCTTACATATATTATTATATAGAAACCCTAATACTTCGTCAATAAAATGTTTATTTTTGTTTAAATTAAATCATAAACATTTTATTAATTATTTTCGATTAATCCACATAAACACTATGAAATAGGGGTATTTTTGTTTAATTTTTGTTTATATTTTGTGAAAATCTATTTGATAATCCAAATGAATTATATTAAGGGTATTGATTTTTTATTTTTAATTGTAAACAATAATATATTTTTGTTTACCTTCTCATTGAAATAAATTAATTGAAAGGGTATACTTCTATATATTGAATAAACTTTAGGGAGTATACATGATGAAAAAAAAGGTTACAATGCAAACAATTGCTGATGAACTCGGGTTATCAAAATCACTTATTTCCAAAGCTTTATCAAATCAAACTGGGGTAAGTGAAGACACGAAAGAATTAATTAGATTAACAGCAGCGCGTTTAGGTTATCGTACCAATTCTTCTTTACAAGTGGTCCCCTCATCTAAAACAGGAAATATCGTTGTCGTTTTACCGAGGGAGGACCTTAGTGATTTTGAATACTGGGGGAAAATCATTAGCGGGATTGAAGAAAAAATCAGTAAACATCAATACAGTATGATCCTTTCAGGCATCAATACTTCTCAGCCGACATCTGAAGGGATGCCAAGTTGTATCTCTGATCACAAGGTGGATGGAGCACTTATATTAGGGCGCGTCCCATTAAGTTATGTATTAGCAATCCAATCTATTGGTATTCCGATCGTACTTGTTGATACATACCATACTCAACTCAAACTTGATCATGTGTATGCCGAAAATCTATCCGGAAGCTATGATGCAACACTTTATTTACTCAACAAAAACCATCGAAAAATAGGTTTTGTAGGTGACATCACTTACGCCAATAGTTTTTCTCAAAGATTTCATGGCTTTAACGCCGCCATCCAAGATTTTAATACTACTGCTAGAAATCGTGCTGAAGCCTTTCATTATATCGATCACACTCAAGATGAAAGATCGCTTCCTTACTCTTCAAAACAACTTGAAGAAGCACTATTGAAACATAATCGACCTACTGCACTCGTTTGTGGAAATGACCCGATTGCAATCAGTGTACTAGAACTTCTAGATAAGTTATCACTTCACTGCCCTGAAGATATTTCCATCGTTGGCTTTGATAATTTACAGAAATGTAATTGGGTTAATCCACCTCTAACTTCAATTGATGCCAGTAAAGATTTAATGGGCATCAGAGCTGTTGAAATGTTTTTGCGTAGAATTGCAACCCCTGACTTACGACCTGAGCATACGATGATTACAACTGAAATCATTGAGCGCAAGTCGGTAATACCCATAAGTGCTTTACAACTCACAAAGAGCAAAAAATAAACTATATTTTTTGCTCTTTTTAACTATTCATTTCAACTTGTTTATTTTTTTATTTACACAAAATCGCACATCCTTATTGATTAATTTGTTTACAAGCAGTATGATAAAGTTGCTGCTAGTTTTTCTGACAAAATATTAATTAAAAGGAGTGTTTCCATGTCTAAACGTCTATCGATTGTTTATGCTGTTCTCGTCTTCTGTTTTGTTTTAGCGATACAAAGTGTGTTCCTTACAAATGTTAGCTCAGCAAATGGAAAGAAAGATTTAACGAATAACGATTTAAATTCCAAAGAGAATGTATCTTCATTGACCGTCCCTTCTCCACGAGTGATGAATACAACACTCGATTCAAATGACATACCTATCGCCAGTTTAGATGTAACTGATTTCCAAGCAATAGCAAACGATAATAATGATGATACTGTTGCGTTCCAGCAAGCATTAGATACGATGGCAGCAGCAGGTGGTGGCGTCGTTTTTGCGCCGGAGGGACAATACAAATTTACTGGAAACTTAACAATTCCCGAAGGTGTCACTCTACGAGGCGAATGGAATAATCCTGACGACGGAGGGTTAGGTAAAGGCACTATATTGATGGCCTACGATGGCAGAAACGACGTAAATGGCACCCCCTTTATCTCTACCAAACATGAGGCTACGTTAAGGGATGTGACAATATGGTATCCAGAGCAAGATAATATTCAAGATATTCATCCTTATCCTTGGACTGTTGCCAATGATTCAACGGATGGATATTATGGTCCTAACTTAGTCAATATTACGTTCATCAATGCTTATCAAGGAATAGACATAAACAATGGCAGTGCTGCTCATTTTATTAAGAACGTATATGGAACTTTTTTAAAAAAAGGGATGGCAATTGATGAAATCTATGATATTGGCAGACTGCAGACAATTTCTATGAAGCCTTCTTATTGGGCTGATAGTCCATTAGGTACTCCTCCCGATGAAACTTCCATTCGGTCTTATACTCGAACGCATGCTACAGGCGTTGTTCTTTACCGCTCTGACTGGGAATACATTTATGATGTTTACATGGATGGTTACGAAATCGGGATGCACTTCACCAACAGTAGCGAAGGTAGTTTTAATGGTCAGATATGGGGAGTGCACACAGAAAACGGAAAAATTGGGATGCAGTTTAACAAAGTGAATGATAACGGTGTCGCAATTAGTGCAAGTACGCTCAATACAACTGGCACTGATGGCATTTCCGTCCTTGGTACGACAGATTTTCAATCATCTGTTTCCTTCAATTCGAGTACATTCGGCTCTCCGGATGGTCAGCCTATTTTGTTAGAGTCCGATGGATTGTTTACCTTCAGTCAAAATACATTTACAGATTGGGATTCAGGAAAACATGCCATTCGTGCAACTACAGGCAGTATCGTGGCGACAGGAAACACATTTGAAGTCAATAAACCAGATATGCATTTCGAGAATGCTGTCCGTTCAGCTTCTGTCCTAGGAAATACATTCGACGGAAACACCCCTGCCATTACGAATATAAGTTCAAATGGTGACATTAGAATTGATACGACGACACATGTTACACTACCTAAGATGACAAACCTTGGACCTGACCGGGAAGAAATACGAAAACCTTCTCAAACAAACTTATATAATGTGAAAGATTATGGTGCAGTTGGAGATGGAACCACAGATGACTCGACATCGTTCCAAAATGCATTGGACCAAGCAGACACAGCAGGAGGAGGTACCGTTTACGTACCAGCAGGACGCTATAAAATTGATTCTCATTTAACAGTGGGAACCAACGTAGAACTACGTGGCACTTGGGACGGTCCGCATCATTACGGTGTAAACAAAGGATCGATATTGGTCGCTTCTGAAAATGAAGGTAATCCAAATGGAGACTCTTTTATCTCATTAAGCGATGACGCTGGAGTAAGGGGACTATCTGTATTTTATCCGAATCAACATTATGATGCGATAAAGAGCTACCCTCCTACAATTGCAACGAATGGCGAAGGAGCGTATGTCATCGATGTAACTCTTCCAAATTCGTATACAGGTATAGAACTGACAGAGGGGGATTACCATATTAGCTACGTCCGTGGACTAGGCTTAAATAAATTTATCGAGATTTCCGACGTAAACACTGATGGTTATATTGAAAATATCATGAATACTGTAGGAGACTGGCAAGATGGTCATCGTGAATCTAATGCTCCTCCAACCGATTGGTGGCTAACAACACCATCCACCCTAGCAACAGGCGTTGAAATCAATGACAGTTCAAACATTCACTTGTTCAACAACTTTACGTTCGGCGTCGGGTATGGACTCATCGTCAATGGGACATCTAGCTCCATTAAAAGTTACGGGTGGGGAAGCGACAATGCCGAGAAAGCTCTTCAACTTAATGGTTCTGGGACAGAGATAGAATTTGTCAATACGCAGCTTGTTGCCATTGGCGGCAATGATAAAAGGTATATTTATACACCACCTGAATTTGTTGGAAACGCTTCATTTTTTAACACCCTGACTTGGGCCGGAACAGAAGGCACTGAAATCAACGGGAGTGGTTACGTTGTTTTTCAACAATACCAAGACCTTACTGGTGTCTTCATTCAAAATGGAGGTACAATGCTAATGGATAGTTCATTTTTTCACCACGCACCGGATCAGATTACATTGGGTGCTAATATTGATAATAGTGCGATATATGCAAATGTAGGGTTTAACGGACTGGGGGTAAACAACATAAAAGGCGACCCTGATGTCTGGATGAATATTCGTAGATGAACATGAGTGAGAAGTAGACTACTTGATGATGCGTTTTATAACTAATTACAACATTTACTACGCATTTGATGAACTCTCTGTTATAGGGTCTCGGATGAACTCAGCCTATCTTTATACAATCCCTCTACTTTTTTGTAGAAGGGATTGTATATGGTTAAAAAATGAATCGATCCCTTCATCATTGGGGCGAAGGTATTTTTATGCTCAATAAACAGGATTATCCCATCATACATGGGGATTTATTCTTTTAAAGCCATATGCAGAATGTCAGTTAATAGTGTCTCACCGTCATCTTTCCAGATTATTTACACAACATATCGACGTTACATTTACACAATATGTACGTTCCGAAAAAATAAATAAAGCGGCTATATTATTAGCTACGACTGATTTACCCATTAAAATAGTGGCGCAACAAGTTGGCTTTGATACCGTTCATTATTTCTCCAGTGTCTTTAAGAAAGTAATGGATATTCCTCCGGGAGAATTCCGATCGAGATTACAAGCAGATTAAATAACCATAAAATTCAGCAGAGAGGTGAATAACTTATGTCAGACCGCTTAATGCTTGCTTTGGATGTAGGTGGTACATTTACGAAAGGATGTATCATTGAACATCACCAAATTCTCACTTCAACTATAAAAAAATACAATACCTATTCCTATTTAGATGCGGAGGCCATTCTTAATAATTTTAAGCGAATCATCGAAGACCTTGTTTATCCATATATAAGAGCTCACAACAACCAATATATCAGCCAATTAAATATTGGATTCACCTTTCCCGGACCATTCGATTATAGAAATGGGATTAGCTATGTAAAAGGCGTCGGAAAGTTCGATGCACTATACGGTATAAATATTCATGAAGAAATACGGAAGAGACTACTAGCTGCACAACTTCCAGTAAATGATCAGATTAATATTCGTTTTGAGAATGACTGTCATCTATTTGGGATTGGCGTCAATGAAGAATTTCCAGCGGAAAAACTAATCTGTTTAACCATTGGCACAGGTTTGGGCTCTGTTTTTTTAGATCAAGGGAAAATATTAACAAGCGGAGAAGACATTCCACCAGAAGGCTATTTATATCAAATTCCATATAAAGATTCCATCGTGGATGATTATTTTTCAATACGAGGCATCCTCCAATTAGCCTCGTCTAATGGAATTGATACAATTCAGTACAATACGGTGAAAGATATCGCACTTCTAGCAAAGGAAAAGAATGAAGCAGCTATTCAAACCTTCGATACTTTTGGAAATAACCTTGCGGAGATGCTAGAGCCTTATATTCAGTCTTTTCAACCAGATAAAGTCGTAATTGGAGGGCAGATTTCTAAGAGTTTTCATTTGTTTGGCAATGCTTTACAAAAAGCAGCCCAACAACATAAAATAGAAGTGATAGCTTTAAAAGACGCGCTTTATTACACTTTTAAAGGGATTGATGTGATGTTTAGCGGGGATGATTAAAAAGGGAAGGTGGCGAGTATGAATTTAGAAGATTTAGAATCATTCATTACAGTTATTAGAGATAAAAGTATTTCTAACGCAGCTCGTTCTTTATTCATTAGCCAGCCTACTTTAAGTGCAAGGATTCATAGGTTGGAAAACGAACTGCAATTTAAATTGATCGAGCGCAGTAATAGAGGAATTCAACTCACGAAAGAAGGAATGTATTTTCTTCCATATGCCACGAGATTCTTAGCTAGTATTAATAATGTCAACACTGTTTTAGAACAGGATGAACAACAAGGAAGAAAGCAAACGTTCCAGCAGGTTGTTGATAGGGATAATAAATTAATTATTGGGATCGATAGTTGGCTCGCACCTACTCTTGGCAAGCTAATCCTTCAACAATTAAAGCAGTATAATGTAAATAATTATCGCATATATTCACACCCAAGCTCGATTATCAAATATTTATTTGACCTGAACCAATTTGACATCATGATTATATACAATGACGAACACAAGGAATATGAATTCTCCACTCCAGCTATTGAGGATCAAGAAGTGCTGTTGTACAGTTCTGAACGCTCCGATATGCAGAGTGACTTCTATCGTAATCTGGACCAACTAAAGAAATTGCCATGTATCATATTTGATAATCCTGTCTTAGTGGAACACAGTAAGTTCACCGATGAATTCATGGAAGTCTTAGATATTTCCGAATTTCAACTCGTAGATAATTTTGATGTGTTTATACAAATGGTTGAACTGGATTTAGGTTATACCATTATGCCTATTTCAAGTATACTCCACCTGTTACCAATGTTTGATAACCACGTTATGAAGGTGAGCTATCAATTTTCGGACGTAGAATTAAGCAGCCATTTTGTTCAAATGGTGCATAATAAAAACAAACTAGACCTATTTCCATCCGAACACCTTGTACAAAATATCTATCAGTCCTATCTGGATATTCAACGAAAAAGATAGCACCATCTCTCTAAAAACAGATAAAGACTGCGGATGGTGTCACCATCAACCGCAGCCTCTATCATGATACATTATCCATTCATGTTTACTCAGGTTTAATTGCTACACAGCTTTCTTCACTGTATCCAACTCCTCTTGACCAGCCTTAACCTGCTTAGCGGATTTGACTTTTTCTAAAACAAGGTAAACAATACTTGCTGTTATGATTCCAATGAGCGGCGATATAAAGAAATTAAATGTTAAACTGAGGTAACTAACAAGGCCCCCGACAATCCAAGCTATAATAGCCGTACGATTGACAACAATATTTTCCTTCGATGATTTAATAAAAAATCCTTCAATTAAGACAACCCCTACAACAGGTGGTATTAACACAGATAAGAATTGAATAATTGGTAACAAGAAATTGAATACACCAGAAGCAGCTAAAACAGCGGTTAGTACCACGAAGATTAACGATGTATGTTTATGCGTTAAACGACCGGATAATTTCGTATCTTTAATCATATTTTGAATAGCCAAGCTGCCTGCATAGATATCTTTATCCTGCGTAGTCCACAGACAGAAGACTGCTACAAAAAAAGCAAGTATTCCTAATCCCAAGGCAATCATCGCTGCAATAAAATCGGACTCTCCTGTACTAATAGCTACCGTTGTTCCTACAAGTTGAAAACCCATGCCTCCAACAATGAAAGAGGTAATTCCGCCAATGACAACGTGGGTAGGTTTTTGGGCAAATCGTGAAAAATCTGATGTAATCGTAGCCCCAACAACCCAACCACCAACAATAGAGGCTGTTGCCGCCGTAAATGTCATCTGATTATCTGGAATAAAATTGAACACACTACCATAACCACCATCCGTGTTACCCACTGAGATAAAACCTACTACAGCACAAATCAAAGCAGCCGGAACACCGAACGAGGCCATGATAGCCAATCCTTTTGCACCTTTCATGGCTGATATCAACCATAAAAACACAACAATAACCGCGGTAACACTAGCAGGAAGCGGCCACCAAGAAAACAAGTTGACCATTAAATTACCGAATATATCACCATTGACAGCCATCCAAGTCAAACAGGATAAGAAAATCAACATAGAAAATATCAGGGAACCCTTTTGTCCAAATGCACGTCTAGCCAAAAAAGAACTCGCAATACCATATTTACATGCTAGAATTCCCATCAATATTACAATAGCAATCAGCATACTATTACCAATCAGAATGGCAGTGATTGCATCTATATAAGTGGAATTAATACCAATTAGTCCACCGATAACAAAGTTTGATAATGCAATCGGATATCCTGCTAATACAAGTATCAATGCAGGTAATTTCATTCGTTTATCTTTAGGTACTGGTTCATATGCATATTCTAGTGAATTTGTATTCGACATACTTGATCTACTCCTTATTTATGATTTTACGAACATACCTTGTAATTGATCGATTAGTTGATCAGAGCTAATGACCCTGCCAAATGCTTCGGCAAACAAATTAAGCTCCGCTTCACGCCACTCTTCTCCAGTTAATCCGCCATGAGTATAGCCGCTGACCGCATCGGAGACGATTGTGATGTCATAATGTTTATGGTAAGCAGATCGAATCGTACTATCCACACACCAGTTGATTACTGTACCGGTAATCACTAAATTTGTGATCCCTTTTTCTTGTAAGATTTGGTCAAGCTGTGTTTCTGCAAAACAATCATACCCACACTTCTCAATAACGAGTTCGTCCGCTAACGGGGTAATTTGTCGATGTATCCGTGTCTCATCATTTCCTGAGGCAAAATCGAAATCAGGGCTTGATAGATTTAATCCACGCTGAGGACTTAGATCTTTATAAAATTGAAAATTTTCACTTACATCTGAACAAAACGAAGTATAAATAATGGGGATGTTTTGTTCTCGGAAATAAGAAGTTAGCTTTTCAAAGACAGGAAGCTGTCTTCGAGCCATGGGAACTTCTAGTTTTGCCCCTTCTTCGATAAAACCATTTTGCATATCAATAACCAATAGAGCACTTTTCTCTGGGTCCATTATGAAGGTTGGTTCCCATTCCCAATAGTGTTTCATAGATGATTCTCCTCTCTTTTCTTCTATGGTGATTACGTCTTGCTATTAAATGTAATACAAAAGGAATAAATCTTATAGCGTAGTGTTAGAATTTCTGCCATAGGCAAAACCTATGGCGTTTTATAAGCTGCGATATGTAACATAACTTTCATAGAGAAGAGTTAAATGAATTTGGCAGATTATTTTCTGGAGATACAAATAAAAGACCCTGTGATTTAATCACTAGAGTCTTGCAGCTAAATATAAGGGGAGTAGGATAGACTTGATTTCATTTTTTGTGAGGTTAAAGTTGAACATACCTCTTACCTGATGCGTTTATGGATAAGAGACCCTATACTTATACTTATTCTCTAATTAAAATGGGAAATAAACAGAGCAAACGGATTATTTCGACCAAGTATTAGAGCTTAGAAAGAATTTTATTGAAACAAGAATGGTATGGCCTCATTAATCTTCCTCCCAAAGACTTAATCTTCCGAAAACAAATCTGGTCGCAAATGCTTCATTTCTTGCGCCAATAGCTCTGTTCTAAGTATTGGGTTCGGTAAATGAATGGCATACGTTTCTCTTGAATTCATTAATAAATATGTTCCTGGTTCATTCAATGCGTCTTCTTCCTCTTTTGTTGGACGAAATGGCTTTGTATAAACATAAGCGTTATGGGGGTATAAACTGGTTCCAGGTGTTTTACCGAATACACTTTGCTTGGTGTGAAAATAAAGTGCAGTGTACCCACCAGAATCAACATGAGCAAGTCCACGAGGTAGAATAACAAGATCACCAGCCTTAAACTCATATGTTTCCACTTCGCATGTTTCATCTCCTACACCGATTGTTACCGTGCCAGCCCCACTCAGAATATATTTATACTCTTCAATATCTGGATGTGCATGGGAATCAAACGGACGATCCGCATCTGATGATGCATTTTTTTCTGCGAGATTACAAATGGCGATATCATCATTCCAAGTTAGTGGTAAACACCTCTGTTTTAGACCGGCATTTGCGTTATACTGTGATGGTACATCTGAGTATTTTATAACACGTGCACCAAGTACAGAGGCATTCTTCTTAGCTTCCAAAAGATTTTTGTCATCCTTAGTTTGTTTGTCTATTGGCGTTACTGCTTCATATAGATCATTAGCATTTGTACTCTGGTCTACTTTAGTTGATTCGTTGTTATCACGCGCAGAATCAGTTAGTGTAACACATTCTTCAAAAGGATGCTTTCCTTTCACTCCTGATGTATATAGAGGATCTGTGCATATATAAGTGCCTGGTTCGTATAATGCAGCCGCTTCTTCTTTATTAGGTCGAGATGGTTTTTCTATCGTAATAATCGGATGTGGAAAACGATTCGTTCCAGCTACTGTACCATATACAGAGGTTCGTGCATGGAACCAAACACCATTCCATTCTCCTGTTATTTTATATGATATCCCCCTTGGAATGATGACCAATTCCTGCTCTGCAAAGCGGTAACTTTCTTGCTCAAACGAGTTGTCACCAACACCAAAAATAACGGTTCCCGAACCTTTTAAGATATAAATATACTGATTGACATCAGGGGTTACTTGGACTGCCCAAGGACGGTCTACATCTGTACTTGCCTTTTTTTCGATATAAGTAAATATAGCTAGATCATTAATTTCACTTAGGGGGTAAAACCATTGTGTGGAAGCTGTTTGATGAACATAACATCTTCTTGAATTTTCACCTCGGATAATTCTTGCACCAGGAACAATAGGATTTTTTTCAGACTCCAGCCTATCTTCATTTACATTCATCGCGCCTCTTTTTCTATTCATTTCCATTCTCCTTTCTTATTTTAGACGGAAGTTTCTTCGGTTTTGGTTTTACAAAAGTGGGCCCATCATCCTTTGACGGCTCCTTTCACCAAGCCTTCAATAATAGATTTCTGAAAGAAAATAAATAAGATAACCACGGGTATTACTGCAAGGATAAGGGCAGCTAAGATGATATCCCATTCATTCACAAACTCGCCAAACAATACGTTGGTAGCCAGCACAATGGTATAATTACTTTGATCAGGCAACATGATTAAAGCTAATAAGAAATCATTCCATATCCATAAAAACTGAATAATACCGATTGTAAAAATGATAGGAAGCAGTAAAGGGAACACAATCCTGAAAAAGGTTTGAAATTCACCGCATCCATCGATATTTGCTGCCTCTTCTATTTCTCTTGGAATCGACTTTACAAAACCATGACACAAGAAAATAGCTAGATTGACACCTAATCCAATATAGATAAGTCCTAACCCCCAAATGCTCCCTTGCACCGATAGATTGAGAGCAACCTTGTTTAATGGGATCATTATTGCGTGAAAAGGAACCAACATGGAGGCAATGAACAAAAAATAAATAATATTACTCAATTTCCCCCGATACCTAGATAATTTATATCCTGCTAACGAACCAGCAAATATAATCCCTATCACACCTATCATAGAAACAATGAATGTATTAAGTGTACTTCTTGGCCAATTGATTCTATTATAAGCTTGAATGTAGTTATCAATATTCAATTCAGTAGGAAATGAGAGTACAGAATTAAAGATTTCACCAATCGTCTTAAATGAATTTGTGATAGCCATATAAATAGGAAAAAACGAAATAGCAAAGGCAATGAACAAGAAAAAGGTTATGGTATAGGAGGTTAGTTTTCTTCTGCTCATGCTTCCACCTCTCTTTTTTTCATAATCCCAATTTGAATAATAGAAATAACTAGTACAAACAAAAATAATAGCATGGCTTTTGCACTAGCATAGCCGTATAGAAAATTGCTAGAAAATGCTTCATTATAGATATTTAATGTCATTACTTCTGTACTTTTTCCGGGACCGCCATCTGTTAAAGCATAGACTATTTCAAATGTTTTAAAAGCTTCCTTTAGCGTCAGAAATACACAAATAGTGAGTGCAGGCATAATCATTGGTAAAATGATGTTCTTTAATATTTGAAAACCATTAGCTCCATCAATTAATGCAGACTCCTTCAAATGATTTGGAACACCTGAAAGTCCTGCCAAATAAATAATCATCATTAACGGCACCCCATTCCACAAATGAACGATAACCAATGACCAAAAAGCAAAATCAGGATCGCCAAGCCATGGTTGATCTAAGAAGGAAAGAAGTGGAATAGTTTCAGAGAATTCCAGTAGCACGTTAGAAAAAATAAACGAAAATATAAAGGTGGCAATAATGGTACTTATCATATGAGGCATAAAGAAGGTAGTCCTAAAAAAACCTTGTAACTTCCTCCCACTTGCATGGATCAACAAAGCCAGTCCCAATGCAAGTACATTCTGTATGATAACCAACACGATGACTAACTTAAAAGTGAAAAAAATGGAACTAATGAAAGCTTGGTCATCCTGAAAGATGGTAATAAAATTGGAGAATCCAATAAATTCATAATCTGGCACCATAAATCGCCAATTGGTTAAGCTATAATACATTCCTTGTAATATTGGAGAAACTAAAAACGTTATATAAAATAATAGTGCTGGTGTCAGAAACAAAAAGAAAGATCCATAACGCCGCAGGTATTTTAGATGCATCAATGAAACCTCCATTCCGAAGCTGGTTAATCATCTCATCTATTACGGTGTCGCCTCCCCCCTCATTCCCTTAGCGGGAAGAGGAGGAGGAACTAACACCGTATACTGTTTTGTTTTATAGCTTGTATAGTCATCACTCTATCTTGCTTGATTATATGAATCCCACTGGCTGTCGAGTTCTTCGATAACTTCCTCTTGTGTAACCTCACCAAGGAAATATCTTTGAAGAGTATGTCCACTTTCATCGAGAACTGCCCTTGGTATAAAAGCCTCTGGGGCACGTTCATACTCTAACGATTCCGTTACCCAAGGAGCAACATCAAATGTATGGATATCTGCAATTGGATTCATATTCATCCCTTGATAAAACTCGCTTGAATGTTCTTCATCTAAAATAAAGTTTATAAAATCCATCGCCACTTCTTTATTTGGACTGTTTTTAGAAACCCCTAAGGAAAGAGATACACTCATAATAACGCGAGTTGCTTCTGGATTATCATTAATAGGCAGAGGAGCTATACCAAACTCAAAATCTTCATCCAATGATTGTAATAAATCGGCATACCAAACACCATTTTGCCACATTGCTGCCTCTCCTTCGACAAACGCAGAGGCGGCATCGTCCGAACCTACTTCCAATGCTCTATCTGTACCATGATGATTAATAAGATCGATGATATTAAAAATTTCTGTTTGCATTTCCTCGTAGGAACCTTCTCCCGCGTCCATCCTTTCAACAAAATCAGGATTGTTTACTTGAATTAAAGAGCTTTGCACAATCTGAAGTGGTAGTCTGGCATCGGCAGGTGTGTTATAAGCTAACATGAATGGGGTAATATCATTCTCTTCTAATACCTGAATAGCATTTTCCATTTCCGTTATGGTAGTAGGTGGATCTATTCCTAAATCAGCAAACATCTGTTTATTATATAGATATCCCCATGTTGGTGTTTGAATAGGAACTGCGATAACGGCATCATCAACTGTAACGGACTCTTTTACATCGTCAGCCATTTTCTCTGCTAATGGCTCGTCTGACAAATCTTCCAAATAACCTGCGTTATAGTACGTTGGACCATCATTAAGTGCATGGACCGTAAATACATCTGGTGCATCATCTGAAGCTAAGCGCACCCTTACCAAATCACGATAACTTTCATTGTCTGTCATCTCTAAGTTCACTTGTACATCTCGGTTTTTTTCTTCTTTTTGTTGTTCTACAAAAGCAGAAATGATTTTGTCATAATGTTCTCTGTCACGCTGAGGTGCAATCAATAAATTTAGTTCTGAAGCCTCTTCCTCTCCATTGTCTGCTTCGCCACTTGATCCTGTGCCATTGTTTTGTGTACTACACCCTAATGTTAAGAATGTAAGGAGTAGACACATTGAAATAACGGATAACATTTTCACTGTTTTCATTTTGTAACCTCCCCTAAATTTATAGTGATGGTCGAAAAAGAAATAATGCTTAACAGCCAAATTAATTCCATTCCCCACAATGCTAAAAACGGGATTCAGCTATTAATGTAACCCTTTCATCAATAATTGTAACCGCTTGCTCAAAGGAATGATATACAGTATATTTAAGAAAACTTCGTCATTTTTATGGAGTTTTAAAATAATGAAATCTAAAGTACAGACAACCTACACCATTGTGTTAAAGTAGATTTATAGAATAGTACTGAGTAGAGGAGTTAACACGAAGAAAAAACAGTCCTCATCAAGCGAACGGACGCAGAGGAAAATTACTATAGTAAATTCCAAATAATCACTATACCAATTTCGCTAACCTTTTGAATAAATAACCCAAGTTTACTTAAACATATTATACGAGGGAGGATGACAATGAATTGGTATTTTAACCTCTCCATAAGCAGAAAATTAATACTCTGGTTTGCACCCATTTTCCTCATTGCAGTTTGTATAATAGGTATGCACTCTTACTATACAGCTAAAGGACAAGTTCTTCAAAATATTCAGCTGACCCAAAGTGATCTGACTACGCAGGTCATCCATCAAACTGACTATATAGCTGAAAATGCCATTGATTTCACCAACTATTTATTTCTCTTGAATGATATACAAAGTTTTCTTAATCCCCCAGAATTAGATTCTTGGTCTCGCCGTCAACAAGTAAATGAGATAGCATCTAAGATGATGATTATTAATCAAAATTCCATGCATTCATTGTTACTATACAGTTTAGATGAGCGTGTATCCCCTTTAGCTATTAACCAGACTTACCGGCTCAATAACGTCATACCATTTCAAGAATTTAAACAGACTAGTCACTATCAAAAAGCGGCTCAAATGAACGGAGCTCCATCATGGACTTTCATTAACGAAACAGATGAATTATTTTTAAAAGAACAAACCAATACGATTATTCTAACAAGAATGTTGAAGAGTTTTTATACAATGGAAGATATCGGCTTAGTATCTATGGGAGTCGATGTTGGAAATATTTTTACAGACCAACTTATGAACAACGGGCAATTATTTCTTTTTAATGAAGACCATCAAATAATGGCTGCTTCCGATGAAAAATGGATTGGTTCAGAGATAAATGAAATCCCTTACTTCTACTATACTAACGGACAAGGTATTGAACTTTCATCTGAAGAGTGGATAATGTCACAATCCTCTTCTGGCTTAACTGGCTGGCATGCTGTAATCATTCAACCTCAAGATCTACTATTAGAAGATCTGAGCCATATTAAATGGATGATTTTATTAGTAGTTTCTCTTAGTTTCATTGTATTCTTTATAAGCTCTTGGTACGTGACGTCTGTCATCACTTCCCCTTTGTTGAAATTAAAACGATCGATGCTGAAGAGTCAGGAGGGAGATTTTTCTCAGAGCGTGCAGGTAAAAGGAAATGATGAAATAGGCATCGTTGGAAAGGTGTACAATGATATGCTGAAAACAACAAAAAAATTAATTAACGATGTATACCGCTCTCGTTTAAAACAAAAAGAAGCCGAATTGAACTTTTTGCAATCCCAAATCAGCCCACATTTTTTGTATAATACGTTAGATACCATCTTTTGGTCGGCATTAAAAAAGGGGCAAAAGGATCTTGCCGATATGATCTATGCTTTATCAAATATTTTCAGAAGCAATTTGAATGATGGGAAGGAATATAATCTATTAGAAAAAGAAATGACATTTATTGAAAACTATCTTATCCTGCAAAAGTTATCTAAATCGTTCGACTATGAAATTCACTTGGATGACACACTCAGGCAAATGCGAATTCCCAAACTGATCCTTCAACCTATTGTAGAAAATGCCATCGTGCATGGTCTTAAGACACTTAAAGATCAGGGCTTATTGCAAGTGAAGGCATTCCGTGAGAATAATAAGATCACGATACAAATAACAGATAATGGTGTAGGTATTCCCTCTTTGAAATTAAAGAAAATGCAGCAGCGTATCGATGAAATAAGCAGAGATGAAGAAACTCTGTTTGAGAATGATGTTGGTTATGCCTTGAGCAATATAGCAGCTCGATTAAAATTGAAATACGGTTCTGGTATTGCTTCCATAACCATTGACAGCACGGAGGGGGTAGGCACTAGAGTAATCATACAAATCCCTAAAGAAACGGAGGATATCCCAGTTGAGTAAACTATTTATAGTTGAAGATGAAAAAGAGACATTAGAAGGTATTAAATCAATCATTGATTGGAATTCTTACGGAATAGATATTTGCGGTCAAGCTGCCAATGGCTTAGAAGCCTATTCATTAATGAGTCAATTCCAACCTGATATTATTCTTAGCGATATTAGAATGCCTGACATGGATGGTCTGCAATTCATACAACAATTGAGAAAAGATGGCCTAACTGTGGAGGCCATACTATTAACAGGGTATGATGACTTTAAGTATGCACAAAAGGCTTTACAACTTGATGTCCTTGATTATATTTTAAAGCCTGCTCAACCATCTTGCATTTTGAAAGCGGTATTACATGCCAAAGAGACCATTGAGCAAAAACAAAAACAAGATATCTATGTACATCAACTAGAAACGAACTTTAGGAAAAGCATATCAACAATAAAAAAAGAAACATTAAGCCAATGGATAAAGGAAACACCAACTAATTCGATAGAACATCGAAATCAAGTGTTACAAGATTTAGATGTAGATTGGAACATCCATTCTAAACATGTGCATGTTGGAATCATACGATTATTTACAACCGAACAACAACCGTCACCAATAGTAAAGCATTCTAAACTTCTATATGATGCACTCTTCAATATTACACTAGAGACTGTATCTTCTGTTCTTCAAAATCAAATAGAAATTTTTCAAGAAAATGAAGATATTATCTGGGTGGCTAACATTCCAAGCGCTTTAAATAGAGAGCGTATCAAACAAGTCCTGCTGCATTTAAAAAATAATTTGGAACAATATTTGAATATTTCCATTGGAATTGGGGTGGGCACAAACCAAGACACTATAAATAAACTTGAAACATCCTATGCTGAATCATGTCACGCTCTTCAAAGACGTTATTATAAAAAAGATAACGACATTATTTTTTTCGATGAGTTATCATTTAAGCAAGAAATCCCAACGATCATAACTAATACACAACTATTACAGTTGGAATCAGAGATTCTCACTTACATGGAACACCGTATGTTTGAAGTCGCATTTGAGAAATTAGAGCAATGGATTGATTATATTAACCTTCACCCTTTATTTGATAATCAGGAAGTTAATACAAAAGGCTTTTCATTGGTAGGTCAAATGCAACGCTTGCTTCATGAAATGGAAGGTATCTCCATAGAAGGAAAAGAGGATGTCATTTGTTTAATGGAACAAATACAATATATTGAAAATTTCACTGATTTATCATCTGTCATTAAAAGAATATTTCAAGAAATGGTTAGCATTATGAATGCAGATAAAACCGTTCATCGCACAATACGTCTCGTACAAAATGTTATACACAAAAATTATCATCAAAATTTAACATTAGAAGGAATGGCGAAAGAGGTTTATGTTTCCCCCACCTATTTAAGCGCTTTATTTAAAAAAGAGTTAGGTATTAATTATTTAGATTATTTACATCAGTATAGAATAGAGCAATCTAAATCCTTATTAAAAGAAAATCTAAAAATATACCATGTTGCTAAGAGGGTCGGCTATAAAGATGAAAAAAATTTTAGTCATACTTTCAAAAAATGGACAGGGATAACTCCTTCTCAATTTCAAAAAGGTAAATAACCTGTTTATTCCCAAGTTCAGTGAGCACGCTCGGTTCAAAAAATGCTGGTATAATCATCACCGTTTCTATTGAATAACAATGCAACTGGGCTATTTTTTGCTAACTATCTTGTGATGCAAAAAATAGCCCTATATAGCTATCCATTCTATATAGGGCTATTTGAATCAACTTAGGTTATGCATACAATCGGTAATAGAAGATCGTGGATGTCGCTTTTTCGTCATACAATTACTTTCTCCAAGTACCTATACCATCCAAAACCTCTTTATTAACAAGATTAGCAGGCAGCCTATCTTCAAAAACAGCGAGCAGATTCTCAGCTGCCATCATCCCCATTTTCGTTCGCGTATCAATCGTGGCACTTCCTAAATGAGGGGCAAGGACGGTATTTTTTAATTCATATAATTCCGGTTCCAATTGTGGTTCCTGTTCAAACACATCCATGCCTGCCCCAGCAATTTGATTGTTCTTTAATGCTTGCACCAGCGCTTTTTCATTAATAATAGGGCCGCGTGCCGTGTTAATAAGATAAGCACTTGCCTTCATTAATGCCAATTCTTGCTTATCGATTAAATGATGTGTTTCCTTGTTATAGGCAACGTGAAGGGAAATAAAATCCGCTTCTGCCAGCACATCTTCAAGTGGAGCGTACGTAATATGAAGTTCTTGCTCTGCTTTTGCACTGAGCCGGGTACGATTCCAATAGATGACCTTCATATGAAATCCTTGTGCCCTTTTGATCATTGCTTTCCCTATGCTGCCCAATCCCACCAAACCTAAGGTGGCACCATACACATCCATCCCTAGCATTTGTAAAGGCGCCCATCCTTCCCAACGCTTTGTACGAACAAATTGGTCACCTTCAGCGATTCTCCGGCTAAGTGTGATTAACAAACCAAACGCCATATCCGCCGTTGTCTCTGTAAGTACACCCGGCGTATTCGTAACAACGATTTTTCGTTGTGTGGCAACCTTGATGTCAATATTGTTAAATCCCACCGCATAATTAGAGATGACTTTTAAATCAGGATTGACATCCATGATCTCCGCATCAATCTGGTCTGTTAAGAGACATAGCAGGGCATCTTTCCCTTTCACTCCTGCCATAATCTCTTGCTTGGTTAATACCCGATCCTCGTGATTCTTTTCTAATTCTGTATGTGCCTGTAAATATTCCATCGCTTTTGGCGGTAATTCACGAGTTAGAAACACCTTTGGTTTCATCAGCTCACCACCTTGTTTGCCTTAACTTTCAACTGCTGCCATGCTTGATTTAGTTTTCGTTTGGCATTGGCAATAACTAATTCGGGATTCTCGCCTCCTAATGGCTGGATTTCAAAGGAAATATCCTTCCTTGCCGAGCCATCTGCCTTTAAGTAACCAACATGGAATAGCTCCTCCAAAAAGGCAACAATCTCTTCCACATCATTTTCTCCCCCGACATAGCCAAATCTCGGATGAAGATCGCCAAATGCTGGGTCGTTATCTTCCTTCATATAGCAATTCCCGATATGAACATGAACTAAGTGTTCAGCAACTGGCCTCAGTGCTTCAGCTGGTGTTTCGCCCAATAATGGGATATGACTTAAGTCCACAATGAGACCAAAGTTATTACATTGCGATGACACTCGATCGGCTATTTCTTTTGCATCTTCTGCTTGACCGATTAAACACTTTTTATCTATCTTCTGATCAAATACTTCCAGTGCAATAGCAGTACCCTTTGTTTCTGCATACAAACAAATTTCCACAAGTGATTGCTTCAATAAATCCATTGCTAAAGCCTTTTGTTCAGCTCCAGGATAGCTCCCACTTAATAAAGCCACATCCGTTATTCCTAATTCAACCGCTTCATCAATGCCCGATTTCACTTCGTTTACTGCACGCTCTCTCTCCGATTCAACAAATGAATTTAAGTCCAGCTTTTGTGTCAGTAATCTAGGTTGTGTACCATATTTTAAGCTAACTCCGCTGGCTTCTAACATTTGTTTCGCTTGTTGACGAATGTGCGGATCTTTTATCCAAGAAATTTCAATGGTTTCAAAATAATCATCTTGTATAATTCTTTTTAAGGTTTCTAAGATTGGCCCTTCGCCTTGAATAACTGGATAAATCATAAAATGTACAATGCCAACCTTGACGTAATCTTGTAACGAACCTTTCATGGTAAAACCTCCCTTTACATCTATGCATGTTGGTTGCTCAACAATTACCCGGGACCTTCATAAAAGAAGGTCTCACGGGTATCAGTTTCCTTTCAAAATTAAGGATTCACAAGCTCCTCTGAAGGGGTCTGTATCTCGATCTCTCCTTCTTCCATGCCTTGTTTTATAGCTTTAAGGCGTCCGAATGTTGCCTCATCGTAGTGTCCTAAAGAGATTCCATCAATACCGTAATCCGTTAATGCCCGTGTACTTTCTTTAACAATATCTTCATTTGATCCACCCTGACGATTTGGTCTCACATCAATAGACGCAATCAAATCCTTCTCATATCCAATTCCTTTTCTAATTTTCATACACTTTTCTTCTTTTGCTTTTAAGGCATCTAAGGTACCAATCGTTTCACAGTAATCAGATTCTCTAATGGAATCAACATAATTACGAACCTCCGAAAAACTTAACCCCGCCGTTTCAGGATATTTTAAGTAAGTATTATATCTAAATTCAACTTTATCATTGGCTGATTTAATTGCCTCATAAATATCTTTGAACAGTGATGTGATGCTTTCCTGTCTGAATTTCAACCATTGGTGTAAGGATGGATTCTCAAGAAGAAAACCTGTCGCTGTCAGATTCCCTTTCTCCAACAATTTCTTCTCCATCATATTGGTAAAGTCATCTTCCGTTTGTAAATCATAAAGCTTATCTAAATCATGAACAATGGTGTCCCAGTCATATCCTTTTTGAATGGCTTTCTCTTTACAATGATCACAGAAACACCCTCCTGTAGCGGTGCCTAATAATATGGATAATTCCGATTCATTACTAGTGTTATGGTTATCGAGATGCTTTCCTTCTTTAAACAACACCATACAGCTTTGAATAAAATCAATATCATGGTTTTTACACGTATCGTAGAACAGATTTTTGATATATTCTCTAACATCATCACTGTTTGGACATGGAAGTTGACCTTTAGGCCCAATACCTCCTACTAATTCCCCTTTCACGTTTCTTTGTAAAAGATGCGGGAATTTTTCCAACATTACTTTGGAATCGAAGGTAGTATGGGAGATTTCTGAACCAACCTTTAAGCCATGCTTTCTCGCACCTTGTGTCAGCTTATCCAGCCAATCCGTGTCCTTTAACCATTCCACGTTGGAGAACATAGGCTTCAGCGGTGTGTTCTTGAAATTCTCTAAATCCATGTTGTAATAGACACGGCTATCCTCTGGTATATAAAATTTACGATTGGGGTTATGCGGATAATATAATTCACGAAGCGGTCGTTTTTCATTATGCATAATGCCTACTAAATAAACACTATTGACATTTGCATGTGTTTGTAAGTTCTCCATAATATTGTCTACGCCTTCATCATGTAAATCCCATGGGTACAGACTTGCGGCAACTTCTTTAATATACATACATTATTCTCCCCTTATGTTTCATTTATTTTTCCTTGAACGTTAACTTGGCTGACAACAGATTACAGCTATAAACTCATACCTTGCTTAAGATACATAGCATGCTCCTCTCCGATAATAATAGACTTCAAGGATCCCTCTATTTAAATGTTAAGCGTATTAACCCTTAACAGACCCCAGCATGACCCCTTTAGCAAAGTGTTTTTGCATAAATGGGTAAACCACTAATATCGGAAGCATAGAAAGAATGATTGCCGATAATTGTAATGTTTCGGATGGAGGAGCAGCGTCACCGATAGACATCTCCGCACCCGCAGAGGAAGCGTTATTACCCACAACGAGCGACTTTAACCAAACCTGTAATGTCCATTTCTCTGAATCGGTCAAGAACAATAAGGCATTGAAAAATGTATTCCAATGAACCACAGCGAAAATAATAACAAAAGCGGCAATCGCTGGTTTGCTAAGTGGGATGATGATCCTGATAAACACACCAATGTCCGTGCAACCATCAATTTTTGCACTTTCAATTAATTCTTTGGGCAAAGAGTCCATAAAGCTCTTCACCACAATTAAAGAAAAGGCATTGGTGAGCGTAGGGATAATCAGTGCCCAATGAGAATTCATCAAACCCAATTCATTAACCACCAAATAGGTTGGGATAATGCCCGCATTAAATACCAAAGAAAAGATAACCAGTCCATATATCAAACCACGGAATGGCATTTTTTTGTCCGTCAACCCATAAGCCATGGTAAATGTGAATATAAGATTTAGAATCGTTCCTACAACTGTTATAAACACTGTGTTGAGCAATGACTTGATAAACGCATTGGAAGACAATAAATAGGAATAAGATGCTAACGACCATTTTTCCGGTATTAGGTTTAATTGATAAGGGACATACACGGATGGATCCGTAAACGAAATGGATAATACATAGATAAATGGGAAAATACACAAACCAGAAATCAGTGTTAACAGAAGATAATTGATCGTATCAAATACCGTTATCTTTTTCTTACTTTGAACAAAACTCAATCTTATCTCCCCCAATCAGTGCTAATGCGAGTTCAAAAAAAATCGATAAAAAGGACCATTTACTAATAGATCCCTTCATCCCCCATTCGTTTCACCACATAATTCGCTCCCATAATTAACACTAAACCGACCAGTCCTTTAAAAAATCCAACGGCTACCCCTAAACTGTGCTGTCCTCGCATAATGCCATGATAATAGACATAGGTATCGAAGACTTCAGCGACATCCCGAACTAATGGCTTATACATTAAAATGACTTGTTCCAAATTCACATCCGCTATTTTACCTAGCTGAAGAATTAATAAAATAACGATTGTCGGGCGAATAGCCGGTAAGGTTACATGCCAAATTTGTTGTAATCGATTGGCTCCATCGATAACTGCTGCTTCATATTTCTCTGGATTGACCCCTGCAATGGCTGCTAAGAAGAGAATCGTGCCCCAACCAACATCCTTCCATATCGTTTGTAACGTCAATATTCCCCAATATAAATTGCTATCATTTAAAAAGGAATAATGTTCAAATCCTAACTCTCTAATGACTTTATTGATCACACCTACATCTACTGATAAGAGGATGAAAGTAAGAGAAACGATCACTACCCAGGATAAAAAATGCGGCAAATATACAATCGTTTGATTAACTCGTTTAAATACTTCATTTCGAACCTCATTTAGCATAATCGCTAACACAATAGGAAGAGGGAAAAAGAAAACAAGTGCTAAGATGTTAATAATCATTGTATTTCTTAGCATGATATAAAACTCCGAACTAGCAAATAAGTCCTGAAAATGTTTCAGCCCCACCCATTCGCTATTAAAAAATCCTAATGTCGGATTATAATCTTGAAAGGCTAGTATCAGTCCCAATGTCGGAATACCTTTAAAAACTACAAAATATATAACACCAGGTAAAACTAATAAATACATATATCTATATCTCCATACGGTTTGCCCGAATTGCTGCATCCTAGATTTTGTAGCGAATTTGGAGCGATCTATCCCTTCTGTTTGCATCACCATGCTCCTTTCACCTTTAGATTTCTGCATCAAATAAAAAGAAAGGCCAACGAATAGAAGCGCATTCCGTATTCAGTTGGCCAAATCCTTTACTAATTTATTCAAATAATTCCTGATAGCTCTCGGCAAATTCAAGAAAGGCTTGCTTGATTTCTGGTTTGTTTTTCAGATCTTCAATATAATCTCTATACTCATCCATTGAGATAGACCCCATAATAGCCTCTGTCCGCATCACTTCAAATTCGTCAATATAGGTCGGCCATTCGGTGGACCATGTTTCGGAATAAAGGGAAGCAAACTTATCAATCTCTAATTCATCTAAAGCCTGTTGCGCAATGTCACGATTTTTCTCATTTACTTCAGGAGGAGCAAGCGGACTATCCACTTTACTATACTCATCTCTTTTATAAGAGAATGGATCACCGGTAAAACTTTGGATTTCTTTCAAACCAATATCAGTCATCGCATATTGGCCATTTTCTTTGTTGTGATGTATTCCTTCATAACCATAGTAAAGGGCCTCGGAATTCTCTTCACTTGCCGCTTGATCAAACACCTCTAAAATTTTCTCCACCTTATCTTCTGGTACCGTTTTGGGAATAAGTAGTCCGCCAACAAACCCTGAATCAAGGTAAGGAGCACTTCCATTCGGTCCATCCAATACGGAAATCAGTGCCACTTCAGCGTCTGGTTCATGGTTTTGGATTTGTTCTTGCATCCCATACTGATGCCACATATTTTTTTGTATAAAGATGGTTTTTCCTGAGGTAAAGAAATTATCTATTTCCGCATTATTGGTAATAACCGAAAATTCAGGACTCATTAGATCATCTTCGTATATTTTCTGGTACCATTCCACCATATCCGTATACGAATCGGAAAGCATATCGGCAATCAGCCCACCATCGCTATCGTATTGAGGCGTATTGGTTCCAAAAGCAAATGACAATGTATCACTGAAGAGCATGCCAATTTTGTCAGGGTACTCTTCTTTCACTGCTTTCATGGCAGCATGTAATTCATCCAAGTTTTCTGGAACTTCCACGCCTACTTCATCTAATAAATCTTTACGCATTAAATATCCTACATTTAGTTCTGATCGAGCCCTTGGAATATAATAATGAGTTCCTTTAATTTTAGAAAGCTCCCAAGCTATTTCTGGAATATGATTTTTTAAATTAGGATAGTCGCTTAAGTCTCCTAAAAATGGACCCAAATCCCAATACACACCATTTTCTATCGCATTTCTTTGATTGATATCATCTGGCAGCGGCACTGATACGACATCTGGTAAATCACCTGACGAATACCTCAGGTTCAACTGTTGTTGGAATTCTCCATTGGGGACCCATTGTACATCCATGTCTAAATTATTATCTTCCTGAAATTTTGTCCAAAACTGATTATTCATATCTGGAACCTCAGCAAAAGTAGACACCATCGTACTGTATTTGAATGGTTCTATACTATCTGTATTGTCTCCCTCTTGTTCCGAAGTCGAATCCGCTTCGTTACATGCTGTCAGACTAGCGATCAACAGCAGCATTAATAGAAATACTGTTAGTTTCATTCTCATTCCAATCATTCCTCTCCCAATTGATCTCTCATACGCTAATATTACTTTATGACTTCCCTAACCCTTGAGTGGGATTGTTCGTTCAGAAAGCGAGTCGGTGAACATCCCGTAACCTTTTTAAAAACCCGATAAAAGTAGGCTTGATCACAAAAACCTAATCTTTCCGATACCTCAGTGATAGACATTCCGTGCAAAAGCATTAAGTCGGTTGCCGCGGAAATACGTACTTCCTGAATATATTCAACAGGTGAATAACCAGTAACCTCTTTAAATATATAGGAAATATAATTGGGTGTTTTTCCACACAAGTCTGATAAATCTTGAAGTTTGATAGGTTCTTGATAATGTTCACCAATGTATTTCTTTATGTCGGAAACCATATCCTTTTTTTTACTTCTTTTGTTCATACATTCTAGGTCATAATTTGCGATACTTAACATCTCAAGCAAGATAGCAGAACATAATGTCTTCCGATACGGTTCTTTTGACATCCAATGATGACGGAGCAAGGCGAATCTTCTCTTAAAATATTCGGTATTTTGAATTTTTATTTTATAAATTTGCTGGTTAGCTAAGATTGGAAGTTGTTTTGTCTCCTTATCCAAGACCCCAAATTCCAATGTGTATTTTTGATGATATGTCCTTGCTGGTACTTGAATTGTCTTTCCCCTTGGAATAAACAAAATGTCCCCTTCCTGCAGCGTATGAACTTGATTCTCTATTCTAAAATGAAAATCCCCTTTTGTAAGAAATAACAAGAAGTCACTAGAAGCCTCTTTACGTTTCACCGTCAAATAGTGGCCACGCTCCCGTATACGACAAGAGTAAAAATGAAACAAGAACTCCCCCCCTCTACTTTTTATTGTCTTTCCTTATTCACAACCTCATTGTATCCGCTTTCAAATAATTAAACTAGGTAGTCAATTCGGATGTTTTGGTGCTGGATTCGGAATGGATGGGGGAATTATTTTCAACCATATTGCTGTGCCTTTATAAATTTTTTTATTTCCATAGAATTGTACATACATACATGTTTCGTTAATGGCAATTTGAACAGAAAATTTTTAAGCTTATATAGAGATGATTATTTTATAGGAAAAGGAGTTGTTCAAAGAATGCGTATTGAAAAGATTGAGACATTCCACACCGATCAGTTATGCGTAGTTCGCATTACTACAGAGGACGGGATGGTAGGTTACGGACAGACAGCTCACTTGTTTACCAATGTTACCTCCAAAATTGTTCATAGGCAGTTAGCCCCCATTGTACTTGGACAAAATTCTGATGATATCGAAAGGATCTCGGATCAATGTATTGACACTACTTATAAATTCTATGGATCGTATATTTGCAGGGCTTTGGCCGGAATTGACACCGCATTGTGGGACATTCGGGCAAAACGAGCTGGGAAAAGTGTCGCTCAGCTGTTAGGTAGCAATAAGACACATGTGGATATCTATGGTTCAAGCATGACAAAGGAGATTACCCCAGCCCAAGAGGCCGAGCGAATGAAAGCCTTGCAGGAGAAATACGGTTTCCGTGCTTTTAAACTGCACGTTGGAAAAGGAGTTGGAAAGGATCTCGATATCTACCCCGGTAGAACCGAAGAAGTCTGTGAATTGGTCAGAGAAACTCTGGACGATTCGACCGAGCTTTTTGTAGATCCGAATGGGGCTTATAATGTGGATAGAGCCATTGAATTAGGCCATTTATTTGAGGAGCTGGGATATGGTTATTTTGAAGAACCTTGCCCTTTTTGGGAAATGGAAAAAAGTGCAGCGGTAAATAAGGCATTAAAGATCCCTGTTGCAGGAGGCGAACAGGATTATTGTCTCGCCCAATGGAAGCGGATCATTGAGCAGGAAGCAGTTGCTATAGCACAACCGGATATACTTTATATCGGAGGCCTCACTCGTGCATTAAGAGTCGCCGATATGACCAATGAGGCTGGTCTTCTTTGCACGCCGCATAATGGTACATTTAATATGCTGCAGATATTTAGTATTCATTTTAATGCAGCGATTCCAAACCCTCATCCTTTTATGGAATTTTCAATTGATCAAGATCATCTTGATCCCTGGACAAAAGGCTTCTTCCCACCTATCGAAGTCCAGGATGGCAAAGTGGCCGTACCACAGGAACCAGGATGGGGGGTGGAAATCAATAGTGAGTGGATGGCCAAAACAAATTACACCGTAAGTGAGGTATAAAATAGGGTTGATATCCGAGCTATACTAGAAAGGGTTAAAACTACTTGTATAGCAATATAAAATAAGAACAACCTCCCCATTCCCATCAAATAAAGGCATGGGGAGGTACATGCTGTGTGTAAAAGAGATAGCGGGGCATCAAGCGGCATTTATCCAAAAATTTTGTCGAATCATTCAAATTTTTGCTGCATCTTCTAACCTATAAACTTGAATATTAAGAGATCCATGCCATATACTATGTAATACAGTATGTCTACTAAACCATGATTCTATCGGTGTTAAAAAGCTTATGTTTGTATGAATGGATAGCTTGCGATTTCATCTTGGTTGCAGTCATTTTGTTGTTAAATAGCACATTTTGTAAGCGCTTTATCTAATGGGCAAGTACAATGGATTGGAGTGGTACCATGTATAAGGTAATAATTGTAGATGATGAACCTTGGGTATTAAAAGGCATCCTCAATACATTTAATTGGGAGCACTACGGATTTCAAGTCATAGCTGAAACCACTGAACCGCAAATTGCTTTTGACACCATTGTAAAAGAGGAGCCCGATGTTGTGATGACAGATATTAGAATGCCAGAAATATCAGGGATTGATTTGATGAAAATGAGTAGAAAACAAGGATGCTCTGCAGAATTTATCATTATTAGCGGTGTCGCTGATTTTCATTATGCTCAAGAAGGCATTCGAGTGGGCTGCTTCGATTATATGTTAAAGCCACTGAAATTTAGTGATGCCGATGCACTACTGGAACGCCTTGCACTGCATCTCTTGAACAAAACCAGACAAAGCAATGAGAGGTTTCTCGAAGCGGTACACCAAAATGATACCTTGCTAATCCAGGAGCTGCTGAAGCCCTTGGGATTTCACATGAAACATCATTACCTTCAAGCCATTTATATGAACAGAACTGATCAAGAGATACCCGACTCTTTCCAATGGTTAACAGATACCGATCATCTTTTCATAAAAGGAGGTCCTGATAAAACCATCCTACTGCTTAATACCAATGAAGACTATTTTCCAGTCCTTAAGGAACAATATAGCACTGTCTCATATAACGATCCTTTGGTGTTTGGCGTAAGTTCATTAACATCAGCTATACAGAACATCCCAACCATCATCGAAGAAGCCTATACATCGATGCATTCCATTTTTTTATATCCAAATGGTGGTGTTTTTATCCATAAGCCTATGGACAATTCTCCAAATGTAAGAAAAGAAGTACATCATTTATGTGAAATAATACAAGATCATTCTGCTGAACAACAATTACGACAAAAATTAGAGGAGATACCAGATATCTTCAGAAGCAAAGAAGCAGGAATCAGGGAAGTCAGTTACTTTTGGAATCAGCTGATCGCTTCTATAAATAGTAAGTGGAGAACGGCCGCCTACAAAGAAGCATTAGATTTTATGGATCATACGGCCCTCGTTCATACATTTTCGGATATAGATGATCTATGTATACACTTAAAACAGCTCTTAACGACCGACCTAGCCGTTACATGTACGGATTCACACGTCATGATGAATGAAAATTTCAAGGAATTACTAGAATATGTGGATCATCATTTTGCAGATGAACTACGCTTAAACGAACTTGCACGGAAATTCTATATTAACTATACCTACTGTTGCGACTTATTTCAGAAAATAACGCAGTCCACCTTTACCGAATATTTAACGCAGTTACGAATGAAGAAGACCATTCAACTTTTAAAAACAGAAAACCTGACCATTTCCGACATTTGTCAACAGGCAGGATATAACGACTACAGCTACTTTATCAAAGTGTTTAAGAAATGGTATGGAATGACACCATCTCGTTATCGTAAACAACTGATAACCCAATGATGAATGAAGAAGGTGTTTACACTGAATATATTATCTAAGCTAAGCTTAAAAAGAAAACTATTCCTCTTAATCTTAATTTCAACGGTTATGATTTTTTTATTGCAAATTTATTATTATACTAGATTCCAGGTACTGTCCGAAGACAAAGAAGAATTGCACACATCCGAGATAATGAAGCAGGTAGAGGAGCGAATGGTATCTTTTATGACAGATGTTAAAGATGCAGCAATTGCGGTTTCTTATAATACAACCATACAAAACTATCTGGAATCGGATGACGTTATTTATAAACTCACCAATCATAACAATGTAACAGAGATAACATCTGGCGTTATGTCATCCAATAAAAATATCAGCTCGATTTTTTTATGGGACAAGAAAAAAATAGGGATCGGTTCTTTAACCAAAAAGAGTTTCCGAGTACGTGAAGACCTTGAAGAAGGTTATGAACAAGACCTCTACAAACGCAACGCTGCCTTCTTTGGCAAGGTTCATAACCGAGAAGGTACAACTAATCCTATTTATTATTATGTTCATCCTATATTACCTCAAAATGTAGCGGACTATCGCGAGGAATCGGATCATTACGATTACTCCATTGTTCTTTATGATCTCGATTATGTCGATGATATGTTATCTAATATTCATGCTACCTCCAATTCTCTTTTAATGCTGATTGACAATAGTGGATTTATCGTTTCGGCAAATAAGAATAGACTAAAGAATCAACACCTGGATGATTCCACGCTGGAACGGGTAGCAGATATAACAGATACGAAAACCCTGGAGTTTGATCAAGAAATGTATACCGTTCAGTTAAAAAGCATAAACAACTTCGGTTTGAAGATTGTCAGCTTAATTCCTGTTCACGAGGCTACCAATGAAATACGAAATATTAGAAATGTTGGTTCTATCGTTGGTCTCATCATGACTTTGCTTATTTTTACGATGGGATATGCTTTTTTTCGAAGTGTTACCTCTCCCTTCGATAAGATCATTCGTTTTATGAATAATATTGGAAATAAGCAAGGAAAACAAAGAATGGAAATCCATTCAAAAAATGAAATAGGCTTCTTAATGAAGGAAATCAATGTCATGTTGGATAAAATCGATGCCGCAAATGAACACGTTATCCAAACTAATTCCTTGTTATATGAAACAGAAATCACCAAAAAACAGGCTGAATTATTAAATCTTCAAAGTCAAATAAATCCGCATTTTCTATACAACACATTGGAAACGATTAGAAGTATTGCCTTAGCCAGAAATGTAATGGAGGTTGTAGAAATTACAACAGCCATCTCCGATATATTCAGATACAGTATTAAGGGGAAAGATTATGTGACGATTGAAAATGAAATGACCTGTATCCAAAATTATTTACAGATCATGTCGATCAGATATATGGATAAATTCTCTTTTCATATACAGGTCGATGATGCCATTCATCAATCGAGGATTCCCAAAATGATCCTGCAACCTATCGTTGAAAATGCCATTTATCATGGATTAGAGCAAAAGAGTGGAAAGGGAATCCTAACCATCCAAGGTGGGAAGACGGAAGATAACCGTATTCAATTTGAAATTACTGATAACGGAATAGGTATAGAAGATGAAAAATTAAAAATGATTCAAGCGTCTCTAAGTGAGGTTCAACCCGAAACACTAAATTTAGAAGTTAATAGTGGGTTGGGGCTGCTCAATACTCACAAAAGAATACAATTGGCATACGGAAATGGCTATGGAATCGAGATAGATAGTAAATATAATGAGGGTACTACTATTTTAGTACGTATGCCTTGGGAGGATCTGAGCTGACAAGATTGAGACATTTACCATTGTATCAATTGATGAAGTATCGTGGAGTGACAAAAATCAACTTACTACTAGTATAAAAGACTTGTGAATCTTGACGGCAGTTTGTATCGAGTGAAGAACTAAAAAATTAATGTAACACTAGTTTAAAAATAGAATCCTCCACAAGTAATCAATCACCCTCACAAAGGATTCTATTTTATTTCTTTCCTAATTATTACTGATTATACTCTTCGATAACTTGCGTTCCTCCAGCTTCTTTCCATTTTTCAATTGCTTGATCGAAACCGTCATTATCTATTTGACCAAGAAAATATTGATACGTTGCATCTGTCATAATTTGCGTTAATGTTTCTGATTGAGCAGCCCAGGTTTCTGATTCTAGTGAGGCAGTTGGATCATGAACCAAATAATCATTATTATCCATGTATAATTCATCTGCCTTTGTTCGTGGTTCATAATCAAAGAAACCTGTGTAGCGGCCATTTGTGTCAGGCTCGCCAATTTCTAATGAAGTATATGGTAGTATCTCACGGTTAAAAGCTTCTCTATTTTCTTCGATTACCTTTCCTTTTCCATCTATCACTTCATAATGTTCACCTTCCACCCCCCATAATAGGAGATTCGCTCCTTCCGGTGTCATCAAATAATCGAAAAACGATAAAATACCTTGTAGCTTTTCCTCTGTGTCAACAGCTGCTTTTGGAAAAATCAGCATACTTCCATAACCAGGGATTGCTCTTGTACGATACTCACCATCTGGTCCTTCGATATAATGGTGTACGTCAAATACAACATCTGGATTGATTGCCAGTGCATCTTGATACATAGCTTCTACATCGCCCATTGTTCCAATATATACTCCAGCTGTACCATTTTTAAGTAATTCCTGTTGATCTACTTTGCTTGTTACAGGCGCATCTTTATTGATATAGCCATTATCAAATAATTGCTTAAAATAATCCATGGCTTCTCGATATTCAGGAAACATGAATTGTGGTAGTAGCTGACCGTCCTTTTCACCCCAATTATTAGGAGCTCCATGCCATGTAGCAAAGTTTTCGAAGGTCCCTAAAATTTCTCGATCAGTTAATCCAATTGTATCGTCTTTGCCATTGCCATCTGGGTCATCTTCGGTAAAGGCTCTCATCATTTCATATAACTCATCCAAATTTCCAGGTGCGTCAAGACCTAAATTATCTGCCCAATCCTTTCGATAAATGAGCCCTTGTCGGGACAATGGTCTACCAGCATATAAGGTATATATTTTGCCATCCACCGCCGTGTTTTTCAAAATATCCTTGTTGAGTCTCGATAAGTTTGGATAATCATCTAAATAAGGACCGATTTCCCAATATTGATCATCTCGAATGGCATCCTTTTGTTGATCTAAAGTGACATCTTTTAACAGAAAGACATCTGGAAGATTATTTGTGGCAATAGCGGTATTTAAACTTTCTGCATAATTGTTATCTGGCACCCACTTAATATCTAATTCGGTGTTCGTTTCTTCCTCGATTAATTCTTCTAAACGTTCGTTTGGAACTTCCGGAACATGTAAGTTCAACATAATCGAAATTCCCTGTGGTTCCGAGTCACTAGCTGCTTGCTTATTTTCTGAATTGCTTTCCTGTTCGGCGCAGCCCAAAAGCAATCCCCCGGTTAAGATAATGCAGCAGAAAAGAAATACTATTGACCGTTTTTTCATTATCATTTCGCCCCTTTTATCAGAAATGTGATCTCTCACCCGTCCTGAAACAGTGAACATGTAATTTATTCCAGATTAAGATTCCCGATACATCCGCTCTAGATAACGCCTTCCCTCATCAATATAAGGCTCTTTCGTATTTTCCATGCATACCTCCATAAACGGTTTATTTTTTTTGATCCATGCAAACAGAAGATCATAGCGCAACTTCCCCTGTCCGACCGGAACCATCTTAACCTTATGATCTTCTATGATAAAGTCTTTGGCATGCACTGCTACGATTCGATCGCCAAACAAAGCAAACGACTCTTGA
This sequence comes from Gracilibacillus phocaeensis, assembly GCF_900626275.1. Lineage (NCBI taxonomy): Bacteria > Bacillati > Bacillota > Bacilli > Caryophanales > Bacillaceae > Gracilibacillus > Gracilibacillus phocaeensis. The sequence continues at coordinate 239,342 of NZ_LR131142.1, read as the reverse complement.
AAAACGCCCTCCTGATCGTGACAGTTATCAGGAGTCATATAATTGGCAGGGTCAAATATTACTTGCAGCTGAGAGGAGTCAATCTCATCGAGTAGTCTTTTCATTTTCGCAGGTGTGTGAATGGGGTGGTTCACACCACCCTCGATTCCTACGGTCACTCCCCATTTCCCTGCTTCATCGGTTAATATACGAACACTTTCAACGACTTGTTGAAAGGCCTCCTCGGTAAAATTGCCCTCGGTATAGCCCATTTTTTCATGCACATTCCCTGTCTCTGAAGCTACGATACTGCAGCCAAAATCCCGTGCCAAACGAAGATGCTCCTTAAATCGATCAAGCAACTTATCCCGCTGCTTTTCATCTGGATGTATCATATTAATATAGCAGCCTAAAATCGCAATATTCACTTCATGTTGATTAAAAACATGTTTGATATGCTTAGCGTAACCTGGGCTAAGCGATCCTGTAACTGTAGAAACATTCTTTATCGACTTAGCCAGCGCTAATTGCACAGCGTGAAATCCCTTTACGGAAACTGCTGTCGCTATTTGATCTAGTTGATCATAAGCCAAATCATGTGCCCTTATACCTAATGGAAGCTGCATTTCTATCCACCTCTTTCCTATCGTTTATCTTGCCAGCCATCCACCATCAACAACCAGTACATGACCATTCATATAATCAGAGGCTTTACTTGCCAAATACACCACTGTACCCATCAGCTCACTTGGATCTCCCCATTCTCCAGCAGGAATACGTGCCAATATTTCAGCATTACGCTGCTCGTTTTCACGGATAGGTGCTGTATTTTTTGTAGCAAAATAACCTGGTGCAATGGCATTGACTTGAATGCCATTGCCTGCTAGTTCATTAGCAAAGGATTTCGTCAAACCAGCTACCGCATGCTTACTTGCGGTATATGGTGGAATAAACTTGCCGCCCTGAAAGGATAACATCGATGCAATATTAATGATTTTGCCACTTTGTTGTTTTACCATCTCCACTGCTGCTGCTTGACTAAGTAGATACAACGCATCCAGGTTTAGTGCCAACACATCATCCCAATCCTTTTCCTGGTATTCCAGCAGTGGATTACGGCGAATGGTTCCCGCATTATTAATCAGTATATCCACTGCACCGAAGGCTTCGTGACAAGCCGGAATAACCTGCTTCACTTGATGTCTGTCGGAAAGATCTGCTTGGTAAAAAATCGCCTTGCTTACTTTGTCCGCTAATGCTTCTTTCGTTTCCTCCCAATTGGTACCATGTGTCACAATGAAGACATTGGCACCAGCCGCGGCGAGGGCTACGGTATAAGCCCTACCTAAACCCGTATTTCCTCCTGTAATGACGGCGGTTTTTCCTGCTATTGAAAAGTAATCTAATGAAAAATCTTGCAGTTCTTTTCCCATGTCATCACCTCCTAGCGTAATGCATCCATGCTAATATGATCCATATCGGTATACGTGATGTTTTCGCCACACATTCCCCAAATAAACGTATAATTACTCGTAGCCGTACCACAATGGATCGACCAGCTTGGCGAGATCACGGCTTGTTCATTCTTCAAAATGAGATGTCTTGTTTCTTGAGGCTCCCCCATAAAATGAAAAGCTCTCGTATTTTCTTCCATATCAAAATAAAGATATACTTCACTTCTACGATCATGAGTATGTGCTGGCATCGTGTTCCAGACACTTCCCGGCTGCAACATCGTTAGTCCCATTTGCAATTGACAGCTTTCACAGACATTTGGATGAATATACTGATGAATCTTTCGTTCATTTAATGTTCCTTTTTCGCCTAATTCCAAAGGCTTGATATCCTTCTTGGCAATTTTTACGGTTGGATAGGTGTAATGTGCTGGTGACGATAATAGATAAAATTTGGCTGGTGCTGCGTCATCATCTGATCCGAACCAAATCTCTTTTGTGCCACGACTCACATAAAGACCATCATGCTGATTCATTTCATAACGTTCGCCATCTAAGGTGACATATCCCTTGGCACCAATATTAATAATGCCTAATTCTCTTCGCTCGAGGAAATAATCAACTCCTAACTGTTTATCCAAGGCAACCGTTAGCTCTTTGACAGTAGGTGTCACCCCGCCAAAAATCATCCGATCCACATGCGCATAAGTTAGTTGTACACTTCCTGATTCAAACAATTTTTCCACTAAGAATTTCTCTCTTAATTCTTCGGTAGTATACCTCTTAATCTCTTCTGGATGATTCGCGTAACGTAACTGCATCATCAATTCCTCCCTTTTATATCATTTGCACTTGTTATAGACAGCCAATGGATGGCCGATCTGATCTAATGCTTCCACGCATAATTTACAATGGGCCTCTGCCCCTGCCTCGGTTAAATGGGTATCATCCATCTCACCCTCAGGATAATTTGGGTAGAGCCCTGGCGGCAACTGCATAAACAAAGATTTAGACTGTTCTGCACCTAGCTCGTTTAATAACTGACTCGACCATTGCAGCATGTCGATACAGTCAACCCTTTCTTGTGCCGCCAGCTGTCTAACTGCTAATGGATAATAACCATGGGTATGTTCTAATATACCATGTTCATTGAATTGTCTTCGTGCGATGGGTGTCAATAATATCGGTGTTACTTGGGCAGACTTGGCGCGCTGGATAAAAAAGTGTAAATTGGCCTGATAGCTAGAAAATGGCTTGGTAGCTCGTTCTGGGTCAGATTTTTGGTCATTGTGGCCAAATTGAATAAAGACATAATCACCTGGCTGCCATTCTGACTCCATCTCCTGCCATCTCCCCTCCGTTCGAAAGAATTTAGAACTCCTTCCAGACATAGCATGATTTCGTATACTTACCAGCGGCTCTAAATAATGAGTTAACGTCTGTCCCCACCCCATCCGCGGATATCGATCGCTTCCATAAGCAGACATCGTAGAATCACCCGCTAAAAAAAGCCGAATAATGGTCATCCTAACACCTCTCTCTTAGCCCGGCTCAACTGCACACTTGCTAAGATAAAAGCGCCTACTCCGTGTAAATCATTGGTACTTGTCTCACGCTCTACATAGTAATCATAAGTACCAATAGAGGTTCCGATACAAATATCATGCAATTGGAATCGACCTTGTTGTTCCAATTCCACTTTCTCTTCCAACAAACCTTGATAGGCCTTTTCTGCTTGTTGTAAAAAGGATATGTCTACATAACCTTGTTGAACTGCTTTAGCAATGGCATAGATAAATAAACAAGAACAAGAGCTTTCTAAATAATTGCCAGCGCCACCTGGCTTATCGACGACTTGATACCATAATCCTGTCGCTTCATCTTGAAATGAAATCAATGCCTTGATTAATTGCTGTACCACCTCTGTCAATTCGAATCTCTTTGGATGATCAGCCGGGAACATTTCTATCACGTTTGTCGTCACCATTGCATACCAGCCTAATGCCCTCCCCCATACCTCCGGTGCATGACCTTTTTCCGTTGACCATGGGGCTTGTTTACTTTCATCATAGCCATGGTAATAAAGGCCATTTTCTTTCTTCGTATGTTTTCGCATTAAGGCTTCCTGTTTCATCACTACATTCGTTAGTTCCGGCTCATTAAAGAGCTGACCATATTGTACAGTGAAAGGACCTGCCATATATAAACCATCTAACCACATTTGATAAGGGTACTTATCTTTATGCCAGAATCCACCTTCTTTGGTTACATTTAACGTATTTAATAAATGTCTGAGTTTGCTAGCAGCGATTTGATATTTGCGCTGATTCGTCTTTTGATACAATGACAACAATAATAATCCTGGCTGAATCGCATCTAATTCACTTCTGGCAAAATAGAAATTCCCTTCCTCATCAATCAATTCATCTACATACTCCTTACAGTACGCATAATAGTGCAACTCATCTGTTCGATGAAAGATATCCAACACACCGCAAAGAAATACACCTTGATGGTAATGCCAGCGATTAGCTGGTGGTAGTTCCATTGGCTGGTATTGTGCCATCAATGTATCTGCTGCCTTTTTCGCCCAGTCAAGTGCTGTTAATTGTTGGACGACCATATACTCAGTCCCTCCCTTGATATTCAAACCAATCAAAATCGGCATAGCCAGCACTTTGTTTGCCATTCCCAGAACAGTACATTCCAATATAAGCACCTACGAAGCCACTAGCCAGGTCTGTACTCAACACTCTCCCATCAACATCTCTCGCAAGCAAATGTCGCTCTGCAGGATCTATCGCATAGCTAAAGGTATAATCCTGCCCATTGCCTTCTACGGATAAGTACACACACCAATCTTCTAATGCTTGTGTGGCAATCAATTGGTCGCTGCCAGCTTCTCTTCTCACTAGCTTTAACGTCGGCTGTTCATTTTCCGTTACCATTTCCACACGAATTTGATAACCATGATTCTGTAATAACACCAGGCCAGCACTATCTGTCGACTGAGCTGGTTTAAATTCCATTGCCAACTCAGCATAAAAATCAATATGCTGCTGCCGCCTTCCTACAAAGGATGGATTCTCTTCTTCCATAATGGTTTCTTGTTTTGCCTTTAGACGTAAATAACCTTTTCGCTCGGTTAAGGACCAAAAGGATTCTCGAGGCGTACGAATAAAATTCCACTGATCACCCAGCCTTTCCGATTCAAAGGAGTCATGTAACGGTTGCGCAGGCCATTTATGTTCCGGCAAGTTGGGAAAAGCCATCTCTGGTTCAACCAGCCCACTGCCCGGATTCACAATCGGCCAGCCTTCTTCCCAAATAAATGGAACGAGAAATGTTTCCCGACCCAGATTTCGATAATAACCGCCGAAGGGTCTGGAAGCTAAGCAAACCATCCACCAGTCACCTGCCTGTGTCTCTATGATATCGGCATGCCCAACATTTACAATCGGATAATGTCTACCTAAATGTCGATGCGTCAAAATCGGATTGGTTTCCGTCATTTCATATGGACCTTTTACCTGCTTACTGCGTGCGATCGTTACTGCATGCGTATGTCCTGTACCGCCCTCTGCAATCATTAAATAATACCAATTCCCTATTTTATATAAATGCGGAGCCTCCTGTGCGTGAGCATTCTTTAACGCACCATCCCACAAACTATATTTCTCACCAATTAGTTTACCAGTCTCCAGATCTAACTCCTGCAACCATATCTCGTTATGCTTCTTATATCGCTGGCCTGAAGGTGGTTTACGATTCCCGGTATAATACACCTTACCATCATCATCAAATAGCAGTGATGGGTCAATTCCAGGCGCATCCTCAAGCCAAACCGGATTAGACCAAGGACCGGCCGGATCACTCGCTGTTACATAAAAATTCCGTCTCGCACCCGTTGGACTAACCACAAAGGTAGTAATCATATAAAAGGTGCCATTATGGTAGCGAATCGTTGGGGCATATATACCTCGCGAAAAAGGGGTCTGATCCAAATTCAATTGTTCTGGTCGATCCAACACATGACCTAACTGGCGCCAATTCACCAGATCTTTACTATGAAAAATCGGCACACCAGGAAAATACTCAAAACTGGAAGTGACTAAATAATAATCCTCTTCTACTCGACAAACCGATGGATCAGGGTAAAACCCTGGTATAATTGGATTTTTAAACGTTTTCATTAAATTTCTTCTCCTTTTTTGCAAGATTTAAAATATCATATGGTGATTCGTTCATTTCCACGTACATTAGAAATCCTCTTAATCTCCGCTCACTAAATCCTCCCTGATTGGAGTAAACACATCTAACAGCTTACTTTTGGTTAATGCCGTTACACCATGAATGGCATTAGATGGAATCTGTAATGATTCTCCTTCCTCCATCACTGTTTCTTGCTGGCCAACCGTAAATAGCAGCCTGCCTTCTAAACAATACGTTAATTGTTCATGCGGATGACTGTGACTGGCACCTTGTGCCCCTTCCTCAAAAATCACTTCCATCATCATTAAGTCTTTTCCTGGCTGATGGACTTTACGCTTTACGCCAGGTTCTGCTTGTTCCCACTGATTTAGCGTCATGCCACTACCTCCCTTCTATTAATGAGTACAGGCAATATGCTCTGCAGCGCCATCACTCCTAAAATGATAAAGCCAGCGGTGTGAGCATCTATTTCTTGTGAAAATAGCATAAATATTAATATCCCCAAAGCTCTCCCAACATTAATGATCGTTTCACGCAACACGATGGACTCCACCCGAAATTCGGCGCCTAATGGAAGTCGATCAAGCCATTGGAAGTAATAAGCCGCAAAAGCATTGGCCTGTAGGGGCTTAAACATATTTTGTGTAACCATAAACAGTACCACACTCCAGACCGCGATCTCCCATGTTAAAAAAGTTCCTGAAATAAAGAAGCCAATAGCAGCAATCCACAGATATTTAATCGTTTGATCAATATTCGCAAAACGAGAAATAAGGTAACTCATCGCAATAGATATCGTTAAGAAACCGGCATTTAAATAGCCTACCATTCCTTCATCTTCAAAGATGCTGTAGATAAGAATCGGTGGAAGATACATCATGATCCCTTGTGGAAATCCAATAATAAACCAACCGATTAACGCCGAACGAAAAGCTTGCTGACGTTTAAGTATTTGAGGAAGAAATTTCATGTAGTAGCTGCGATGCTTAATACGTTCCTTTTTTAATCGAAAACTCCTCATCGTAGCTAAAAGAAATAATAGAAACGCCAGCGAAAATACCAATAAATAGCCCATTAATCCTTCAAATAAACTAATGATAAAACCAGCTAAGACAGGTGCTAGTAAATTAGAGGAACCCATGACCATCTGATTCCATCCCAAATACCGATGACGATTTTGGTTAGAAGAAACCTCATGTACAATCGTAAAGTAAGCCACCCAATACAAACCTTGTGCAATACCACGCCATAAAGCGAACCAATAGAAATGATTCACAATCCCCTCTTGAACCAAGATAATCAATAAATAGAACAGGGCCGTCATCCAGATACCATAACGATAAAGCGAGACTGCCTATTCGTAGGACTTCATTATCTTCCACGAATGGCTAGCGAGACTTATCAGGATGTTTAGCGTCCGTTGCCCTGAATTAGCCTCTTTTATTTTTCCAGTATCCTGAAGTGGGGCTTACGGACGGTTAACGCTGTGATAAATTATCGTACGCCCTTTCTTCTTTGACACCTTGCCAATTACAAAAGTAGTGACAGCTTGTGATAGAATAGCTATAAAATTGTACGCTCCGTTCACCCATAAACTGTTCGTTAAACGCCATAAATATAGATTTACAAAAATAATGGATAAAGCACCGCCAAATTGAAAGATGGCATGGTTCATCAAGACGTTGACCGCATCCAGTGATAATCTCTTTTCTTTATCCAGTTTCCATACCTTATCCAAGCTATACACTTCTTTCTATTCACTTATTGAGACGCCCTTCTTTATCCCATATATGATGTAGTCGCTGGTGAATCAATGTCGCCTGAGTCGTTGCATTCATATCACCTTCCGCTAACCCCAGCCCTAATTCCACAGGTGCTGGCATACCAGGATAAGATTCATCCGCTTTTACCTGTGCTACATTGGGGGCTTTTACAGAGTGGCCAATTTCTCTAGAGAAAGCACCATCTGCTTGCTTTAACTGCTCCATGTTATCTATTGTCATCTTGACTACTTCCTCTAGCGTTTGCTCTGACACGTGCACGTTTAGATAAGATAACAAATCAATCGGATTTCGGATATAACACATATCAATCGCGATCTCGTTATGTAGACAGTCCCATATCGATTGATAAATTTTCCCTTGATTGGGTAACGCAATCTGATATTTCCGGTAAAAAGTGTGGAGTTTAAAAGTTCCTGAGATCCTTACATACATGGACCCTTCTCCCCATAGTCCTGTCACCTTATCTTGTTTTTCTGCTAGATAGTCCGCAAAAGCCTGCACATAAATCGATTGTATTTCAGCATCCATCTCCGCTACATACACCATCGATGAAGCCAATAAGTCACAACCTCTCCAGCTGTTAACCAGTGAAATCTGCTCCCACTTCGCCCGATAGTCTTCCAATGAAAAAGCATAGGAAGGTGCTTGCCTTTGCTGAACTGGCAGTGGATATAAAGGGCTTCCTCCCAGTCGTCTCAAACTATTGACGGCATAATTCAATGCGCGGTGTACCATCACTTCATCCTGCTTCATCAATGGATGCGGATCATAGAAATAACCCGTGTCTGGCTGCTGTCGTTCTTGAAAAAAACGAATCAACGCTTGCCTAGGGAGCATATCCAATGCTTTTGATCTACTTAAAATATTAATTGCCTGTGCCGTCGATTCAATATCAGGAGGATACGAACGCTTCCTAGCAGCACTCTGAGCAAAGTAAAATCCTCCTGATTCAGGATCATACCGCTGTAATACCCATGGCACTACATCTTTCAGTAAATGATCTAAGCGCTGACCTGCTTCTTCACGCCAGTTTTTCATCGCTATGTTTCTCTCCTTTTTTGATTAACCTTTAACAGAACCGAGAAGGGCCCCTTTAGCAAAATACTTCTGTAAAAATGGATAAACTAATAGTACGGGAACCGTTGCAACGACAATCGTCGCCATCTTCACCGTCACTTCTGGAGGCGGGGCATCTGTGTATGCTTCTGCGTCATAATTCATCCCACTTGCCAATACAACAATTTGTCTTAATAGCACTTGCACAGGCCATTTGTCTGCATCTGCTAAGTATAGAATGGCATGCATATAGGTGTTCCAATAAGTGACTGCATAGAATAATGATATCGTTGCTATTGCAGGTAACGATATCGGAATAACAATCCGAAACAAAATGCTAAAGTCATTGGCTCCATCAATTTTAGCTGATTCTTCCAGACCTGATGGCAAATTCATAAAGAAACTTCTTAGAATAATCATATTAAAGGCATTGATCGTAACCGGCACTACTAATGCCCATAACGAATCTAACAGTCCTGTTTGTTGTACTACTAAGAAAGTCGGAATCATACCACCATTAAATAATAAAGTGAATACAATTAAAAAATTCAACGTTCGTCTGCCAACTAGATCCCTTCGTGACAGGCCATAAGCAGTAAGAACCGAGAAGAACATACTCCAGATCGTTCCTCCAACCGTTACCATTACGGAAACTCCTAATGCTTTAAAGATTGTATCTGTAGAAAAAATATACTTATACGCCTGCAAACTGAATTCTGTCGGAAACAATAAAAATTTTGTCCTTGCAATCTCCGCGCTTGTTGCAAACGAGCTCCCTACCACATGAATAAAAGGCAAAATCGTAATAATCGCAAGCAAACCTAATAGAAAATAATTAAAGAAATCAAACACACGGCTCCCCGCAGAAATCTGTTGTTTAGCCACTCCTCTTCACCTCGTTTCCTGTTATCTTTTTTAATAGATACCTTCTTCGTTAAATCTCTTCGCTAACCAGTTTGCAAATACTACCATAGCTAAGCCTACGCCTCCTTTAAAGAATCCGACCGCTGTACTGTAACTGAATTGACCTTGCTGTAAACCTGCCACATAAACATAGGTATCAAAAATCTCCGCAACATTTCTATTAGAAGAGTTTAACAATAAGTAGACATGCTCAAAACCTAGTTCCAATACGTCACCAATTTTCAGTATTAATAAGACAATGATGACATTACGGATTGCTGGCACGGTAATATGCCACATTTGGCGAAAACGATTCGCTCCATCCATTCTAGCCGCTTCATACAATTGCGGATCAACTGCTGTGATAGCAGCTAAAAAAATAATCGTCCCCCAACCTGCTTCTCGCCAAATAACCTGCAGGATATACATAGGTCTAAACCAATCTTCATTTAAAAGGAAATTGACTTTCTGTAAACCTAATGATTCTAAGATAGCGTTTACAATTCCGCCATCCAGTGTTAACAATACATAACTGATAGACACAATAACTACCCATGACATAAAGTGCGGAATATAGACCAAGGTCTGTACACTACGTTTGAAAAATTGGTGTCTCACTTCATTTAGCATAAGGGAAATAATGATAGGAATCGGAAAAAAGATAAAAATCTGCAGTCCAAAAAGGACCAAAGTATTCTTGAAAATCATCCAAAATTCTGAACTTGCAAATAATCGTTGAAAGTGCTCTAACCCTACCCAGTCACTCCCCAAAATTCCTCTATATGGTTTATAATCTTGAAATGAAATGACTAATCCATACATAGGGAGATATTTGTAGATAAAAAAATAGAGAAAACCAGGTAAAATCATTAAGTAGATTAATTTGTTTTTCTTAATATTACGCCATGTTTCCGAACGTTTCATGTTTCTAATCTGTTTCCGTTCTTTTACGGTTAGTGTAGAATGCTCCATAAGCCAAACCCTTTCTTTATCAATTTCTGTTGTAAAAAAGAACGCTAGGTTTTACAAGTTATCAACTAGACCTACAATAAAGTGTTATCCATCACCATAGACTCTATTATCCGTATAGGAGGATCACATCAAGAGAAAATACGAACAGATCACTTGGTTTCTATAAACCATTACACCGGATAGAAGGACCCTGCCTTGCAATGTAATGTTCACGCCATCTGTTGATACTTCCCTCTGCCCTAACAAAAGCGTAATGGAAAGGATACATGACGTAAATAATCATTATCTTACTAATCCCAAATAACCTTGATATCAAGCCTTATCGCAAATTTTTTGTTCAAATATCCTTACGTTACAGATCATGATTATCCATTCTGTTGTGAGGATAGGGAGGGCTCTCAAAATGTTCATTTTAAGAGCCCGCTTTTTTCTTATTGTGCCGCGTTATACTCTGCGATAATATCCTCTCCACCATCTGCTTCCCATTTATCAACAGCGGCATCGAAACCTGCTTCATCAATCTGACCGATTATATAGTTATACGTAGCATCTGTAATGATTTCTTGCAATCTTGCACCGTCATTCACATAGGTTTCTGAATATAAAGCAACGGTTGGATCTTCGATTAAATATTCTTCGTTCTCAACGGTTAATTCTTCAGCCTTTGCTTTGATGTCATAGTCATGATACCCTTCGTAACGTCCATTCGTTTCAGGCTCGCCTATCTCAATTGCTTGATATGGTTTGACTTCTCGATCCGTCAAAGCTTGATCGTCTGAGGGTGAAGCTGCACCATCCACCACTTCGTAATGTTCTCCTTCAATACCCCAATAGGCATAGTTCATTACTTCAGGTTCCATCAATTGATCAAAAAAACCTAGAATTTTCTTTAGATCTTCTTCTGTCTCTACAGAGCTTTTCGGAAACATAAGCAAACTTCCGTATCCCGGAATCGACCAAGTGCCGAACTCGCCATGCGGTCCTTCCACAGCATTTTGAACATCAAATTTGGCATCTGGATTGATCGCTACTGCGTCATAGTTGATACTCGCTACATCGCCCATTGAACCAACGTAGATACCTGCTGTTCCATTCTTAAAAAATTCCTGTTGATCTGTTTTACTTGTTACAGGAAAATCCTGATTAATATAGCCATTTTCATGCATTTCTTTGAAAAAATCCATCGTTTGTTTGTACTCATCAAACATAAACTCTGGTCTTAATTCGCCATCTTGCTCGCCCCAGTTATTCGGTGTTCCAAACCACGAACTAACCGTTTTGAAGGCACCATAGATCAAGTCACTTCGGTCCGTAACTCCAAATGTATCATCTTCTCCGTTTCCATCTGGATCATCCTCTGTAAACGCACGCGCCATTTCCATAAATTCATCGGTCGTAGTTGGTGCCTCTAAACCTAAATTATTTGCCCAATCTTTACGATAAATCATACCTTGACGCGATAATGGTCGCCCTTGATACAAGGTATATAAATTACCATTTACTCGCGTATTATCTACTACATTCTCCTTCAATTTAGATAGATTATCGAATTCATCAATAAATTGACCTATTTCCCAAAACTGCTCATCTTCTATTGCCTCTCTAAACTGAATAAAAGAAGCCTGGTTTTTCAAAAACACAGCCTCTGGCAAAGAATTGGTTGCGAAGGCCGTGTTCAAACGATCATCATAGTTATTATCAGGTACCCATTGAATTTCGATGTCTGTATTGGTTTCTTCTTCAATCTTTTCTAATATCTTCTCATCAGGTACTTCTGGTGTATGCAAGTTGGCCATTACAGTAAAAGCAAATGGTCCTCCACTGTCATCGGCCGAATCATCCGAGGAACTGCTTCCTCCTTCACTTGAGCTGTCACTGCTATTACATGCTGCTAAAACAAAGATGAATGTCAACAATAAGACCGTTCCAAATAGCTTTCTCCAATTACTCAAATTAACCACCCTCCAAAATATTTATCATTTTGTACCGCATTGATTGATTTTGGGTACATTTCCTATAGTAATGAAAACGCTTCACTTTGTATATAATCACTTTCTCATAGCTCACTGCATCCGTGATGATAGCTCATGTTTCATTAGAGGTTTTTTGTAGAATAATCATCTTTCTATTAGCCCACAAAAAGAGATGACATAATGATTATTCTTTTGCTACTTATCATCACGAACCCTTTTGTAGCAACGATTACAACTTGCTTAGATGATGATTACACCATTGAAAACGCTTTAATTGATTGTTTACGAAATCAACATTACAAGGTATTCTCTTATTATATAACTTTTAAGATTGGAGGACGTGCTATAATGCAACTAACTGGAATATGGGGAGGATTCTACCGTATCAGTGTCTGGGTTACTCGATTTGCTTGGCTGAATTTATTATGGGTTGCCTTTACTTTAGCAGGATTGATTTTATTAGGACTGCTTCCCGCTACTTTTGCCATGTTTGCCGTTGTTCGTAAATGGGTGGTTCAGGAGTATGATATTTCTATTGTTAAAACTTTTTTCGCTGAGTACAAAAGCACATTTGTTACATCCAACCTGTTGGGACTTGTGTTATACGCTATCGGTTACATTTTATCAGTCTTTCTAAACTACACTGGATTAATGGCAGACTCCAGTGTATATCCGATTTTATTTGGTCTATTTGTGATTGCTGCTTTCTTTTATACCGTGTTACTTCTTTATATTGCCCCGGTATATGTCCATTACCAATTAACTTTCTGGCAGTATATCCGTTATGCCGTTTCTATCGGTGTGGTAAACTTACATTATTCTATTTGTGCATTAACCATCTTAACAGGAATCTATTTTCTATCTTTTTATTTACCTGGAATTACCCTGTTTTTTAGCTTCAGCGTCAGTGCTTATACCAGCATGTTCATTATCCATATCGGTTTTAATCAGTTATTAAAAAAACAACAAGAACAAACAAAAGAGATTAACGTGTCTCCATTGTAGCTGTTATGCAAAAACCAGCTATAATGACCACTAGACCTGAGACACATGATGAATAAACCTTTTTTTAAACAGGGAAACGGACTCGAAAAATCAAACTTCATGCAATATGCAGTTGGACGAACAGAGCTGACATTGTCCATCCAGCTTAGCTACTGTAATTAAGTACACAGTTGATGATAACTCCAGACAAAGGAAGTTCACTATGAAAAAATTATCTACTCGGCATTATTTTAAACTTATTGCCTTTTTATTTATTTTAAGTACCGTACCTGTTATTATCACTGGCGGTCTGTCTTACTGGCAATCTTCTAAGGCCATCGTGGACTTCTCTAATGACGAGAAAAAACAAAATATCTATCAAATTCAAACCAATGTGGAGCAAGTTCTGCGATATATTGATCTATCTACTACTTATTTTGTCCGTTCTGGCCAAACACAAGCCTATCTAAGAGAAGATATGCGCGCCAATGTATTTAGTGATTTTCATCAGTTACGGAAAGATTTAAACCATTTACAGACGATTGAAACTGGAATCGAAGATATTATTTTGGTTAGCTTAGACAATCGTTGGCTGCTAAATAACGACGGACTCGTGCGATTAGATAATCAAACGTATCAAACGATCTATCAAGATTACCTGCAGATTCCTAATACATCAGCATGGCTAGTCGAAGAGGCAGACAGAATCGGTCTTCCCAACGCAACGAAAAAAAGTTGCTCTCAATATATTAATCTTGTTAAAAAACTGCCACTTTTATCATCGAATAATACAGGTTTGATTTCTGTGATTATTCCCAGTTGTGAACTCCGGGAAATTATGGCACAAAGTAATGATAACGAGTCTTTCTTGATCTTAGATGAGGAGAACCGTACGATCGCACAGAGCAATACCGAATATACAGGGGAAACAAGCCAGATACCTCAAGATCTATTTGAACACATTGATAACAATGCACTCGAAGGAGAATTTGAATACCGTCTAAATAATGTTGATTATAAGATCTCTTATCAAACATCAGACTATAATAACTGGACTTACTTATCCTTCGTCAAACTAAGTGACTTACACATGAAATCCAGTTCCATTGGCTGGCTCACATTCTGGATTGTGATTGTTCTCTTAACTACTTCTTTATGCTTTGCTTTTGTCGGCAGCAAAGTTCTATATCGCCCAGTCAAAAAACTACAGCAAATTATCGATGCCAACCACCATGAAAAAACAGATACAACCGCACCTGTTAACGAATTCGACATGATCGAATCCCACATTGAACGTCTATTAAATCAGAATCATCTGTTAGAAAAACGAGTGCAAAGCCAAGTTTCACAGTTGAAACAATTATTTATGATGCGTTTATTACAAGGTAAAGTATCAAAAGGAGAAATACCGCTTAAAGTGAAAGCATTTCAGTATGAACAAGACTGGACTTCTTTCTCGATCTTTTCTCTAAAAATAGATGAAATCGATCAACAGAAGTTCAATTCCAACGATCACGATTTGGTCCTATTTGCGATTAATAACTTAATGGAGGACTTGCTTTCAGAGAAAGAGCGCTTAACACCTGTTGTCATCAATGACACGCAGATAACCATAATTATGATGAAATCAAACAATGCAACGGAATATTCCCGGTTACTAAACCAAAAGGCGGAGTTGATTCAATCCAAAGTCAAAGAACTACTTCATTTATCAGTCAGCATTGGTATAAGCAAGACCCATCAAAAACTGGAATATGCCCATATTGCCTTCAAGGAAAGTAAAGAATCGCTTAAGTATCGGTTGAAGATGGGTGAAGGTTCTATCATTTTTTATGATAATTTGAATAGACGTTATTCCAATGTAGCACCTTACCCTGTTGCGATCAAAAACAAGATCTTGGATGCGATTAAATTATGTGAGAAGGAAATTGCTTTACAAGAATTAACCAAGTTCTTTGATTATCTAGACCGACATGACATTCATCATCAACAGTTAGAAATTATTCTCTCTCGTTTCCTGTACGAGTTATACGAATTGAAAGAATCACTGGGAGCATCCGTCGAACAGTTTCAAACAACAGAAATGATTACACATTTTCAAAACCTTCGATCGATGGAGTCTATTCATGATTGGGTAAGCTCAGAAATTATTCTCCCACTCATTCAGAATATTGAAGAAAAAGATGATTCCAAGAATCGCAAAATTTCGGATAGAATAATCACTATGATTCATAATAACTTTGATAAAGATCTTTCACTTGATATTATAGCTGCTGAGCTGCATTATAACCCTAATTATTTGAGCAGCATTTTCCAAAAAGAAGCCGGTTATTCGTTTAGCGAATACTTGCTCCGTTATCGCCTAAATAAAGCGAAAGAATGGTTAGTCTCCACCAAGATGTCTGTAAAGGAAATTGCACAAAGGCTGAAGTATAATAATTCACAAAACTTTATCCGCTCCTTTCGCAAAATGGAAGGCACAACACCTGGGAAGTATAGGGAGCAGTATCGAGGGAGGGATTGAGTATGAGGTAAAACAGCAAAAACTAAAAGAGGAAGTTTACATCATCATAGAGCTTCCTCTTGTTTTAAAATTGTTTGTACAGTTGTAAGTGATAGCTTGGACGGCTTTTTTTTATAAAACAATTTAAATTCTTTATTTAATGAAGAGAACAAAGATTGCTTCCTGAAAAATTCATTCATACTGTAAATTTTATTTTGCAAGAGTTTTATCCTTGTACATATAAAAGCTAATTTATTTACAAACATCATTTTATATTCGTATAATCTATCAAGTGTCTCACTATTATAAGCTTTCTATTTACATGTAATTCACTCCAAGTCGGCAGGCCAATGAATTTCAACTCCATTGTTTATGAGTAACTGCTGATAAGCAGACAAATGGTTCTTCTCTACACGAACCTGATGAGGAGAAATATCATTATCAATAGCATAGGCTATTAAATAACCAACTGATTCGCCAATGTTCCATTCTGTTGGGTGGAGACGGTAACAGCTGTTAGTAATTTGGGTGGTTCCAATATTTTTACAAGCTGGCAGTAAATTTTTTAATCTTACTGGTAATAGTGCGCCTAAGGGGATTTCATATGGTTTACTAGGGATATAGAATGTCCTGTTTGTAACGGTGGTATGATGCATATCCAAGTGATAACTTCCCACACCGACACTATCCTCAAATGTACATCTCTCATTTTCTGTTATAAAGTCCTTACTGACATCTCTTTCTGTTATAGTGTAAACGGCTTTTATTCTTCTTGATTCACGAATATAAGGATATTTCGCTAGCCCATCCTCTGTACCTAACGCTGTAGTTGCTAAACGGAGTTCTGGATATCCGCGCCCGCCACCATAACGAGGAGCCTCTGTCTGGAGCCAGTATAGTAGAGAAAGGCTGAGTTGTTTTGCATTTCCCAAGTGTCTTTGACGTTCTTTTTCGGAAACATCTATAATCGAGCCTAAAAAGTAATCATTTTGTGGCCAATTAATTAGCGATATATCCCCTTCATATAAATTTTTAGCTAAATGTCTCGTATCGATCGCTCGACGATAGGTAAATAAGTCAGCTATTTTTTTACTGTTTGGTAAAAGGGTAAATTCCTTTAAGCTAGTTATGTCTGCAGAGTTTACTGCATACCAGCTTAGTAACGGTTTATCTGAATAAGTCGGTATGAATGTTTTCCAAAAATCGTACTGTGCTGGTTTTGGAATGACGAAGTCACCGTTTTCCACATATTCTACGGCAAGCACATAGGTAATCGCTTGTATATCTGATGGGTTAGGTTGATCTAAGGCATGTGGTTCTCCTGTCTCTTGCTTAGCCTCTGCTCCAGTTACATATTCTGTATTAGTTAAAGGAAGAAGCTCTCCACACTCCGTCGCATCAACAAAATAAGGAGCGGTGAGTTTTATTATCTCCTGAGACAATGATTGTTGTTGTATATTTATCGAGGCAACCTTATCATTACTCATTTCTGCTTCCATCAGTTTACTATTCAAATGTATCATGACTTGGTTGCTGTTAATATAAGGTGCTAACATATCTTGCAACACACACAATGCAACTTTTGGTTCATGGGACAGTCGGCTGACCCATCCATTTCCTGGATTGAGAAATGGATCTTTTTTTGCCTGATCTGTTAGAGGGTAATTGTTTTTATAATATGCGCGAATTCGATTTCGAAATTCTCTATATGTTTTTGTACAGCCAAACTTTTCAATCCATTGGTGTTCATCTGGAGGAACCGCTTGACTGGTTAGTTGACCACCTATCCAGTCTGTTTCTTCTGTCATAATTACCCTTAATCCCATTTTGGCAACCGCTAGGGCAGCGGCACATCCCCCTAATCCTCCGCCTACAACGATAACATCAGCTTGTTCTTGTTTCATCAACTCACCTCTCCTCCGTTTTTAATGCGGAGACAAATGTTTTTGTAATGAGCTGTGGTCTAGTGATTGCTCCGCCCACTACTACTGACCAAGCTCCCAGCGCCAACATTTTTTGAGCCTGTTCTGGTGTATGAATCTTTCCCTCCGCAATCACCGGAATATCATAGACAGTGACGAGTTGTTTAACAAGATTAAAGTCTGGTCCCGTTTTATGTGCTGTTTCTTCTGTATAACCTGATAGCGTAGAAGAGAGGATATCCACGTTACACGTAGCAGCATACTCAGCATCTCGTTCCGTTGCAATATCCCCCATAACCAGCGCACTACTATGATCATGGATGTAATCCACCAGATCTTTTAATGATTCTTGACTAGGTCGTGGACGATTGGTCGCATCTAATGCAATCACCTCTGGATTAACAGGGAGAAGCTCTTGTATTTCTTTAACGGTTGGCGTAATAAAAACTTCACTATCGGAATACTCACATTTCACAATAGAAATAAGGGGAAGTCCTGTCTGATCCTTGATTGCATGAGCATCCGCAGGTGTATTACACCTTATTGCTTTGGCACCACCTTCCTTTGCAGCTTGTGCCATTTTTGCCATCATATTAGACCCATGAAGCGGCTCATACTCAAGTGCCTGACAAGAAACAATAAGGTTCTGATGGATGGTATCTAAAAATTGTTGTTGATCCATATAATTATCCTCCATTATCGTGTTAATAATGTTGTACCTCTAGTTCTATACCACACTCAAACATTCTGTTCCAAGGGGCATAGGTATGAATTTGTATCGACGTCTGGTTAAAACTATTTGTAATTGTTTCTCTGAATCGTTTCAATAATAATTTATCTCTGATCCGATCAATCATCTCAGCCTGATCCTTCAAATCAAAATAGGTTAATTGATAAGCAGGTAGGATTTCCTCTGCTAGTTTCATCCTCAGCTCTGCCTGATAAAAATAATCGTCCAATAAATGGTAAATAATATTTTCTTTAATCTTCAATGTATTGGTGTGCGATAGCCCGAGTACCCCTTGGGAAATCGTAGTACCCAGTGTATTTCCATTCGTATTCCATCCTTTATATGACAGCATTTTATCTAGTATACCCGCTTGATCTAACCGGATAATTAATTCATGGTCCCCACCGTTAGCATATGCTGAATCAGCAATGATCAGCTGCTTCCCTTGGCAAACGAATCCTTTCATATTCTCTACAAACATAGATAGATTTCGAAAGCTATCATAGGTTATATCTTTCTGATACTGTTCCCATGATTCTTGCATTATTTTCCCTGGCGTGTTATATGCAAGGATTAAATCGGCTTCATCCGGATCATCCGTCAGTCTACAGCCAGCTGCCATCGTATGTGCCTTCAAACTCTCATAAAAAGGACGATCCTCATATAGTGGAATAAGCTGAGCACCCAGCGTGCTGCTCCAAATAGGATAAATGGAAGGAGTACTATGATAATAGTCATTATAAGCTCTAGCCAGCAGAGTAGCACCAACTTCATCGGCACCTGGATATATATGCACCTGATTGTATAACTGCAATTCTCCACGCCTTTTTAAAACGGCATGTTGATCTTTGGCAGTATAACCAAATTCAGCACTGTCATCCTGAGGAATCGCTAAGAAGGTCACGACACCATCCTTCACAAGTTCTAAGACACACTGATTCATTCGGGAATTAAACCTTCTTCGTCGTTCATAATTCTCGATGTATGTGTTTGGCAGAGAATGACTGATTTCCTGTAACTGTCTGCTTTCTTCTTCTGAAATAAGGTGTTTTTCTTCCTTATCCGTTAAGTATGCGCGCAAAAATAATTCCCGCCCCCAATCAGCATAATAATCAGGCTCCTCATCATTTGAGCTATACTTTGGTGTACGCATAATCATATTAGACGCATAAATTGATATATTGGGAAATTGACGTTGAAAATCTCGTAACCGTTTTAACCACTTATCCCCTGTTTTTTTCTCCATTTCGTGCAGTCGTGATGGTATCAAGCCGCCATAAATCAGCATATCTAAGCTCAATATTAAGGAATCAACTTCACTTGCATTATCTATTATCCAACTCCATAAACGCTCAACAGCTGCAGGTGTTTTTTTATTACTTAAGAGATGTATTGGCGGCATGACCAATTCCAGATCCCGTGATGAGTTTGCTATTCTTTTGACAACCAGTGTATTACATGGCCTTTCATCAATAGGAATATATATTATTCTCATCTCTACTCTCCTTTACACGTTAGACTCATGTTGATCCACTATCATATCCAACTCTTGAAAAAGCGTGTCAATCAAGTATAAAATGGAAATCTCTCGTATGGAATGAGTACCTATTCCACTATCATCCGGAATATATAGGGATAAATTGGTGTTCTCTAGTACTGGCGATCCTTGCTGGCTGGTTATGCCAATTGTTGTGGCACCTTCAATTTTTGCCGTTTTTAAGAACTCTATAATTTCTTTATCATGACCAGAGATGCTCAATCCGATAACTACTGACTGTTTCCTATCTAAATTCGAGGAAATATTTAACTGATAGGTACTTGAAAAAACATCAACGGGAATACCTAATGTCATAATACGATATTTGATTTGATTCATGATCAGGGCCAGTTCCTCATTCCCAAGTAGGAAAATATATTTCGCTGACATTATGGCTTGCATGATTTGTAACATCTCTTTATTTTGGTTTAACGTTTCAATTTTATCTAATATATTAAAGTAATCCTGCTTTATTTTTATCAAGCTATTTGCTTCCGACTTGTCGTGAATTCTATTTCCTACTAACGCTTCTTTTGCCATAAGACGAAGCTGACTATAAGAACCGATATTCAATTTCTTACAAAATCGGGTAATCATGGATTCAGACACATTAATTTTGTTTGCCATTTGTGAGATGGTATGATTTGGTACATCTGTTAGATTCATCGTGATATACTTGGCTATTGTTTTTTCCCCATTTGTTAGCTTATGTTTATTGGATTCCATCATGGTAGTGATTTTATTGAATGGCTGAAGCGATTCTTGCAACAAAAAATGACGTAAAGCACCAATCATTCCTGCATCATTAAGGTTTCCGGCAATTTCAATCTTGGTTTTCTGCAAAATCGCAGGGATAACGTCTTTCTCTAATTGTTTCATAATCAGTGGGTGCAAAAATTCCTTTTGATTGGTAATTCCACCACCTATAACAAGCATTTCTGGATTCATAATATAAATAATGGTGGCAATACCTTTTGATAAATAATAGATTAACCTGTTGATTTCCTCGATACAGATTTGATCGTCATGCTGTGCCATTTCAAATATTTTTTTACCATCTAGCTCAGACGTGGTACAATTCTTCCGTTTCGCCACATTTTCAATAAGTGTCTTTGTAGCGGCCAACTCCTGGAATTCCTCTCCTTCAATGGGGATATATCCAATTTCTCCACCGCTGAAATGATGGCCCGTATGTAATTGATTATCAACCACATAGCTACCACCTATACCTGTACCTATCGTTAAACAAAACATACTTTTGGCGTCTTTACCTTTCCCAATCCAAGACTCAGCTAAACCGACACAATTCACGTCATTCTCTACCCCTACCGGCAAACCAAAAAAATCCTCTAGTTCTTGCTTTACATGTATACCGGTATATTCAGGAATAATTTCTGAAGCATATAAGATAACTCCCTTCTTAGAATCAACTTGGCCAGCTGTACTAATGCAAATTCCACTTATTGTGTGGTCATTCATTAGCTCTTTTCCAAGCATCTTCACCTTATTTAACACTTCTTTACCACCTAAGTAGGCATCGGTTAAGTGTTCATTTTTTGTGACAAATTGCCCTGTTTCGGTAAGTACACCATATTTAATGAGTGTTCCCCCTATATCAAACGTTAAAAAATTCCTCATAATTATTCTCCTTACCATCGGTAGTTCATCTACTTATCATGTTGTTAGCTTTATTGATCATCGCAAACCTCTTATCTAAACGCTAATTCCTGTTTCGAGTATATCAAAAAATGGAATAGAGGATGCAGATGATGAGCTGAAAATGTAAGATTTACTATAACTGACTTATCCCTTTACAGCACCATCTGTTTGCCCAGATATGAAATATTTCTGCAGCCATAAAAAGATGATTAAACTAGGAATAGTCGTTAAAATAGAAGCAGCACTTATTAATTTTAGGTTTCCACCATCAAAATTCTGAGACATTTGTGCCAATCCAATGGATAAGGTGTACATACTGCTTTCAGTTGTATTAATTAGTGGCCATAAATAATCTCCCCATGTAAACGTAAAGGTATAGATTGCCAATGCAATTAATGTTGGTTTAACTAAGGGTAATGCGATTTTCCACCATACCTGAAATCTATTTGCACCGTCTAAATAAGCAGACTCCTCTAAATCCTTTGGGACAACTAGGAAGGCCTGTCGCATAAAAAACACACCAAAAGCTGTTGATATTTGCAGCACGGTTAATCCGATATGTGTATTTCGGAGACCCAGTTCACCGGCAATTTGAAATAATGGTGCCATAAACAACTGAAAAGGTACCGTCATCGTAGAAATAATTAAGATGAGCACCAAGCCTCTTCCTTTAAAATCAATGCGAGCTAAGGCATAGCCGGATAAACTACTGAATAATAAATTAAATACTACAGCAATAGCTGTTACGATAACCGTATTCCAAAAATATAGAATAAAATCTGTTTGTTGAAATGCATTAATATAATTATCTAAAGTTGGGTTACTAGGTAAGACACCGTCATAAATACCTTGTGAGGCCGGCTTTAAGGATATAATCAATGTATATATAAATGGACCGACAGTAATAGCAGTAATGATCAACATTACAATGTAAATCCAGATCCTTTTACTGATAGAATTTGATTTCATTCTTTTTCACCCCTTTAACTTTTTAGGTCTTTTTCACGACCGCTAGTGAGTTTCATTTGTAACAATGACCCAATAATAGCCATCGCTAATAATACCAGACCAGCTGCAGAAGCAATGCTAACATCAAATTCCATAAATTTATCGTAGATATACATAACTAGAGTGGTTGTGGCTCCAGCAGGCCCACCATTTGTTGTAAGAGCAATTTCTTCAAAAACTTTTAAACCATTAACAAGGGTTAAAATAGACACCAACGTAATCGATGGTACTAACATCGGAATGGTAATTTTAGTGAATTGCTGAATAGAATTAGCCCCGTCAATACTAGCCGATTCATATAATTGCTTAGGAATAGACTGCAAATTTGCTAGATAAATGATCATATAGTAGCCTAATCCCCTCCAAACAGTGATAAATGCCACAGCTACAAGCGCCGTTGATGAATTAGTCAAAAAGTTCATTGAAGAGTCAATAATTCCAATGGAAAGCAGAATGTTAGACAGAGTACCATTTTGAGCGTAAAGCATTTTCCACATAAGTGCTCCAACAACGATTGGTGTAATAACAGGAATATAATACAAGACTCTAAACATTCCGACGGCTTTTATTTTTTGATTGACTAAAACAGCCAATATCATCGGTAAAAATATATTTAAGGGCAATACAATAACGATATACAGAATAGTATTACCAAAGGCTTCCCAAAACAATTCATCAGTAAAAATCTCTCTAAAGTTCTCTAATCCTACAAATGTACTTGTTTCAGCAATTAATTGATAATCTAAAAAACTCCATCTGAATGCTTCAATAATCGGTATAAATAGAAACGTAACCAATATAGCAATAGACGGTAACAGAAATAACCAAGGAGCTACATTGTTCATAACATCTTTGTTGTTAAGGATTTTTTTCATTTGATCCCCTCTCTTGAATGAGAGAGACTAGCAACCATAAGAAGCTAGTCTCAAAATTTTTCATCAAAATGTTGGGGTTATGCCTGCTTCCTCAAATGAGGCATCCCATTCTTCTGCAATTTTAGCCAGTGCTTCTTCAGGAGTTAAATCTCCTTGTAAATTTTCGACGTAAACTCTTTTTATAATATCTCGTAATTCTGCATTGTTCTCGATTTGCGGAATTAATACCTCAGAACGTTCCAGTGATTTTGAAGCTTCAAGCATACCTTGAGCTTTCGGTGAATCTCCAGGATCGGTAAAAAATTCATCTTCTAAAGATTCGGTAGTGGATGGCAGTACCGTTCCAGCAATTTTTGCAAATTCAAGCTGATTCTCAGCGTTGGTAACAAACTCCGCTAAAGCAACAGCAGCCTCAGGGTTATCTGTCTTTGCAGGTATGGAGAAATTCATAACAGCTACATTAACCGGGGCCTCTGGATCATTCAATGGCTGATCAGCTCGAGCATTCTCATAAACATTTGGCGCGCCTGATTCTATTGGCCCTAAGAAAGTTACGCCTGTTTCTGTTAAAGAGATATTTTCAGCCATAAATAATTCCTGCGCTGTACCAAAAGATCCTTCGGCATTTTCTTGCGGCATAATCCCTTCCTCATACATCTTCTGGGTTAAGTTAAAAAATTCAATTAAGGATTCATTGTCCTCAATCACTGTTACACCATCTTCTACGATAGGTTCACCATTTGCCAGCGTTATCATTTTTTCCATAATGGTTTCGCCTGTATTAATGATTTGAAAATAAGAAGGATTCCCGGTTTCCTCAGTGATTACTTTAGCAGTATCATATATTTCCTGTGTACTTTGTGGCACTTCATCTATCCCAGCTTGTTCAAAGTGGTCGTTGTTATACCAACTGACGGTGGTTGTCAGATACCAAGGAAGAGCATACAAACCATCAGCAAAGTACCCAGCGTTAAATGGTCCTTCTAAATAAGAGTTTTGTGTTTCTTCATCAACATGATCTGATAACTCCAACAGCCCACCTTGATCTGCAATGTTGACCATAAAACGTGGTGCTAAGTTAACAACATCTGGCACATCATCGCCCGTTAACGAAGTGAGTACATTTTGTTCAATTTCATTTTGTGGAATATCTTCTATAACAACATCTACATCTGGGTGCATTTCTTCAAATGCTTCTTCAATATCAGTAAAATAGCTGTCAAACGGTTCTCCTGACAGCGAGGCAGTCCACATCACCACTTCACCTGACAAACCATTGGACGATCCCGATTCATTTGATGACCCGGAATTATCCTCCTCACCACAAGCTATCAGACCAACCATCAGCAAAAAAAGCATGGAAAAACAACTAATTTTTTTCATGAATATACCCCCTTGGATAAAATTAAGCATTTCCAATAAAGAAGAAATCGCTTCCTTAATTGCAATTGTACTAACATCGATGACAAAAAGCAATAGATTTTAAAAATAATTTTTAATTTGTATTTAATTAATAAAAATAATTTTTAATTAGTTATTTTTGTAAGCAGCGCTATTCACACACTTTCAATATATGTAAATAACCCTTACTACCACACCGGTAGCAAGGGTTACTTTAACAATTTATTTACTAAAAAAGAGGCAGTTCTGCATTATCCAAGTATATAATCAATTTACTACTAAACATGATCTAGCCACTTTCATTCCACAGTGTGCTGCTTTTATCAATTATAAATAGGACGTGTGTGGATGATTTAGTTGGCTAATTCAAGTCTTCCTCCCACTCTTTGATATCATTAATAAGTTCCTCTACAATTGAAGGATAGCTTTCTTTTAAATTAATTCGTTCGCCAGGATCATCTTTGATATTGGATAAATGCACGGGATCTGGCGATTCTTTAGTATTGTATAACCTTCCATTCAGTACGAGCTTCCAGTCTCCTTTTCGAACAGCATATTGATCACTCTCGGCCCAAAATATTTTTTCATGTGGAGTAGCTGATCTATTTACTGCCATATCAAATACACTCTCACCATCTATTGTTCGATCTTCAGGGATTTCCTCATCAGCTATGTCAATAAAAGTAGGGAAAATATCCATCATTACTCCCAATTCATCACTGATTTGTCCGGATGGAATTTTTTTTGGGTAACTCAAAATAGCAGGTTCACGTATTCCCCCATCAAATAAACTGTCTTTATGCCCTCGAAACTTACCTGCGCTTCCACCATAATAGACATCTTCTGTCCCGTCTAAGTAATTTCGGGATTCTGTTGAAGGACCATTATCACTGGAAAAGAAGATAACGGTGTCATCTAATAATCCATTTTCCTCCAATGTATTCATAATCTCACCAACACCATCATCCATAGCTGAAATCATTGCTGCCATAATGCGTTTATCTGCTGGTAAATCAGGAAACCTGTCCAAATATTTCTGTGGAGCATGCATTGGATAATGAGGAGCATTGTATGGTACGTACATCAAAAATGGTTCTTCCACATGACTTTCAACAAATTGAACAGCCTTCTGTGTAATTATTTCAGTCATATACTGTCCGTTTCTCCAGACTTCATCTTGATTATGCCAAAGGTCATGGACCGGATTGGTGCCATTAGGTCCATCCCCTTGTTCCCAGTAAAAGATATGTGAGTAGTAATCTACACAACCTGCCAAGAAGCCGAAGAACTCATCAAATCCATGAGCATTTGGGGCATTGTCTTCAGCGACTCCTAAATGCCATTTCCCAAATATCCCTGTTTTGTATCCCCTATTTTTAAAGTAACTAGCTAGTGTGATTTCATCACTAGGAAGCCCTGATGTACCTCTTTTCCCTCGAAGAATTTCACTCACTCCTGTACGTCCTGGATATCGTCCGGTCATTAACGAAGCACGTGAAGGTGAGCAAACTGAAGAATTTGAATACCAATTGGTAAACCTAACACCTTGCTCTGAAAGTCGATCTAAATTCGGGGTTTTTACATCATTAGATCCATAACAGCTAAGATCTCCATAACCTAAATCATCTGCATATATTATAATAAAATTGGGCTTTCCCATCTTTATCCCCTTTCCATAATTTTTCTTCGTGATATTCATATAGATTTCTATACTAAAGGGCAGAAATCACCTAGCTTCATTGTAGAATCAACATTTAGCAAGGTTATTCCTGCCGATGTACTACTTATGGGTGTATAAACTATGCATGATCAAGCACAAATATAATAATTATTCATTTGCTTTTTTATTTATTATAAGATTTTCTTATAACATTATCTTCTCCTACTGTTCTTTCAACATTTATGGCAAATTCCTTCATAACTTCTTCAGCACTTTGACCTTGTACTGTAATTTTTTCCATTGCCTCTTGGATTTCCATTGCCACCGTTGGATAATTCGGATCAGAAGGTGGGTATATTGCAGACTCCAATAGATTCAAAGCGATATCAGCATTTGGAGTGTTTTCTTTAAATTCACTGGATTCCAGAGCATCCTCTCTGACTGGAACTTGATCTAAAATACCAGCGATTTCAATAGAATTTTCTTTTGTTAATGCATGTTTAATAAATTCTTTGGCCAATTCAGGCGACTCAGCAGTAGATGAGACTGCAAGTGATGATGTATTTGTTATACCTGCATTACCATTACCATTCTGCTTAGGCATAGGAGCTAATTTATAAATATCTTGACACTCTTCACATTCTCCTGGTGATCCTTCCACCCATGAATTGGTAATCCAAGCGCCTTCTAAAACCATTCCGACTTCTTCATTTGGCATCCATTCATATTGAACCGTTTGCCATCCATTTGGATTTGTTAAAACTTTTGGAGTACCATTATATTCTCTTGTATCCTCAATCCACTTAAAAGAATCATATAACCCTTGGCTTTCAACAATCCATTTACTATCTTCAAAAATCCAATCATCTGTTCCACTTAAAAACATTAAGAAAGATTGTAGCACAGCTCCCTCTCCGCTTGCTTTTGCAGACGCATAATAGATTGGGTACTTTTCCTCAAAGTTTTCATCTATTTGTTGCATAGCATCCTTTATGTCATCCCATGATTCAGGATCCCATGTTTCACTATTTTCAGTTATTCCAGCTTCATCAAACATATTACTGTTATAAAACATTCCCCTCACAGTGGCCGATATAGGAAGTCCATATAACTGATCATCTGCAATGTATGGTTCTGTTAATGAATCAACGATTTGATCATACCCTGACCAATCTTCCCTTAAGCTATCTATACTTTGAAGATAACCAGCGTCTATATCATTTTTCAAAGAACTAAAAACTTGAAAAACAACATCGAATTTTTCTTGAGATTGTCTCATTAAAGCTATTTTTGTACGCTGATCCTCTTCGTTATTCCCAGAAATAGGGACCAATTCAACTTCCACTTCTTCATTTTCCGATTCGAATGATTCCTTTAAATATTCAAATACCGAATCCCAAGTATTGTTAGACACATAAACTACTTTTAATTGGTTCTCACTTTGACTAGAATCGCTATTGTCACTCGAATTACTACAACCCATTAATATAAGAAATAAACCTACTGTTATTGTTATAGATAACATTTTTATTTTTTGCATTCCATAAACCCCTTTACTGTAATGTTGTAAATATAACACTTCATTTAGAAACTACTTTTAAACATATATCTCTTTATCATTTTAATTATTAACCTTTCGTTGCCCCTCCCATCGTGAAACCTCCTGATAAATATTTTTGCCCCACAAAGTACAAAATTACGGGAGGTAAGGAATAAAGCACGCTATAAGCTGCTAATGCACCATAGTCCACTCTTCCGTACAATCCAAAGAATTGAAAAATATGTACAGCAATTGGTAATTTCTCTTCCGATGTCAAAAGAATGAAAGGTATAAAGAAATTCCCCCATTGATTCACAAAATTAAAAATAAAAACTACAAAAAAACCAGGAACAATCACCGGAACCACAATTTTACGAATTGCTTGTAAAGCTGTAGCCCCATCTATCCACGCTGATTCCTCTAATTCAATCGGAACAGAATCGATAAAATTTTTCATTAACCATATGGAATAGGGTAAGGATCCTGCTATCATAAACATAATAACTCCTGTTAAAGTGTTAACTAGTCCCATATTTATAAACAAAATATAAACTGGCACCATAATGGCTACAATAGGTAATCCTGTTAAAAACAAAATAGTTAAAAGAAATGTATTTTTAAACTTTAATTGGTATCTTGACAGCGGATATGCAGCCAAAACCGATATAATAACCGTGAAAACAGATACTGTAACACTAATATACAATCCATTGAAATAGGCTAATTGATTGGCAGCATCGGTTATTGTTTGAATGTAGTTCCCTAATGTTAATTTAGGAAATTTAAATTCTAGTGTTGCCCCCGAATCGAAAGAGGCAACGATCACCCAAAGTGCAGGAAGCAAAAATAATATGGCGATACCTATTAAAAAAATGTACGAAATATATTTTGAGTTTAATACTTTATTCATCTTTTTGTTCCTCCTATAGTTGGGACTTCGTTACTTTCAAGTATCCTAGGCTCATAAAAATACCTATCAGCAGTATAACTAAGGCTATCGCAGAACCATATGCTAGATCACTTCCAGTAAATGCTTGTTCATACATAAAAATTGATAAAGTAGTCGTTTCTAAACCTGGACCTCCCCCGGTTAGAGCATATATAAGCCCAAATACTCCCATAGTCGTTAGTGTATTTAATATGGTTAATGTGACAATTTGATTCTTAAGCATAGGAATGATGATTGATACTAGCACTTTAGCTTTATTAGCTCCATCAATCGAAGCAGCTTCCTCTATGTCATGAGGTATACCGTCAAAACCTGCCTGGAAATTCATCATGGAGAAAGCTGTACCTCTCCATACATTTGCAATAATAATACTAAGCATTGGATAACTAAACAGCCAAGTTACTTCAGGTAAACCTACTGATGATAGAATGGTATTGAACATGCCTTGCTCATCTAAAAATGCCATCATCGCATAAGCGGCAACAATTTCAGGCGCTACCCAACCGAGTAAAACACTTGTCCCTACAAAACGCCTAATATGAATATTCTTACCTCGAATTAAATAGGCTATAAAAAATCCTAACCCTTGAGCGGCTATCAGTGACCCAAATAAAAAGAGCAAGGTATTGATGGCCGCGGTATAAAACCTTGGATCGGTGAACATTCTTATGAAATTTTCAAAACCTACAAAGTTATAGTTTAAGGAAGTAGGACCCGTCAATTTAAAATCTGTAAAGGCATAAAAAATAGACACAAAAATAGGACCAACAAAAAAAATCAAAATAATAATGATGGAAGGTGACAAAAATAATAATGATTTAAAATTATTACTTGTATACAATTTCTTATGTTTAAATGAATTAAATCTTTTAGTAACAGCATTCATTATAGTAACCTCCTGAAATAAACCGGTTTTATTCGAACTAACTATCGCTAGGTGTAAGAAATCGCTTAATTTTCATTCCTCCTTTGACCAAACACAGGATAACGATTTGTTTCTATTATCGCTACAATCAAAATTTACAGATCCGATGATTCACATAGCTCACTCTTCTTAGATACAGTTTGTCCATCATACAGTGCAATATAAAATATAAATTCACAATATAAATCTATCACTATTGTAGTTATACTATTTAAACTCAATAGTGAGTTGCAACAACATCAATTAAAGCGGTTTAACCTTTCATTAAACCGGTTTAATGAAAGCGATTATTTTACATAGTACATGATATAAAATTTCTTGTCAATAAAATATTTTTTTAGATTTGCCGATTTTTCCCCTTAGAATATGGAAAACACCCTGGGTTTCGAATTCATTATCAGCTTTCTTCTCATCGAGCTTCTATCATCCCTGAACATTTAGAAGGCTGACTGAATTAGATTATTGTGTAGGAGATGTATTAGGTAACGTAATTGTGATAGTTAATACATATAAAATCTCTTTAGAAGTATTTCATTCTCATAGGTAGGGAGAAGCTCTCAAAACGTTACTCTGATGAATAACCATTACTTTTGGGGATGTATTTAACAGTAAATTCCAAAGTTCTCTTCCTGATAAATAGGAATGAATAAACTTTCTATTATCATTTTACTCTTCAAAACTAAATTAATAATTAACGCTTTTGACAATTAGTTTGGGGTAATGTATTATATTATCTAACCATTTCGTTAAACCGGTTTAACAACAAAAGAATTATTTTTATTAAGCTCCGTTAAAGTTTAATGTTGATTTATAAATATGAGATAAAATCTTATACGAAAGATTTGTGTGTTATTGCTATAGTAAATTCCTAACATTCTCAGTTTAGTATACTAGATTCTGAACCAAATTCTACGTCGTAATTTATTTTTGATTATAAAGAAATTAATATTTAGTCTATAAAGGTGGTTAACGATATGTCTAAAATAGATGATGTTGCTAAAAAAGCCAACGTTTCTAAAGGAACCGTCTCAAACGTATTTAGTGGAAAAAGGCCTATAAGCGAAAAAGTAAAAAATCAAGTATTGGAAGCAGCTAAAGAATTAAATTATACACCTAGTCATATTGCAAGGAGTTTAGTCACTAAAAAAACCATGACCATATCCTTGAATATTCCATATTCAAAAAATTTACCTTTAAGTAATTTTCATATCAACCTAATAAACGGAGTTATCATGGAAGCCTCATCACATAATTATCGAATTCTTATTGATACTTTATCAAGAGAAAACCTAGAACTTCAATACATGTCAAGAGAAGCCGTTGATGGTGTAATTTTATTAGACCCACGTGAAAATGATTCTCGAATGAAATATTTGCTTGATTTTAATATTCCTTTTGTCATTATTGGACAGCCTTCTGAGGAATATATTGCCCAATCCATTTATGTCGATAATAACAATAAAGAATTAGCAAAAAATATTACTTCCTTTTTAATTAATAAAGGACATAGAAATATACTTTATTTAAATGCTCCATTAAGTATGACCGTGTCAACAATACGTCAAAATGGTTTTTTTAAAGCTTTTAACGATGCACAGGTTAATCCAAACAATTCGAAGGTGGTTTTCAAAGATTCACTGGACATAGATCCTAGTTTATATGGCTACAACAAAGTAAAGGAGTTTTTTAGTAAAAATAGAGATGGTTATACAGCAATCATTGCCGACACCGATAAAGTTGGTTTAGGCGCTTCTAGAGCATTAAAAGAGTTAGATTTGGCGGTACCAGAAGATGTTTCGCTTTTGGCATTAAGTGATGATTTGGTATTATCTCATGAACTAGCCCCTCCCTTATCTACCGTGGATCTAAAAGGAAGTGAACTAGGAAGCGAGGCAGTTAGATTATTATTCGCTCAATTAGGCATAGGTAATTATAAAAAAATTCAAACTAAAATTGTAGAAGGTAAATTTAACATTAGAGGATCCATTCATACAGCAAAAGAATAATAAGTCTTATTTAATAAACGTCTCTAGTTTAAATGAGCCTAATTATAACATGAAAGCAAGAGAGGAGAGAGAACATGATACGGAAAGTACATGTGGTATTTAAAACACACTTAGACATAGGCTTTACAGACCTTGCCAAGAATGTAATAGATCAATATATGAATCAGTACATACCCAAAGCTATTACCCTTGCAGAAGAATTGCACTCCAAAGGAAGAAAAGAAAACTTTCTATGGACCACAGGATCTTGGCTTATTCATTATTACTTAAAAAATGCCACCGTTTCTGATCAAGATAGAATGAAACAAGCGATCAGAAATGGCTATATCACATGGCATGGATTACCATTCACCACACATACGGAACTTCTAAATGCTGACTTATTAGAATATGGGTTATCTATAAGCGATAAACTAGATGACCAATTCAATAAAACTACAATCTCGGCTAAGATGACCGATGTACCGGGACATACGATTTCAATGGTTCCTTATCTCGCTCAACATGGTATTAAGTATCTACACATCGGTGTTAATCCAGCCTCACATGTCCCAGAAATACCAAAGCTTTTTAGATGGAGAGCAGGATGTGGGTCAGAAATAATTGTAAACTATGCCAGCAGTTATGGTGAATTTGTTGAAATAGATGGTTTGGAAGATGTCATGGTATTTGCACATACTGGTGATAATTGTGGACCTTCATCACCAGCAGAAATTCAGGATTGTTTTCACGAATTGGAAAAACAATTCCCAAATGCAGAGATTCAAGCCTCAACAATGGATGAGTTTGCGCATAAGGTTCTAGAAATAAAAGATAAATTACCAGTCGTTACAGAAGAAATTGGAGATACATGGATTCATGGTACAGGTACTGACCCATATAAGCTAGCCTATTATCGCGGATTTAATCGTTTAAGATCGAAATGGTTAAAGAACGGAACACTAACTAAAAACTCTGATGAATATGAAATGATAAGCGAGAATCTTGCTCTTGTAGCTGAGCATACTTGGGGGATGGATCTGAAAAAATATTTACCTGATTTCACCAATTATTCAAAAAATGACTTCCGAAAAGCTAGGAAAGAGAATTATTTTGACGAACAAATGATGACTTCCAAGTATCAGTATATTGGCTCTTTCGCCCTTGACGAAATGGATGAAAATTCAAAGGTACTTTTTAATAAAGAAAATCCCACTTACAGCTATGAATTGTTTGAAAGCTCATGGAAAGAGCAAAGAGCTTATTTAGATAAAGCTTTGCAATCATTAGACTATAGTAAAAAAGAAGAAGTAGAGAAAATGTTAACGGAATTAACAAGTCAACCAAAGCTGTTCAAGAATGGGAAAGGGTTACACCTGCAAAAGATGTATAAGCTTGGAAAGTTTCAAGTTGCATTTGATATTAACGGTGCAATATCTTACCTACAAGATGATAAAAGAAAAATTTGGGCAGATGAACATCATCAATTAGGATTGTTTAATTATGAAACGTTTGGTCCGGAAGATTATAATTACTGGTTTAAGCATTATATGAGGAACCTAAAAAGTACCCATGTATGGGCTGATGCAGATTATGGAAAGCCAGGATTTGAATATGCTGAACCAAAGCCCAAACATAAGCTATTTAATCCTTCCGTGATGTCTATTCAAGTTGAAAAAAAGAACGACGTTGATTCTGTTTGCGTTACTTTGAATTTACCAGACACAGCAGTTGAATTTTCTGGTGCCCCCAAAGAATTGATATTAAAGTATCAATTCCATAAAGAACAGAGTAGCATTGATATTTCCTTATTCTGGTCCCAAAAGGAGGCAGTCCGACTCCCTGAAGCTAGCTGGTTTTCATTTATACCGATTGTTGATAATCCCAATTTATGGATGTTAAATAAGCTTGGTTCTAATATTTCACCATTACAAGTTGTTAAAGGCGGAAACCGGAATCTACATGCAGTTGACCAAGGTATGTTATATGAAGGAGCTGACGGGAGAATTAAAATAGAAACACTTGATGCGGCACTTGTTAGCCCGGGAGAAAAGAAACTTCTTCAGTTCGATAACGAGATTGCTAATTTAAATGGTGGCATGCATGTTAATTTGCATAATAATATTTGGGGAACTAATTTTCCGATGTGGTATGAAGATAACGCAAAATTCCGTTTTCGTCTAATGTTCGAAGCGAATACAATTTAAAGATAAATAGAGGAGCAGCCATTGAAACTGAGACAGATGGCTGAACCCCTAACAGTATTACCTTCAGATTATGAATCAAATTATGCTTGGCAAATCTTATTGCAGAATCATATGTATGACATTTTGTGCGACTGTAGTATTAATGACACACATAATGAAATGATGATCCGATTTAATAAGAGTAAACAAACGATTGAATCTATTATAGTCAAATCATTACAACCAATAGTAGAATGAAACACATCTCAACTGTCAGACAAAGTAATGAATCAATAAAGTTTCACTTCATTTGTTTTCCTTTCATAGACACAGTTAACTTTTGTTACATTTTAACCATAAGGAAAAAATAGTGAAGTTGTTTGTTAAGCGTAGATTATTTTTGGTGAATTGTCGATATTTGATTTTACAAGCACAATAGGCTTTTTATGAACACAATCAAAACCATCAGTATGAACAACTGGTGGTTTGTTCTGTGGCTTGAAGCTCTTATTATTCTTTAAATACAACTTTCAAACAAATTCACTTTTTATAAATCACTCTTCTTCATCCATACCTCACCTAATGAAGCAGAGGCTGCGCCATTTCCCCAATCAAAAATAGTAAACTCGCCAACTTTATTTTTTGAACCGCTGTTGGCGTGATTAAAATTCTCCATATGAAAGCCATAGTCCATTTGATTAAAGTGTGGGTGGGTTGCTTTATATAACTTCATGACTTCTTCATTTTCTGGACAATACATCATATAAAAAGAAGCTTTCATAGCTAATAAGCCACGATATTTATATCTATTTTCACCTGTTATTTGATAATAATCCAAGTAAGTTAATGCAAATAAGCTTTGTCTGGCGTCATTCCATTCATCATCACTTGTCATGACACCGAATCCTCCAATAGTCGGGATTTTAAAAAATGGAGGCTGCCAAATTTGCTGAAATAAAGACATCTCTGCCAAAACTTGTTCTCCACAGTCTAAGTAAGCATCTTTGTTTGTAGCTTTATATAAGTCTTTTAAGGCCTCAGCTGTCCAATACATGCCCAAATTACATTGATTGTATAAACCGCTCCTCGCATCTATTTCTTTATACTGTTTGCCGCTCCACTCCCCTGAGCAAGACCAATAGGTTTCAAAGTCTTCCCATTTTCCTTCAGAAACAACGTTCTCGCTCACATATATACCTGCCCTTTCTGCTGCATCTATATAAATGGGGTTAGGATCTATCTCATAAAGCAAACACAATAACATCACATGTACCGAAGTCTCTGGACTTTCTACTAGATATTCAGATTTATCAAGGTCTGTGGGTCTAACCCAGGCTGGAAAATTGCCTTCAGGGTACTGTAACGATAACAAACGTTCTACATATATCTTTACATAGGTTAGGATAATTTCTTCTCCCTCAATATCCCGATACCATTTTAACAGCCAATAGCACGTCCATGAAGCATCTAATAAATGGACATAATCCTTAAGACTTGAGTTAGGCTGTCTATCAGAAGACATCCGCCACCTACCACTTTCCCATTGATTATCTGTCCCCGCCTCATAGCAACCTGGAAACAAACCATTAAATTGTGGTGCGCTTAGGGTGAAACGTAAACTTTTATTGGCCTTGTCTTTTAAATTCTCATTCTGCCAATATCTTCCCCATAGTGCATAACCATACGTACTTCTTATGCTAGAAAACCATGCTTGATTGCAGATGCTTTTCCTTTCACGCCATATTTCTTCTGCACCTTCTTCTGGCTTCTGATTTGCCGTAACAATAAATACGTGGGAACCTATCTTGCTGCCATCTTGATCAAATTCTTGCCAACAAACTGAATCCCAATTACAAAAAGACCAGTTATAAGTATGTTTCACATAAGGTTTTAAGGCATGTAAGCTATCTAGGGGATTCTTTTTAACATCCTTTACCTCCCTCTCTGTACAAGCAAATGTTTCCCATAAATATTTTTCTAAAGGGCGATAGTCTCGTTTCCTGTTCGATTTTACTTTCTTCCACTGTGCAAGATAAAACTGAAACGTTACTTCATTTTCGATATCATTTTCTTTCGGGTGTAACTGGTAATACACATGACCAGTTGCTTTATAATGGCTAAGGCCGTACATAAAATAGTGCCCATGCTGTACATAATCCATTACATGTGGAATCACCCTATTTTCTTTGATATCATGAATATCTGGAATCAGGGCACACATTCTTGCTTTATCTTCCACTACCATGCTTGGGGAACGAAACACTCTATCTCCAATCACCATATTAGGTTCTGGGGATAAGTGTGTTTTCCATGTGCACTCATAAGCATCTTCTATTGGCATGACCAATTGTATACCGCTCATACTATGATGGCGTGTCTCTACTTTCACTTTTATTTTCTCTAATACATCCACATCTTGAGCATGTACTTGGGTTATTTCAACCTTGACCTTGGCATGGTCTGTTGTATCAGCATATAATTCGTTGGTGTGACCCAATGTCATTAGTTCGTATAGCTTCCACTCTTTATCTTCACACCATTTTATTTTGATATCTTTATATTTTAATAAATCCATTCCTTCACGTATCCCCCTTTCCTAAAAACATATTCATGTGCGTAACAGCTTGCTTGTATCCTAGACGAATCAATGAGCAACAGAAATCCCCTCAAAATATTAATAGACGATTAGTGAACATTGGTACTTCTCTCATTATTTAATACCAGTCAATGCCATCCCTTCAATAAAGTAACGTTGTGCTATAAAGAATATAAGAATAATCGGTAAAGTAGCTATAGTTGCTGCGGCCATGACCAATGGCCAGCTCTGAACATATAATCCCGAAGATAAAGATGAAATTAATAATGGTAATGTCTTATAGCTTTCATCTGTAATGATTACTAAAGGAAGGAAATAGTTATTCCATGAAAACATAAATGTAAAAATACCTAAAGCTGCTAATGGCGCCTTCATAATAGGCAAGACAATTTGTAAAAATATTCTAATCTCACTAGCTCCGTCAATTCGAGCTGCCGCCATTAATTCGCTAGGGATACCCTTCATAAACTGCCTCATTAAGAAAATACCAAAAGCCGTTGCTATATTAGGTGCAATCAGCCCTGTATAAGAATTCAAAAGTTCAAACTCTCTGAATAACATATATATAGGAATCATCGTAATTTGAAATGGGATCATCATCGTCGCCAGCAATAAAATGAAAATAACATCTCTGCCCCAAAAATCAAATTTAGCAAAAGCATAGCCTGCCATACTGTTTAATAGTAGTCCCAATATGGTTGTTACAATTGCCACGTAAAAGCTATTGAAGAAAATACGGCCAAAATTGGCTACATTAAAGGCCTTATCATAATTTGCCCATTGCAATATATCTGGTATCCAGGTTGGCGGGAAGGTAAATACTTCACTATCTGCTTTTAATGAAGTAGAAATCATCCAAATAAAAGGCACTAGCATCGTCAAGGCACCGATCAGCACGATAACGATTAAACATATCCGACCAATCCATTCTGCATTCTTCACCATTGTAGTACACATCCTTTCTAAAATTAGCGTTCAAGTCTTGCGTTTATACGATGATAAGCAAGCGTCAGTACCAATATCACAATAAACAGCATAACTGCAAGTACAGAGGCATAACCGAAGTTAGTTTCACTAAAGCCTTTCTGATAAATATAGAAAACAATGGCATAAGTAGAACGAGCAGGTCCGCCGCCTGTCATAATATTAATTTGATCAAATACTTGAAAGCCGTTAATGATTAACATAGCTACAACAAAAAAAGTAACAGGGGTGAGCATTGGCCAAGTAATAAATCGAAAAGATTGTAGAGGAGAAGCACCATCAATACGGGCAGCTTCATATAAGCTATTATCAATTCCCTGCAATCCAGCCAAATAAATAACCAGGTTAAAACCAATACTCTTCCATATATTAATTAAGATTAGTATGGCCAATGCTTGACTGGAATCTCCTAAGAATTGTTGTGCTGGAATTCCTAACCCTGATAGCAAAGGATTAATCGGACCGAGTTGTGGATTAAATAACCACAGCCAAACAAAAGAAACAGCAACCATAGATACTACTGTTGGTAAAAAGTAAATAGCTCTAAACAGATTAACAAACGGAAACCATTTTTGATTTAGTAACACTGCTAACACTAGGGAAATAAACACAGTAGGGATTAATGAACCGAACGCAAACAGAAAAGTGATCCATAGCGATTTATAAAATAACTCATCTTGAAGCACTAATTTATAGTTTTGCAATCCGATAAATTCAACTGGACTGATCGCATCATACCTTAGAAAACTAATGACTACCCCCGCTATCGTTGGCAAAATTACAAAAATCAAAATAATCACTAAAGCAGGGGAAAGAAACATCCATGGGGTCAATGTTGCTTTGGACCACTTTTTTCTTTTAGGTACAGACATTACTTTTGCATGTTGCATATCGCCAACTCCTTTATTTAAAATCCGGGGTACACGATAGAAGAAACCCCGGATTTACATTTTTCTAGTTCTGATTAATGGAAGCATTGATGTTTTCTGCCGCTTCTACTAAAGCCTCTTCGGGATCAGCACCTTCTGTTAAGACAGATTGAATGGCATTGTCGATATGATCTGCATAATAATTTTGATAAGGACTAATCCATGTTTGATCTAACCACTGATTATCGAATAGATCCTTTAGATACCCTAATTTTTCATCAAATTCCTCTTCCGAATCGATGCCAGGCACATCCGCCTCAGGCACTCCCGTTACATTTCTAAATGATTCTTCATCTTCTAATGAGCTTAATGCGGCTGGAGCTGCTACCCAAAGAGACTGCCAGTACACATCCAATTGTTCTTTTTCTGTCAAAAATTGAATCAGTTTCCATGCTTCATCTGGATGGTCGGAGTCTTTTGAAATTCCGAAAGAGGAAGACATCGACCTAGATACTTTCTCTTTTCCCTCCGGAAAGCTAGTAGCCTTGTAATTAAAATCTGGTGCAGCATTCTTTATGGATGGCGCCATCCATGTTCCATCAATATACATAGCCGCCTGTCTAGCTTGAAAATAGGCATCTGGGCCCATCTGCGCTTGATCACTAGTAGATGTCGTAAGTTGAAAATCAACCACTAGGTCACGCCAATATTCCAAAGCTTCAATGGATTCTGAACTATCCACTGTCGACACAGTTCCGTCTTCATTCCATATATTTCCGCCATTTGCTAATACAAAGTTCGCAAAATTATCTGCATTCCACCCCATAACAAAGCCGTAACGTTCTATATTACCGTTATTTCCTTTAATCGTTAGTTTTTCCGCATCTTCTAGCATTTGCTCCATCGTGTAATCATGATTCGGCTCCTCTAATCCCGCTTCGGCAAAGGCTTCCGGATCATAGTACAATACGGTTGAATTGGCATCTTGAGGGATCGCAAATGTTTGGTCATCTTTCTGCATGGACACCCACGAAGCTTCAGGGTAATTGTCCATATCCAAATTCTCGCTCTCGATGTAGTCATCTAACGGGATAAACATACCTCTGTTAATAAATTCTGGCACATTGACCCCCGGCGACCTCATGACATCAGGCAGATCATTGGCAGCCCCTAATGTAAGGTATCGGTCTCTTAACTCGTCATAGTGTAAAAATTCTACTTCTATATCTGGATTTTGCTCCTCAAATTCTGGTATATAAATATCTGTATATAACGCATTCTCAAAAGGCATTCCCCATACAGACAGACTTATCTGTACCTTGTCTCCACTTCCACCGCTTTCTTCTGAACTGCAAGCATAAAGAAAAGTCATTAAACACAAAATAACAGACAGGAAAATCATTTTTGTATAACTCTTTAACCCTCTATCCATTTTGAATCTCCTCTTTTCATTTTTTAATTGATCTACTATTTACTATTTTTTACATTATTTTTACCTTTTTCAACGTTTTGCTCTAACATAGGTAATCGTTTACACACCTCACGATAACTACCACACTCATAGTGATAGTTATCGATAGG
Source organism: Gracilibacillus phocaeensis (assembly GCF_900626275.1). NCBI lineage: Bacteria > Bacillati > Bacillota > Bacilli > Caryophanales > Bacillaceae > Gracilibacillus > Gracilibacillus phocaeensis. Next base: position 199,115 of record NZ_LR131142.1, on the reverse strand, counting down.
TGCCAGTGCCTAAATAATCTCCAATCCATCCTTATCAGGCAGTGCAGGAAATGGCTGATGTGGATCACTTTGATACCAATAAGCCACCGAGGCAATATCATCTTGCAATGGTAAATACCTGCCTCCTGAACGCCAACCGAGGGCTTGGATGGTTACTTTTAACTCCTCTTCAAAACGAATCGGATCCATGATATGCCATCTGTACATGCCAAACCGTTGATTCGCTTGGTAGAGACCATCTGGTTTAATGACTTGCGGCATACCTAAATACGCGGTTGAAAAAGTGCCATATTCTCCTTTCGGCTGCTCAAAATTCCAAGCACCACCAAAATAATCTTCTGTGCCCGTCCCACAAATCGTAGGGTAATCCATGTCTCCATCCATGTAGAATTTTATTTCACCTTCACCCCACCAGCCGTTATTATTTACTTGCCATGCCATATACGTACCCACATAGTGCCCTTTTCCTTTGATACCATCTACAATCGTATGCACGTCCTTATAAGGCAATGGGTTGCTTCTGCGCCACTGTGCATGAAAATAGGCAACATCGTTTGGAATGGTCGTTAAACTGTAATCAATCTGATAATAGAGCGGGAATGTATCCTCACTTATGTTCTCCACAGTAATCTTAGCTGACTTCCTAAAAGGCATCTCCCAGTATGCATTCATGCCACCTGCTGGATTCACGGCAACAGGGATGGAATTTACATTACATCGTTCATTCCACCCATTGCAAAAGAAATCTCCGAATGGTACTTCTACGGATGGATGCTCTGCCCCATCCCAATACATCCTTATAATCAAAGACCTCCAGTGCGCAGGGAAGCATGTCATCCAAATATGCTGAATAACACCTGGACCTTCTATTTCGGCAATTACATACGTTTTGTTTGCGTCGATATCAATCGATGGTGACACTTTCCAACCCTGCCCTAAATCACGAGCACAGTTCGCACCGGTTCCTTCTGTAGCCATTCCGCCTTTTCCTTTGGCGCCATCCATATTTTCGGCACTGATGGATCTCGTTTTAGCATTTGATAATCGAGACAGATTGCCTAAACCCATTCCTAATCCGTTAAATTCACTCATATTACCATTCCTTTCTATTATTTATTGCATCGAAGCCTAAAAGTAAACCCTTACATTTCTCTTAATGATCATTTATTACCATTATTAATAATCAAAACATTTCTTCATATCTTCTGGATTAAATGGTAAGGTATCAGGCAGCGGCAAACGATTCTTTACTGGTAAAATAGGGGCAAAATCACAACCTGGTTTGGTTTGATACCAATAGGCCGTACTGGCATAATCATCACTTCTGTTGTTATTGTGTCCATGTTCAATCGTTACTTTAATCGATTGATCAAACATAATCGGATCTTGTATATGATATCGATAAGCCGAAATCTTGCCAGACCAGTTAGGCCCTCCACCTAAAATAATACCGTGATAAGGCGTGTTTTGTTCCTGCTGAGGACACCATGCCGTATTAAAATAGTCTTCCATGCCTGTTCCGTGCAAAGATGGCGGCCATGGCTCTCCATCTATAAAAATCATATCATCTCCTTCCCCATACCAGTTCCATTCTTGTGTAAAACGCAGGTTATGAATATTTAAGTTACAGCCAACATAGTGCCCTTTTCCTATAGTATCTAATAATACATAATTCTGTTCTCCAGTGGTGTTTTTACCACCAAAACTGTACAAGGCATTCGATATGTTTTCATCAACTCCCTGCGTTCGTTCCCGACGCCAAAGGGCATGGAATCTTAAGTCACTATCTATTTCCTGGTACTGTTCATAATCTACATAGAAATAAAACTTGATCGGTGCATCTGCATTGCTTTCGATTTCTATTCTCGCATTATTAGCAAATGGCATGGAAAAAAAGCAATTTAACGAACGTCCATCTTCCGGACTCATTTGTAAAGGGGCCGACCAAAAGTTTTTTGTAATACCATGCCCCATGCCAAAGAAATCACCAATTGGCGCCTGCACACTCGGACTTGTTTCCCCATCCCAATACATTCTAATTACCACTTTTCGATGTAAAAATGCTTCGATGTCATCATGTAAAGGCGCCATCGTCATCCAGATGTGCGTGATACATCCAGCACCTGTTAATTCACAGATATCTACTTTTTCACCAGGGTGAATCGCAAAGTAATCACGATTGCCACCGGTTGTATCATAGCTTGATGCCCTCTTTCGTTTCGCATCACGTTCGCGATATAAATCCCTCATCGACGTTCCCAAGAATGTCATTCGTTAACCTCCTTCATGATTGTGATAATTGTTTGCCTAGACTACCACCCGGATGATATAAATGAAAATCCTCTTTGGTAAACCTTCTCATCTCACAGAGTGCTACCGCAAGGGCGTCACCGATTACTAATACAATAGTAGAGCTGGTGGTAGGTGCTACCCCAATATGATCCGCTTCTTGCTCATATTGATAAGTAAGTGCATATTCGCAGGCCATTGCTAATGTCGATGCTGCGTTAGAAGTAATGGCTATTTTTTCTGCTCCTATTTTCTCTAAAGATGGTAATAGGCTTAACACTTCCGAAGTCTCTCCACTATTGGAAATCAAGAGCACCACATCATCCTCTTCAATCATTCCCAAATCGCCATGCACCCCTTCTGTACTGTGCACAAAAAATGCCGGAGTTCCTGTACTTGCAAAGGAAGCAGCCATCTTTTTACCAATATGTCCTGACTTACCTACCCCTGTGATTACCACCTTTCCTTTACAGTTCTTTAATACATCGATAACAGGTTCATAATCCTGCCCCACCTGTTCCAACAAGATTTCGATGGCACGAGCTTCTATAGCAATTGCCTTTCGGATAAAATCTAAATTAGACATACAATCCCCCTTTCCAATTGACGTTATTTTTCCAGCTTCGGATTAAATACTTCCTGCGTAGGACCGTTGACATGCAGCACTAACCGGTCCAATATAATGTTTCCAACTTCTATGCCCATCTCGTAGGGGGACTGTTTCACACTAATTTTCCCTTCTGGATTGATCAACTGTGCTACTTCTGTTTCGCCATATGAAGCTAAAAACATATCTTCAGGTATTTTTAAATGTAACTTATCCAATTGAAGAATCACGCCGGTAGACATGGTGTTATTAAAAGACAAGATAGCGGTTGGCCTTTGCTGCAAGTTCATAAAGTAATCTACCGCACTTCTACCGTCTTCCACACTAAAGTCTCCATTAAAAATTAATTCATCATGTTGTGTCATCGCATAGTCTTCCATTGCTTTCTTATACCCTGAAAAACGTTCCGCACCAGTACTTACATTCAACGAACCATTTACCACCCCAATCCGTTTATGCTTTTGCTGTATCAGATAGCTGGTTAATTGATAAGCTCCTTCGAAGTTATTCTCTACAACAAAATCCATCTTTTCATTACCGGTTTCTAGTCTTCTATCTATCAAAATAACGGGTACATTGTTTTCATGGATACTGCTGATTAACTGCTCATTCCTGCCAGAGGTAGCTATAACAATCGTGTCTACACGATGTTCTAATAACAGCTTTAACTGTTTTTCTTCTTTATGGGGATTTTCATCACCACTCATAAATAAAAGATTATAGCCTTTTTCTTGTACGACATCCTCCATCCCTTTCGATATTTTCATAAAATAAGGGTTGGAGATATCTGGTATAATCACACCAATAAGATTTGTTTTATGCATCTTGAGGCTTTTGGCTATACTGTTTTGACGATAGTTCAGTTGCTTGGCTACTTTTAGAACCTTTTTTCGGTTATCATCACTTGCATAACCCCTGTTGCTTAATACTCTGGACACCGTTGCAGTGGATACTCCTGCTTCCTTTGCAATGTCTTTGATTGTTATATTTTTTTTCATGATAAACCGCCTTTTTCTGTAATCGATTACAGCTATAATAATATAAAATGCGGTTTTTTTCAATGTTCAATGTTCGTTGATCGATTATTTCCTAGTTTTAATCTCTAACCATTTATTAACTTTTAAAAATCATTGTTTTTTTGATAGCACCTCCTTTCATCAAACGCTTTCCTTTTGAGTTATAAATGCTTCTACCATATGGTTATATGGCAACGAAGGTATAGCTCCTGATTTTGTAACAGTCAATGCCCCTACCGCATTCGCATATCTAACGACCTCCTCTAATGGTTTTTTTCTAGCCAAGCCTACTGCTAATGCCCCGTTAAAAGCGTCACCAGCAGCCACAGAGTCTAAAGATTCTACATAAAAAGCAGGAATATGAGCGACTCCATTTTTATTGACGACTACAGCACCCTTATCTGCTAGTGTGATAATCACATTGGCTACTCCTTTATTCAATAGAAAACGCCCTGCTTGTTCGGCATCCTTTAAATTTTTTACAGATATGCCAGTTAGGATCTCCGCCTCTGATTCATTAGGGGTAAGATATGTGATTTTCCTTAACAAGGCATCACTCAGCTTTGCAGCTGGAGCAGGATTTAAAATAACAGGCGTTTGATATAAATATGCCCAATTAACAGCTTTTTCGATGAGGTCCATGTTCATTTCTAATTGCAAAATGATCATATCCGCCTCCTGGATTAAATCAGTAACTTCGTCCAATTCATCAGGACGGTATGTCGTATTAGCGCCAGGGACAACAATGATACGATTATCACCATGTTGATCTACTGTGACAGAACCAACCCCTGTAGGATGGATAGGGTCTCTTAGCATATAATCCGTATTGACACCTTCTTCTTGTAGCGTTCTAATTGCCTCATGGCCAAATTCATCTACACCTAGTTTGCCAATCATCGTGACTTTTTCGCCTAGACGCGAAACAGTTACAGCCTGATTTGCCCCTTTTCCACCCGGATATCTTGCAAAGCTATCACCGATGACCGTTTCCCCGTTTTCTGGTGCTCTCGGCGCCCTGACCACTAGATCCATCATAAAACTTCCGATCACTAAAATACTCAATGATATCTACTTCCTTTACATTGGAATAAAAAACTAACTTAAATGTGTAATCGTTCTCACATTTTTATTAAAAAAACTCTATTTATTATAGGTAATACCTATTCAACAGATAATAAATAGACAATATCTTCATGGCAGGAATCAAATAAAGAATCAGTAAACGATTACAGATATCATACTATATAATTTTTGTAATAGCAAGAGTTTTTTTTACAATTATATTTATTTGTTTTTGGGTGTAGCGTGCTTTCTGCGATTAATGCTGTTCAGTGACAGTGAACTCAATCACTTTCTCATTTTTTGTTCATGTGAACATGCAGTGTTACTGTATATCAGATTTTATTTTTACCCTATGCAATTTATCTTTTATGGTCTAACTGTGTTATATCGTCTTGTCGATCTTTACCGTATTTATAACCTATATGCATGCCTTTCAATTGATAAAATTGTGAAGTAAGTATTTTTAAACAATTAATAGAGTTAATCAATATTTCCCCTTCTAATCCTCAACATGTATTCATAACTTAAAATAATAATACATTTTCTTGTTTAATTCTTTAATTATATTTTTTCTGGAGTTTTTCAATAAGCGCATTCTTAAAGGGAGGTGAAGGTGGTCATTATATATTTCAACTTGCATTTATTAAGTTCAAAGGGGAGGGAAAATAAGTGAGGAAAACTGGCTTAGTTGGTATGTTTTTATTGTTATCTTTATTTTTGACAGCATGTTTTAATAACTCTCCAGGAGAAGTAACCAGCGAAAACAACGTTGGTAATTCTGCAGAAGAAAATATAGACAGTAATATTCTTGAACTTAACTCGATAACAGTTGAGGAAATACAAGATTTTGCAGAAGCTCCGGAGTTGTCTGAACTTGTGGAATCAGGTGAATTACCTAAGGTTGAAGAGAGGCTGCCAAAAAAAGGGGATATCATGATAGAGCCTATTGAAGAAAGTATTGGACAATATGGAGGAGACCTTATCACATCGTGGGAGGGAGCCGATTCTAAATGGACAGTTGGTAAACCTACTGAGGAAGCGCTTTTTCGCTTTAATGAAGAAGGTGATGACATTGAACCAAATGTAGCAAAAGGTTACGACGTTAATGACGATGCCACCGAGTACACCATTTATTTACGTGAAGGAATGAAGTGGTCAGATGGAGAACCTTTCACTACAGATGATGTCATATTTTATTGGGAGCACATGCTAAAAAAAGAAACTTTCGGTAAATCAGTGTACGATGCCTACTACACAGTTGATCCTGAATCAGGTGAAAGACACATAGCTGAGGTGACTAAAGAGGATGATTATACATTTAAGGTTACACACTCGTTTCCAAGTCCAAATTTTCTAAAACGTCTGGCAATCGATAACAAGTGGTTTTTTGCGCCAGAACATTTCCACAAGACTATTCTACCGGAATTTGTTGGGGAAGAGGAAGCAGAAACGATTGCAAAAAACTGGGGATACTCTGATGTGAAATCATTATTATCAGAAACAGGGTATTATTATTGGATGAATGAGGAAATACCTACCCTGCGCCCTTGGGTGGCAAGTAACGATCCTCATAGTGAAGAGTTTATCATGAAGCGAAATCCTTATTATTGGAAAATAGATCCGGAAGGAAAACAATTACCATATGTTGATAACTTCATTGCATCAAAGATACAAGATCCTAGTCAAGCTGTACTTGGAGTATTAGGTGGAGACATCAACATTGGCACCTTTGAAATAGGAAATTTCACCGTATTAAAAGAAAATGAGCAACAGGGAGACTACCGTGTTTTGACATGGCCTACTGTTGGTTTATCTAGCACTACTATTCAACTAAATCAAACAACACAAGATGACAACCTCAGAGAATTAGTGCAAGACATAAAATTTAGAGAAGCTTTATCCTTCGCAGTGGATAGAGGACAAATCTCAGAAATTGCAACAAATGGAATTGCAGAACCTAATCAAGCAGCAGTACCAGAGGGTGTGGTAGGTTACCAAGAAGGTTGGGAACAACAATGGGCTGAATACGACACGGAAAAAGCAGAACAACTTTTAGACGAGATTGGAATTACAGAACGAAATAACAACGGATTCAGACTTTATGACGATGGATCTGTGGTCACGATAACCATCATGGAACCAAATCAAGATAATTCTGAATTTCTTGAATTAATTAAAGATGCCTATGAAAATATTGGAATTAAAGTGAACCTGAATTATGTAGATGAAGGCACTTTCCAAGATAGAAAATATAGCAACCAAGTAGATGCGACTACTGAAAATCCAATGGTAGTTAATGTAGCCTTACGTCCAGAAGTGCTAATTCCCCTACGTGTGCTTGTTCCCTGGCAAGGCGATTATGGTTTATATCGAGAGAGTGACGGAGAAAAAGGGACAAAACCAGAAGGTGATGTTGCTAAATTACTAGAATATTGGGATAACATAATAGCCTCTACTAGCGAGGAAGAAGCAAGTGAATGGGCAGATGAAATATACAAGTTGCATATGAAAAACCAGTGGATTCTTGGCTATTCGGGTCCTACACCGCATTTAATAGTGGCAACAAATAAGTTACACAATGTACCTGAACAAAGAATGTTTGCTGATGAATTTAGAGATCTGGGGCACGGTCATCCAGCACAATTTTATTTCTCAGAATGATACTTCCAAATAGATAAGTGAGGAAGTCACTCTTCACTTATCTAAAATCACTTATAAAAGGATAGGTTGCATTATGTTTCAATATATTATTAGAAGAGTACTTTTAGTAATACCAGTGTTGATTTGTGTATCCATGATCGTTTTCTTTGTTATTCAATTACCACCTGGTGATTATGTAACACATTATGCAGCGCAAATGTCTGCTCAGGGAGAAAATATGACACAGGCTGAAATAGAAACAATGAGAGCAGACTTAGGTCTAGATAAACATTGGGTAGTTCAATACTTTTTGTGGATGAAAGATATTCTTCTTCATTTTGATTTTGGACATTCATTTAATTATAACGAACCAGTTACTAGTGTAATTGATAGATACATGGCTCTCACATTAATCGTATCGCTTACAACGATGGCTTTTACTTACCTAGTAGCCATTCCTATTGGTATTTATACAGCGGTAAAACAATATTCTTTGTCTGATTATTTATTCTCTGCGATTAGTTTTATTGGTATGGCTACGCCTAACTTTTTATTTGCAATAATATTGATGTATTATTCATATGTCAATTTCGGCGACCCTCTACTAGGTCTTTTTTCCAGCGAATATGAGAATGCCCCTTGGACTTGGGAAAAAATCCAAGATTTAATGAAACATATGATCATACCAATAATCGTTATCGGTACTGCCAGCACTGCGGAATTGACCAGAGTAATGAGAGGGCAAATGTTAGATGAGTTAAACAAACCTAATGTGGTAACAGCAAGATCAAAAGGAGTTTCAGAAAGAAAAATATTATTGAAATATCCCACAAGAGCTGCCTTAAATCCTGTAGTAAGTACGTTTGGATGGACTTTATCAAATATATTTACTGGATCCACGATTACAGCTATTGTATTAAATTTACCTATTCAAGGACCAGTAATGTACAATGCTTTACTCGGTCAGGATATGTACTTAGCTGGTACGTGGTTATTATTCATGGCAGTACTGACAGTACTTGGCACGTTAATATCGGACATCCTATTAGCTTGGTTAGATCCTAAGATTCGAACTGAAATTAAAGGACTGTGATCTATGAGAAAATCCAATTTTTTTAATAAATTAAGAAAAAGGATAAACCAACACAAAAACAATGAGGCCCATGAATTTGTTGTAGAAAAGAAGAAGAATAAAGAATATTATAGCTCTCAATGGAATCTAATTTGGAAAAAATTAAGAAAACATAAACTCGCTAGAATTAGTCTCCTTTTATTAGCTTTATTTTATGTAGGGGCTATATTCGCGGGTTTTCTTGCACCTCAAGGTACACAGCAATATGATAGTGATTATTCAAACGCTCCACCAATGTCTATTCATTTCTTTGATGAGGAAGGTAATTTTCATTTAAGGCCATTTGTATATGGTTTAACCTCAGAACGCGATCCAGAAACATTAAGAAAGAACTTTATCCAAGATAAAAGCACTAAATATCCCATTCATTTTTTTGTTGAAGGCCCTGAGTATAAACTATTTGGTCTGATTAAAAGTGATATTCATTTATTTGGTGTAGAAGAACCTGGGCAAATCTTCATACTAGGGACAGACGGTATGGGAAGGGATCTGTTTTCTCGTTTAATATTAGGCAGCCAAGTATCCTTAAGTATTCCTTTAGTAGGGGTGGCTATAAGTCTCATTCTAGGCTTCATCATAGGTGGTATTTCAGGTTACTTTGGAAAATGGGTGGATGTGATTATTCAAAGAGTTATAGAAATCTTTCGATCATTCCCCACATTACCATTATGGATGGCACTGTCAGCAGCTATTCCACCTGATATTCCAGTGGTTCAAATGTATCTATATATTGTTATTATCATAGCTTTTATTGAATGGACAGGTTTAGCCAGAGTTGTTCGAGGTCAATTCATGTCGTTAAAAAATGAAGAATATGTGTTGGCAGCAAAAATTGCAGGTGTGAAAAATTCAAAAATAATTATAAAACACTTACTTCCTGGAATATTTAGTTACCTAATAGTAGCTATTACCTTAGCCATTCCCGCCATGATTTTAGCAGAAACAGCTATGAGCTTTTTAGGATTAGGCATTCGCTCACCAGCAACCAGTTGGGGAGTTTTACTACAAGAAGCGCAAGAAATTAATAACGTAGCATTGTACCCATGGAAACTAATCCCATTGTTTTTTGTTATCTTATCCGTTCTATGCTTTAATTTTTTTGGTGACGGATTACGAGATGCAGCAGACCCTTATAAAAAGTAATGTTAAGTTGAAACAAATAATGATTAAGCGAGGGATAGTATGGATGTAAAAGAAAAAGTGGTCAAAGAAGACAACCATTCTCCACTGCTGTCTGTAGAGGATCTGAAAATAACCATTCAACAAGATGATTATGAATTAAACGCAGTAGATGGGGTAGATTTTCAATTGAAAAAAGGGAAAACTTTAGGACTAGTTGGAGAATCAGGTTGTGGAAAAAGTTTAACAAGCCGATCTATTATGCAATTAAACCCGAAAGTATGTGAAACTACTGGGAAAATTTTATATAAATCAAAAAAAGATAAATCTTTAAATAATATTGACATCTTAAGTTTAAAATCAACCGGAAAAAAAATACGAAATATAAGAGGAAAGCGAGTTTCGATGATTTTTCAAGAACCTATGACAGCTTTATCACCATTATATACTATTGGTAATCAAATAATGGAAAATATTTTAATACATCGAACAAAGAATAAAAAGAAGGCTAAAGAAATAGCGTTGGATATGCTACGAAAAGTGGGTATATCCAATGAAGAAAAAAGATTCAATCAATATCCACATGAATTTTCTGGAGGTATGAGACAACGAGTAATGATTGCTATGGCGTTAGCTTGTAATCCGGAATTATTAATAGCCGATGAACCCACTACTGCTCTAGATGTGACCATTCAAGCCCAAGTAATGGAATTAATGAAAGAGTTACAAAAAGAATTTGAGATGGCGATTCTCCTCGTAACGCATGATTTGGGCGTCATCGCAGAAATGTGTGATGAAGTTGCGGTAATGTATTTAGGTAAAATCGTGGAAAAGGCACCAGTAAAAGAAATATTCAACAATCCCAAACATCCCTACACCATTGGATTAATTAAATCAATGCCTCGACTGGGAGGAAATAAAAATCAAAGGTTAACATCTATTGAAGGAACTGTCCCACTAGCCATTAACATGAGAAATAAGTGTGGCTTCTATGACCGATGTATTCATCGTATTGAAGGGCTGTGTGATGCGCAAAGCGTTCCTAATTATCAAGTTAGTTCCGACCACGAAGCAAGATGTTTTCTTTATAAACCTGAAACAAAGGAGGATCACGATGGCTAAAGAGATCCTTAATGTGAAAAATATAGATAAAGAATTTAAAGCAAAATCCACAAAATTATTCAGCAGACCTAAGCCAATAAAAGTCTTAAAAGATATATCCTTTGATTTATACGAGGGAGAAACATTAAGTATTGTTGGAGAATCGGGTTGTGGTAAAACTACCTTAGGTAGATGTATAGTCAAAGGTATAGATGCAACTTCAGGAGTGGTAAACTACCATGCAGAAAAGAATGAAAAAGTGGATTATTTGAATATGAATCGGGAAGAGTATAAAAAATATAGAAAAGATATTCAAATGATTTTTCAAGACCCTTACTCGTCACTCAGCCCTAGAATGAGTGTATACGATATTATTGCTGAACCGCTCATTACAAATTTTAATTTAACTAAGAATGAAGCAAATGAAAAAGTGGCAAACATCGCAGAGAAAGTTGGATTGAATGTTAATTATTTAAAACGTTATCCCCATGCTTTTTCTGGTGGACAAAGACAACGGATTGCAATTGCAAGGGCACTGATCACACAACCTAAAGTCATTGTTTGTGATGAAGCAGTCTCAGCATTAGATGTATCGATTCAAGCTCAAATTATTAATTTGTTAATTGATTTGCAAAAAGAATTTGGAATCACCTATATTTTTATCTCTCATGACCTATCAGTAGTTCAAACGATTTCGGATAAAGTTGTGGTAATGCATTTAGGAAAAATAGTAGAAATGGCGTCCGTAGAGGAAATTTTTAATCATCCAAAACATCCTTATACAGAGGCATTGTTGTCGGCAGTACCAATCCCAGATCCTAACGTTGAGAAGGAAAGAATAATTCTTGAAGGAGAAGTACCAAATCCTGCAAATCCTCCATCAGGCTGTGAATTTCATCCAAGGTGTCCATATAAGACAGATAAATGCACTATAGATATTCCAAATTTAGCGCAAATAGGTGAAGATCAAGAACATTTTTCAGCTTGTCATTATGCAAATGAATTAAAACTCAAAGGGGCGAGAATAGAAGATGCCACAAATGAATAACCAAAAAAAGAAACTAATTATTTTTTTAGATTGTGGAGATACTCTTATTGACGAAGGTACAGAAATTCGTAATAATGATGGTATTGTCATAAAAGCTGAATTAATACCTGGTGCTGGCGACACGGTAAAGAAGTTAGCTGAGGAAGGCTTTACATTATGTATGGTAGCTGATGGTAATGCCCAATCTTTTAAAAACATGATGTTAGACCATAAGTTATACGATTATTTTACGTCTATGATTTATTCCGAAAACGTAAAAGCATTAAAGCCGAGCGCTAGAATGTTTAAAGCCGCGATAGGAGCGTTAGATTTAATGGAAAAAGATATCCCGAGAATTATTATGGTAGGGAATAATTTAAAGAGAGATATAGCAGGAGCTAATAGACTAGGAATAACATCTGTACATTTAACCTGGACGACACGTTATGATAAACAGCCGCAGGAGAAGGACGAGGTACCAGATTATACAATTAGCAAGCCGACAGAGCTCATCGATCTAGCGACAAAATTAAATAAAGAGTTAAGTTAGTCGAATTTTTCAATTTGTCATTTGGGTCTGGAATAAATCAAAACTAAACCTACACCGACGTATAAGTAAAATCGATGTAGGTTCTTTTAATTCTTATTTACTTTTCTGAGGCTATCTACCAAGCCACCTTCCCCATCACCACCCCATGTGCTGCACCAGTAGCTGTTGGGATCGTATTACATCTTTTATGTAAACATTGATAACCTAAGATAGCAAAAGCGACGGCTTCCTTAGAGTCGGCACTGACTTGTTCATCCTTAACAGCGTGCACCTGTATCGGGTCGGCAAGGTTGGCTAGTTGTTTCATTAACGTTTGATTATGGACGCCTCCTCCACTTACAATAACCTCATCTACTTCGTCATGTTTCTTGACTGCCTCCATGATTGTGACAGCGGTTAGTTCAGTAATCGTAGCTAAACGATCGATTTCACGAATCCCTCGTTGTTGTCCTTTTTCCCATAGTTTATCTGCGTACGCTTCGCCAAAGTCTTCACGCCCTGTTGTCTTTGGTATTGATTGCTGATAATAATCATGTTCCAATAATGTTGCTAACCAAGATGGCTCGACCTTACCAGTAGCCGCAAGCTTGCCGCCTTTATCATAGGTTTGTACATGGTTGGTGACTCGTTTGGCAAAGGCGTCTATCAGCATATTTCCAGGACCGGTATCATAGGCCAATACTTGTTCTTGCGTCGCACCTTTTGGCAGGAAGGTGATGTTGGCAATGCCGCCTATATTTAAGAGTACTCTGGTTACTGTCGAACTAGCATAAAGCATATAATCCACATAAGGGACTAATGGCGCCCCTTGCCCGCCAGCTGCGATATCTCTGGTTCTAAAATCACCGACCGTGGTAATCCCTGTCTTTTCCGCTACCACACCAATATCTCCAATTTGTAAAGTGGAAGGCACATGATAAGGCACCTTGTCTGTTACATTCGGTTCATGATAAATCGTTTGACCGTGTGAACCTATCAAGCTTACCTCTTTCTTGTTCAAACCCTCTGATTGGATCAAGCTAATAGCCGCATCAGCAAATAATTCGCCAAGATACATATTCATGCTGGAGATGCGTTCTATTGTAGCACTATCCGGATGACAAAGCTGTAAAAGTTCGCCCTTCACATCCTCCCTGTAGTTGGTCGACTGATATCCGACTTGTTCCACTCGCAGGGATCCGTCCATCTCTGTTATTTTTACCAAAGCTGCGTCTATTCCGTCTAACGATGTTCCAGACATTAAACCAATAGCATAATGAGAAACTACCATATACATGTCCCACCCTTTATCATGTTTCCCTACTCGTTAACCTTTTTATAAGAAACATATTTCTTCCATGGCTGATATCCTAACTTTTGATAAAAAGAAACCAGCCCTGTCCAATCAATAACAATATGATCAATGCCTCGATTTCGTAAAGCTTGAATACCTGCTTCGACAATGGCCAGTCCGAAGCCTTGACCTCTTTCCTTTGCGTCCACACCTAAGGGACCAACGCCTCCTAGTTCTTGGTCAAACAATGGGTCCCAGTAGACATTTTGTGCAATATACGGAGATTGCGCATCATTTACACGGCAAAAACCGATGATCTGATTTGCTTTTTTTAGAATGACAAACTCTCTTCCAGTACCACCCTTTTCAAAATAATGCATCGCCTCATATTCCCAGCGTCCTGGGAAGCATCGATGTAAAAAGTCGAGAAAGGCCTGCTTATCTGATCGTTCTAATAATTGAAACGACATCTCTTCTCGTGACTTGTCAAAAGCCTGCACTTTCCAGTCATCCGAATAGGATTGAAGCAAATCATATTCCTCACCTTGACCGATATAACCTGCTTTCTCGAACCACTTGATCGTTTGCTGATCTTCAGCAGGAATGCCCGGAAAATAATGATAGGGATCTCTTCCTAACAATATCTGCTGTATACCGGTTGCCTGCAAACGCTCTTCTGCATGCGCTAACAATTTGCCACCTATACCTTGTTGACGGTACTCCTGATCCACCAATAATACTTGAATCCAGCCGGTATCTTTTAGCATCGCGACATCCAGCTTTTCCTGCCAATACTTTGCGATCACCATTCCGATCACACAATTTTCTTCATTGACTGCCAACCTGGAAGCTTGAAAACTAATATTCTGATCATCCAAACTATTTTGTTGAAATAAGGATTGTCTCATTGGAAAAGCAGGTAGGTTATCATTCCATAGTGTGAGCATATCGGTCATCCGCTCTTGATCTATCGCTATCAATCGCACGATGTATCCCCCTCTCGATTATTTAATGCTGCCATAACGGCCCCGTAGACAGGCGCTGCTTCTAGTATTGTCAGTTCCAGCATTGGCTTATGTCCATCTATTACCTGTCTTATGGCATCTTCCAACAAATCGAAGCGCTTAAATATACTGCCGGCCAGCACAACTGGGATCGCTTGATTTTTGGGATGATTGGCAAATAATTGTTGTGCTAGTTGAAGTACGCTCTGGCCTATGTAAGCTCCATTTCGGTCGATGATTGCTTGTGCAATGGGATCTGCCTCTTCTGCAGCGCGAAAAACGGTTTTGGCAAGCGTTGCAATTCCTTCTTTCGGATTGGTTGCCTGATAAATAAGTGGAATCATATCTGGTATATGACTTATTTGAAATTGTTGACGGACTATATCGTAAAGCAAGGTTGGTGGACCAACTTGATCATGCACAGCAAAAACAGCCTTCAATGCCTCATGTCCCAAACGATAACCACTGCCCCTTTCCCCGATAAAATGCCCCCAACCACCTACTCTCTGGCGTTTTCCTGTTTCATTAATTGCATAGGTAATCGAGCCAGTGCCTGATATTTGTACGATTCCGGGATTGCCCTCTGTACCTGCATATAAAGCGATCAACGCATCATGATCTACTGTCACCTGCATAGAAGCCGGCACAAGTGATATCAATACGGTTCTTATCTGTTGTTGCGCATCTGGATGACCAGCACCAGATACTCCTGCATATAGAGCAGTCACCTGCTGATAAGCATCTAGGTGCGATTGTTTTAGGTCACTTAGTACGATCTGCAGCGTCTGCTTTAACTGAGCAGGTGTGACAATATTGGGATTAGAAGCACCCGCAACAGCTCTAGCTACCTCTGTTCCTTCCTTATCGGCCAGCACAGCTATTGTTTTTGTACCGCCACCATCGATTCCTATCACATATTTCATAGCCTTCCCTCACTTATTCTTTCGTTTTTGATAGGCTTGCGTCTTTTCTTGCTGCTGTTTCAGTTCACCAACGGCATCTCTTGTGGCATCTAAATATTGAACGGTAGGCTCATATTGTGAGGAAGCTACACACATAAAGATAATATCAATTACTACCACCCGTTTTTAATTTTTAGGTATCGTTATCAGAGGTCGCGCGAGTAATGGCATATCGCACAAATCCATCTGCTTGATGAAGTAATTTTTTCGCCTCTTCATAATTAACATTTGCTTTTATCATGACAATAGCAGGCTTCACCTCTAATTGTGCTTTTTCCAATGTTGCTGCAGCTTCTTCCAGCGACACTTCTGTTACGGCAGCAATAATATGCTTTGCGCGTTCCTTTAGCTTATAGTTACTCACCTTGACATCGACCATCAAATTTTGATAAATCTTACCGGCTTGGATCATCGTGGTGGTGGTCAGCATGTTTAACACCATCTTGTGTGCGGTTGCTGCCTTTAATCTTGTAGAGCCTGTTAACACTTCAGGTCCTGTCACCACATCTATTTTGATATCAGCGTATTGACTTATCTTGGCGTTTTTATTACTGCTCAAACTGATCGTTTTTGCACCGAGTTCCTGCGCATGCTTTAGCGCCCCTGCCACATACGGCGTTCTTCCGCTAGCGGCAATACCTACTACTACATCCAGTTCTGTTAACCCTCGCTCCTCCAAATCAGCCGCTCCTAAGGCAGGATTATCCTCTGCCCCCTCAACTGCTTTCATGATGGCCTGATCTCCTCCAGCAATCATCCCTTGTACTAGATCGGGTGGTGTACCAAACGTAGGCGGACATTCTACCGCATCCAGGATACCGATACGTCCGCTTGTACCTGCCCCTACATAGAGCAGTCTTCCTCCCTTGGTAAATGCTGCACTAACTATTTCCACCGCTTCTGCAATCTCAGGCAGTACCCTTTCCACACTTTTAGCAACACTTTGGTCCTCCTGATTAAATATTTTCAATATGTCATATGTGCTCATATGATCGATTTCCATTGTGCTCTCATTACGCTGTTCTGTCGTTAACGTTGTCAATATTTCCATGGTATCATCACCTACTTATATAGAAGATAGTTTTTTCTCGCGCATGTCAAAATAGGTTAATCCTTCAAAATACAAAGATAATCCTATTATTTAAATTTCTCCTACAATTAATCACTTTATTAACTACCATCATTTCATCTTATAGAGGATTTCAAGAAATACTTTTATATTAAAAATCTACTGATCTCAAAAACAATATTTTTATTCTAATTGTTTTATATAATAATATGTTAATTTATTATACAAACATTATTAATCTACTACGAAAATAAATTAAGTGTATTCTTACATATTATCCATTGAATCTTTAAGTAAGTCATTTTCCAACTAGTTTATTGACTTCTTTCTTACTTAAAACACATCTACTGGAAGTTCCCCTGCTGTTTCTATCTCTCCAATAATCGCTCTTAGCGCCATTGTTACTGCTGGATAGGTTGATTCGTATGTGCAAATAACAGCGTCCGCCTTGGAAAAATATTTAAGATCATATGGAGACTTCATTGCCAAACCTACGATTTTCACAAAATTAGTTTGACATGCCTGAATAAGCTCTTGCCACTTAATATCCAGTGTAAGCCCCACCGTTCCAAAAATAATATAATCAACATTCACAGATTTCTTAATCACTGCTTGCATTTGGTCTGAAGATGGCTGTGCTGACAATACCATTGTTTCTGCGTTTGGTAGATATTCTTTTATAATGGGTGATAGTATAGTATCAACCAATTGATCTTCTGCCTTAGATTTTGTTAAGCTAGCTACTTCTACAACAAGCACTTGTTTATTTTCAACGTCTAAAGGTAATACCTGCTCATTTTTTTCAACGGTGACACTGCGCTGGTAAACTTGACTGGCTAATTGTTCATGGTCGAAGCCTCCAATTAGTTGAGGATCATATTCCTGCTCTTTATCTAGTTTATAGTTATCAATCAATTCATTAATACGCATAATGGATTGATTGATCCTACCTTTCTTTATATCACCCGTCTCAACTGCTTGTTGAATCGCTTGGATTGCTTCTACTTGTTTAGAGTAGGTGTGCGAAATAATGACTAGATCTGCTCCTGCTTGAATAGCTTGAACAGCTCCTCTAGCCGTACCTATTGTATGTGATATCGCTTCCATCTCTAAGCAATCTGTTGTTACCACACCACGAAAGTTGAGTTGATGCCGTAATACATTTGTTAATATGTGTTTAGATAAGGTAGCCGGCAGATCGTGTTGTGATTCCAGAGCTGGAAAGTGGATATGAGCTGACATCACCACATCTGCGCCCGCATTGATACAATCTTGAAATGGTTGTAACTCCTCCATCCTTAGTCTTTCTATATCATGAGTTACAACAGGCATTTCAAGATGAGAATCAACCTCTGTATCTCCATGACCCGGAAAATGTTTAAGGGTTGTAATGATCCCCGCTTCTTGCAACCCCTTCATAGCTTGCTTACCAAAACTAGAAACTTGATCAACTGATTCACCAAAAGATCGAACACCTATTACTGGGTTATATGGATTACTGTTAATATCCAATACCGGGGCAAGATTCCAATTGATTCCTAACGCTCGTAACTCCTCTCCTGTAGCATAGCTAATGCGAAAGGCGTAATCTGGTTGCCGTGTGGCTGAAATTGCCATCGATCCAGGAAAAATGGTAGCTTCCTCCCCCAATCTTCGAACAATGCCATTCTCTTGGTCTAAACAAATTAATAATGGTTTTTGATATCCCGCTACTCGAGCTTCTTCTTGCAATGCGCTTGTTAATTTTTTTAGCTGTTGGGTATTATCTATATTACGGCTAAACAATATAACACCTGCTACATGATAATAATAAATAAGGTTTTTGATATCTGCAGAAACCTCCTTACCATGAAATCCAGCAATGATAAGCCTGCCAATTTTTTTCTCCATACTAGACATATAATCACCTTTTCCGTGATTCATCACATTTTATTCTAATATCATGTTATCATATTACACACGAAATTAAAATAATAATTCAATATATTTTATATTTTAACGAATTATTATTTTAAAAAATAGAAAAATAGCCTGTTATGAGGTGAGCTACTCATAACAGGCTATTACATCAACTATTATTTCATTTAGTTTTCAAGCCCTTATAAGACCTCATTGATCAAAATCTATATAACATACTCCCCGCAAAAAAATAGAACAGTCCGGTAATATACTCCTTGAAAATTCAAAAAACATACTATTTCTCATTCATCTATACAGGAGCGAATGATATTATGCACTGCAGCTCTCAAATTTAATATATGCTCCGGTATTCTACCAAAATGTACTCTGTTAGTTAATAAAATAACATGTAAGGAAATGCTCGGGTCAAACCATATGCTAGTTCCAGTAAAACCAGTATGACCATAGGATGATTCAGAAAATAAATCTCCACAAGAAGACACGGAATTATTATTAAGCAACCATCCTAAGCCTCGGAATTCATCACTAAAAGAGGTGAAATTTGTTTTCGAGAGCTTTAAAATAGCAGGAGATAAGATTTGAATTCCTTTAAACGTTCCTTCCTGTTCAACCATTGCTGCGTAATTTTGCAAATCACGAACGGTCGAAAATAGTCCAGCATGCCCACTAATTCCACCCATTGATTCAGTGTTTTCATCATGAACAATTCCTAGCTTATAGGAACCAGCTTTCTCATCATATTCAGTTGCCGCTAACCTATTGGAATCCTGTGTGGGCTTAAAGCTTGTTTCGTACATTTTTAAGGGTTCAAAAAAATTAGTTCTTACAAACTCTTCAAAACTTTGATTTGTTACTGTTTCTATCACTTGATATAAAGTAATCATTCCTAAATCACTGTATATCACCTTTGTACCAGTTTTATACTCTAATTCTTGGTTATAAATATTTTTGATAATCTTGTCTTTAGTTAATAAATGATTTAGATAATATTTTTTATGAGACGGTAAACCTGATGTATGTGTTAGTAAATCCATTATCGTTATATCTTGCTTACCCTGTTGCGCAAACATTGGTAAAATACTAGCAACTTTTTGATTTAAATATATCTCTCCTATCTCTATCAACTTTAAAATAGCAGGCAGAGTTGCTGTCACTTTCGTTAACGACGCTATATCAAAAATCGTATCTAATTGCATTGGCCTCTGCTTTGGATAAACCATCCTATATCCTACCGCTTCTTCCATCAGCATTTTACCTTGAAACGAAACACTAATCACTGCACCAGGGATATGCCTCAAATTTACTTCTCTTTTTATCAGGTTCACTACCTTTTCCCTCATCTGCCACATCCTTTCGGTTATTATGCGGTTCCGCTATTCACATTCTATTTATAGATTATAGTATTACTTTACAACAGCTATTTATCAGTTCTCATTCATTTAATTTAAATAAGATATAATTACAAATTCTTTCGTGAACTTTTCCCTTTTTCTGTTAACAAACTTATCGCTTTTCTTGTTGCCTCTAGATGTTTTACCGTATCATCATATTGTAAGGACGCAACACACATAAATAAAATATCTATCACTTGTAATTGTGCTAAACGTGAAGATGTTGCTGCACTGCGAAAAGTTGGCTCCGTTGTAGCTGAGGTATACAGATTAATATCAGCTATTGCCGTGACTTGGTTATTACCATATTTCGTAAGGCTAATAGTAGTTGAATTGTTTTTTTTCGCTAATTGAAGGAGTTTAGCTACCTCCATTGTGTTTCCTGAAAAGGAAATGCCCACAACAACATCTTCTTTTCCCGCATTTGCTACTTGAGTAGCAGCCATATGCAAATCTGTATATGCAGTACTTATTTTGTTTATTCTAAGAAATTTTTGATGAGCATCTTGAGCTATAATGCTTGAAGCACCAACACCAAAGAAATGGATCTTTTCAGCTTTTTGCATTGCTGAAACAGTTTTATCAATGTCTATCTCGCTTAGTAACTCTGCAGTTTCTTTCATCGTTTCAATACTATTACTCGTCATTTTATTTATAATAGACTTCGTTTCTTCTTTAGGTTCTATATCACTATACCCATCTACATTCCCTTTTTGTAGATCACCTGCTATACGTATTTTTAAATCTTGAAATCCGTTTAAGTTCAAGGACTTACATAGACGAATTACTGCAGCTCCGCTAGTAGAACTTCTCTTACCGAGTTCCATCGCTGTTAGCTGAATAGCCTCATCTGGATGATTAATAATATAAGTAGCTATTCTTTTCTCAGAAGGCGGGAGTGCAGCTAACATTTCTTTTAAAATCACAAGTCCTCCGTTGACAGACATAAATATCAACTCATTTCTATTAATTAAATATCTTTTTTCATCACACTAAAGGTACGACTTATTTCAAAACCTGTTTTTTTATATAAATATCCAGCTGTAGTTTTTTCGCCAGTCCATAAAAACCATGCACCATGGAGGCCCTCAGCTTTCATCTGATATAAACAAAGATTCAGCAAAATCTTTCCTAATTTTTTACCTTGTTCATCTGGGTCAATGCCGAATGGGCCAAAGCGTTCAGGTATACCTTCGTAGCCTCCATATAAGCAAAAACCGACTACTTTATCCTTATTTTTAACTATCAAAATTCGATTTAACGGAAGACCACGGAGAATTCCCTCACGTATAGCTCTCCCCCAGTCAGGATTAAATTTATTATTAGCAAATTGTATCACTTCATATAAATCTTTATCTTCTGCAAATTTAAAGCTATAACCTTCCTCTTCTCTTTTACTTAGTAACTCCTGTATCTCATTTGATAATTTAAAATCAATTAATTGTTTATCCATTGCAATAGGTGAATACATTTTTTTAAAGCCTTTAGATTCCAAAAATTTATATGCTGCAGGATAAGCTCCCTCGTCTATACCTGGCATAATATAATTAGGAGCATATGAAGCAAAAAACACGTTCTTTCTGCCATTTTTCCGCAGAAAATCTATAGCTTCATTAAGCAGTGTGGTACCTATGTCTTGATTCCTGTATACTTTTTCAACAAAAAAGAAAGGTATCCAGCCATTATCAGGTTCCAATTCTGTACCTGCCATGGGGGTGAGTCTTCTAACGGCATATACTACCCCTTTTAAATTGGTATCATCAAAAGCTAAGCGCAGACCTTTAGGATCAAAATTAACATCAAGTAAAACGAGATTCCGAAATCTTTCTGAAGTGATTGGATCTCTCCAAAGAGTTTTATTCCATAGCTTTACAATCTCTTTCTCATCTCCAGGTTTGTAATATCTATATTTGATCATTATAATTCCTCCCTTAAATGACAGCAATGCGTATTGCTTCAAACTATCTACGGATTAAAATTTTATTTTACTACATTTATCCTTTTTGCTACACTCTTAGAAATATTTATCTCGATCTTATGTTTCCCGTTTACTTTTTTAAATCATAAATTAATTTATTTATATAATAAGTACGGCTCTTTTAGTTTTTGAAATTTTTGCAGTATTCCATTGCAAGATCTTAAAAAAACCTCTGTTTCACCTTTCAGAATTAACGCTCTTAATTGTTTAGTACCAGCTAACAGATCAAAAAAATATTTACCTTGGTCATTTCTCTTAAAATAAAAGTGGTTTGGATATATCTCCGCCACAGTCTCAATTAGACTTAGTCCCACTTGTACAGAGTTAAGAACCTTTCGATCCTTAATATGTAAATGTATACCTTCACATTTTTCATTTTCATATTTTTGATAAAAAGGTGCAAATGTAGTAGGTCGTGCTAATATACCCGGATTCTTCTTTTCATTAAACTTTTTCGCTAATAACTGACCATTTATAAAAGGTGCACCTACTATTTCAAATGGTCGAGTTGTTCCTCTTCCTTCTGATAAATTAGTACCTTCGATTAAACAAGTTCCCGCATAAAGAGTACACATATCAATATTAGTAGTATTAGGAGATGGTGAGACCCAAATCAAGTTCAATTCATCAAAATATTTTTCTCTATCCCATCCTTGCATAGGTACTACTGTAAGTAAACAATTATATCCGAATTCACATTTAAACAATTGGGCAAGTTCACCTACTGTCATACCGTGTCGATTTGGAATAGGGAGTAACCCTACAAAAGATCTTACATCTGTTTCCACGATATTACCTTCTATCTTACCTGAAATCGGATTAGGCCGATCTAACACTACAAAATGTTTATTGAATTTTTCACAGGCTTTCATCATATATGCCATGGTATAAATAAATGTATAATAACGAGAACCAATATCCTGCAAATCGAATACTACCACATCAACAGGATCCATCATTTCTTTTGTCGGTTCTTTTTTTTCGCCATACAAACTATATACCGGTAGGCCTGTATAAGGATCAGTACTTGAACTTACTTGTTCACCTTCCTTTGCCTCCCCACGTATACCATGTTCCGGTGAGTATAATGTTGTTAGGTTTATTGAAGGATGTTTATACAATAAATCAATGGCTGGAATCAACTGTTGATTAACACCTGTAATATTAGTTAATAATCCTATACGTTGCCCCTTAAATTCTTTAAATTGTTCCTCAATAAAAAAATCTAAACCTATTTTCAAACCACATCACTCGCTTTTACTCGATTTTTAATAAATACTTTCATTGATAACCAAGGTATTTCTCTGCTTAGCAAATTGTATAAAACTTTCTTGAAATTCTATAAAATCTCACCTAGCAGCACCTTGACACAACATAATTGTAAATATTGACTTAGGATAGTTAGGCTAGATAACGAGAAAGCTAACCTCATTTCCAACTTCAACAAAAGAAAAAAGACTCTAATACACTTTGGCTACCTTGCTGAGCAAGCTTGTTATTACAGTCTTTTCTGATAAATCAAGGTAGCCCGCAATGTTTTTATTTTAGGATCAATCTTTTGTGATAATTCTGATCACTGATAAGTAGTTTTTTGATATTCTTTTAGTTTACCTACCAATCATTGCACTTCAGCCCAACGATCATAGGCAGCTTGATGTATTTCAACCAGTTCCTCTATACCAAGACTATTAAGCGTCTCCACGTACTGATCCCATGCTCCCTCAATTGACTCTGAACCTGTAATGAATTTTGCCTCCATTTGCTCTACGTAACTATCAATTTCTGTTTTTAATGCATTAACTCTCTGCTGTTCATCAATAGTTAAATATACTTGTGGATAAGGAGTTTCTGCATAAGGGACTAATTCTTCGTTTGCCCAATCATAAATTTCTAAAATGGCTGGGTTACCTCCTTCTTTTTCATAAAATTCTTCAGTTAAGTTCATCGGTACTAACGTTCCTACTCCTGGAGCATGTTTAGCGTTGGTTTCCGTTGTACTTAAACCGCTTTCAGATAATAATACCCATTGGTCATCATCGTTCCATTCATAAGTCTCTCCTTCTATTCCTAGTCTAGATAAATATGTTCCATCTTCAGAATACAGGTAATCTATCCAACGCATGGTTGCTTCAGGATATTCATTTTCCGAGGTTATGGCGACTCTTCCTCGATATATTTCACTATTACTAATAGTTAATTTTTCATCATTGGTAGAACTAGTCATTGGTGGTAAGATCGGATAGTTTAATGCTTCTTGCGGATCTTCAAAGCCTACCATAACAATTGGCCAAGTTGTAAAAATACCGGTACGCTCCCCTTTAGCAACAAATTGTTCCCATGTATGAGATACTATTTCATTATCTAGTAATTGCTCTTCATATAGTTTGTTAACAAATTGCAAATATTCTTTGTATTCATCTTGTACCCAAGCATAATCTACTGTTTCATTCTCTTCGAAAATTCCCTCTTCTTGGACAATTCCAAAATTAGCAAAAAGACCTTGTCTTAACTCTTCTAAATCAGTTGCAGTTATTGGTATTACCTCACCTACGTTACCCGGATCTTCTTCTTTAAAAGCTTTTAACATTTCATAAAAATCTTCCATAGTAGCTGGTTTATCCATTTCTAGCGTTTCTAACCAAGGTCCATTCATCCATAAAATTGGTGTTTTTGAGGTCGGGGATTGGTCAATTCCAGGTAAAGCATATATATGGCCATCCGGTGTCGTGATAGAAGCACGTAAATCAGGGTTTTCATCTAATAATTTCTTTAAATTTGGTGCATAATCTTCAATCAATCCCTCTAAAGGAATCAATAATCCTTGTGAGCCATAATCTACTTCTTCACCAGCTGTCAATTCCGCTCCATAATATACATCTGGTAAATCCAAACTAGCGAAAGAAAGTTGTTTATTTTGTTCAAAGTCATCTCCCGTGGATGTTTTATACTCAAAACTTATATTCATTAAATCCTCTATTTCATGAAAGAATCCCATCTCACTCCATTCCGGCTGTATTGCAGAACGTTTACCCATAATTTCTAAAGTAATTGGTTCATCTACAACAGGGAACCCTTCGGTATTAAAATTATCAGCTGGCTCATTTGACTCATCTCCTGCCTCTTCATCATTTGAACAACCAACCATTAAAATGAATAATATAAATAACGAAAAGATTAATAATTTATTTTTCATTTTATTATAATCCCCTTTTTAAAGTTTTAATTATAAACAGTTGAGCACCTATCTTTCTATTCCTTCAAGGATCCAATCATTACTCCTTTCAAAAAGAATCTTTGTAAAAATGGATAAACAATTAGTAACGGAGCTGCTGAGACAATCATTACTGCATATTTAACAATATCAGCTATTCTTGAATGCTCACTCAAAGCTTCAGCAGAACCTGATTGTTGCATTAATTCCGTAGTTAACTGCTGTTGTACTAATATTTCTCTTAAAAAGAGTTGTAATGGAAACAAACTTTTATCCTGTAAATAGATCATTGCATTGAAATATTGATTCCAATGACTCACACCATAAAACAATGCCATAACCGCTATAATAGGAGCTGATAAAGGTATTACTATTTGGAAAAATGTTCTTATTTGAGAGGCACCATCCATCTCAGCAGCTTCCTCTAAACCTCTAGGTATGGTCGCTTTAAAGAAAGTCATGGTAACAATTATATTCCACATAACTGCAGCATTAGGAAGTACCATTGCCCAAATAGTATCAACAAACCCTAAATCACGTACCAATAAATAAGTTGGAATTAACCCCCCTTCAAAAAACATTGTGAATACTAATAAAGCCATGATTATCTTCTTTCCAATTAATTCTTGTCTAGAAAGCGCATATGCCATTGGCAGTGTTATCGCTAAATTAATAAAAGTACCAAAAAGCGTATAAAATATTGTATTACGATAACCTAACCATATTTCACTATTTTGAAACACCCTTCCAAACCCTTCGAATGTAATACCCCTAGGGAAAAGCCACATTTGTCCCGAATTTACAAACTGGGGGTCACTAATGGAAGCGCTGATAATATAAATCAACGGATAAGAAATTAATAGTATAAAAAACCAAACTAAAAATTTATTACAGACATCAAATACTTTGTCTGTTTTTGATTGTTTTATTGCCATTGTGAATTCCCCCTGCTTACCATAAGCTTGTTCCTGTTCTTCTAGCCATCTTATTAAAGAAAATAAGAATCATAAAATTAATAATGGCATTAAATAATCCCACTGCAGTAGAATAACTATATTGCGCATGTAACAATCCGGTTTCATAAACATAAGTTTGAATTATCTGGGAAGATTCTAAATTCAACGCATTTTGCAAAAGCAACACTTTTTCAAAACCAATAGACATCATATTCCCCATATTTAGTATTAAAAGTATGATAATAGTGGGCATTATGCTAGGTATGTTAATATGCCAAATACGTTGCAATCTTGAAGCTCCATCTACTTTAGCAGCTTCATGTAATTGAGGGTCTACCCCTGCTAAAGCCGCCAAATATATAATTGCCCCCCAACCAAGGTTTTGCCATTCATTAGACCAAACAAAAATGGATTTAAACCAACTAGGTTCTGTCATGAAACTTATAGGTTCAAAACCTAGTAATTGAATAAAATTATTTATCACGCCTGTAGAAGGATCTAAAAAAGCTATAATCATACCTGCGAAAACTACTACTGATATGAAGTGAGGAGCATATGTAATAGTTTGAGCCGTCTTCTTGAATTTTCCATCTCGTAACTCATTCAAAGATAAAGCAACAATTATTGAAATTGGAAATAAAGCTAGTGCATATAAGTTTATTCCTAGTGTATTTTTGATTAAATCCCAAAATTGGAACGAGTTAAAGAACCGCACAAAGTGTTCAAACCCTATCCATTCACTTCCCAAGATTCCATCAATAGCTCTAAAGTTTTTAAAAGCTATTTGTAAACCATACATGGGATAGTACTTAAATATTAAAAAATAAATTAGCCCGGGAGTGAGCAGTAAATAAAGTTGCCAATTTATTTTCATTTTACGCCAATTAAATCTTTTTTTCTCTCGAGCTTTACTGCTTACACTCTGTTCCACCAATCAGTTCAACCCCTTTCCTTACACATGTGAACTCTACATTAATTTTCAGAATGTGAGTAACTTTAATGAACTTTATCAAAATACAAAAATGTGATTTAAAGAAAGTTACCAATAAAGTAATATCATTTAATAAAAATACAATGATTAAACAAGAAACCATATATATAAGCACATTACATAAATTATATTGGAAATCCCATACTTTTTTGTAATACGACAAGTATTTACAAAAAGGTAATTATAAGTCATACCCAGGTATTCCATTACCTTTATGTACATTCGTTCCTGTGGGTGTTTTTAAAGTCTGAGCATATTTAACTCGAGCCACGCAACCCCTAACGGTACCCAGCGCACTATAATAATCATAATATCTAAAAGAACTGGAGTTCATGATAAACCAATATTGGGACAAAGCTTTTAAATATGTTTCAAATTCATCTGACACATCTACAAAAATATCTGGTACATAACCTTCCATGTCTTCCCAATTTTCGCTATGTAAATATGGATAGTAATGTGGTTTTAATCCAGATAGATCAAACCCTGCTAACCCAGCTTTTAATTGGGCCGCTTGTATTAACCTCGGACATAGTGCATGATCTGAATGTATACTATTTTCCCAATGTGTAATGACAATTGTAGGTCTTAATTCACGCATTAAGGTTGCAATATGACTTATTAGTTCCTCACTGAATGATAATTCTGCGTCTTTATAATCTAAAGTAATACTTTTACCACCTAAAATTTCAGCTACTTTTTCTGCTTCCCTGATTTTTTGTTCACGATAATCTTCTACAGAAATATGTGGAGGATTACCCTTTTCACCTGCTGTTAAATGTAAAAAAGTTACTTCCCATCCTGCCTTTGCATATTTATTTGCAATCGCACCTGCCTGAATTTCCCCATCACCACAATGAGCTCCTACAACTACCAAGTGTTTTTTATTGTCCACTTCTCACCATCTCCTTTGTAATTTGTATAAAAGAACAGCTCGCTATTACATGATTATTTTTCTATTCATAATCAATTGATCACAATGCTGTCTTTTAAAATTTAGTTTATGGTTATCTAAACTAACGTTCGAGACTATGTTTACTCCTTGATCATTGTTAGCGCTTACTCATAAACTTAGCTATATCCTAACACATTTTTTTAATTAATGAAACATTAAATTAAATTTTTTTTATTTTTTTAAAATTAAATTTCAATAACTGCATTTGACTCCTATTGAAGATAAAGAAACTAAAACTGTAGAAGATTTTATTTTATGAAAATAATAAAGTAATTCTGCAGATCCAGTGTAAATTTTCTATCTTTAAATATTTGAATAAAAAATGCGAGATAAATAGTAATATTCTGGTTGTAATTTGATCTTCATTTCTTGAGCAAACAGTTCAAATTCGTTTTTCATATGATGATAGTCTAATAATTGGATATACAAAATAGTTTTTTTATACAAAATATAATAATCTCTAGGATTGTCTAAAATGACAAAATGATATGATAAAGAATTTAAAGTATATGCAGGGAAATTGGTAGTGGAAGTTGACAGGAAAGCAGCCGAAGTAGCAAGAGAATTAGATTTAGTCCCACAGACACTGCAAAAATGGGTAGCGAAGTGAATGTCATATTCAATGGGAATCTGATATCAAATATAAAGATATAGAAAATAGAGAGCGCTTTCTTTCCTTTTTTCAATTATCGATGTGTACGACAGGATCATTATCGCTTATCACTTAGACTTAACATGGCACGCAAAAGAGGCTGTTCATACACTTAACCGATCACTATTTATACGAAAATTATTAGATGAAAAAGTAAAACTTGACCTGAATTATTCACATAAATTCTTTGATACGATGAAAACACCTAAATATTAAGCGATGTAGATCCATCCTGTATATCATCCAATAAAAAAAGAATCCATTTCTGATAAGGTTAAAGTACCACCAAATAACCAACAGAAAGGATTCTTCTAATGGCTACTTTACCGAAAAAACACTAAATTTCAATCATCGAATCAAATTATCGAACAATGGAGATGCTCTTTCATCGAATACAAGGCAACTTTTATTTCGCGAATTCAATGAAAAGGTAGGGTTCTTCTCTAGCGCACATGTTGCAACGTTCAGTAAACTTCCTTGATTGAACGGCTTCTCTGGGTGTCCCTCTTGTTGGGAAGTAGACGTTTCATCCGTTATCTTTCCCCTGGGAAACGGGGCAGCGTTAACATAATGATCATCCTCTAGCGTGGTTTGGGTCTCTTCTCGTTCCTGCATTTGTACTTCTATGATCCATTTATTCACTTGGTTGATGATAGAAGCATCTAGCCGTTTGCGGAAATGTGTCATCAAGGAGGCAGCAATAGCGCTTTCTCTTGAAAGGTATTCTCTTTTATCATCTTATTTTAGTTTTATTATATTTTAGATTTTTAAGGTGCTTCATGACATCATTTTCACCTCTGCCAAAATAATTATAAATTATTAGATATTCTTGGTATAACTTTTCATATACTCGAACATGTTGAGGGTTTGGTGTATAAACTTCTTCCTTCAATTTTGCAACTTTATCTGCTACTTCTTCAATTGAAGTTATTCCACCTCTAGCTACCCCAGCTGCTACTGCACCAAACATAGCTGCACCTACTGCTGAGGTTTGAGTAGAATCAGCAACTCTAATTATTCTGTTCGTCACATCAGCATATATTTGCATTAATAAAGGATTTTTCTGAGCTAAACCACCACAAGCATATAATTCCTTAACTGGAATCCCCTTATCTTGAAATGCTTCTATTATTTTTTTTGTGCCAAATGCTGCAGATTCTAATAAGGCTCGATAAATTTCTTCAGGCTTCGTTTGTAGTGTCATACCTATTAATAACCCACTTAGTTCACTATCAATTAAAAGAGAACGATTACCATTCCACCAATCTAAAGCTAGTAATCCCGTTTCACCTGGTTGAAAATTGCTAGCCTTATCAATAAACCATTGATGAATATTGATTCCTTCTTTAGCAGCAGCTTCTTTTGTATCAGTCGGTGCAACATGATTAACATACCAAGAAAACATATCACCTACTGCAGGTTGGCCTGCCTCATAACCATAGTAACCAGGAATAATTCCATCTTTCACTACTCCGGATATCCCTTCTATGCTCTCGTTTTTCGGACTAATAAGCATATGACATAACGAAGTACCCATAACCATCACTAATTTGCCTGGTTCTACAACACCCATACCAACAACTGCAGCATGTGCATCAATATTGCCGACCGCTACTGCAGTACCTTTTTGTAATCCTGTCTTATTAGCAATAGATTCATCAATTTCTCCAACCTTTTGACCAAGAGATACTATATCTCCTCGAAGTTTTGTTTCAATTACATCCTGTAAATCAGGAGACAATTCTCTCAAATATTCTTTTGTCGGAAAACCATCTCGACTATTCCAAATTGCCTTATAACCCATTGCACTAATACTTCTTGCCCAGTTACCTGTCATCTTAAAAATTATCCAATCCATTGCTTCTACGAACTTATCTGTCGCTTTATATAAGTTAGGAGATTCATCCATGACTTGCCATATTTTTGGAAGCATCCATTCAGAAGAGATTTTCCCACCATAACGATATAGAAATTTCTCATTTCTTTGTTCTGCTACTTTGTTCATTATATTCGCTTTATTCTGAGCTGCATGATGTTTCCATAATTTCACCCAAGCATGAGGATCATCATACCATTCTTTTTTATACATTAATGGATTACCATCATTGTCTACTGGTAAAATTGTACATGAAGTAAAATCGATGCCAATACCTATAATATCTTTAGAATCAATTTGAGATTGATTTAAAATAGCAGGAATGGACCTTTCTAATACTTCCAAATAATCATTTGGATGCTCCAGTGCCCAATCTTGTCCTAACATCGTGTTTGAATTAGGTAATTTATCATCAAGCACTCCATGTGAATAAGTCATTTCATGTTGTGCGATTTTTACTCCTTCCTCTAATGAAACCAGAACAGCGCGCGCTGATTCCGTACCGTAATCTATACCGATTACATATTTTGTCACAAAATCACTCCTTCATCCCTTCCACCTATTACCATTAAGAAACGAACTAAACTTGTTAATAAAAAAATCTTTCGTTTTCTCTAGAACCGTAACAATGGATTATTAATAATATATAGCAGGTATCATATACTAAGTAAAATTAAAAGTTCAAAACAAAGTTTAATGGTATTATTTTTTAATAACTTCTTTTTTTTCAGCGAAATGGCATGCACTTAAATGATGATTTTCAAAACTTTCTAAATCAGGCTCTTTTAACTCACAGACCTCTGCAGCCATCCAACATCTTGTTCGAAAACGACAACCACTCGGAGGATTAGCCGGAGAAGGGATATCGCCTTTTAAAATAATCTCTTGTCTATCTATTAATTCCCATGGATTCGTAACAGGAATAGCAGATAATAAAGCCTGTGTATATGGATGCGTTGGCTGGTCAAATAATTCTTCTGAAGTACCTTGCTCAATAATCTTACCTAAGTACATAACAGATATACGATCACATAAATGTTTAACAACGGATAAGTCATGTGAAATAAATAAGTAAGCTAATCCTAATTCTTTCTGCAAATCTTGCAGTAAATTTAAAATTTGTGCTTGTATGGATACATCCAATGCAGACACGGCTTCGTCACATATTAGCAATTTTGGTTTCAAAGCTAACGCACGAGCAATACAAATCCTTTGTTTTTGCCCGCCGGAAAATTGATGTGGATAACGATCAGCAGAATGAGGATTTAAACCAACGAGTTTCATTAATTCAAATAATTCTTTTTCCCGATCTTTTTTTTGCACAAGTTCTGTATGAATTTTCCATGGTTCCTGAATCAATTCTTTAACGGTCATTCTAGGATTCAATGAGGCATCAGGATCCTGAAAAATCAATTGAATATCCTTTCTAAGTATTCGCATTTCTTTAGAAGAAAGCGTGGTCAAATCCTGGCCATTGAAATAAATATGTCCTTTTGCAGCTTTTTCTAATCCTAGAATAGTCCTTGCAACTGTTGATTTACCACAGCCCGATTCCCCTACTAGTCCAAGTGTCTCCCCCGGATAAACAGAAAAGCTCACACCTGCTACCGCTTGTATTTCCTTTATCGTTTTTCTTAATAATGGACTCTTGACAGGAAAAGAGGTGACTAAATTGGACACTTCTAATACTGGTTTAGGTTGTACATTCCTCATTTATTCATAACCTCCTCCGCAAAATGACAAGCGCTTTTTCTATCCTTCATTACTTCTCTTAATACAGGTGTTTCTTGCTTGCATTTTTCTTTAGCAAAACGACATCTATCATAAAAAGAGCAACCTTTCGATAACTTGTAAAAATTGGGTGGTGAGCCTTTGATCGGGGTTAGCCGCTCATTTTTATTATTAATCTTTGGGATGGATTTCATTAATCCGATTGTGTAAGGATGTGTTGGCTTTGTAAATACTTCATTGACTTGACCTTGTTCCACAATACGACCTGCATACATAACAGCAACTTGATTGGCGTATTCGGCAACTACTCCTAAGTCGTGTGAAATAAGAATTAGCCCCATTTTATATTTTTGTTGTAGTTCTTTTAATAAATTCATTATTTGAGCTTGTACTGTAACGTCCAATGCTGTTGTCGGTTCATCTGCAATTAGTACATCTGGATTTAAAGCTAATGCCATCGCAATCATCACTCGTTGTTGCATTCCACCAGAAAATTGGTGCGGATAGTTATTAATGCGGTTTGCTGCATCTGGAATTTTCACTTGTTCCATTAATTCAATGACTTTTTTCTTTACATCTTTTTTCTTTAATTTCTGGTGAAATCGTAAAGCTTCTCCAATTTGATATCCGATAGTTAATACTGGATTAAGCGCACTTAAAGGATCTTGAAAAATAATAGATAATTGGGTACCATATAATTTTCTTTTCTTTGCTTCGGGAAGTTGTAAAAGATCCTGATTCTTATATATTATCTTTCCGTTCGAAATCTTAGCAATAGATTTTGGCAACAGACCTAAAATAGCTAGAGCAGCAGTACTTTTTCCACTACCAGATTCACCAAGTATTGCTAGTGTTTCAGATTGTTTTAATGAAAAAGAAATATTATTAACTGCTTTAATATTTCGATTTCCCGTTCGGAATTCTACAGATAAATCGGATACTTCAATAATAGAATTTGATTCATTCTGAACGATCTCCATCTGTTTTCCCCTTTCTTTGTTATAGAGAGAGAACACAGAAGTCTTCTCTCTCTTATTTATTTGATGATTATTCAATGGATACTTGATGCAATCTTGGAGCACTTGCTGGATCTGGTTCAAACCCTTTTACATTGCTTCTGACAGCATGAATTTGTTTTAATTCTACAGGAAAAATACCTACTGCTTCATCCCAAATAATTTGATTAACTTGATCATATAGGGAAGCTCTTTCCTCTTGATCCGTAGTTTGTTTGGCATCCAACAAGAGCTGATCCAATTCTTCATTATGATAACCATTGCGGTTTGCTTCTGATATATACAAACGACCTAATGTATAATCAGCATCACCCGTAATTACAGAATTGGTTTGTAAATCCATATCCCAATCTAATGCATTTAACTTTTCAATCCACTCTGCACGTTCTAAACGATCAGGTTCGATTTCAACACCTATTTCAGACCAATAAGAAGCCATTATATTTTGAAGTTCTAAAATCTGTGGCCCCCCGCCTTCATTCCACATCATAGTAGTAGTAAACCCATCCGGGTATCCTGCTTCTGCTAATAATTCTTTAGCTAGTTCGGGGTCATATTCATACGGTGACTGTTCAGAGTGCCCATATACTGCATTTGGAATAGGAGAAGTCATTACCTCACCTGTAGCCCCAAACAAATCATTCACTATTGTTTCAATATCCAAGGCATGCCACAATGCTCTTCTTACTTTAGGATTGTCAAAAGGTTCTCTACTACTATTAAACCAATTAAAATAGTATAAATAGCTTTCACTTTCTACCAAATTAATATCTTCATTACCTTCTAATTCTGTAACTTGGTCATTTGGAATTGTCCAAGATAAATCAATTTCCCCTGTTTCAATTGCTGTCATCCTAGAAGATGTTTCTGGAATATTTACTAACTCTAATGTGTCTAAGTTTGGTGCTCCATCCCAATACTCATCATAACCAGATAAAATTAGTTCTTGTTCAGGTGTAAATGATTCTACTGAAAACGGTCCACTCCCAATAGGATTCATAAAGAAGTCTTCTTGTTCCATATGATCAGCCGGAACAATGAATAATAAACTTAAATTAGATAACATCGTTCCTAATGGTTCTGTTGTTTTAATAGTTACTGTCTTGTCGTCTTCGGCTTCGACAGAATCAAATACTTCCCACAATACAGTTAAAGGTGATTCTCCACGCGTAATCAATTGTTCTAAGGAAACTTTTACATCTTCAGCAGTCACCTCAGAACCATCATGAAATGTGATATCATCTTTTAACGTAAATGTCCATGTAAGATCATCTTCTTGTTCCCAGTCTTCTGCTAAACCACCAATGAATTCGCTTCCATCATTGACTACTAAAGTATCATAAATCTGTCTTGATGCTAATATAGTAGCTGGCTCACCATGATTAGAACTAAAAGGATCCAGTGAAATAATACCTGTATCATAAGCGGCTCTTAATTCTTGGTTACTCTCACCTTCCTCCCCAGAGTTACCTTCTTCTGATAACCCGGCACAACCTGCCATAATCCATACTAATGATACTCCCATAAACCATACAAAAAGCTTGTTACTTAACTTCATATTTCTCTCCACTCCCTTTTATATTTTTAGAATTGTACAACTTTTAGTGATTTAAAAATCATTCATATGTGGATCATATTTATCACGCAACATATCTCCTAGAAAGCCTACACAAATTACCAAAATAGCTAATGCAATACCTGGCATAACTGCTATCCACCAAGCTGAACTTATATAATCACGTCCAAGAGAGATTAAAAGCCCCCATGAAGCATTTTCTTGCGGTGTTCCTAAACCTAAAAAGCTTAATGACGCTTCTGAGATAATTACTAATCCTAATTGGACAGTCACTACAACTAACAATGGTGATAAACACATCGGAAAAACATATTTGGCTAAAACCCTAATATTAGGTGCCCCAATTACTCTTGCTGAATCAACAAAATCTTTCTTTTTTGTTTCTAAGGTTGCTCCTCTTACAACACGTGCAAAAGTAACCCACCTTGTAATCGCTAACGTTATAATGACATTCATTACACTTGGCCCTAAAACACCCGCAATCAAAATTGCTAATAAAATAGCCGGAAATGCTAATTGAACATCAGCAATTCGCATAATAACACTATCAACAACGCCTCCATAGTAACCTGAAATTAACCCTAATAGCACTCCGATAAGAACACCTATCACTACAGTAGCTAAAGAAACGATAATAGATATTCTCGTTCCATAAATAATTTGCAAAAGCACATCTCTACCAACTTGGTCTGTTCCTAACCAGGCAATTTGACTTCCATCTCTAATAGTCGATCCAGGTGGCAACAAACGATCCTGAGTAAACGTTTTTGTCGGGTTATAGTCAATAATCCAAGGGCCGAATATTGCAATTAACACAAACAAAACAATAGGAATACTTATTAAAATAAACTTCCAATTACTTTTACTAATGGTGAACTTTTTCATCACTTTATTTTCTTCTGAAATTATTTCTGCATTAAGATTGGACATCATGATTCCTCCACTCGAATACGCGGATCAATGTATCCGTATAATATATCTACAAATAAATTTAAAACAACATAAAATACTGCAATTAGTGCTATTGAAGCTTGTACAATCGTAAAATCACGATAGAGAATAGAATCTACTAATAATCGACCTATACCTGGCCACGAGAATACGACTTCAATAATGATAGCGTTTCCGATAAATTCCCCTAACAACAAACCTGCCACTGTAATAACCGGAATTAATACATTTCTTAAGACATGAATATAAAAAACAAAACTTTCTGTTAGACCTTTCGACCTTGCGGTTTGTACATACCCTTGTCCTAACTGTTCTAAAATTCCACTTCTAATTAGTCTTACAAACATCCCAATAAAAGGTAAACAAAGTGTAAAAGCTGGTAATATTAGGTGTGCTAATGAACCAGTCCCTCCACTTGGTAATAAACCAAATAATCTCGAAAAAATTAAGATTAATACAATTCCTACCCAGAAAGTAGGTAAAGACTGCCCTAATAATGAGAAAAAGGATATAATTTTATCAGCCATTCCTCTAGGCTTTTTAGTAGCCAGAATGCCTAACGGAAAACTAATTAATAATGCTAATATAATAGATGAAAAAGCTAACGTCATCGTAAATGGAAGCCTTTCCAAAACATAATTTAGTGCTGGCCCTCCCAACCGGAAGGAATCTCCAAAATCAAACTGAAATGCCTCTAACAAATACCGTGAATATTGAATCATTATTGGTTCATTTAGTCCTAACTGCACATTCAAATTATCAATTTGTTCTTGGGTGGCTGAACTGCCTAGCATAACAGAGGCTGGATCACCAGGTACCACTCGTACTACTAAAAATATAATCGTGAGTGCTCCCCAGACAACAAACAATGAATATATTAAACGTCTGATCAAATAGCCTGCCATGGACGATACCTCTTTTCTTTTTTAAGTCAATTACATTCATTATATAGCCGTTCATAATGAAATCTAGGCTCCAAGCTTTATAATTCAGTTACTATTTAAAGAGATTACACACATATAATGACCTGATACTTCGAATCACTCCCATTTAAAGGTAAGTATTGTTTTTTTCCAGCCTTTATTTTCAACTACCTTATCCATTACATTCTTTAAATCCATTGAATTTTTGATTATTACATTCTGATCGGGCAGTATTTTCCTTAAAGTATTTTGATAATCAGGATCTTTAAAGTACTTCATAAGTTCTTTGAATTCCTTTATTGTACTTCTTGAACTGCCATAAATAGTCAAGCCTTTTTCCAGCACATCACGAGTATTGATCGGTACCTTATTCTCAGTTACACCAAGTAAGACAATTTCTCCTTTTGGTTGTATAAATTCAATTGCTTGATCAATGGCACTTTCACTGAAATTGCCACCTGTACATTCTAGGATGATTTCTACATCGCTCGGCTTTTTAAAATCATATTCTTGTACCATGTAAGTGGTTGCAAAATCAAATTGTACTAACTTTTCTTGATCCGCACCAAAAACAATTAAGTGTGACCTCGGAATTTTATATATGTGTCGTAGAATGGCAGCTGTTAAGAAACCAACTGGTCCATCACCAAAAACCGCTATTTTCTTCTTTGAGAGATCTCCATTTATATGACTAATCGCATGTAATGAAACCGAATTCAGTTCTGCTAATACAGCAATTTCATCTGGTATATCTTTAGGGATGGGTACCACATTTTCTTTGGGTAATACTAAATGGGATTGCCCAATTCCATCTACTCCACTGCCTAAAAATAAGCTTTCAGGAGAATAGTTATCCTCTTTCTTTATTTTCTTTTGATCTTGAGTATTTTTATTTTCTATTTCTTGAAATCCTTTAGCTATATTCGGTACTATAATTACATTTTCTTTCATTCGTAACCCTCGATCTCCATCTAGTACTAGTTCTCCTAGACCTTCATGAAAAAGAGCCATAGGAAGTTTTTTATCAAGCACTTCTTTTTTGCGCGAACCTGTATAATAACGAAGGTCTGCATGACAAATACTAGCTAAAATTGGCTGTACAACCACGTCACCGGGATTAAATTGATGATTTAATTCAACTGTTTCAAATTTTCCCGGAGCTGTTAATCGATGTGCTTTAGACTTAATTTTACTCATTTACTAATAAACCTCCTGAAGTGTTCATTTTTGATTGATTACGCACTATATTATTATCTTTGAAATCAATTGTCAATATAAATAAACATATAATTATAAAAATAAACATATAAAAGCACTCATTTATGCTTATTTGATTATTTGTGCTCATTCATGTATGATAATAATGTTATTAAAAATAAACAAGGAGGGAGAATATGCTTCCTTTAGAACGTCAAACTAAAATAGTTCAACTACTTGAAGAAAAAAATGCTATAACAATCACTGACTTAGCACATCACTTTCATGTGCATGAAGCAACAATAAGAAGAGATTTAACACTATTAGAAAAAGAAGGAAATATTAAGCGAACTCATGGAGGAGTGGTTTTCGAAAAAGAAGTACATTCTGAGCCTGCTTTTCACGAAAGAGAAAGCGTCCGTTTAAATGAAAAGAAACGTATCGGAGAATACGCTGCTTCTTTTATAGAAAATGGGGATAATATAATCTTAGATTCTGGAACAACAACACTTCATATTGCTGAAGCTATAAAGAAGAAAAAAGATATTACTGTTATTACGAACGATATTAACATAGCGGCCCAACTTAGGTTTTCAGAGGCTATTAAAGTAATAGTGACAGGTGGCGTATTATTTCCCAATAGCTATATGTTGAATGGCAGAGGAACAGATAGTACCTTAGAAAATCTCAACGTCCAAAAAGCATTTATTGGAACACCTGCTTTCCATCAAGTGAAAGGTTTAACCCATTTTGATGATTATTTAATTTCAGCTAAAAAAGCAATGATTCAATCTTCTAAACATATCATTGTGGTAGCAGATCATACAAAAATCAATCGTATATCATTACATTCCGTAGCAAGTATTCCTATGATTCATGACTTGATTACTGGTAAAGAAGCTAATTACACAGATTTAGAAAGTTGTATAAAAAAAGGAATAAATGTACACTTCATTTAAAAATTGTTGGCTAGCAAGGCTGGTCAGACTGAACATGTCAAACGCAATAGATCGTCTTATAAGTGTTGAGTGAACTCTTGTCCCATAGATGTCGTTCATACTTATTTGACGTTTCTCACTATTGCGCAAAAATACTAGAACTGTGGTCTCTATCTTGTTTCGCTGCCCACGTATCCTAACCCTTTTTCCACATTACACCACCTTGATCTTTCCTCTGACAACTATTTAAACGAGCATTATAAATAATTTTCTTCGCGATATTTTGATGGGGTAATGTTCATAAAATTAGTAAATACGCGACTAAGATAAAAGCCATTGTCATACCCACATTTTTCAGAAATTTGTTCCAATGTCAGATTTGTATCAAGTAGCAATTTTGCAGCTCTATGCATTCGCAGTCTTTTAATAAGTTCAGTTGGCGTCATACGAAATGCCTGCTGAAAACGTCGTGTCAACTGAACGGGACTAAGTCCTATTTTTTCAGCAAGTTCTTTTAAATGAATTGGCTCATATGCATGCTTTAGTATCCAGTCAGCTGCCCTATTCATTAGGTCATCTTGCGAATCCAGAGATGGGAAAGCATTATGTTGAATGGGATCAGCCTCAAGTTCATCACAAATTAGCTGCCAAATATCATTGATTATCCATTGTTTGCGGGAGGTGCTTCTTTTATCTAAAGATAGATGGAGCCTGCGTAAATATGAGAAATTAGAAGAAAGTCGCTTTCGATCTTTAGGTGTAACCTTTACTTGGGGAAGCAGTAATTCATCCTTAGAATGAGTTTGTATATTATATCCAATAAAATGGAGTGCCAAAGGAGTAATTATTTTACGTTTGAATGCTTGACCAGGGGGACAGAGAATAATGTCATCATCAGAAGCGATACCTTTTTCACGACCTATCTCGTAATGAAAACTACCTGATTCAACCGCAAACATTACCCAATTTTGATAAGTATCTATACTTCGATCAAATTGTTCTTTTGTTTTCCAGTAGGTATGCCAAAGAAGCTGTAAGGTATAATCTGTTAAATTATCAAATTGCATTTGCATAGCACCTCATTTATTGAAATAAAGTATATATTATATGATATAAAACTGTATGTAAAAAAGCAAATACAACTATTATAATGAAATAAATTATATTAAAAGATAGGAGTGCAGTGAAAAATGAATCATAGACAAACAATCAAAACCCAAGTTCTTGTACTTGGTGGCGGATCAGGCGGAGTAGGCGCAGCACTTTCTGCTGCTCGTGAAGGGGCAGAAACAATTATAGTGGATCGACAAGGATTTTTAGGCGGGAACATGACTATAGGCCTGCCATTACTAGGTTTTTTAGATGCTCAAGGGCGTACCACCACACAGGGATTAGCCCAAGAAATTGTAGATCGTTTAATCGAGTTAGGGGGATCATTTGGTCATAGGGAATGTCCATTGCATAATTCAACAACTGTTATTGATCCGAATTTAATGAGAATCGTCATTTTTGAAAAAGTAAAGCAATATGGTGTGCACCCATTGCTTCATTGCGAACTGATTAATACCAATACAGAAGGTGGTGAATTGAAATCTGTCATTGTAAAGGGAAAGGGACAAGAAATAGAGATTTTTGCAGATGTGTTTATTGATTCAACGGGTGATGGTGACGTTGGTTATTTATCAGGAGCAGAATATGAAAAGGGTCAATATTCAAAAGGAGAAATCAAGCGAGAAATTCAACCTGGAACTTTAATGTTTACTGTAGGCGGCTTTAAACTAGATAAATTTATGGATTATTTGGAAGATCATCCCGAAGAACTTAAACACGGTGAATCTATGAAAATACGTCCCGGCTATACAGCAGAATTTCTGCGTGCTAGTGAGAACCATGTTTTTGTTGGCTTAAGAAATACGATTTCAAGATTGAGAAAAGAAGGAAAATGTCCTATTGAACGGGATACTATTATTTATATCAACTTGCCTAAAGAAGGACACATTGCTATTAATAGTCTTCGCATTCTCAATTTTGATGGTTCAAAGATAGAAGATTTAAGTAAAGGAGAAATAGATGCTCATTTGAATATTCTTCCTTTGATTGATATGTTAAAGAAAAATGTGCCAGGCTTTGAAGATATTTATTTATCCTCGATTGCCCCATTTATGGGTGTTCGTGAATCACGCAGAATTATAGGAAAAAAAATGATTAAAGAAGAAGCAGCCTTAAATGGAGAAATACCTGAAGATACGATAGCTTTAGGATCATATATTATAGATATTCATAGTGGATCAAGCGATTCAACTATAATTAAATCACTGAAAGATCCATATGGAATTACATATGGAGCGACGATTTCAAAAGATGTAAAAAGACTCATGCTGAGTGGAAGATGTATTAGCGTTGATCCCGTTGTATTTGGCTCATCTCGTGTTATGGCAACTTGTATGGCTGTAGGTGAAGGAGTTGGAATCGGAGCAGCATTAGCAGTGCAGGAAAATATTTTACCAGAGGAAGTTGGTGTTCAAATGATAAGAGAAAAATTGCGTAAATATGGAGCATTACTTTCACTATAATTACAAGATAGTAGTACTGTTTCAAACTAAATGGGTAATCTTAGATAGTTTGCGAATAGAGCCTTTTTGATAATGCCTCCCCGCTATTTAGTATGGGAGTAGAAGGTAGTTTAGAAGGTCTTATACGGAGAGGCGGGCAATGATAGCATTTTATGTGTAAGCCAATATTCTTTGATACTGGGGGCTTGGCTCGTGAATCATACCCGCAGAGGCTCCGTATCAAACCGACTACGATTCTATCTTTTGATTATGTTTCCAACATCAAATAACGAGGAGTCCCTTTTTATCTCTATTGCAGCAATATATTTATTAACACTTTCTCTTAATTTTTAAAAAATCAATATAATTGAAGATATTCTATCTAACCTTACACTAGGATTAATAAGAAGTTAAGAGCTCTCGTATATATCTAAAGGTTCAGATTCTAATATCCAATTTGTAGGGTAAAATGACTTTTATTATTTCTTTATATCCCTATTTAAAGCTGCATAGGGCATAGCTATGTTTAGCTCTACTCCTACAACTTTTACATCATCAGCTTCTAATGCTTTCATCAAATGTTATACCTACTTATGGTTCATACCTGTTAATTATTTTATTTCTTTATTACTCAACTTTCGGACATGACTATTCCACTTACCATTCGATGTAGAAGGGATTAATATCATATTGTATCCGAAGAAAGAAGAAGCTTTCTTAAAAACTCTGGTAAATTATTAAGAATCGATCCAAAAAGTTGAATTTGATCATCAGTAAGAATAGATGGATTCTTCCTCTAGCATTGCAACCAAACATTCAAGGATGACCAAAACTGCTTTAGGAAAGCGCATGTCTTCCATTTCATCTCAACAAATGTAAAACAGTTGCTCAACTTTTGAAAGATCTTGTTCTTCCAGAAGACTTATTACTAATATCATATAGCGAAGATAAACGATGGATGTATGGGCGTCCAGCGCATTATAATGGCGACATTGAAACTACTTGGCTAACTTCAAATGGGTATCATACCTTGAAAAAGGATTCAATTGTCCTTATCCAAACATTGGATTATCCCTCACAGAGAGAATAAAGGTCGTTGATTTCTTTCATGCTTCTTTTCGCCTTATTGCACACGATTGAGATTTTGTTTCCCTCGCTATCCTTACCTTCTTTTAATTGTAACTATTTACGGCCACTTGTATTTTACCACCCTTGCCATTTAAAAAGGAGACTGAGATGCTTTATTTAATGCAGTGAACCAACAATTAGAAATACAGATTACCCTTGTTTATTGCCTTATGCATGTTTGATTAAGTATTTGAAAGTTGAGTAATAGATTAATATTTCATTTTAACCCCTGTTAAAACTAAACCTAATGGCTCCTCTGGATAACCAGGCTCTGCCAATGTGATGTTTAAAGGGACAATTTCATGCGCATTCACGGAAAATAATCCGATGTCACCTTCTACCAGTTGTTTGCCTGTCACCACTTTAGTCTCATTACCAAGTTCGATCTGGTAGGTTGTTTCCTTCTTTTGCACTTCACCTTGTACCTCTAACCATACACATCCCGCCTTTTCTGTAACGATAAACGCCGTATGACGTATCGTTGTTTCTCGGAGTGTATTATAATTTCCACGATCCGCAAAGCCGTATCCCATATAGATATCTGTTAATGCAATGGACCAGACACCATTTTCATCTGCCTCCACCGTTTTTTCTGGTATCATTCGCAATTCCTCTGCCAATTCAACCTTGATAACGGTTTGTATATCATCGATCGGTTGATCTGGACACTGAATAGTAAGATTATTGTCTTCTAAGCTCCATTCCAACGGATTAGAAGAGCCATCTTCTACTACTTGTATGATATCCGTTGCCAATCCAGGTAGTGTGATGACACCATCCTTTGGTCTATTTATCACATGGAGAAATAAATCAGTTCCATTCACGGTCACTTCTCCCCAAGCTTGTCCTCCAAATTTAGTAGCTGATGCCCCTAAGATTGCTTGAGGGTGTCGATTGATCCATTCGCCAATGGTCAGCAGTACATCTTGTTCGAACGATACAACCGCCCCATCGCCACGCGGGCCGATATTTAATAAATAATTGCCCCCACGAGCTCGAACACTAGTTAATCCAGCAATCAAATCACGCACTTTTCCGGAAAAATCATGACGTTCCTGCCATTTGCGATAACCCCATGTTTCATGATAGATCGAGGCTGGCGTTTGCCACGGGGCATCTAATGTATTAAATGGAACTTGATTATCAGCCAATGTACGAAAATCACCTTTGTTATTCCAAATCCTACTATTAACAGCCGCTTCTGGCTGAAGTTCATGAACCATACTAGAAAATTTTATACTCTGCTCTAATGTCGGGCTGGACATATCAAACCACACTTCTGCAATCGGTCCATAATTAGTCATTAATTCACGTAATTGCTGTTCAATCACCTGCTCCATGGATACCGGAATCGGGTTATTGTTATTATCATCAAATGCATGCCCTTGGTGCCAATCCACAAGAGAGAAATAAACACCGAATTTCAAATCTTGCTTGTGGCATTCTTCAGCTAATTGTTTAAGCGGATCTTGACCATATGGTGTCTGCTTTACAATATTATAATCTGT
Source organism: Gracilibacillus phocaeensis (assembly GCF_900626275.1). Taxonomy (NCBI): domain Bacteria; kingdom Bacillati; phylum Bacillota; class Bacilli; order Caryophanales; family Bacillaceae; genus Gracilibacillus; species Gracilibacillus phocaeensis. The sequence goes on along the minus strand of NZ_LR131142.1, from coordinate 154,811 downwards.
GGTATCGGTATCAAACATGGCAAAACCATCATGATGTTTACTAGTAATCACGATGTAATGCATACCCGTGTCTTTTGCCAATTGACAGATTGCCTTTGGATCGAATTGATCTGCTGTAAATTGTTTTGCCACTTCCACATACTCTGTTTCAGGAATTTGATCCCACATTTGGATTTGTTCACTGTATCCAATCTTGACAGGTTTTCCATTTCGTTCCCCTCCAAATGCCGAATAAAGCCCCCAATGAATAAACATCCCAAATTGCAGGCGCTGCCATGCTGCAAGTGTTTCATTCATGTTCACGTCTATTTTTCCTGAAATACCTTTCATTGTTTTTGTCATATTGATCATCCTTTCTTTTGTACTATTCTACCGTAAAGAGGCTCGCTATTGTTATTTTTTATGAGAATAGTTGTAGATTTATATTTTTGTGCTACGTGCATTTCTTCAAAATCATCACTTTTATACATCTAACTTCACATCATCCTATATCGTTTGAAAAATTAGATGTTTGTTTCTTTATACATTAGCAGTTCTTCTTTTCTATATTTCCTTGAAGTCCCTATTTTGCCCCTATTTGTCCCTATTTTTGTCCCATTAGTCTTCTTGGCCTTTAGGGTGAAATTCTAATTATGTCCCTATTTGTCCCTATTCCCTTGGTCATAGGTATATTTAGTTCCCGCTCCTCTTCCTACCACTTTCACACCATCATGTTCTAATTCTTTGATCAAGCGTTGTACTTGTTTACGGTTCATACCTGTTAATTGTCTTATTTCTTTGTTAGTTAAACTTCGATCTGTTTTTAGTATTGACAGTACACGTTGTTTCCGTGTCTAACCTTTGCTAGTAGGGTAAAATGCTAAATTCTGGATGTAAATACCCGATCCCATTCTTATCAATGGATTATTACCTGCAATGTATCGTTCTAATTCATACAGCGCAACTGATATAGCATAAGTTTCAGCATCCTTGTGAGAATAATCCGTATTACTTGTAAGAATCATTTTAAATCATTATTCTCAACAAATACATCAAAATCATTAAATCTATCTTCCTCTACACGCCGCTGATTATACTTTTCGTATTCTGCACTTGCCAATTGATCGGCCACCTCTTTTGCTATTTTCCCCGCATTTTGAAGTATCTCTTGTTCATCAAACTCCAAAAAAGCGTCCAGTCTTGTTTTCCAATCTACCATATACATTGGTTTTTTTCTTTCTGCTTGATCTTCTGCATAGTCTAAATATCTAGTAACCATTCGATTTAATGCTTTCAGTTCCTTTTCATTCAAATAATTTTTGGCTGTCGTTACATCATTCTTGCGTACCCCGTCGCCTTTCCATGATGTTAAACCCATATTTTTATTTTTTGCATTTGCTCTACTCGCAATCAGCTCTGCTACTGTTTGACCATGTATAGCAAAGTGGAGTTTATTCTGTACAGTTGCAAAAAACTCTTGTGTGATTTTAGCTTTACTATCATAATCTATAGAGGTAGCATAAATGTCCGCAATTTTTTGATAAAATCTTTTTTCTGAAGCTCGAATATCGCGAATTCGTTCAAGCAGTTCATCGAAGTAGTCTTCTCCCAAATTCCGTATTTCTTTCAATCGTTCATCATCCATTGTAAAACCTTTAACAAGATACTCATTCAAGCGCTCCGTAGCCCATTGGCGAAATTGGGTACCACGGTGTGAACGAACTCGATAGCCGATTGCAATAACCATTTCTAAATTGTAATGTTTTGTCTGTCTCTGGACTTGTCTTGAGGCTTCATTTTGAACTTGTAAGTAATACTTACAAGTTGCTGTTTCCTGTAATTCTGCTTCTTTATAAATGTTTTTTATATGAAGTGTAATATTCTGTGGAGAGGTTTGATATAATTCTGCTATAGCCTTTTGCGTCATCCAAACTGTTTCATTTTCTAATCTAACATCTATTTTTGTGTTCCCTGCTTCTGTTTGATAGATTAAAATGTTGGTTTCATTTTGCATCTTATTCACCCCTGTATGTCATTTTTGTAGTGCTTTTTTCGTTAACTTTTATTCAAAATTTGTCACGTATTTTAAGCCTTATCTGAGTACTATTATTATACCATTTATCAGCCATTAATTAAATAAAAATAAGAATGTTTGTTCCCGACAATGCTTCTTCTGATTTTAGTACTCACGAGTGTTATATAATTGATCGTGGCAATACATACCGCATAACCGTGTTATAATGGCTCAAAGAAAAAAGTAGCCTGAATCATTTTGAAAAAGCTTATTTCATCGTATACCGAGCGAAAGGAATGTTTGGATCAATGAAAGTCAATGAATTAAGAGAAACACTGAAATGCCGGAAGAAAGATGAACTTAAGAAGTTGATTGTAGAAATGTATAAGACCATTCCGAAGAAAGTAAGGACATCGATCGATTAATCGATGATCCAGAGACGTTTAAGAAGGAAAGAAAAAATACAAAGCAGACGCCAAAACAGGTGGCTTTTCCTATTCTTGAGCAGGAGGTACAACAATTTATAAAAGATACTCATGCCCAAAACTATGTCGCTCCGAATCGAATAATTCCGAAAAAGGAATCTCTTTTACCAGCGACCCAAAATATGAAGAAGGCAAGTGGTAATTGCTCCAGATAAATGGATTTCTGATTCCTTGGAACTTGCCATCAATAACGACACTGATATGTATACATCAACGGATATGCTGCTGGAAGAATTGGCGGATACGATCAAAAATTGGAAAGATGAGAGAATCAGCAAAATACAAAGTAATCAACGATATAAATAGCCTAGTAAGGATTATTTTTATGACCCAGAGTGTGCTTGGCAAATATTGAACCAAGAGATACGTTGAAGAAGACTTATGATTATATAAGGCGGGAAAAGGTGTTTCCTGAGAGGATGGGTTATTGATGATGGAATGCCCTAGTAATCAGTTTCATTCCGCTTTTGGATAAAATAGTAATGCTAGTACACTCTCGATGGCATACTTTCTCATAAGGACACCTCTTCTGTAGTTTAGTTGCGCGCTAACTCCATTCTACAAACAAGGTGTCCTTTTTTGAGATTATTCGTTAATCAACACTCGTGTTAATTCCCTAATTTACGTTCCGATACTCCTTCAAATGTCATTTCTACCGGTTGAATAGTCCCGTCATCATTAAAGTAAAGACGATCAATACATACTTCTCTATGGTTAATATCCGTTTCTGACAATGGTCTTCTATGATAGATAATATACCATTCATCTTGACCAGGTATTTGAATCATCCCATGATGACCCGCTCCTGTTGCAACATTTGAATTTTGCTTGAGAATTTTTCCTACCCTTTTGAATGGGCCGAGTGGGGACTTTGCAATAGCATATGCCACCGAATAATCTGGACCGCCCCACCCTCCTTCCGACCACATGAAGTAATATCGGTTTTGCCGTTTTATCATACAAGGCCCTTCCACGAACAAATCAGGAGTAATCTCTTTGTAAACCAATCCATCATCAAAAACGTCAAGACTGATCATATCTTTGTTTAATTTAACTACATTACAATGGCCCCATCCTCCATAATATAAATAAGCAACACCGTCATTATCTATAAAAATGTGTGGATCAATAGGCTGTGCTCCATGATGAATTTCGCCAATCAATGGTTGACCAAGTGCATCTTTAAATGGTCCTTGAGGGTGATCAGCAACCGCTACACCTATCCCTCCAGCCTCATTATTACTTTGTATATCGTTAGCTGCAAAATAATAATAATATTTTCCATCTTTTTCTATAGGTGACGGTGCCCACATTGCTTTTTCTGCCCAAGGGATATCTTTCATTTCCAGTATTCTTTCTGCTTTGTTCCAATCCATTAAATTTTCCGAATAAAAAGCGTCAAAAAAAGTTTGTTCTTCATACGGCGCCGAATAGGTTGGATAAATCCAATAGAGATTATCAAAAATTCGTGCCTCAGGATCTGCATACCATCCAGGTATAACCGGATTCCCTGATGTTGGTTTACTATTATTCATTGTGAATTCCCTCCCATTGTTGATTAAAAAACTTATTAATTTTGTTTACGTAATATGACTAGTATAATAAATTCTTATGGTTATCACACACTTAACGTATATCTTCAAACTATGACACGCTATTATAAAGATAGTAAGGTTATAGTATTTGCAGTCATTGGCTATAATTCTAGTGAACACTATAGAACTAACTGCTCGCCCTTAAGCATGGCACCGCAACAGTACAAAAATACTTCCAATTAGCCAGATAATATCTGGGCTTTTTCGTTAACTTTTGTGCCCTTGAATGATAGGTGCTTAGACATAGCCTATTTGAGTACTTCTTTCTATATAAAATTAAAAGAGACTAGACGAATCTAGTCTCCTTAGGTGTAGTCCGAAGACATCCACCGCTATTCCCTGTTTATAATATACAACTGGTGCGCAAAACATGCAATTAGTAGTTTTGTCCGCCAATAGTTATGTAATTATACACTCACCCTTTCACAGATCCACTTATCAACCCATCTTCAATCTTACTTTGGAAGAAGATATAAAGAATAATCACAGGGATTGTTGTTAGACTGATTCCTGCCAGTGCCGCTCCATAATCATTACTTCGTTCACCAAAGAATTGCAATAATCCTGTAGCTATGGTTCCTAAATTCCTTTCTGAAATAAAAATTAAAGGAAATAGTAAATTATTCCACACCTGAATAAAATTAAAAATAGACACGCTGAATATAGCTGGCTTTGCTAAAGGTAAAATCAACTTAAGGAATATCTGAAAAATAGAAGCACCATCTATAAATGCTGACTCTTCAATTTCTGTTGGAATACTTGAAATATATCCCGTCAGTATTAGGATAGTTATAGGGATACTAAATGCTGTAAACAGCATGATAAGCATGGGATAATTGTTCATGATTCCTAACTTTCCAAAGATATACGCTAACGGGATGATAACAGCCTGAATGGGAATCATCATACCCGCTACGAAGAATAAATACATCATTCCTTTTAATTTAAATTGAAATTTGGATAACACATAACTTGCCAGCGCACCTACGAAAGCCGTTATGATTAATGTAAACGCAGCTAGAATAATAGTATTGAAAAAATACCTGCCAATATTCCCTTCATTCCATGCTGTTACATAGTTTTCCCATTTTAACGTTTCTGGCAGACTCATAAATGAACTAAATAATTCTAGCGACCCTTTAAATGAGCTTAATAATGAGAAAACAAATGGATAGATATTGATTAATGCTAATATAATAAATACTACTATTCCTGCTTTTTTAGCTACTTTTAACATTCCTGCTCCTCCTAGATAGATCTTTTTAAACGAAATTCAATTCTGAAAAATCGTGAAACCATAAGCTAAATTAATACTCTACTGTTTGCTGTCTGTTTAAGAGTTTCAAACTAATAACAGATACAGTAATACTAAGCACTAATATAACTGTAGCGATAGCACTTCCCATGCCATAATTGTCGTATCTAAATGCCTCATTATACATTAATAAAGCTGGAACCATTGTTGAACCCTCTGCCCCACCTGATGGTGTCAAAATATATATATGGTCAAATATTTTTAGAACACCCGTTATCACCATAATGACGGATATTTTTACCGAACTTGATAAGAGCGGTAAAGTAATATATCTGATTTTCTTGAGTCCAACGGCACCATCAAGTTCAGCAGCTTCCAAAATACTGCCGGGAATAGCCGTTAATCCAGTCAGACAAATCAGCATATAATACCCTACACTAGTCCATGCGGTAACTATAATGACGGAGGCTAAAGCAGTATTTGTATCGACAAGCCAATTATGGGCAGAATCTAATACCCCTATATTCATCAGCAGGTTGTTTAATACTCCTTGATCCGTTGGAAAATAAATAAAATACCATAGTAAAGATACAGCTGTAAGTGACATAATCATTGGAACAAAAAAAGCTGCTTTAAAGAATTTTTTCCCTTTTGTAAAATTGAAAATAGTAAATCCTAAGGCAAATCCAATAGGAATCTGCAATAAGAGGCTTGCTATGACATAGATGGTTATATTCCCTAAGCTTTTTAAAAACATGGGATCCCGAAACATGTCAATATAATTATCCAGCCCAACAAACTCTAATGGAACAGACTGAATTCCCGGCCACTGATTAAAGGAAAAATAGATAGACATAACGGAGGGTATGAACTCAAAAATGCCATAAATCAATAAGGCAGGTAATAAGAACAAAAATATCACTTTTCGATTTTTTCTAATGTTCATCATCTTCATCATCCTTTATTGCAAAATATTAACTGACTGCATTATCATAAATAGAGTCTCACCTGCATAAAGCAGGTGGACTCAGATAAATCTATTTCATGACCTTCATTTATTCGCTATCCAATGAATCCTGAATTCTCTGGGCTGTTTCTTCAGGAGAAGCACTCAGCATCATATCTAATATTGCATTTCTAGATGTATTGACTAAGGAAGCTGACGGACTGTAATCAAAGTATTCTCCCCCTGTTTCTGACAATGTATTGGTGAAATCAATCATATCCTTAAAAATTTGTGGTGCTTCAGAAGATGGCTCAATGTCCTTGTATGGAGAAACTCGCATAACATCCATTCGTTCTTGAATGGCTTCGTTGGTTGTTAAATACTTAACGAATTTAATAGCTGCTTCTTCCTCCGCTTCATCCATCGTTCCACTTAATAATAAATTGGAAGTATACACGACATGCGTATCCTCATATTCTGATTTATCCGAAAAGTACGGAAAAGGGAAGAAACTAAAATCTTCTTTAAACTCTGATTCAGAAGAGTGGATGCTTTCTGAAATAACTGGACTGGAATGAGAGATCATCGCCGCCTCTCCCGTTAAAAACTGGTTCATCTGCGTATTGAAATCCATACCTTCAAAACCTTCTGCAAAAGCTTCTTTGTCTTTTAATTCTTTAGTTATTCTTAATGCCTCCACTACATCAGGATCTGTCCATTTCTTTTCACCGATTCCTAGCTGTGTTACACCATCGATTCCAATTTGCTTGTACAATATATTATTAAATATGTGTCCCATTACCCATGTCGCTTTCCCTCCAACGCCTATTGGAGTAATGTCGGCACTATTTAATTTATCCATTGCCTCATAGAATTCGTCCATGGTTTTAGGTTCTTCTGTAATCCCAGCTTGCTCAAATAATTTCTTATTATAGAAAATAGCATCTACATTTAACTCATTAGGGATGCCATAAATTCCTTCTACACCATAATCATCTAATCGGTAGGTCTCCAATGCTCCATCGATAAAGCGGGATGACCATTCCTCATCATTCGCTAATATATCTTCCACATTCAAGATTACGTCATTCTCTGCCCATTCTTTTAATCCAGCAATGCCAGGATAGTAAAAAACACTAGGTGTATCGCCAGTAGATATGGAGACTTTTAGCTTGTTATTGTATGCCGATTCTTCAAATACAGAGTCATTCTGCACCTCTATATCTGGATTTTTCTTCATAAATTCATCTATTTGCTTTTCATATACTTCTGCCATCGGATCTGCGCCGCTGTTACGACTCATAAATACAACTGTTGTTTTTTCGTCTGCTGAATCACCTGAATTGGAACCATCTCCATTTGAATTATCATTGGAACCGCATGCAGCAATGGTTAGTAATATAACTGTACTAAGTAACAATCGTAATAACATTTTCATTTTGATCAGTAACCCCCTGATATAATTTGTATTAAACGTTTTATTCCTTATCCTTTGAAATTTATATCGCTTTCAAATTACAAAAAGCTATGCTGAATAGCTGATCTCAATCAATTGATGTCCTAAAATCTTAGGCACGGTGAAGCTTATTTTATTTTCGTTTATTGTGAAATCTAAATCTATATTCTCTGGCTGGCATTTAATAGATGTTACCTCGTTGGACACAGATAATTGAATCTTTGTATCGTATAAAGGGATAACCGTATCAACAATTTCCAGTGTCTCACTTTTCTTCTCAGGAATATAATGTAATAAGTGCAGTACGTCTCTATTATTATCTTGTTGCTGCATTATATTGGTAGTTAACGTCGTTGGACCATTATGTGATACTAGTTGGTTAGGCAACAGTAGTTCCAAAGCATTCTTCACAAATGTTCGAACCCATGGGGTTGCATTATACCGGTATTGCGAGAACAAAGGATGAATAAAATAGATCGTTTGATCAGTAGCTACAATTGCTGGATAACCTTCCTCGCCAGACGATGGAGAGTGTAAATGCGAACTGAAATGTTCCCATGTTCTATTAAACACTGGTTTTATCGTCTTTTCTAAAACCTTTGCTTCCGGTTTCGCTTCCACCAGCGAACCTTGCATATACATCACGTGTTCACTCGGATATAATCCCTTGCCTATTTCACCAGTTGGAATAATAAAGTCAGGACTGTATGGTGCATGTCCTTGATAGTTAACACCTAATTTGTCCAGCATGAACATTGATTTTTCTTTGTTAAGTCCTGCTTCATAGGTAGCTAGCAGCTTTCCCCCATTCGCTAGAAATCGTTCTATTTTTTCCTTTAATTTATCATCTATGGGGATTACATCAGGTAATACCAGAACTTTATATTTTGCAAAATCGGCGGCACTGTCAATGAAATCGTACTGATAAGACAACTCCTGTAGTATACGAGCAACGCCCTCTGTTGCTTTAGGTATATCTCCAATTTCTACATCAACAAATTCTTCTTCTAAAAACACACCGATTTCCACGTTAGGTGTAACATTTACACACCAAGGTTCTTTCTCTTCTATTTCGTTGAATACTTCCCCTATTTGCTGGTACATATAAGGATTCAATTTCCCGCCTGGCTCTAATTGATCACCGATAATACAGCTTGCACCATTAGAAATCATGGAAAAACATTCAAATGCTAATGCTTCTTTATTACGAAAGGAATGATAATCTCCCCATTCTGTATGGAATCTCCCTGTCATACCAAAACAAGGATTGCAAAAATTGCGATTATATTTCACTGAGATCGGGAAGTCCATGTATCCCCATTCACCGCCTGGCAAAGATTCTATGGCATAGTAGGTATAATAATCCTTCACTTCTTTTTCAGTAATACCTACGTGTCCTTTATTAAAGGTGACATTCAACTTAGGATCGATAGACCAAATGAAGTCAGATAGATCTTTTACCCAGTCGTGATATGTCATTACAGCGAATTTTTGTCTATCATTTTTATTGCTTGGATTAAGTTTTTGCTGTTTCATTTTTTTGATGCAGCATGGGCAGCAGCACTCTACAATAAAGGCGGCATCAAACCATACACCCTCAGCAGGTATACCACGAATAGCTTCTCCAAATTGTTTCTTCACATAATCTCGGTACGCCGTATTCATACATAAATTTTTATAAAAACCTGCTTCAAAATATTTTTTTCCTTTAAAATCATCTAACTCACCATTTTCGTTGATACATACCCATTCTGGATGCTCATCGGCAATTAATTTATCCCAACAAATGGTTGTATACAAGTTCACATCAATACCTTTTCTATGACAGGATGCTACTTGCTGCTCCAAGAAGTTCCTATCCTTTAAATGTGGATGAACATGTTCAGGAAATAACTTTGAATCATAATAAAGTCTTCCATGATGACACCTAGTAAATAACGTTATGGAATTGACTTTACTCTTTTCTAAAGTGTCTGCAAATTCATCAGGATCAAATTGGACACCCATATCCTCTATCCATTCGCTAGTATGAAAATCTAGATGAATATGTCTTGATTTTAATTTATTGCGTTCCATTTTCTTATGATCATCTCCTCATAATTATTTAATTTCAATGAATCCGATTACAAATGAAATTTCACACACACTATAAAGTAATCCCTCTCTATGTACCCATGTTTGCGGTGATCCTCCTTTCGATAGATCAAGCGATTTTCTAGCAGCCCATTTTGCAAACTTAAAATTGCACGAAAATTAATCACCCCACTTTTTGTTGTATTAAAATCATTATAGTTTATATTTTGTAAACTGTAAATAAATAAGTTTATGATTTGTAAATTTATGAGTTTTAAAGACTAGCTGCTTGTATAATTTGTTGTAGTAAGAAGAGAAGGAGCTAGATTATGTTCAAATTCAACGAACGATTGCGATATATTCGAGAGGAAACTGGGTTCGAACAAAAAGAAGTAGGAAAACGATTAAATATGACAAAGAGTGGCTACAATCATTATGAATCTGGCAGAAATCAACCTTCTATAGAAACTATTATTAAAATAGCGGATATACTAGAAATCTCCACTGATTATTTACTTGGCAGGATTGATACACCATACCTTCCCGGAAATTATACTATTAACGATGATTTATCATTAAATGAGGCAGAAATGTTAGTCGTAAAGGAAATGAAAAAATCATTGATGGATAAGATTAGTGATCAGCCCGTAGATAAAGTGAAGCGTTTGGAGGAATATTGGGATTTTATTGAGAGTAAGCATGAGTAAGGCCCTAGTGAGGATTTCACTAGGGTTTTGTTTGGATCGTTTATGATTCAAAATTATATAAAACATCCCTCTACCAATACTCAAACAACAACAAATGATAATTTTAACTATTCTTATCGGAATCAAGTTAACAACGCTAACACATTATTAATCAATATTTATTTATTGTTATTCGATAAATAATGTGCTAAAGTGATTATATCATTAAATTAGCGGGGTGCTTTACATGAATGTAAAACTAGGTTCCACTTTTTTCTTAAAGGTCATTGCTATTCTTATTGGAATTGCGGTGCTTATGTTATGTGTATATTGGTTTCCTGCAGCAGCCAGAAGTGATGCGATAGAGCGCCCAGGTGATTATTCGCTGTATCCACTTTTGGCATGTGGATATGGAATCTGTATAGCGTTTTCTGTAGTTTTATATCAAGTATTTAAACTTTTAACCTATATCGAAAAGAACAATATTTTTTCTGAGTTATCTCTTCAATCTTTAAAGCTAATAAAAAAATGTGCTTTCGCTGTCATTTTCTTCATTTTGTTAGCAATAGTTTATTTAAGGGTGCTTGCTCAATTCACAGGTGATGACTCGGCAGGTCCGATATCACTAGGTCTAATGGGAATTTTAGCAACAAGCGTCTTCATAGCTCTTGTGAACGTTCTTCAAAAACCTTTAAAAAGTATCTTAGAAGAGCAGCCAAAAAACGATTAACATTTTGAAAAAAGAATGAGGGATGGCATTTGCCTTACAATCTTTTTTACCACCAAATGTGGAGAGTTTTACCACCTTTTGCGGTAGGCTTTACCAATTCAACACATCCTGTATACTTAATGTGCATGCCAAGCAGCATGATATTGGTAATAAGCACGCATATTAAGTATACAAAGATATTAAATTAAATCAAAGTGGTAAACAACTTGTCGTTTGCTAGTATGATTATGCCATTCAATTGATCCAGTTCTGCCATCTTTTTGACCCACAGGTGACCAAAAACTGATCCACATATGACAATAGTGATCCATCCAACTGAAGAATAAGCACTTATCAACCACAGTGTTAACTGCCTTTGCCCTTTACCGCCGTGCCAATTCTTAGTGAATGCTGGAAGAGGACGGGGCCCCGCCGGTAAAGGTCCGTGGTACGCTATTGAGGCGGATAAAGCCATAAAAGGATTGTTTTTTGCTATCCCCTAATAGTTGCGAATCAAAGATCAAAGAACTTGTAGTTGAAGAAGTTTTCTAAACGGTTTTACTCCCATCCTCTATAGCGATAACCTCCCTTACTACTTCTATGAAAGATGATATGATTGGTGAAAGCCACTTTTCTTTATGCCAAGCCATATGAGTATATACTTGTAAATCTGAAAGTTGCCATGGAAGAGCAACAAGATCACCGCGTTCAACTTCTGCTTCCACTGTGATTTCAGGAAGAAAGGCAATGCCGATTCCCGAAATGGCACATTGTTTAATGGCTTCGGCATTTTGAAACTCCAAATAAGTAATACTATCAATGCCCTTTTTCTCAAATGATCGATCAAACATGGTTCGATAGGGACAGCCTTTTTCATTCACCAGTAATACTTCTTCGTGAAAATCTTCCTGATGCAATACAGATTTTTTCGCAAGCGGATGGTCAGGTGCAACAAACAAGCGGAAAGTTTCTTCCAGTAATGGTTCTACAGCAAGTCTTGTTGAAAGGATGGTTTCATCCAGCATAAAGACGACATCCGCGGTACCATCAAAGAGTGTTTGTTTGAGTTTCTGATTTGGAACGGAACGAAAAATAAGTCGAACCCCTGGATAGCGGGAACGAAATAGCTTAAAGACAACAGGAAGGCGATAGGCACAAAGAACCTCGTTGGCACTTATTGTAAGGGTGCCACTAATATCTTCGTTGTCATGAACGGCATGGCGAGCTTCATCTAATTTGTTTATAACACTTTGGATATGAGTTAAAAAGCGTTTACCCGCGGTGGTGAGAGCGAGCTGCTTGCCTAAGCGGTCAAAAAGAGGAACACCAAGCTCCTCCTCCAATGCTTTGATTTGCATCGTAACGTTGGAAGGGACGTAGTTCAGCGCGTCCGCAGCCCGACTAAAATTTAAAGTGGAAGCAACAGTGCGAAACGTTTCCAGTTGGCGCAATTCCATTATCTTTTCCTCCCTTTTTATTTTCAATATTATTGAATGCTACTTTTAATTTTGTTCACTTTTATTGATAGTATCATGGGTTTATACTTAGTACAAGAAATGCATTTTAGATGTGTTTCATTTTTAAAGGAGGCGACCATACAATGGATTATGATATTTTTGATTTGGGTGACGTAACCTTACAATCAGGAGTAACGTTACCGAATGCATTTCTTGCATATAAGACTTATGGAGAATTGAATGAAAAGAAGGATAATGTGATCGTCTATCCAACTGCTTTTGGTGATCAACACGTTCAAAATGAATGGCTGATTGGAAACGGGATGGCACTAGATCCGAGAGAATATTTCATTATCGTTCCAAATTTGCTGGGAAACGGGCTATCTTCGTCTCCTAGTAATACTCCTGCTCCATTCGACAAGGCTAATTTCCCTCAAGTAACCATCTATGATAACGTCAAATTACAGCATCGACTGGTGACCGAAAAATTCGGTATTCAAAAGATCGCTCTGGTAGTTGGATGGTCAATGGGAGGTGTTCAATCATTCCAATGGGGGGCAAGCTATCCCGACATGGTGGAACGAATTGCTCCTTTCTGCGGAGGCGCAAAGACTTGGCCACAAACGTATATAGTTCTAGGTGGAATGAAAGCTGCGCTAATGGCTGCAATTGGTTTCGATTCAAGTAAATTAAACCAGTTGACATCTGCAGACATGCGCGCTGTTGGTCATGTCTATGCAGGATGGGGCTTATCTCAAACTTTTTACAAAGAGGAGCTTTATCGTGAGATGGGCTATGATTCATTGGAAAAATTTGTGGCTGGAGTTTGGGAAGATAGCTTTATGAGGATGGATCCACACAATGTCCTAGCCATGTTATGGACTGGACAAAATGGAGATATTAGTGCAAATCCCGTCTATAACGGAGATTTCGATAAGGCGCTTAGAAGCATTAAAGCAATTGCCAACGTCATGCCAGGAAACACGGATCTTTTCTGCACTGCGGATGATAACGAATACGAGGCTAAACATATCCCTCATGCTGTTTTTAATCCTATCGATTCAATCTGGGGCCATTTTGCCGGCCGCGGAATCAACAGTGCTGATAATAAATTTATTGATGACAACTTGAAGCGCTTATTGGAAAGTTGAATTTGCTTTAGAAGAAACCATTTTGATTAAAAGATCAGCATTAAACAAAGGAAAATGGTTTTTTGAACATAGCAAACTAAGTATTAGAAAACAGTTGAGTATGGCATTCAATATGTACCAGCCTTGCAATCTTTTTTGCCACTAAATGCGGAGAGTTTTACCACCTGTTGCTGAAGTCTTTACCACTGAAGAATAAGCACTTACCAACCACAGTGTTAACTGCTTGCCTTTGACCGTCGTGCCACTTCTTAGTGATCGCTGAAAGGGGACGGGGCCCCGTCAGCGGAACTTAGAAGTGATTGTCCGTGGTACGCTATTTGAGCGGATGAAGCCCTAAAGGCTGCTTTTTTTCGATCCGCCATTAAACCACTACCACAGACACAAACAAGGTCAAGGGTGGTGGAATCGTTGCTATATTATGAATGAACAGCTAGTTCCACTGTATTGCCTTGTCTCTTTATGTGTGGTGGTAAAGAATTCCGCAAAAGGTGGTAAAAAAGATTGCACAAGTGGTAAAATTCGTCCGCCGTACTCAGGAAAGGACTTTTGAGATATTCCACTAGATTCCTTAACTAATTGGATACGAACAATATCTACTCTTTTAGCTGGGTGCTTTTGTTTCCTATTGCTCTGTCGATTTTTCTTCGGTTCATACATTTTCCTCCTTAAAATATAAAAACCTCTATTTCATATTTACTACAAATCTAGTTCCATTTGCTCTGTTACTCTTCTCTTACTTTTAATACCTTTATATTCTGATTCTATGACACGATTCTCATTCATTCCATTTACTCTAACCGCTGCAAGAACCTCAGACCAAGAATTAAAATACAGATTATAAAAATCCTCAGGTATTTCTGGATATCTTAGTAATGCTTCTTCTTCATGATGAACTGAAAGATAGAGTGTTAAAGTACCTTGAGTGAATGGGAACTTACACACTTTATTTGACAAACCCGTTTTTTCTTGCAAATTCATCTCTAAGTTCTATGTTTCTAACTTTATAGTGAATCGCTTTGCTTCTCTATCAAATAGCTTATATATTTCATCATACACAACTCTTTTAACTTTAACTTCTGAGCCAATCATATAAGGGACTCGATAACTTCCCGTATCAATATCATCAAAACAAACTTCCCATTTAGAATACTTCACCACTACCTCACCAGTTCTATCTATGCCAACTATTCCCTCACCATTATCTGTAATCTTAATTCCGAGAACATCCAGAATATCTCCCCTAATACTTAGATAATCATATGGTCTGAATGTTAAATAAATATCCTCATGAATCTTAAGGTCAGAAGCAATTAATAGTGGAACTCTTTTCAGATCATCAATTTTCCCAAGTGCATAGTTTTCATCATATAGCTTGTATTCTGCTTTGAGTTTCAGTAAAGGAACAACTTCCTCTTCACTTGTGAATCCTACACCAGAAATGATGATTGTTGAATCTGTATTCTCTCCAAAATTATTCTTATGTCTTTCTCTTTTACTATACCAACGTTCATAGTACGCTAATGAAATCCACTCTTGGGAATATACATCATTTATCGAATCATTAATTTCTTCAGGCATAGCAATATCCGATGGACGAGGAATAATTGAATTACAATTGGAAATTATATACTCTATATCATCAATCAATATTTCATTCATTTCTTCTTCAACCATACTAAAGAATGGGTGTCCTAAGAATCCATTGATAAATGCTTCTACTTCACGACTCATATGTTTCATTAATATATCGTAAAAATAAACATTTGCTACAAGAACGCTATATGACCTGTTGTATATGAAATCTTGAAGATTTTTTCGTGTATCCTTATCGGTTATTTCAAGAAAATAATTCTTAGCAATATTACCAATATCAACGCCTCTATCCTTTAGCAAAGCAAATCTGTTATCCGACTCAATTAATATTCCTATGAAATAATTAATATTGTCATCTCCACCATCATATGAGTGAACATACTCTTTATAATTTCTTTCACTTTTATGACCAGTAATGTTCCTAATCAAGTAGTCTACAGTACCATAACCAGTGGGGTAAACACTTAGTATGTCATTTATTAAAGTGTTTTCATGCAACTCTTCTTTAGTAAACCATCTTCTAATAAGCCATAATAAAACAATTAATGAGTAGTCAATAAACAGATCCATCTTTTCAATATAACGCTTGAAAGGCTTTATGAAACATTTACGATACTCTGGCTGCTCTAACATTTTGTCCAATGAAGAAATAATCCACCTATAACGATTTGCTTCACCATACTTTAGACGGGTAAGTAATAGAAACATTGCTTTTTCTATAGAAGAGAGTTCTTTGGACTTTTCAACTATTTCCTCAGAGTTGTAATCATATTGTCCTGAAAGTCTAAAATTAATTATCTCAAACAACGATTCCCAATACCGGATTATCAATTCACCATCATATCCAACTGCTGTTAAGGCATTTATTATTTCATCGCCTACTGCCAGATTATAGTCAACCGAATAAAGATTATTATAGAAATACTCAAAAAAATGCTCCTCAGCAACCTCTCTATTATATTCTACTGCTTTTATATAATACGCTGTTTCAGTTAACCTATGATACCAACCATCTTTGTGATTCAGAAATATCGATACATAAATATAAGCCATAACTCCTGAATCTAAAGATAAAGCATCAACAACTCTAAGTATTCTTTCTCTATTTTTATCATCGCTTCTTCTGTCATATGTGTGCTTTATTAAATTACTAATAAACATTTTTGAGTCATTGTTCAACTCATCAATTGACTGCAAGTATATATATAGTCCTTGAATCTCACTTTCCTTTATTCCAAAGTTCACAATATACTCAAGTATTTTCTCAAAAGACATTACATCAAAACTTGAATGCCTAACATGTTTATCATCACTAATTTTGTTTGCTCTATCACTATCATAATTTCTATTTGAATTACGATCTAATTTAATTTTAGAATTAAATTCTACGTTCAATTCCTTACATAGTCCTTTTATCTCCTCATAATCATCTTCATAGATTCCATTTGGATATCTATTCAGTAATTCTCTCATGGAGAGTCTAGCCAATTTTATTTGAGAGTTGGTAATTAGAACTCGTATGTTGTTTAAGTAACTACGAATACTACTAGAACTCACTTGATTAGGTCTCGTCTTGAAAAGAGCATTTTCTATCAGTGGGTCTACTTCACTATTCATAATTTCTAAAAGACTATCTAAACTTTCTTCCATAGTCCAATAGTTCGGGGAGTCCAATAGTTCATAACTCAGATGTGTTAGAGCAATGTCTTTGTCAGTTCTAGCCAAAACTTCGAACCATTCTTTTTGGTAAGTATTGGTGCTCCTACCGTCAGTATGATATACAACAGCATCAGCCAGTGGCTTAAGCCTTAAGATATTCTTAATGCCAGTTTCCTCATCAATTTTATAAATGCTTTCAACACTATCAATCAGCCGACTTAGTGTACGATCCTTTCTAAATGAATAAGACAATAGATACTCTACACCTCTTCGGAATTCATCTTTTGCTCTGTCTAACCGTCCACTCTTTGCAAGGATAATCGCGTGTTTCAAACTATAATCAGCCAAATAAGAATAAAATCTACGTTTATCCTCATCGCCTATTTTGTCTTCAAATATTTCCGTTAAAACTGCACAGTTTGTATCATTTGCTATTTCTAAGAACAGGTCGAAGAGTTTGTACGTTGGTAATGGGCCACCTGTAGAACCACTTAGCGTAGTCATAGTTTCACTTGACATCTCAGCAATCAAACCAAGTATTGTGCGCCATGTAGTTTCATTTGAAACAAATTCAAGCGGGAATAATATTGACCCAAATATAATTGTCTCATAATTGTACAAATCGCAAGTACGAGGCTTGCCCTTGAAACATTCCATATCCTTGGTCAACAATGAATATGCTTCTATTAGTCTAGAATCTTCAATCGACTCAGTTTTCCTTGCTTCAACAATTACCTTATTCACTTCATTCACATATATGAGCCAATTATAATACCAGTTTTTATTTTCAATAGATTTAACAAACTCATTTAATTTATCTGAATGGTTTGTAATAATCCATTCAATGTTACTAAAATAGTAATCTAGCGCAATTAAAGTATCATCAGAGTATGAATCAGAGTGTAATAATTTTTCAAGTGCAGTATCAAGATATTGTTCATCAATTTCATATTCATCCAAAAATATATCTATACTTATTATCCAATGTTCTTGTTCTTGAAGCTGATTTACCAGTTCTTTTAATTCTTCAAATAGTCCCCTTCTTGAATATTCAGTTATTATTACCTCTCTTTGATCAAATGCACCTTCAACTGCAACTTTTTCAATCTTATCGAGCATGTTTCGGCCAGTATCTAAACATGCACAAATAAAGTATTTATACTCTTCTAATCGATCATCATGACTCTTTCGTTCTACTTGATTAGATTTATTTGATTCTATGAGTAACTTGATATACTCGTCCCATTCAGGAATGACGTTGTTTTCAGAACAGAGATAACAGACTTTTAACCCTTCAGTGCGACTTAGTGCGTTTCGTCCTTCGTAGACTAAAATGTTTTTAAGTTTTTCAAATCCATTAATAAGACCTAATCCAAGATAATAAGCTTGCGAATTTTCATCAAATGAATATTCTAGACCGTAAATCATATTGCTCAATTCAGTACATATAATTAGGGCACCATAATCTTTAACCATACAAGAAGTCTTCATTAAAATCTCAAAATTGCTTTTAAGCGAATTAATGTTATTGCCATTAAAAACACTGTCAACAACAAATTCCTTGTTGCAGTATTCTAGAATTTCATCATATCGTTTTGACTCAAAGAGAAGTACAAATAAATTAAGATACGACTTTCTATCTTCATAGAAGCCTCTATTTTTCAACCAGTCTATCAAGTATGAATAAATGGCTTTATCTATACTAACTTCATTTTTTTCTAGTAATTCAAGAACATATCTCCTAAAACTCTCATGATAAATTATATAACCACCAGAACAACTATTGTAAGATAATATACTTCTAATAACCTCTAAACTTTCAGAAACATATGCACCTAAATAAGTAATCTCTTTAAGTTCAGATTCTGTTAATGGAAATGGAGAACCAGCCAAGATTTGTGGCACTCTTTGACTTTCAGAGAGTTTTGTCATTAAGAATGAATAGTAATTTTCCAAATTGTTATTATAAGTTGGGAATCCTTCAATCAATTCTCTTGTTATCATAACATGACTGTAATTAGATAATTCGTTCACCAAATAAGTTAAATACAGTGGATTCCCTGAACTTTTTTCAATCAATAAATCTGATAACATGCACTGAAAATCCAGTTCAACATCTGTTAGTCCATTATTAGTAATAAACTCTTTTACATCACCAATGTCCCAAGGCTTTACTGAAAATTCCTTAAAATCATGATCGCATAAGTTAATAACCTCAGTAACTGGCTGTGATGCTAAAACAACTTTTACGTTGTCAGGAAACACCAAACGTGAGATTACTTTCACAATTTCAGTGTCAATTTGTTTCATTGTTTCTTTATGAAAACTATATATTCTACCAATGTGATCTAAGCCATCGACAATTAATACTACTTCTTCTTGTATATGATTAATTAAAACCTGTAATTCATCAAAATCCACACCATATTTGGAAGACTTACATGACTCAAGATATGGAAATGAATCAATAATGTCATTAATTAAATTCGCTAAAAAGACATTTATAGTTATTCTTTCTTTTTCATATAGGTCATCTATTCCTGTATAACAATAATGCTGAACAACTTTAATATCTTGATCATCAAGAAAGTCTATAAAGTTTTGAATGAACCAAGACTTTCCTGATCCTGGTTCTCCAAGTAGACCTACTTTATTGTTTATAAATACAAACTCTTTGAATTCATAATATTTTGTTGAATTCAGTACATTAATACCTCTATCAATTTTAAAACTCTGCTCAATGTTTCCGTAACTTTTCATCAGACCGAGGTCAAAAATCACTTTAGTTAGCTCAATGACTTCTCCTCTCGCACGCAGGCCTTTAATGATATGCATCAAATGCATGGCGACGTCAACTACTGATTTCTTATCATTTGGAAATTTCCCAACACCAAAGAGCCTTAAGCTCTTTATAACCAAATTCTCTAAGTCGCCGGGATTAGCAAAATCTGTGCTTGATTTCGGAAGATTCACTTCAATAGTTAAATCATTAATAAAGTTCTCAAATTCACATCTATTAATCTCCGTGGATTTCCCTCTTAATCGTCGCCATGACAAAATAGGAATTCCATCTGAAGGCCATATATTCTCAAGGTCAATCTTTAGCACCTTAACATTATCACTTTGATAAAGATTAGTTGTATCTTGTTCTACCAAAAAATCAAAGTCTTGGGAATCCTTGAGTAGTTCCCATGCCAAACAAAGCCTAATGTCAATATTCTTGTCTTGAGGCAGCTCTTGCCATGATCTAAATAATGTATCTAGGGCTAAATCATAATTTCCAGAAGACAAATCTGCTTTCTCAAATATTTTACTATCACTATACTTAATCTGTCTCTTCATTATTGAATCATTTGTAATAATTGTCAGATCATCAAACTTATCAATTTCTGATTCCTTCTGATCAATCTTAAAGGTGGCACTTTCATCAGTTAATAACATATTTATAATATGATATGCCGTAAATAAATCTTGATATTCATATCCTTTATGCGCATCTAATAAACTCACAACTCCACCCTCCATCAAAATTCTACACTTCTGCCTATATAGTAAAACCTCATTCACTTATGATAAGGCTCCCCCTTCAATATCCGAAACCCCCGATAAACCTGCTCCACCAACACCAATCTCATCAACTGATGCGGAAACGTCATCTTCGAAAAGGACAACGCATAATCACTCCGCTCCTGCACTTCCTCGCTCAATCCTAGAGATCCGCCAATCACAAAGGCGATCTTGCTCTTCCCGTGGACCATCAGATTTTCTAGTTTTTTGGCGAATGTTTCGGAGCTGATCATGTCGCCCTTTATTTCCAGGGAAATAACGTATGTATCTAGTGGGATTTTGGATAGTATTCGTTCGCCTTCTTTGCGTTTGATGGCTTCTTGTTCGGCTTCGCTCATGTTTTCTGGTGCTTTTTCGTCGGGTAATTCGATAATGTCCACCTTGGCGTAGGCAGTTAAGCGCTTCATATATTCTTCTATGCCTTGCTTTAGGTATTTCTCTTTTAGTTTGCCGACTGCGATGATAGATATTTTCACGCTGGTGTCATCCTTCCTGCAAGTCTCTTATACCTATTATACCAGATAAATCCCATTATTAGTAAGAGTTTTATAAATTGATTTTGCTGGCTGAATCCAGTAATCTAGTAATTGAGAACACTTCTATATTGGAGGCGAGAATATGGAGAAGATCATTTTCATCGAAACAGGTACGGGGATTGATGTACACGGACAGAATATCACCAAGGCATGTATTCGCGCGGTTGAGAATGCGCTTCACTATAACTCTATGCCTGGCATCAAGGAATACTTACCCGGTCAGGATTTACACAACATGAGGGTTAACGTCAAACTGGCGGTGCCTGCTGATAAGGAATTGGTGGATACCGATCAGGTGACGCAGGAGATTCCTTATGGGATGGTAACGGTTGAAGTGATCGATGGCGGGATGGCTACGACATCGGGTATTATTCTGGAGGATCAAGCGGATAAGAATGACTTGATGTATATGGTCAACGCTGCCGTAGAAGTAGGTTACTAATCGATTTAGAGGAGGACGAGGATGAATTATCAAGCAGATCCAAAGCGTTATGAAAGCGCGGTATTTAACCGCTGTGGCAATTCTGGTATTCAGTTACCGGCGATTTCCTTTGGTCTTTGGAACAATTTCGGGGACGAGGATACCTTGAATAATCAGCGCAGAATGTTAATGAGAGCGTTTGATTTGGGAATTACGCATTTTGACTTGGCCAATAATTATGGTCCGCCTCCCGGGGCTGCGGAAGAGAATTTCGGGCGTATCATGACGGAAAGCCTGGCTCCTTATCGGGATGAGCTGATTATCTCCACGAAGGCAGGATTTCGGATGTGGGACGGGCCTTACGGGGATTGGGGCTCTCGTAAGTATTTGATCTCCAGCCTTGATCAGAGTTTAAAGCGAATGAAGCTGGATTATGTTGATATCTTCTATCATCATCGTCCGGATCCAGATACACCGCTAGAAGAAACGATGGGGGCGCTGGATCAAGTGGTGCGTCAAGGTAAAGCGCTGTATGTTGGTATTTCCAACTATGGCGCGGAGCAGACGCAGCAGGCGGCAGAGATCTTGCAAAAGCAAGGAACGCCTTTTATCATCCATCAAGCGGCTTACTCTATGCTTGATCGTAAACTGGAAGAAGGGCTGTCCGATGTCTTAACCGAGCACGGAGTTGGTTGTATTGCCTATGTCCCATTAGCGCAAGGGCTGTTAACGAGCAAGTATCTTAATGGTATTCCTAAGGATTCCCGGGCGGCGAAGGAGTTTATTCCGTTTTTAAATGAACGTGATATTACTTCTGACAAGCTGCAAAAACTGAAGGCGCTTAATGAATTGGCGTTGGAACGGGGACAAACCTTGGCGCAAATGGCATTGGTGTGGGTGTTACAGGAGAAATCAGTGGTTTCTGCTTTAATTGGTGCCAGCCGTGTCAGCCAGATTGAAGAGAATATGCAAGCATTGGAAAACACGGACTTTAGCGAGGAAGAACTGGAAGCGATTAATAATATTTTGGCGTAAATATTAGCAACAAGACAGGCTGCTGGGTGTCAGCACCTGCCTTGTTTTTCATTACATTACACCCGCTCCACCTTCACCCACGCCCGCTCCTTTGCTGATTGCTCAATCGCCTCCAGCAGTAGTTGGTTTCTCAGACCATCTTCAAAATCTGGCTTAGGTTGATAATCCTCGGCAATGCCCTGGAGAAATTCATGCATCAGGTTGATAAAGGTATGCTCGTAACCGATAATATGTCCCGCTGGCCAGTAGGCACCGGCATAAGGGTGGACCTCTTCGGTACAGTTGATCAAGCGGAAGCCTTGCTCGCCTGCTTCGTCATCATGGAGATAGAGCTCCAGGTTATTCATATCCTCCATATCCCAGCGGATCGAGCCTTTGTCCCCATTGATTTCAAATTTGTTCTTGTTGCGGTTGCCGTTGGCGAAACGAGTCGCTTCAAATGTACCTAGGGCGCCATTCTCAAACCGGGCAATCACGGCTACGGCGTCATCAACGGTTACCTCGCCCATTTGATCGGAGCTTCCCTTGGCACTTAAGCCGCCGGTCATGTCGCCGAGTGGGCGTTCTTTAATAAAGGTCTCCATGGTACTGGTCAGTTCGCTGATTTCGCCGTTCAAAAAGCGAGCCAGGTCTAGGCTGTGAGCGCCGAGATCCCCGAGTGCTCCGGAGCCGGCGATATCCTTTTTTAATCGCCAGACTAACGGGAAATCGGGATCAATAATAAAATCCTGCAGATAGTTGGCACGGTAATGGAAGACACGGCCGATCTTGCCTTGATCGATTAACTGCTTGGCGAATTGGATTGCCGGAGCGAAACGGTAATTGTGGCAGATCATATGCTTCACTCCACTCTTCTTCGTGGCTTGATACATACGCTTGGCGTCCGCTGCATTCATGGACAGTGGTTTTTCGATGATAAGGTGCTTGCCTGCTTCGATGGCGGCCAAGGCAATTTCTAAATGGGTATGGTTCGGCGTGACGATATCAATAACATCGACATCCTCACGCTCGATCAACTTACGCCAGTCGGTTTCATAAGATTCAAAGCCGTAGCGTGCTTGCGCTTCTTTTACTGCTGCTTCATTACGGCCGGCGATAACCTTAAGTTCTGGTTTTAATGGCGTATCAAAGTAAAAAGGCAGATCCCGATAGGCATGGCTGTGAGCCTTCCCCATAAATTGATAACCGATCATGCCGATACGAATCGGTTGCTGCACTAGGCCCACCATACCTCACCTACCTTTTCCTTAATTAAGGCCTCTTGTAATAAAGCGACGGCCTTCTGGAAGCCTTCTTCCACGGACATCAGGCTGTCTTCATGTTCAATGCTGACGGCACCTTCATAGCCGGCTAATTGCAGGGCGCTGATGATGCGTTTCCATTCTTCGATGCCATGGCCAAAGCCGACGGTGCGAAAGATCCAGGAACGATTTAGCTCATCGGTATAAGGTTTGGTGTCCAGCACACCGTTTGCTTCGGTATTCTGCTTATCGATTGCCGTATCCTTCGCATGAAAATGGAAGAGTGCTTGTTCTCGGCCTAATTCCTTAATGCTGACGACGGGATCCATCTGCTGCCAGTACAGGTGGCTTGGATCAAAGTTGACACCTATCTGATCCCCGCATTCCCGTCTTAGTTTTAATGCCGTTTCATTGTTGTAGACGACAAAGCCTGGATGGGGCTCAATTGCCACGCGTACACCGTGCTTGGCAAGAAAGTTATTCTGTTCCTTCCAATAGGGTAAGACCCGCTCGCGCCATTGCCATGCCAATATCTCTGGATGGTCCTCTGGCCAGGCTGCGGTGACCCAGACGGGATATTTGGAATACGCTGACTCTCCAGGACAGCCGGAAAAGGTAACGACCGTATCTACCCCGAGTTTCTCTGCCAGCTGTACGGTTTGTTCAAATTGCTGATGGTGCTTATTTGCGATGTCCCGATTGGGGTGCAGCGGGTTGCCGTGACAGCTCAGTGCGCTAATTGTTAAACCGCGGGAGTCGATGGCCTGTTGAAAGGCTTCCAGCTTGGCTTGATCTGCTAATAATTCCGCGGGATTACAATGGGCATTGCCCGGATAACCGCCTGTTCCGATTTCTACTGTTTCCAGCCCGGCCTGCTGTACGGTGTCTAGTGCCTCTTCCAGGGGCTTGTCTCCAAATAATACAAGAAATGTTCCTAATTTCATCTTACTCCTCCACCTTTCTTTGTTTTAAAAACGTTTCATCAAATCCGATTGGCAGTGACGCTGGCCGTGGACAACGGCTTTCTGTTTGATAGTGCCTGCTAGTTTCGGACGATTCCAGAATGCCATGCATGATATCTAAAACATGATAAGCCAGCTCGCCATCGATCCGCGATCTCCGTTTGGTTATAATCGCATCGGCCATCTCCGCTACACCTAAGCCGCGACTGTTGTCGGCAAAGCCGTGAAGTAAGGGGATCTCACTCCATTCCTGACTGTTCTTGCGCCGGACACAGACCGGTCCGCCAAATGTATTGGGATCTGGTACCATGATACTGCCCTCCGTACCATAGATTTCGAGATTCGGCAGATGGTGATGCCAAGTGTCAAAGCTGGTAACCAATGAGCAGACCGCTCCTGATTCAAAGTCCAGCACACTATTAATCTGTGTTGGGGTTTCGACGGTGATCGTCTCACCAAACTTTGGCTCACTAGTAATCGTGCGCTCCGGATAGGTGATCTGTGCCGATCCGGTAACCCTTTTGATCGGTCCCATTAGGGCAACTAAGGCCGTTATATAATAAGGACCCATATCAAATAAAGGGCCACCTCCGCGTTGATAATAGAAGGCAGGGTCTGGATGCCATCGCTCATGCCCTGGCACCATCATAAAACCCGTCGCAGAAATGGGTGTACCAATCCAGCCATCCTCGATCAGCTTTTTACAAGTCTGCAGCCCCGCTCCCAAAAAGGTATCCGGTGCATTGCCGACATAGAGACCCTTTTGCTGGGCGAGTTCTAGTATCTCCTTGCCATCTTCTCTTTCCACAGCCAGTGGCTTCTCGCCATAGACATGCTTGCCATGTTCCAAGGCCTGCTTGGCAATATTGGCGTGAACGGCAGGGATCGTTAAATTAACCACCAAATCAATCGCTGGATCGGCTAACAATTCCTCTGTCGTATAGGCCTTGGCGATACCAAACTCCTCGGCCCGCTCCTGAGCGCGCTCAATAAGCAGATCAGCGATGGCTACTACCTTATAGTTTGCAAAGCGCTGCTGATTTTCTAAATAAATCCGGCTGATATTACCACAGCCAATGATTCCATTACACTACCCCTCTTCTTTTCTTTATCACACACTTACCGGCTGGCCCAGGCCATGCCCTTTTTCATTAAATCGAGTACCTCTGGCAGCCGCACAATCTCTGCGACATGCCCTAAGGAGCAGTAGTACACCTTACCCTTGCCCCATCTCTTCGTCCATACCACCGGCATATCGACTTCGCCATTGGTTTGATAAGGGCCCTCTGCTACTGGAAAACGGGTGGTCGCATGGACATGAACGGCTGGATCGACATGCATATAATATTGCTCAGAGACCACGGTAAAGTCGGTCATCCCTTCTGTTAACGGATGATCGGAATCGAGGATATGCACCTGATATTCAACCCCGTCATTCCCTGGATGGGCGACCCATTGACCGCCCACCATAAATTGATAGTCTACCTCCATCCGGAACGAGTCACCCATCCCGCCATGCAAACCTGCCAGTCCTGTGCCAGCTTCGATCGCTTCCATTAATGGTTTTAGCTGTTCCGGTTCGATCGTGCCTTGCGTCCAGTTCGGCACAATCAAATCATAGACCGTTACATCCTCTTGACGCAGCGTATCGAGTGTATCGGTAATCTTGACATCAAACGCTTCCTCCTCCAGCAACCTTGCTAGAATGTCGGCTGATGCTTCCGGCTCATGGCCTTGCCATCCCCCTTGAAATATAAGTGCTTTTTTCAATGTGTTCACCTTCCCTTTTTTCTATATATAGTGATGGCCTGTTATGCCTTCTGCTGTGCGTATTCGATATTCTTAAAGGAGCGATACCCAAACCACATCAGATTCAGGCAGAATAGGCTGACACAGAGCAATGGTATCAGTCCAGAAACGAACCAATACAGGCTAAATACAGCGATACTGCCAATGATCATCATGATGGTGATCGGAAGCTGTGAAAGTCCGATAAGTAAGGCATACTTAAACGATTGCCATAAGGAAATATCAAAATGGACGTATACCGGAAAGAAATACAACAGCATAACGGCATACAAGGCCCCCAAACCAAATGTAATACCTAACAGCAACTGAAACGTCCATTGCGGAAACTCTTTTAACAAGATCATATCCATACGCAAAATATATGCGATCGCTAGAAAAATCAGTCCACAAAGGTTGGCTTTCCAGAACTCTTGGCGGAAATACCGCCAAAAGGCTGGAAATATAGCCATATCTTCATTCCCATGTATCCATTGCCGCAAAACCGCAAATAAGCTGACGGTTGCCGGCATAAAGCCAAATACGACCAGACCTAAGATCGTAAAACCTACCCATAATAGATTGAGATAGACAAGTCGAATCACCCAAACTCCTGCTTGATAAAATACCTTCATCAAACCATGTAACTGCACCTCCTCCACCCCTTTCCCCTCAGAATAAATGTCCTAACCTTTTACCGCGCCAATAGCAACACTGCCAATAATCCGCTTCGAGAAGATCGCAAACACAATAATAATTGGCAGGACGGATAAGGCAACACCTAGGTATTGAACGCCGTAATTCGTGCCATAATAGCCCTGCAGCAATTGCACTAAGAGTGGCAGTGGATACTTTTCATTGGAAAAAAGGAGCACTAATGGCCCGATAAAATTGTTCCAAGATCCGATAAAGGCGAATATCCCTAATGCCGCTAACGCTGGGGCTAACATGGGCAGAATAATGCGATTAAAGGTTCTGAATTCACTAGCGCCATCCACCCTTGCCGACTCAATCACCTCATCGGGAATGGTCCCATCAATAAACTGTTTAACAAAGAAGACGGCAAAGGCATTGGCAGCTGCTGGTAAGATTAACGCCAAGTGTGTATCCAACAGGTTCAACATATACATAATTCGAAACGTCCCCACCAGCCCTAATTGCTGGGGTACCATCATGGTCGCCAATACAAACCAAAATAAGATTTTGTTACCACGAAACTTATATTTGGCAAAGCCATAGGCATTTAAGGCGCCAAAATAAAGGGTGAGCGCCGTGGAACAACCGGCAATAATCATGCTGTTTAGAAACCCCCGCCAGATATCAATGTTCTCGACCATGTACTGATAGTTGTCCAGCAATGCTTCCCCCGGCCAAAAAATAAATGACGAGGCAATATCGGCGTTAGTATGTGTCCCGTAAACAATCATGATATAGAAAGGAACAATACAAATGATCGCCAGTAAAATAAGACAAATATGAATCATCACATGACTAGGTTTTATTTTTTTCATCCTGGCTGTCTTCTTCTCGATAACTTCCGCATTGAGCTGTGCCATAATCCTATCCCCTCCTTAATTTTGTTGATTTTTCGTTCGGATATTCATCGTGGTAAACGATATAATCGAGAAGACAACAATAACCAGGAATAACCCGAAGGCAACCGCTGAACCGTAACCGTATTGATAACGGGTAAATGCCGTCTCGTATAAGTACATCACACTGGTTAATGTCGCATTATCCGGCTGTCCCGATCCATCCGTTAAGGTATATGGTTGATCAAAAATCTGCATCCCGCCAATAATAGAAGTCACCACTTGGAAAAGGATAATCGGTCTTAATAGCGGCAAAGTAATCCGAAAGAAAACCTTTATCTTGGAAGCGCCATCCATTTCAGCCGCTTCTAGTAGGTCCCTTGAAATACCCTGCAGACCAGCGATATAAATAATCATCGAGTAACCGAAATACTGCCAAAACAGAATGGAGGATACGAGCCCTCTCATAAAATAAGGCTTGTCTGTCCATTGGATCGGATCACTGATAATCCCCATAGCCATCAAGAACTGATTAAAGCTCCCCGTCTGCCAGCTGAAGATTAAGGCCACCAGTAAGCCCAATGACGCCGCCGTAACAATGTTTGGAAAGAAGAAGACCGCTCGGAAGAAGCTCTTCCCTTTGACAAACTTTTCATGCAGAATCACCGCCAGCACTAAGCTGATCGTTAGCTGTGGGATAACCGAAACAATCCAGATCGCTAATGTATTGAACAAGGTTTTATAGAAAAAGAAGTCGCCTAACAGCCGCTGATAATTTTCAAATCCTACGATAACCGGACTGGTAAAACCGTCCCAATCGGTAAAGCTTAAATAAAAGGAATACAGGATCGGATATAAGCCAAATACAATAAAGATAACAAAGAACGGGGCGATAAACAGATAGCCATAATTATCTTTGCGCAATGTCTTTGAAAACATATTTTTCCTCCTCCGCAACACCAAATGGCTGCTATTCTACTTCTATTTCCGGAAAATGGTGACCGACTTCTGTCTTAAATGATTGAATCATATCTTCTTTGGACTCTAACCTGCCGTTCAAATAATCATTTACCTTCTCATCCCATAAAGCGCCGATATCATTGTCGTACGGTGTCTGTGGAGAAGACGGCACTTCCTGTCCTGCCTCATTAAAGAATTCAAAGTAATGCTGTCCTCCCAGAAAATCAGAGGTTAATTCCGGAGCTAACTCTTCATTGATCTCTTGATTACTCAAGAAGTACTGTTCTGTCTCCGCCAATTCTTTCAAAAATTCTCTATCCGTCGTATAAAATTTCATAAACTCCCAGGCGATATCTTTATTCTCACTCTGGTTATACATCGCCAGAAAGGTACCACCACCGCTAAAGGCCTTCGGTCCATGGGTCAACCCCCATTGACCGGATGTCTCCGGTGCATTGCTTTCAAAGATATAAGGCAAACCCCAAGTAGGCTGCGGGTAAAACATAACCGTCCCCTGCTGCATAGAAGCCGTCCATGCTGGTCCCCATGCCTCATAATTGGCAATAACATTCTCTTCTCTAGCTTCTTTGGCAAGCTCTACGACATTCTCTCTCACTGGGTCAATTACTAGTTCCTCATCTACCACCCATGGCTCTGTGATATCATCATTTTCAACTGTGCCGATATCATTCCAGTTAGACAGGGCATGGACTTCTCCATCACTTTCATCGACAACCTTTTTGCCAATCTCCATAATCTTATCCCAGCTGGAGATCCGTTCACTCACCTCATCCGGATCATCCGTGCCTAAATACTCCTGCGCGAGATCACGGCGATAGAAGAAACCTCCCGGCGTTCCTTGATAGCCCAATCCTCGAATAATACCTTCTTCATCCCTCTCGAAATCTTGAATATAAGGATATTGCTGTTCTAGTATTTCTTCTGCGTTATACGGTGCTTGGGACAAATCTTCCAGTCTCGGAATTTGTCTGATCTGAGCCCAGTAACTTTTTTCTACAAAAAACACATCAGGTACATTCTTTTCCACCTGTAAAACGGAAATCAGCTTTTGTACATAGTTATCATTGGTGATAAATAGCAAGTCTACATCAATCTCTGGGTGTCTTTCCTGAAATTTCTCTACCGCAAAATTGGCCTCATCTGTGAAGGTCCAGATTCTTAATTGTTTCTTTTCTTCAGCAGATGAGAAAGTACAACCAGCAAGTACAGTGATGCCTATTATCAACATCAGAAAAACAAATAATGAGCCGTTCTTTCTCATTTTCACCCCACCCTTATGATTATTTCATTGCAAAAGATGCCCATTCCACTCCTTTCCATGTTTATTTCCCACCCAAAGTAACCGCTTTCAAATATTTGCACCAATAAAAGGATTATATTTGTTTTGAATAAAATAACTTACTTTGTTCATTCGATAAACTTAATTTTGGAGTTTATCCTAATTAATGAAATTTGTCAAGTGTACATTATATTTCGTATGTGTCAAGTTTTTCTCGACAAGCTTTTCCCACCAATAGTTCAGACTCTATCTTTTTGTACACTTGCCTAGACTAACGCGCTATCGCTTGTTCCCCTCGGTGGTGTGTGAAGGTTCCACCGTTCAAGAACCTTCACGCACCACCGAGGCTATGATTTAAAAACTTTTAACTAGATACCCCATAGCTGATGAATGAGCCTCATACAGAGGTATTCTGCCTTGTTTGGCACCAATAGAAGCTCTAGTCGGCTGACGCAGTAAGGCAGCCACTCGGATTCCCTTTTTCACGTCTCTTTGCTTTCTTGTACTTCGTTGCTGGTTCGCTAAATAAGCTGGTCGCAAGGTTTGATTTTGTATGCCTTGTTTGATCTTGACCATGGCTTCTCCACCTGCGGCACTCCAATGCATCCCTCGTTTTTTCATACGGAAGGACACCTGTCGTTGATGAGATTCCATCGCCCCTAGTTTTCTGGCATCTTTTGGACAATCGGAGACTACCTCCCGCCAATCATAGATGCGAGACCAGTTATGAAGAATATACTGGCGGAATCGCTGCACTTTCTCGATCTGTTTTGGGTCTTCTAACGTGCTCTCATATGTGTCTACTTGTAGCTTAAAGGCATCCAAATCATGTACTTTTAATGCCTGTCGGACGGCTTTTTTATACCCCTTCTCTTCCTTGGGAAAAGCACGATTGACCCCTTGAGCCACATGATAGGCATCCAACTGATTCAGTACCTGATGTTTCGATTGGGAAAAAGCGGTTTGAAATCGTTCGGCCGTATAACCGTTGCCTCCATCACTATTTGTCACTACTTGCGTCTCTTCTAAGCTGTATCGACTGGCTGCCATTGTCTGTACCTCCTCCCAAAAGGCATCCACTGGTTGGGTGGTCATAATAACAGTTGGTTCCTGAAGGGAGATTCGTTTCCCATTCTTCTCCCAGCCTTCATACAGGATGGCATGCCGCACTTCTATATGTTGTTTCTTTTGACATCCTCGAATAAAGACGCCATCCGCCTCTGCATAGAAGTATTCCACTTTTTCCCCATTGGGTAAGGAAGTAGCTTCCTCCATCTCTGCCACTCGGTCTTGATCGGCTTGGGCCTGCGCTTTCCCTACCACTTTTACCATATGTCCTACCGTTTGATGACTCAGGTGGACAGGCGTCCATGCTTCTAATGTATGAGCCACTTCCCGATATGTGCTTTCACTGGCCATCTCGGCTACTTTAACCTCCACCAAAGGACTGTAGCGCTGTCTTTTACGCAAACCAATCCATTCATCTAAAGGATACATCGCTTGACCATTTGGATTCTTCATCAACGTACGATCGAACGTGACCATCCCAAATATAAACTGGATACTTCGGCTATCGGTACGTTCTCGTTTCCACCCTTCTGCCAAGCGTTGAGATACCAGTACACGATCTAGTTCTCGAAAGACTTGCCCTACTAAGCTTGTGAAACAACCATACATCAAACGATGGGCTTCTTCCTCCATTTCAATCACATTCGTTGTATCCTTTATTAATTCATATAGTTTTGATATAATAAGTTCCATGAGAAGGCCTCTTTCGTAAATGTATTATGCCCTGCAAAGCATACATTTTATGATAGAGTACCTTCTCTTTTTTGGCTATGGGGATTTTTTATCACTTTCGAGTATTATTTTACACATACTTATATTTCTTTGTTAGTCTATTCTATTTTTCATATGCTGAAGTATGTCATTTTTTTATGGGTAAGATTCTTAGTAATAGTTTGATAATACTGCCTGCATAAAAATCCTTTATCCTGGTTGGAGGTTATACACCATCCACATCAGAGTAAAGGACTGTGACATCATACAGTTATATACACTATCATTTATATTATTTGTTTATTTTTCACCGATCCATTATTTCTATTTGTAAAATAATCTTGGAAAAAACTGAATCTCTATTATCCCTTTTCATATATCTCACAAGCAACTACGACATATTTCCACACTGTCTAGGGGATCTCTCTTCTTTCTTTCTTGACCTACCATTTCTCCCATAGTAACACCACCTGTTCTCAATTTTATGTTAATACAAATAGAAAATTAGTAATAAAGTTACCTTCATTTTATACTTTAAAGTTCTAAAAGTAAATATTTTAACGATTATTAATTCTAAAACACCATTATTTCTGAGATTTTCCGCTAACCACGTTACACTAGATTTATATGATCGTTAAAGGAGTATTGCATGATGGATAATAATAGAATTGGTGTGCAATTACGGGCTTTGAGGAAGGCTCAACATATGACAACACAAGAAGTGGCAGACAAGGTAAATGTGTCGCAGTCTTATATCAGCCGTTTTGAAAATGGTAAGGCGTTACCCGATATTGGGATGCTGGAGAATATTCTAACGGTACTTGGCTCCAACCTTTCTACTTTTTTCTCCTCGGAACTAGAAGAAATGCCTGAAGACCTTATTCAACTAATGCATACCGTTAAAACATTAAGCCCGGACGCGCGAAGAAAGCTTAACGAATTTTTACAGCTGGTCAAATAGTCATGTTAATAAAAGACAGACAGGAACCCTAATCTTGCCGGATTCCTGCCTGTCTTTTGTTTGTGAATATCACGTATGCGATACAATGAACGCTGCATTGCCCTCCAGCTTATACTGATCAATCGTCGCTGGAATAATAAAATGATCGCCTTTTTTAAGCTGATTTTCTTTTCCATTTGTCGTAATCGTTGCATTGCCTTCGATCACGCTCACTTGCAGAAAATCGGCTTTCCGTTCTAGCTCTGCTTCGCCAGCTAACTTCCAGTGATAGACGGTGAAATATTGTTCTTCGACTAATTTTCTTTCCGTAAGGTCTTGCTTGTGGATAACCTGTTGATTCAACTGCGGTGTTTCATGTGGAACAGTGGTTACCGCAATCGCATCTTCCAGATGTAACTCCCTCGGATTACCTTCATCGTCCGTGCGATCATAATCATATACCCGATAGGTAATATCGGAGCTTTGCTGCGTTTCCAGAATGACAATGCCCTTGCCAATCGCATGGATCGTGCCGCTTGGTACATAGACAAAATCACCGGCTTGTACCTTCACTTTGCGCAGCAGTTGATCCCAAGCACCCTCATGGATCCACTGCTCTAACTGTTCTCGTGTTTCGGCATGGTGGCCGATAATTAATTCGGCGTCCTCTTCCGCGCTTAATACATACCAGCATTCTGTTTTGCCATAAGCTTCACCGGCTTGCTCTCTTGCATAGTGATCATCCGGGTGAACCTGCACTGACAGATTATCATTAGCGTCTAGAATTTTTATTAACAGTGGATAAGCTTCATTGTTATCCACAGATTTCTTGAATAATTCTCCATGCTTTTCCCAAGCTGTTAATAAGGACTCATCTTGTAAATCTCCATTAATGATTTGACTTGGTCCATTTTCATGCGCAGAAATCGCCCATGCCTCTCCCGTATGTTTGTAAGGAATGGTATAATGAAACTCACTATGAAGCTTCTCACCGCCCCATATCCTCTCTTTGAAAATGGGCTGCAGAAAAATTGGCTCTGTATACATAAAAAAAGCTCTCCCTTAATTTATTGTCTTTTCTATTTAAACGATACTATGTTGCTCGCGGAAAATCAATCAATATTATCAACATGTGGACGGCTTTTTGCATGTATCACTTATCCACATTTTTGTACACAACGGCTGTGGTTTTTATGCTTTTTACCCACATATACACATAAATCCAGGAGATTTAAACAAGTTATCCACAAAGTTATGAACATACTCACAAAAGTCGTATGTATATCGTATCGGAATTAATGTTCTCCACCATATATAGCTAGTTATCCCTAGTATTATCCACACTTTGTGCATAACTTATAAAAACTGTGGACAAACATTGGTTTGGGTTTGTCCACAGCTGATTTAGTAGGCAATAGTTGTTAATTGTACTGTTGTTTCTGCCTGTTCACCGTCACGGTAATAGCTAATCGTTAAGTCATCGCCTACCTCTTTATCAGAATAGAGATGCTTGCGCAGATCAACGACATTGTTGATGGGATTGCCATCTAGGGCAACGATCACATCATAGGCCTTTATACCACCTTGAGCAGCTGGCGAGGCTGGCTCCACACTTCGGACATAAATACCTGCATCTACCTCGCTCGGTAGATGTAAGGTGCGCTCCCATTCCGCTTGGGCAATATCCTCTAGAGAGTATGCCTCTACTCCTAAATAGGCTCTGGTTACTTCACCATCTTGCTCTAGTTCCTCTATCACAGGGATAGCATCATCAATCGGAATAGCAAAACCAATTCCTTCGACAGCAGACTGGGCAATTTTCATCGAATTGATTCCGATTAGCTGGCCCTTCATATTTAATAATGCCCCACCACTATTACCTGGGTTAATGGCGGCATCGGTTTGAATAACTTCTGACTGCCAATCGGCGCGGCCGTCCATATCAAAATCCTGTGGAATTGCCCGCTGTTTTCCGCTAATGATCCCTTGTGTGACGGAACCAGATAAATGCATACCTAAAGGGTTGCCAATCGCAATCGCTGGTTCCCCTACATGCACATCACTGGACTGACCCATTTCTATCGCCCGAGTTGCATATTCAGCGTCCATTTCAATCACAGCTAAATCGGTGTACATATCACTGCCAATTAAGCTTGCTTCCACTCTTGTTTCATCTGAAAGCACAATCTCTACCTGATCGGCACCTTGAATAACATGATGATTGGTCACAATATAAGCAGTATCTCCGTCTATCTTGTATATCACTCCTGAACCGGTGCCTTCTTCTCCATTTCCTTCTTGTTCCCATAAATTAAATTGATTCTGGATGTTAATCACACCTACGACGGCAGGGGCAATGTCACTGACAATGTCAGAAACGGCAGAGGAAATATCTACCTCTATCTGCTCCCGAGTTGTGGGAGGGGAGGTATTTTCTGATGGTGTTTCCGCAATGTGATTATCTTGATTGCCAACGATAACGGTGTAGGGAAGGAGGTTATGATTCACTAAGGCTGGTAAAAGCACCGCAAACAAAAAAGCACCAAGGACGATACCAATCACAAACGGCATCAACCAGCTTTTTTTCTTTGATTTCTTTCGGGTTGGAGATTGATAATGATCATCGTAATAGCCCATTACATCACCTTCTACCTTGTTTTATTAGAGGAACAAAGGCAGGGAGGCGGCTGCTTGTCCGCCTTCATCTGCTCTTAAGAGGGATACCGATTAAATAACCTGATAAAGCGGTGTCGGCACCTTGGGATCAGTGTCGTGCAGCATAAGTTTATTACCAATATCAAAACCATACTCGGTTAAGCTGTTGGTTACCGACATTCTTGCTAAATCCTTCATGTTATTATCTTTGCTTAAATGAGCCAAATAAATACGCTTGGTTTGATTATCAATAATATCCTGTAGGGCAAAGGCACAATCTTCATTGGAAACATGCCCACTATCACCTAGAATACGGCGTTTGACGCTCCAGGGATAATGTCCCATCCGCAGCATTTCCACATCATGGTTCGCCTCAAATATCAGGGCATCGGCAGCCTCTACGGTTTTCTTGATACGTTCCGATACATAGCCTAGATCCGTAACAAGTGCTACCTTCTTACCATGATGATGAAAAGTGTAAAACATTGGATCTGCTGCGTCATGGGAAACCGCAAAGGACTCTACATCCATATCACCGAACGTCTGGACCGTTTCCATATCAAACAGGAATTTCTGGTCCAGTGCAATCTTGCCTATCGAAGACTCCATTGCCTTCCATGTCTTTTCATTGGCATAAATCGGCAGGTTATATTTTCTAGCAAAAATGCCTAACCCTTTAATATGGTCACTGTGCTCATGTGTGACCAGAATCCTCGATAGGCTGCTGGGATCGACATGGATCTCAGAAAATAACCGCGTCATTTCTTTTCCACTTAAACCAGCGTCTACTAAGATCCTCTCTTTTTCTGTTCCTATATAAAAAGCATTCCCCGTACTGCCTGAAGCTAGTACACTAAATTGCATCGTCATCTTACTCCACTCCATCTATTTCTTGAAATTGATTGATTAACTCTTCGAGAAATTCATCCACCTGTTCTTCGTCCCATGAATCATCAACCGCCTGCATATCTACATTGCTGCTCCCGCTAAAGTATTGGTTCATCTGTGTACGCATTTCGTCAATGAATTCACTGGTATTACGCGCCGTGATATGTCTTTCAAAGGCATTCACATAAAAATATTCATCCTCATTCACTTCAAACTCCCAAGTAGGAGCAAGTACCTGCACACCATTTGGCAGGGGTAGCAGGTTGTGATAACCTAAGGTCACTTCACTGGTAATCTCATCACCAGAGTTAATATAACCTCCTCGAGAATACAGCACATCCAAGGCGGCAAAAGGATGATTGATTTCCTCCTCTTCTTGTGGCTCAGGAGTTTGCGCCAAACCAGTCTGTAAGTAGTTCACAGGCTGTCCTTGTTCATTTTCCTGGACAAGGATAACGGCACTGTGGTTGAAATAAATCGGCCGCTCTAAGTTTTGAAAGTAAATATGGGTATTGGTTTCTTCATCCTTGCCAAAATAACTATACTCTTCAAAATGCCAAATATAGTTGCCTACGGCTTCCGGATTTTCATCTATATCTACATCTAAGGGCTCATTAAATCGTGAAATAATCAAATGATTATCCAATATCACACTGGATTGTTCAGGCAACGCATTGATGGCCTCGACATCTTCTCCGCTTAATTCTTTTTGCTCTGCATACAGCATCGCTTCTTCCACGGGCGGATCGGATGGCAGATTATCCAACCCATTGACATTATTACGCAGGTTCTCTTCCTGTGGGACATCTTCGGTCAACTCAATATTCGATCTTGGGTTGTTGATAAAGTGGTGTAAGAGGAAAATATCCAAAACAAGAAAACAAAGGATAAATAATGTCTTAATTTGTCCCCATTGCATCTGGTTTCCCCCCTTGGTTCGCTGGCGCTACATCACTAGAAATGTACTCCCAGCCACTATACGTTTCTACACACCACGTGGGAATCAAGGCGAAATATTGACCACCTGGCTGCTGTTCCAGCTTATAGCCTAGTTGAATATCTAATATTTGACTCCAATCAAAGCGCTCCGACTCATCCAGATAATCTTTCAATTCTCCACCTGTCATCAAATCCGTTGCCGATCGTTCATAGGATCGCGTCAAATTCATTAATGGACGACTGTAGCGGTAAACACTCTGGTTCTGATACATAATGTTAATACTAGCTAATCCCTGTGTAGAAAAAACTGGATAATTGTCATGTGTCAGGCGAAATTCCACCGTTTGACTAACATCACTTAAACCGGCCAAACGATAATAAGTGCCCTGTCCCATAAACCAGCCATTATGCGAGTTAATATGGCTAATCGCACTGCTCAATAGATAATCGGACGGATTCATCGGTTCTTCTAAATCGGCATCCTGTGCATCAGAAATCGAGAAGTTCGTGTATTCCATAGCATAATCACGAACAGCCAGTTCCCGTTGACCATCACTATATACCGTACCACCCTGTATATCCGGTGAGCTAGCAACCGTTGATGGCTTACGGAAGAAAATATTCAAAAAGTTAGTTGAATCGGCATTGATCGTTTCAAAACGTACCATCCGGCCGTTAATTTCTGGTTTTTTTGGTATATAGACGGTTCTGTCATTATTAATCGTCACCTCTATCAATTCGGTAAGATCGTTCTCTTCCCGCTGATTCATAAAGTATTCGATGACTTGATTAATATTCTGAACACTTGCCGTGATATCAACGCCACCGTCATTTTCATTATCAAAAATAATCTGGTTGTTCGACAGATTTTCATCTAAAATAATATAGATTCGTTTAAATTTGCCATCAAAACGCATCGTGTCATCCACAGCTGGAAAGATATCTCTAATCGAAGAAAAAGGAATATCCGTTGGAAAAACGATTTCTGCTACCTGGCTGTAATTACTACGTTCGAATGCATTCTCTTCTGTCATTATCTCAAAATCATAGATCGTCCAACTAGCAATATCATCAAATATATCCCTTTCCACCGTTTTATCTTGGAGAGCGAAAGGTGCGTCACCATCATGAAGTAATAATTGGTTAGGCCAAACAAGGTTCTGCTTGTCATCTGTGGTGCCATTCATCTGCGCGTCCGCTGCCATATCACTATTGGACGTCTCATAATCTCCTTGGAAAGTCCATAGTCCTAGGGTTAACAGCAAGCTTAGCGCAACTAAGAAAACGAGTAAGACGGTCTTGAGAAATTCCACATTCAATTTCATTGCTGATTACCTCGCTTTCGATTCGGCAACGGAAGCGTGAAGTAAACCGTTGTTCCTTTTCCTTCTTCACTGGTGGCCCAGATTTTCCCGTGATGGGCATCGACGATTTCCTTGGAAATAGCCAAGCCTAAGCCCGTACCGCCCAATTCACGTGAACGTGCCTTATCCGCTCGATAAAACCGGTCGAATATCTTATCTACCTTCTCTGAGGCAATCCCTACCCCTTGATCACGAATGCTTACCCTTACGCGGTGTGCTTCTTTGACCACGTGAAAGGTGATCTTGCCTCCCTCTGGGGAGTATTTAATCGCATTGGAAATCACATTATCCATTACCTGGGTAATCTTATCCTGATCCACCCACACATAAATGGATTCTTTCGGGATATTCCGTTCAATACGGATTCGTCCTTTCTCATTCATTTCAAACCGGTCCAGGATAAGGTGAAATACCGGTGTCATATCGATGATTTTTTTGTACATCACCTTTTCTTTATGATCCATTTTCGATAGCTGCAACAGATCATTTACCAAGCGAATCATCCGTTCCGTCTCGGTCTGTGTCACACTCAAGAATTTTGGCGCTAGTTCCTTATTCTCTAAGGCCCCGCCATCTGTAAGCGCCTCTAAGTAACTACGCATCGTCGTTAACGGAGTGCGCAATTCATGCGAGACATTGGAAACAAACTCTTTTCGTTCTCGTTCTACTTTCTCTTGTTCCGTTACGTCACTAATCACCGTAATTAATCCACTGAATTTGCCATCTTCATCTTCTACGATCGAGAAGTTCGCCTTAATCAAAAAGAGCTCATTGTCATCACTAAAGTCAATCGTTAAAGAGCCCGTATCTTCTAATTCTTCTAGTTCGATGGCTTTATCCTCGATCTGCAGCACATCCATGATGGGTTTTCCTTTGACTTCATATAAGGACATGCCAATTAATTGTGTTGCCGGGGCATTCATTAAGGTTACCAGCCCACTCTCATCGGTGGCAATCACCCCGTCGGACATATTGGAAAGCACAGAGCTCAACTTACGTCGTTCTTCTTCAGTCGTCTGATTGGCCAGCTTCAGCCTGTCATTCATATCATTAAAAGTCGAAGCAAGCTGCCCGATTTCGTCCTGTCCATAGACGTTTACCTTTCGAGAAAAATCACCACGAGCCATGCCCATCGCCTGTTTACGCATTTCTGTAATCGGTTTGGTGATCGACCTAGCTACCAGAATACCGATGATAATCGAGACTACTACGGCCAAAATTGTACCATTTAAAAAAATCTGGTTAATTTCCCGCAGCTGGTCATAGACCTCCTCAACAGAGGCCTCGACATAGATGGCCCCGACTGATACATCACCATCCGTAATCGGCAAAGCCCGCACAAAAACCCGATCGTTAGTTTGCTTATTTCGCCGGATGGCTTCATCTGCATTGCGATATTGAAGGGCATCGCGGATACTGCTGTTGCCTGATATCTTCTTGCCAATCATATCTACTTGATTGGACCCAAGCACGCGGAACTGTGAATCAACCACCTGTAAATCGGAGAACATCTCACTGGAGTAGCGCGAGGTAATATCCCTTACTTCCTCTGTCAAACTCGGTCCTTCCGAATCTTCCGTCCGTTCTTTACGAAAAGGCTCTTCCAAGTTAGATACCAATACTTGCAAGCGGTCCTCTACGTTCTGTTTATGATTCTCTAACAAACTCTCTTCTAGCTTCTGACCAAAATAGGCGCCAATCACCTGGATGGCCAATAATAAGAACAAGGTTAAGACAATGATAATCTTGACACGAATCGACTGAAAAAAACTAACCTTATTCATCGAATTTACTCCTGTTCAGGATTCCGCAGATAATAACCTACACCTCTTCTAGTCACAATCCATAATGGATTACTAGGATTATCCTCTATTTTTTCCCGAAGACGTCTAACGGTTACGTCCACCGTGCGGACATCGCCATAGTAATCATAGCCCCAGACGGTTTCCAATAAATGCTCACGTGTCATGACCTGACCAATATGGCGCGCTAAATAATGTAATAACTCAAACTCACGGTGAGTCAATTCGATGTATTCGCCCTCACGCGTCACCGTATAGGCATCGGGATGAATCACCAAGGAACCGATAGAAATATCACTGTTATCCCGTTTTTGATTCGTCGGTTCTACCTGTAAACGACGCAGATTAGCCTTTACCCGCGCAATTAATTCCCGATTGCTGAACGGTTTGGTTACATAGTCATCTGCCCCCATCTCCAATCCAAGTACCTTATCAATCTCAGCGTCCTTGGCTGTCAACATAATAATCGGCATGCTGTGGGTTTTACGAATTTCACGGCATACTTCATTGCCATCTTTATTAGGCAGCATAATATCTAACAAGACAAGATCCGGATCTTCCGAAGTCGCCTGTGAAATGGCTTCATCACCATCGTAAGCCAGTACCACCTCATAGCCCTCTTTCTCCAGATTGAATTTCAATATATCAGCGATTGGCTTTTCGTCGTCTACTACTAAGATTTTCTGACTCATAAAAGCACGTCCTTTTTTCTATAATTTTATCGCAGTGTAACTGGCTGTATGACTCCCTTTTCTAGAACGAAGAAAACTTGGAGATGCCAACCGCCATTAACTGCCCAATTGGTTCAACTAACATTCATGATAGGTTTGGTAACAGACTAAAATCGCAGCGTCTTGCCCTTTGAATGAAGTTTCACTTTTTCCTATAC
Source organism: Gracilibacillus phocaeensis (assembly GCF_900626275.1). Taxonomy (NCBI): domain Bacteria; kingdom Bacillati; phylum Bacillota; class Bacilli; order Caryophanales; family Bacillaceae; genus Gracilibacillus; species Gracilibacillus phocaeensis. The sequence goes on along the minus strand of NZ_LR131142.1, from coordinate 113,158 downwards.
TACTATTCTAACCGAAATGAACGGAAATGTCTTATTCCTTCTATTGTCTAGTGTGTTTATTTTTTCATAGGGTTATATTTCCATTTCACCCTAAAAAACATCGATATGTACGGCATGCTTGATCTGGTAAAAAACCCTTGCTACGATAATGGTAACAAGGGTCTTAGGTGTCTGTCTATCTAGTTTAAAGGATATCGACTGTATTTACCAATAATCCACCTTTATTTTGATTGGGAAAAGCGCACAGGAAGCGATCTTGCTGATGAGGAGGCTAAAGCCTTGTCTCGAAGGTTCGCAGGCTAAGATCACGACCTCCTGTCGTAACGCCTGCACTTGCACGTCCTGTGCATCGAAGCGAAACCTATCTCCGCAGCGCTGCCTAGCACCGACAAACGATCAACTTTACGATATAACATAGACGGACTCGTTACGTTCCATCATCCAACTGATCGGTTTCGCGATTCGTTCCAGGTCAACACCATTCCAAGTCCTGTTATACCAAGAATTAGTACTTTCTTTGGAATGAAATCTCACTTTATTTAAATTTTTTTGCAAAAGTTGAAACTTTTTTAGTAAGTGATACGTCTATTATAGTAGATTCCCCTTTTGATAATGGCTCGGTTTCGACTGAGCTATTGTCGATTTTTTTATGATTCGTTAACTAGAGCGGAAATCCGTTATTTTAAATCTTTAATTTTCATTTTTTCATCAGCATTGTTTCGATATTTAAATTTATTAAAGTGGTCATTAATGTAAAAAATAAGAACGATGACAAGTAGCATTAAAGATGGGAAAGCTCCTAATGTGGCACTTACGGTTAAGGCAAGACCTGCGGAGATTATCCAGGTAATTATAGGTAATACCCATAAGTTCACCCCGAATTTTTTTACTAAAATCATTTCCAACGCTCCTAATAGAAATCCAATGAGTATTATCATCACTCGAAGATCTGGACCCAAGATTAATTCATCCATTCTCTTTCACCCTTTCTTTATATTTTTCAATTAGATGTTTCGCCGTTTCATAAGTAAATTGATCATCCAAAGCGAGCTTTTTAATATAATGTACATAGGGGTCTTCTTGTTTTTCATCGACTAGCTTTATTCGTTCCATTAAATGATCTAATCGATTACGTACGGTTGGATAAGAAACGGTATATATTTTTGACAATTCTTTAAGCGAGCCAGAACTTAATATAAAATTCTTTATAAATCGAATCTCTTCATCTTCTAATTGAAATATCCAATTACTTTCTTTTGGCATGTATGTTTCACCACCTGTTTAAACTTATTTAATTATAAAACTAAATAATATTAAAGTCAAATCGATTATTTTCAATATTGTTTATTTAATTGAATAAATAATTAATATTTTGCACCTTATAAAATAACTTCACATCAACGAGACAAAAGATTACTTAACCAAAAAGTAATCACTATAATGCAGAGCTTGATTATCTTAGAATGGCAATATATACACCCCTATTTTCAGGTGCAAAAGTTGAGTGAATAAGAAAAACACAAAAAGCGCGTAAAAATATAGGAAAACCGCTTCGTAATGGATACGAAGCGGTTTGTTATGTTAATTACTATAGACACTGCGAACGACGTTGGTTTGAGAACGGTCTGGTCCAACAGAAAAGATTGATAAAGGAATACCAGTAAGTTGGGAAATCCGCTCTACATAATGACGAGCATTTGCTGGCAGTTCATGCAAGCTCTTCACACCCGTGATATCCTCGGTCCAGCCCGGCATTTCTTCATATACTGGTTCACATTCTGCCAAGGCCTTTAAGCTGGCAGGAAATTCCTCGATGATTTCCCCACGATATTTATATGACGTACAAATCTTCAATGTCTCAATACCTGTTAGTACATCAATCGAATTCAATGACAAATCAGTGATCCCGCTGACACGACGAGCATGGCGGACAACTACACTGTCAAACCAACCAACACGGCGCGGACGTCCAGTGGTTGTTCCGTATTCACGGCCAACTTCACGAATCTGATGGCCTATTTCATCATCCAGTTCTGTCGGGAACGGACCATCACCGACACGAGTTGTATAGGCCTTGGATACGCCAACCACATGATCAATCTTGGATGGCCCCACACCTGAACCAATCGTTACCCCGCCGGCGATCGGGTTCGATGATGTAACAAACGGGTAAGTACCCTGGTCAATATCCAGCATAACCCCTTGTGCCCCTTCAAAAAGCACTCGTCGACCTGCGTCAAGGGCATCATTTAAGACAACCGATGTATCGACCACATATTTCTTTAATTGCTGACCATAGGCATAATACTCGTCAATGATGTCTTCAACTTCCATGCGCTCGATCTCGTATACCTTTTCAAATAAACGGTTCTTCTCTTCCAAATTGCTTTCCAGTTTCTCACGGAAGGCATCCTTATCCAATAAATCGGCAACACGGATACCAACGCGCGCTGCTTTATCCATATAGGCAGGGCCGATCCCCTTGCCTGTCGTACCAATTTTATTAACGCCCTTCGCCTCTTCTTGTAACATATCTAATTTGATATGATACGGCAAAAGCACGTGCGCCCGATTACTGATTCGTAAATTATCGGTGTTTACCCCTTTATCATCTAAGTATTTTAATTCCTCGACCATCGCCTTTGGATCAATTACCATACCATTTCCTAGTACACACACCTTCTCTTGGAAAAATATTCCTGAAGGTATTAAGTGTAGTTTATATGTAACACCATCAAACTTAATCGTATGACCTGCATTGTTACCACCTTGATAACGTGCGACTACTTCTGCATTTTGTGAAAGAAAGTCGGTGATCTTTCCTTTCCCTTCGTCTCCCCATTGTGTTCCAACAACGACTACTGAAGACATAAACGGCACCTCCGCCTTATTAATTTATTCACTCCGAACTAATTTTACCAAGCTTATCCGGCAATGTCAATTAAATGACGAACAATATGAAGTGCATTATCAAAAATGTTCGTGAATATATACTTTTTTATGTATCTTAAGAACTGGTTTATCAATGAAGATAGCAAAAGCCAATGACAGAACGATTTTGTCCTGTCATTGGCTTGGTAGGTTACTGCGTTTACTTGTTTAATCTGTCATCCGTTTCCTAAACGTGATAACAGTCAAGGTGATGGATACGACAACCCAGGCACCGATAATGGCAAACGGTTTCGTTAATTCAGACAAGCCAGCTCCCGAATCCTCTAATCCTGCGATTTCCTCCAACTGAATTCCTGGTGTATATGCTAATATCTCTAAAAAGCTGTACTGATCTGCAAATGCCATGAACATGTTTCCCATGCCAAAGATAAACATGACTGGAAGGATATAGACAGAGGCCTCAATAACACTTTTGGTGATCAATCCCATCCATGTTCCCAATCCAATAAAGAAAATAAGCGTCAGCACAACCCCTGCTATTAGGGCGCCTCTTCCTGCCAATGAAAAATCCATAAGAAACATACTAATTCCCACAACAACAACAGTCATCAGAATACTGACAGCACTTTTCCCTGCCAATATTTCTGTTAGCGTAGCCGGAGATAACATCAGTCCTCGCAAAGTGTTTTTCTCTTTCTCTTCTGCTATCATCGCGCACTGCAGAAAAGCAGCCACCAAGGCAAGTGAAATACTAATGACAAACAAATGCATCTCGATGGTTACCTGATCCATTCGTCCATATATCACTGCGAAAATAAGTGGCATGATTGCTGTAGAGGACACATACATATTTCGATATAAATCCTTAAAATCCTTTTGAAAAATGGCTGTAAATCGTTTGACGGAAAACATCATACCAGTTCCCTCCCTGTCACTTCTACAAAGATATCTCCTAATGTTGGTTCTTTTGTATAAATACGCTCCACCATTTCCCGGGAAATATATTGTTGAATTTCCTCAGCACTTGATGCTTTTAATGGCAGTTCTAATGTAGTGCCGTCTTTTAATTCTATCTCAATCAGATCTTCCCGATATTGTTTCTTCAACTGTTTTGGTTCATCTAACAGCTGAACAACTCCTTTATTTAAAAAGGCAACCTGGTTACAAATATGGTCAGCCTCTTCCATATTGTGAGTAGTCAAAAAGATCGTTGTTCCTTGTCTATTTAATTCCTTCAGACCACGATGGATATGCTTGGAGTTAGCCGGATCCAATGCGGAAGTCGGTTCATCCAAAAATAATAACTCCGGCTGATGCAACAGAGTTCTGGCTAGTAATACACGCTGGATCATTCCCTTAGAAAGCTTGGAAACCAATGTCTTCTGCTCCTCTTTCAAATTAACGGCTTCCAATCCCTCTGTAATTCGTTGAAGCGGTACGTCATATAAATCGGCGTAAAGTTTTAAGTTGTCATAAATCGATAATCTCGTATACAAACCACTATTATCCGTAACTACTCCAAATCTTTTACGATATTCTGGTGTATTTAATTTAGCGGCCGGCATGCCAAACACGTTTGCTGTACCGGATGTTTGCTTCATTTGCCCTGTTAATATTTTGATGGTCGTTGTTTTTCCGGAACCACTAGGTCCTAAAAAACCGAATGTTTCTCCTTTCTTCACTTGAAAGGAAACGTCTTGTAATGCTTGCTTTTTACCAAAAACCTTCTCTAAGGATGTCACTTCTATTATATTCTCCACTTCCAAAACCTCCTGCATGGGATGACTTGCTTGTGGTTATAGCATAGCTTCTTTTAGACCAATATGCAGTGGTTTTTAGATAAATGGAGGGAATTTGAGGGTGAGTAGCGATTATTTCCGAGTCAATAAACCTTCATTCGTAGTGAATTTATCTTTTTTACAAAATGCCATCAATAAACAACGTCTATCTGGTCTGATACGGCATTCAAAGTAAAATTGTTCCACATCCTATAACATCAAGAATATTTTCTTATCGCACAAAAAACCGCCAACATAAGGGGATTTACTCCTTATCCTGGCGGGATATCACCTTCTTGATAGCGGTGGTCAAGATCCACGAATTTATTAAATTCTTTGACAAAGGCTAAGTCTACGGTGCCAACTGGACCGTTACGCTGCTTGGCAATAATGATTTCAATGATATTCTGTTTCTCTGACTCTTGATCATAATAATCATCTCGGTATAAGAAACCAACGATATCGGCATCCTGCTCGATACTTCCCGACTCACGCAAGTCCGACATCATCGGACGCTTGTCCTGTCTCGATTCTACCCCACGAGACAGCTGTGATAAAGCAATTAATGGTACATTAAGTTCCCTTGCCAACCCTTTTAAGGAACGGGAAATCTCTGAAACTTCCTGTTGGCGATTATCCGTGGAACCCATACTTCCCTGGATTAATTGCAAATAATCGATCAAGATCATCCCCAAGCCATGTTCTTGCTTTAACCGTCGACATTTCGAACGAATTTCACTGACGCGGATGCCTGGGGTATCGTCAATATAAATACCAGCATTTGATAGACTCCCCATCGCCATGGAAAGCCTGCTCCAGTCTTCCTCTTCCAACGCCCCCGTCCGCAGACGCTGTGCATCGATATTTCCTTCGGCACAGAGCATACGGGAGACAAGCTGATCTGCCCCCATCTCCAAACTAAAAATCGCGACGTTTTCCGATGTTTTAATCGCTACATTTTGAGCAATATTCAAGGCAAAGGCCGTCTTCCCTACCGACGGACGTGCAGCAACAATAATTAAATCATTACGCTGAAATCCAGAGGTAATTCGATCTAAATCACGGAATCCTGAAGCAATCCCGGTTACCTCGCCGCTATTCTTATGAAGTTGATCGATATTATCATAGACCTCGATTAACACGTCTTTGATATTCTTGAACGAAGAGGCATTTTTTCGATTCGAAACCTCTAAAATCCGTTTTTCTGACTCATTTAGAACCTCGGCTACTTCGTCTTCCTTGCTGTAACTGTCGGTGACAATATCAGTAGCCGTCCGTATCAACCGGCGCAGGATGGATTTCTCCTCTACGATACGGCAATAATACGAAATGTTTGCAGCCGTCGGTACAGCATTTGCTACATCACTTAGGTAAGAAACGCCACCAACGTCATCCAGCTGCTGCTTATTTGCCAATATTGTTGTAGTTGTTACAATATCGATTGGCTCTGATTTATCGGCTAATTCCATCATCACACGAAAGATAATTTGATGGCTAGCGCGATAGAAATCCTCTGGCATCAATATTTCCGAAGCACTAGAAATCGCCTCTGGTTCTAAGAATATAGCCCCCAGTACCGCTTGCTCGGCTTCCATATTATGTGGCGGCTGTCTCCCAACATCTGACATTACTTGTACACTCCTTCACCAGGCACAGGTACAAAAGGCGTTTTGCAATACCTTTTGCCCACAGGACTTCACCGTGTCTTTGCTGCCTTTTTAACGAAGCCCGTCACTTGTGCTGTGACAAGACTTCGATTCTTTCATTCGTTATGCTTCTACCACATGTACACGGATCGTTCCTGTTACATCGTGATGAAGCTTTACCGGCACGTTGGTATAACCAAGCGCACGGATAGGCTGATCAAGCTCAATTTTACGTTTATCCAGCTTGATATCATGTCCTTTCTTCAGTGCCTCGGCGATTTGTTTACTAGTTATTGAACCGAATAAACGACCATTATCTCCTGATTTAGCGGTAACCTTCACTTCGATGTCAGCTAAGTCTTTTTTTAATTGTTCTGCTTCTTCGACCTCTTGCTGTTCTTCTTTCTTTGCTTTATTTTTCTTTGCCTCAAGTGCTTTTAGATTAGCGGTATTTGCTTCGACGGCTTTGTTATATTTTAATAAAAAGTTACGAGCATAACCATCTGATACGTTTTTTACTTCGCCTTTTTTCCCTTTTCCTTTAACGTCTTCTGTGAATATGACTTTCATTCTTCATTTCCTCCCTCATAAAATTCATCTATGATTTCTTTTAACCATTCATAAGCATCGATTACGGCCATTTCATCTAATTGAGTGGCAGCATTCGTTAAGTGCCCGCCGCCATTCATTTTCTCCATAATCACCTGTACATTCACATTACCCAAGGAACGGGCACTAATACCGATTCTGCCATCTTCACGCTCTGAAATGACAAAGGAGGCCTCAATACCGCTCATGGTAAGCAGGATATCTGCCGCTTGTGCAATCACAACAGGACCATACGTTTCTCGTGAATTTCCTACCGATATCGCAATATTATCACGATAAATATTTGTATTTTCAATTAATCTGCTTCGCTTCACATAAATATCCAGATCTTCCTTCAAGAACTTCTGCACCAGTACAGTGTCCGCTCCTCTGGATCGTAAATAGGAAGCAGCATCAAAGGTCCGAGAACCTGTTCTTAAGGTGAAACTTTTCGTATCGACAATAATTCCCGCTAATAAGGCTGTGGATTCCAGCATATTGAGCGCTAGTTTATTCGGTTGATATTCCAATAATTCCGTTACTAGTTCACTGGCTGATGAGGCGTATGGTTCCATATAGACTAATGTCGGGTGATCAATAAACTCTTCTCCACGCCGGTGATGATCAATCACCACGACATGATCTGTCTTGGCAATTAACTTCTCTTCCTGCACCAAAGCTGGTTTGTGTGTATCCACAATGACAAGCAAGGTATCCTTAGTAATCATCTCCATCGCAGAAACGGGATCAATAAAACGAGACCACAGCTCTTCGTCTTCCCTAATTCCTTCCACTAAACGCTGCACCCCTGTGTTCACATCATCCTCGTCTAATACGATAAATCCTTCTGTATCATTTGCCTCCACAATTTTCAATACCCCGATGGATGAACCAATCGAATCCATGTCTGGCGCTTTGTGGCCCATGATCATGACACGACTGCTTTCTTTCACTAGCTCCTTCAAGGCATGGGAGATGACTCTTGCCCTTACCCTTGTACGTTTCTCAATTGGATTTGTTTTCCCTCCATAGAAACGTGTCTTGCCCGTCTCTCCGTCTTTAATGACCACTTGATCGCCGCCGCGTCCCAAGGCCAAGTCCAGACTCGATTGGGTCAGCTCGCCAAGATCCGGTAACCGCTCGTTGCCTAGTCCTACACCAATACTCAAGGTTAAGGGGATATTATTATTAGAAACCTGTTCACGTACCTGATCTAAAATTTCAAATTTTGTTTTTTCCAAATTTGCCAGTATCTTCTGATTCAGCACCGCCATAAATCGTTCTTGGGATGTCCGCTTCAAATAAATACCGTTTTCGTTCGCCCATTTATTAAGGGCAGATGTCACTTGTGAATTGATATAACTCTTCGGTGTATCATCCATATTTTGCGTGATCTCTTCATAGTTATCGAGAAAAATCGTTGCTAATACCGTTTTTTCATTTTGATAACGCCAGTAGATTTCCATCTGTTCGGTACGATCAAAGAAATATAACAAGCGTTCTTCTTTCTTGTGGTATACATAAAAATCATATTGGTCTATCTTCAGCCAAAAATGCTCTTTATCCTCTTTCAGATAAGACAGAATATCCGCTGATAATTTCTCCAAATCCATACCGACCAACGATTTCGTTTGAGAAAATTGCCACATATAAGGGTTCGTCCATTGGATTTGATCATTTTCATTATATAAAACAATTCCCAGTGGCATCTCTAACAAGGCTTCCTCGCCCACTTTTTTGACCCGATAAGAAAGCATCGATATATACTTTTCTGTCTGATTCACTAATTGTTTCTCTCGTTCGACGCTGTAATATAACGAAACAGCATAAAGAACCGTCATCACAATGCCAATTATCCAATGATTGTAAAAGAGAAAAATCAATAGGATAAAAGCCAGGATATAAATCCCAATAATATGCCATCCCATGATAGCCATCCTGTCTTTCCATTTTGACATGGTCGTCAACTCCTAACAAAGATACCCGTACTTCTATTTTTGCATTCTATCTCGTAATGCAAAGCCTAAATCAATTATACCTAAGATTCGCAGCAAATAAAGACCCATCATCGGAAATAATATCGTTGTAATAATTGCAATCACTGGTAAAGCCCTTGACTGCCCCTTTACATGGGTATAAAAGAAAATAAGCGATAAACCCTGCAACGCAATCAAAATACCAAGTAAATGGTAAAGATTCAATATTGCAGCACCAACTAAAGGTCCCATCCCATTTCCTACAAACAGCGTAAACAGCAACAAAATGAAGTAAGCCCACACGATCGCTTTTGGAAATCTAAAATGACGAAACATAGGGAAGGTATATTGATTCTCGATCCGATTGCCTCGGTTCAGCCATTTGAAGGTAAACCATTCTGTGATAAATGCATAAATCATGGATAGGAGAACTAATGCAACGGGGAATAGCTGTATTAAATTATTTAATTGTTGTTGGATCAGTTCAAAGTTCTGTTCTTCTGCTCCTAATGCCCCCAATAAATTCTCCGTCATCTCCATCGACTCATCTACTGAATCCATAAATGTATCCAAAAGTGAAATATTTAATACCAATTCAATAAAGAGATAGATAGCAAGAAACCCCAATACAAATCCAACCGTTCCATTTGCCCAAATCTCATAAGGATGGCGTTCTTTTTTCAACGCCCAGCCGATCGTCCCTCCACTCAATAAGGCAAGCATGGTAAGCGGGATTGATAATGCCGGCTGAACCAGAAAGGAAACAGCAAGCAGCGCTAACATGGCTATCATAAAATGAGGAATCGGATAGTTCTTAACAAGAAGAACTACTGGAATCGGTAAAAGAAATACCATAATAACCTGCAACGGTAAAAAAATAGACACCAGCAGCAGGACAAGAAATATACCGAGATACATAAAGAAATCTTTCTTTATCGGCTGTCGCTCCATTTTGAAACACCTCTATCACTTCAATTTATGCGAGAAAATCACCAATCACTTTCTCTACTTGGAAAAAGCACAGCGATAAAGCGCTGTGCTTCTCATCGAACACTTTTACTATCCTTATTATATATGAACTAGCTTGCTGCGACAAATAAAGTGGCATATCAATCCCCCCGACAAATATATGCACAATCTCCGATTATTCAGTATAATGTAGGCAGGAATCAAAAGAGGAGGCAATCAAGATGACAAAGACCATTATATTTGACTTAGATGACACCCTGCTATGGGATAAAAAAAGCGTCAAAACCGCATTTGAAAAAACCTGCCAGTTAGCCGCGGAAAAGTACGATATGGATCCCGAACAATTAGAGAAGGCCGTTCGTGAACAGGCACGCACCTTATACCAAGGCTATGAAACCTACGAATTTACACAGATGATCGGGGTTAATCCCTTTGAGGCCTTATGGGGAAATTTTCTAGATGACCATACCTATTTTAAGGAAATGGCGGCCATTGTACCGGACTACCGTAAACAAGCTTGGACAAATGGCTTGAAGCAAATTGGTATTGATGACGAAACACTTGGTACCTATTTAGCGGAACAATTCCCGGAAAAACGTAAGGAAAGCCCATTTGTTTATGAAGAAACCTATGCCGTGCTTAAAAAATTACAGCCTGATTATCAATTAATCATGCTTACCAACGGATCACCAGATCTGCAAAATACCAAACTAACGATCACTCCGGAATTGCGACCTTATTTTGACCACATTATTATCTCGGGTGATTTTGGCAGGGGTAAACCGGACCCAGCCATCTTTAAGCATGTATTGGAGGTCGCCGGCGTTACCAATGAAGAGGCCTTGATGGTAGGAGACAATCTGATGACTGATATCCTCGGCGCCAACCGAACAGGTATTAAGAGTGTCTGGATTAATCATGAGGGCAAAACAGCGGAAGACGTAAAGCCTACATATGAAATTTCGCGTTTGGAGGAGTTATTAGAAGTTCTCTAGATATTCAAATGATAAGCGGGAAGCCTGTTTCCAGATTTCCCGCTTTATTCGTTTGCTGATAGCAAGGAAGATTGTTCCACATGAAACATCACTTTTTATGTAATGCTTTATGGCACAACAAAAGAAAATCCAACACGTAATCCCTTGATTGCCCCAGAGTTCTGTAAAAATAACTACGAACAAGAACCAACTTTTTACGCTCTCCTCGATTTTTAACCCATTACATCTACTTTACCTGTCAACGGTAAAAGAAAACAACGTCCCTTCATTTACTACACTGTTGATGGTCAATCCCTTTCCATAATGCTTTCTTAATCGCTGTTCCACATTCAGAATACCTACACCAGTATGGCTTGTTGATGATTGTGTCAGCACCTGTTGGACCTTCGTTTGGCTCATCCCTACGCCATTGTCTTCCACTTCAATGACAGCCTGAGACTGATTTTGTATCTTATAACATCGAATAATAACCGTACCACTGCCTGGCTTTTTCCTAATTCCGTGTTGTACCGCATTTTCCACTAACGGCTGGATAGAAAGAAACGGAACAGTAACATCTGCTGTATCTCCAATTTCCCATTTCACCTGCAGTAAATCACGAAACCGGACCTGTTCAATATATAAATAAGACTGGACAATACTTAACTCTTCCTCTATAGGAATAAAACGATCCATTTGCTGAAACTGAAATTTACTTCTTAAAAAATGACTAAATTCGTTTAGTAACTGTCTCATTTCCTCCACATTGGATTCACTCAAGGCAATGACAGCATTCAGCGTATTAAATAAGAAATGCGGCTGTATCTGTGCTTGCAGCCAAGATGTTTCTAACTGCAATTGTTCCTGTGCTACCCGTTTTAAGGCAATCAACGAATCCGCTCGTGCCCGAAGTTCAACGGCTTCCACCGGTTTGGATACATAATCATTGGCACCTGCAGCAAAACCTGTTTCCATATCAACCGTTCCGCCAGTCAACAATAATACCGGTAATTCGGTCAATGAATAGCGTTCTCTAATCTTTTGCGTCAATGTATATCCTGATATTTCGGGCATCATAATATCTGAAATTACCAGATCCCACTCCTGCTTTGTTAATTCATCTAATGCCTGATAACCGTTTGAAACAAGCTGTATCCGATAGGCATCTTCTGAAAAAACACTGTTCATCGCCAGTAAGTTAGCAGGGGTATCATCAATCACCATGATAGATGGTAACGTCCCCGTCTGAGGATTGGAATGTATTGGTTCTTCATGTTCTTTCGGGCTTATCGTTGTTAGTACTTCTTCTCTGGATAGGGAAATGGATTCCTGTGCAGAGGCTAGCTTTAACGTGAAACGGAAGGTTGTACCTACTCCTTCTTTAGAATCCACCTCTATGCTGCCGTCATGGAGTTCTATTAGTTGTTTTGTAATACTTAATCCCAAACCAAAGCCGCCTTCTTGCAAGCCATGCGGTGTATGTCCTTGTTCATAGGGTTGGAATAATCGTTTTAGTGTGTCTGGACCGATACCAACTCCCGTATCTGTCACACTAATGACTGCCTCTTGTCCCTTCACATTGGCCGAAATAACGATACTTCCCTCTTTTGTATACTTGATAGCATTATCGATTAGATTAAATAAAATCTGTGTTACTCGATTTTCATCTGCATATATCGGCGGAAACTCCTTGCTGATGTCATTAACTATTCGTAAATGTTTGACATCCAACGAGAATTGGAGTAGATCCAAAACTCCAGTCACGATCGGTTCTAATACGATGGGTTGCTTATTTAGCCTTGGTTTACCATGCTGGAGATGTCTCGCCTCCAGTAAATCAGTCAACAGAAGCCGTAGTTGTCTTCCCACCTTTAGGACCGATTGTAATTCTTCTTTACTCCGTGACGATAAAGTTTTTTCGTCCCTGTTTAACACGGCCTTCGATAGCAATAACATACTATTTAACGGATTACGAAACTCATGAGATGTATTGGCTAAGAATTGATCTTTCTCCTCATTCATTCGTTTTAAACTGTTTGCTAAGCTTTTGGTTTCTTCATACATTTGAAAATAACCCTTAAACCAAACAAACAGATAACAAGCTGCTGCAATAATGAAATCAAATGGATAATAAAGCAAGTGGATTCCCAAAGCTCTCCAAGCTATCACCCAAATAAAATGATGGATGACGGCAACAAAGCTTAAAACTAAAAACAAATTAGTGCTTGGATGTTGCTTATAGGCACTTACAATAGCAAAAAAGGTCACTCCAACCGTAAAAAAAGAAAGGAAATAGTAGACCGGAAAAAGCATAAGGATTTGTGGTATGGATAAAAACATGGTAACAACGGCCGTTCCTAGAATAGCCATTGTATAGTATGGGATCATTTTCCGCCAGTAGGGTAATTCCTGATGATTGGTACAGTTGAGCAAGGCATAACACCCCAATAGATTCAAGGCATTTGCCAGCCGAAAATCCCATTCATAGGAAATATAAAACAACTGATGAAACAATTTATCTCCCGTACTCAAAAGCATGGTCATTACTAAGCAAAAGGTCACCAATGAAAAGAACAGCAAACGTTTGTCCCGATTCCCGGTTAGATACAAAATCAAGGTATAAGTAGCATGCGTCAAAAGAATAACAAGCATGAGAATTTGAAGATAGTGAGAAAGCTGCACTTCATTTGAAATAGATGGCTCCATACCAAATTTAATCGAGCGAGCAATCCCGCCATTTCTCGTATCTTTAAAGTTGGCGGCTTGAATTACAATATCAATAAGACCCTCTTCATCCGCGGTAAAAACAAGGTGTTGCGGTATATTCTTTGCCGTATATCCTTCTTCGCTTGTATTAATCACACCTGCAGATGCCAGCCTCCGACCATTAACATAGATTTCTGTTGCACTTCGAATACTTGGAATGTATAAACTATAATTGACAACTTGCTCGGGATCAGTCCTAATTTTCAGGCGGTACGAACCATAACCAAAAGTAGTATGTAATTGTTCTTTCCAGCCCCCAGGTACCTCGATGGGCGCCGGGTTAATATTTGATAGTATGTTTTCCTCCATAATAAATTGAGAGGGGTAGAAATCCCACTCTCCATCTAATAACCATATCTCTTCTTTATCCCTATCCCATGTCCGTAAATCTAATTCACCTTCTTGAATATTTGACTGCGTTTCATACACGAAATTATTCATCCAAATAAATCTCAAGCTCACCAGACAGGCAATAAAAATAAACAAAATAAGTGTCAGGCGTACATAACTTTTCATCTATCTCATCACTTCCAACGTTCTTTGTTTCACTATATTATAGCATATGGTTAGGGAAGTGAAGGAAGTTAAAATGATGTAAACCTATCGTCCGTTATGATCTTAAAAAGCGTTTATGTACTTAGAAATATATAGAATTGGATATATTTTTTATGGATGAAGAAAAACAGGTAAAACCTGCCCGCTCCTTTACCGATCACTCCAAGTTGTTACTGAACTGCTGATAAGATGGATGATGTTAAGTAACGAGTCCATCTTATCGGTACTCCGGTTCGTTCCAGATCAAATCGCTTCAAATCCTATTATATCAATGATTTTAAACTTTCTTACCTTACTAGAAAAGACCTCCTCGAACAGATTAAACAGTTCGAGAAGGTCTTCTCCTTTACAATTGCATAGCTGTTAATTTTTCAACCTCTTCCATTGCTTGCAGGGCGGCAATCTCTTCTTCTTCTAGGAATTTATCAATCGTTAAGATCATAATCGCTTCCCCGCCAACATCTGAACGACCTACCTGCATAGCTGCAATATTGATGCCTCGCTCAGCAAACATATTACCTACCTTACCGATGACACCCGGCTGATCATTGTGCTTAATAACAACTAAGTCACCCTCCGGTACCACATCGACACTATAAGCATCGACACGAACAAGACGAGGACCTAAACCATTCAGCAATGTCCCAGAAACCGAACGGGTTACATTCTTAGTCTTTACTTCTACGGTTAATAAGTTGGTAAAACCTTTCGTAGTAGAAGACTTATTTTCATTCACTTGAATACCACGCTTTTCGGCGAGATAAGAAGCATTGACATCATTGACATGATCACCTAAGTGACGTTTCAATAAGCCTTTGATGGTATTACGGGTTAATGGTGCCACTTCCAATTCCGTTAAATCACCTGAATACGAAATATTAATCTCTTCAATAACGCCATTGGTTAGATAGGTTAAAAAAGTACCCATTTTTTCTGATAGATAGAAGTATGGCTCAATCTTATTCATGACCTCTTTCGGTACGGCTGGTAAGTTAACCGGGTTCTTCGCTACACCGTCGGTTAAATAACGAACCACATCATGACTGACATCAATCGCCACCGATTCCTGTGCCTCAATCGTACTTGCTCCCAGATGTGGTGTCGCAATTACTTCCGGAAGTTCCAACAAGCGATGATCCGTTGCTGGTTCTTCTTCAAACACATCCAAAGCAGCACCGGCTACCTTGCCTGATTTAATCGCTTCATACAAGGCATCTTCATCAATAATACCACCGCGGGCACAGTTGACAATACGCACGCCATCCTTCATTTTAGCAAAGGCATCTTTATTAATCAGATGTTTGGTATCTTTAATAAGTGGTGTATGAACCGTGATAAAATCTGCGGCCTCAATCACATCTTCTACCGAACCATAGTCTATTCCTAATTTATCGGCACGATCCTTGGTTAGGAATGGATCATAGGCAATCACACTCATACGCTGGCCTTTGGCACGGGCTGCTACCTCTGCCCCAATACGCCCCATTCCGATAACACCTAACGTTTTCCCTTTTAACTCTACCCCAACGTATGTCTTACGATCCCATTTCCCATTTTTCAATGCATGGTAAGCCTGAGGTATCTTACGGGCTAAGGATGTTAACATCGCAATCGTATGCTCGGCAGCAGAGTTGGTATTTCCATCCGGTGCATTAACGACAATAATACCTCGCTCCGTCGCCGCACTCAAATCAATGTTATCAACCCCAACACCAGCACGACCAATAATCTGCAGTTTGGAAGCTTTACTGATAATATCACGTGTTACCTTGGTTTGACTTCTTACTAAAAGGGCATCATAGTCGCCAATCTTGTCCATCAACTCATCTGCAGATAACCCTGTATCTACATCTACCTGGATGTTATCCGCTTCTCTTAGTGGCTGAATACCGTCTTCACTTAATGGATCACTGATTAATACCTTAAATGTCACGCTTGTCCCCTCCAACATATATATTTTGAAAATTTAGATAACTAGTTCGTGAAGTTTTTCACTTATAAATCGACTTTCTTAACAACTAACTTTTATTATAGCACTTTTTCTCGTTGATAAATAGCAGGAAATCATTTGATTGTTTCTATCATAGCAAACCAGCACACTTTGTCAATATATAATATAATATTTTCACATTAATGTTCGTGTTTTTTAGGATTTTAATTAGATTTATGTGATCCATCTTTGTTCATTTTGGTTAATTCACGAACATTAAAGGGATCTAATCAAGTATTACTCTTTCTCAAAATAAAAAATCTATCTATTTTTAACATAAAATTCCCCACTAATTATACCGAATCACATACGCATCAAGAAATATCCTGGCCAGCACCTGTAACGGAAGCCTTGAACGCACTTCATAATCAGGGAAATAACTCTTTTTTGATTTATACCCCAACAGATTAATATCACATAACTGAAATAAGCTACTTTCTTTATTAGTTGTTAAGGCGATTGTCTTTACATTATTCTGTTTACAAAACGTAGCCGCCTCTACTAGCTCATCTGTTTCTCCGTTTAAAGATACAAAAATCACCAAGTCATCGCGGGTGAATTTTCTCGCCTTAATACGAATTATATTGGGATCATTATGTTCCTCACAATGCTTTTCTAGTAATTGTAGTTTAAGAGCCATCTCTTTCGAAATGTGTTCGGAAAATCCGCGTCCAAATATCGTGATTTTTTTACTGTATCGAACGGCATTCAGGGCATCCTCTATAATCGACGAATCTAAATAATTCAAAGTATTCGTTACTTCTTCCTGGTTTTTGAAGATGGCCGTTTGGATTTGTGAGTCTATATCCTTTATTTGCTTCAAGACTTCCGGAAATTGCTGGGATTTCTCTGAGACAAAATGAAATTTAAAATCGGTAAATCCTTGATAATGTAGCTTCTTCATGCACCGAACAATGGTAGAAGTGGATACATTGGTGGCTTCACTCAATCTTGTAATTGACATGTCCCCCATTGAGGCATCATGTTCTTCGATATATCGTAATAAATGTTTATCACTACTACTTAACTCATGGTAATAATGCTGCATGCGTTGTTGGAAATTCATCATAAAACACCTCTCATGAAATGATTTTCACTCCAACTTTACTATACCACATATCTTGCAAACATTTTCATTATCTTATGTGTCATAATACGAATAAGAAAGGGTGATTGTTATGATTTATACTTGCACGTTAAATACGGCTATCGATATGTTCATTGAAATGGAGGACTTTCTTCCCGATAAGGTCAATCGAAGTATCTATGATGAATTTCAGCCGAATGGAAAAGGAGTGAATATCTCCATTATCTTGAAAAAACTTGGATTTTCATCCACGGCCATGGGATATATAGCCGGATTTAGCGGTCATTTTATTCAAAAAGAATTAACAAACTTGGGAATTCATACGCATTTCACAGAGGTGGAAGGGTTTACTAGGATTAATGCGTTTGTGAAATCCAATCAAGGGGAGTATAAAATTGTCAATAGAGGCCCCACTATCACGGACACAGCTATCCAGCAGTTATTAAATAACATCCAAAAGTTAACCGAGGAGGATGTCTTATTTGTATCCGGTAGTCTGCCACAAGGATTGGGACCCTCGATTTTGGTTGATATCGCTAAATTGGCAGCAGATATCGGCTTTTCGCTTATTTGGGATGTGAGTCACCCTATATTAAGTCAGTTACTCCCTTATCAGCCCTACTTAATCAAGCCAAATGAGGAGGAACTACAAACCTTGTTTCCGGAGCGTACACTCGATTCCGAACCAGCACTGATCGAAGCAGCGCAGCAACTACTGGCACAAGGCTGCCAAAATATCCTGCTCTCCATGGGAAATAAGGGGGCCTATTTTATTAACGAATCAATGGTGCTTCATTGCCCTGCACCAAGTGGTGAGGTGATGAATACCGCCTGTTCTGGAGATACGATGCTGGCTACTTTTTACAGTACCTTACAGGATACCGGCAATACTGCTTATGCCTTACAGAAAAGTGTCGCTGCTGGTTCCTCAACTGCTTTCCAAACAGGGTTAACCAACTTTGAAGATGTTGATCAATTAATGGAGCAAATTGAAGTAAAAGAAATTAATTAAAAATAAGAGGTGAAAAAAATGACGTATCGCTTTTTAGGAGTTACTGGCTGTCCAACAGGTATAGCACATACTTTTATGGCCGCTGAAGCGTTAGAAAATGCGGCCAAGGAAAAAGGGATTTCTATCAAAGTAGAAACCCATGGCCAACGTGGAACAGAAAATCAGTTCACAGCACAAGAAATTCAAGAAGCAGAAGTAATCATCATTGCCGCTGATAAAAATGTAGACATTGATCGTTTTCACGGAAAAAAAGTAATCAATGTGTCTGTATCCAAAGGGATTAAAAATCCAGAAGAATTAATCGAACGAGCTCTATCCGGCGATGTGCCTGTCTATAAGGGAACAGGCGAATCCACGGCATCAACCGAGAACAACAGACCGGACTCCGTCAATTTGTGGCACAAGATCTACGTCCACTTGATGAACGGAGTATCACACATGCTTCCTTTTGTCGTTGCAGGTGGTGTAATGGTGGCTATTTCCTTTATGTTTGGAATTTATTCTGCCGATCCAGAATCTTCTCAGTATAATGAAATAGCGGCCATCATGAATACGGTAGGCGGTCTAGCAATGGGACTGATGGTACCAGTATTAAGTGCTTATATTGCACAGTCTATCGGAAACCGACCTGGCTTAGTGATCGGATTTATTGTCGGGATGATCGCCGATACGAATGGTACTGGTTTTTTGGGCGGTATCGTGGGCGGTTTCTTAGCAGGTGGCATTATTTTATTATTAAATTATTTGCTCAAACGTTTACCAAAATCACTTGATGGGTTAAAGGCCATATTCCTCTTACCTGTATTCGGTATTTTTCTTGGCGGATTTTCCATGTGGTATCTATCCGTCCCAATGGAAGCTATTAATCAAGGAATGATGGACTTTTTAGCAGGTTTCCAAGATTCCAACCCACTCTTATTGGGATTAATTGTTGGTATTATGAGTGCATTTGATATGGGTGGTCCCGTGAATAAAGCTGCCTATGTCACAGGCACTGCCTTGTTAGCACAAGGAAATCACTTCTTTATGGCTGGAGTATCCGCCGCATGCATTGTCCCGCCGTTGGCAACCGGTTTTGCCGTACTATTTGCTCGTCGTTTTTACAGCCAATCAGAGACAAGCGCAGGATATGTGAATTTCTTATTAGGATCTACCCATATTACCGAAGGAGCTATTCCTTTTGCTGCCAAACGACCTTTAACGATTATTCCTATTTTAATGGTCGGTTCATCGATTGGGGCCATTTTAACCTATTTATTTCAGGTAGAAGTACCAGCTCCTCACGGTGGATTTATCGTCTTACCTGTCGTCACACACGCCTTATACTGGGTGCTTGCTATTCTCATTGGTGCAGTTGTGGCAGGTCTTTTAATGGCATTTGAACAAAAACGCCACCAAGAAAAGAATAAGCAAGAGCAAACATCGGCACAAACCAGCAAGCAAGTCGGACAACTTTTAGAAAGTAAGCAAATCTTCTTGCAAGAAAAACTGAATTCAAAAGATGACGTACTACACTTTATTGCTGACAAAGCAGTGGCATTAAACATCGCTGACAATGCTAATGAAGTATACACAGGGCTGCAGAAGCGGGAACAGGAAGGCAGTACTGGCATGGAAAACGGGATTGCCATTCCTCATGTTGCCAGCTCCTCCGTTCGAGAAGCCAAATTAATCGTAGTCCGTTTGGAGCAAGGAATGGATTGGCCAGCACTAGATGAACAGCCAACAACCTTTGTTATAAGTATCTTAGTTCCTGAAGGCAATAGCAATGAACACCTAGATATTTTATCAAATTTATCGAGAAGATTAGTTAATCAAGACTTTGTTGACACACTTAAACAGTCACAATCAGAACAGAAAATCAAAGAATTATTAATTGGAGGCATAGAACAATGAAAAACTTATCAGCATTAATAAATGACAAGGGCATCATTTCTGCACTGGCAATTGACCAGCGGGGTGCATTAAAACGAATGATGGGAGAAGCTATATCTGGAAAGCAAATATCTGCTTTTAAACAATTAGTTTCCGAGCAACTGACTCCGTATGCTTCTTCTATCCTACTTGATCCTGAATATGGATTAGAAGCAGCTGGTAAACGAGCTCCAGACTGCGGATTGATTTTGGCTTATGAACAAACTGGTTATGATAAGCAAGAAGCCGGGAGATTTCCCGATTTGATCACTAATTGCTCTGTGAAAAACCTGAAAGCCCGTGGCGCCGATGCGATTAAGTTATTAATCTATGTTGATGTAGATGAAAGCAAGGAAATTAATGAGGTAAAAGAAGCTTTCGTGGAACGGGTTGGCAGTGAGTGCATTGCCGAGGATATTCCATTATTTTTAGAGATTCTGACGTATGATGATCGCATCGGTAATGAAAAGGGATTGGAATTTGCCAAAGTTAAACCGAGAAAAGTCATTGAAGCCATGCGATTATACAGTCAAGCAAGATTTAATATAGATGTATTAAAAGTAGAAGTTCCTGTTAATATGAACTTTGTCGAAGGTTTTGCAGAGGGTGCGACAGCCTATACACAGGTAGAAGCCCAAGCCTTTTTCAAACAACAGACAGAAGCAACCGAATTGCCTTTTATTTTCTTGAGTGCAGGTGTGACACCAGCATTATTCCAAGAAACATTGCACTTTGCAAAAGGTGCTGGCTCAACCTTTAATGGGGTTCTATGTGGAAGAGCAACATGGAGCGGTGCAACAGAAGCATTTACCAAAGACGGAGAAGTTGCCTCTACCGAATGGCTAAAAACAGAGGGAGTTCGTAATATTCAAGCTTTGGATGAAGTCGTACAAGAAACAGCAACAGCTATTTCTTAAGTTATGTAAAAGGCTGGGAATTCATCATCCCAGCTTTTTTATCGTTATTTGTATTGTAGCTGGAAACCACTCCAAATTCTTCACTCTCGCCATCTCGAAAATGAACTTTATACCTTTATGTAGGCTAAACAACATGAAATTCATGGAAAATCGATACTACAAAGCTATACCAAATAATCCACACAAACACGATCTTGCACACATTCCTTAACAAAAGCAGCTACCCGCACATGTTCCGGATGCACTTGATAGTTTTGCAGTGCTTCCTCTGTTTCAAAGACACTGTCCAAGATAATATCGCGGTCACTTGTTGCCAGTGGTTCAATGATGACATCGATCGAAATAACCCCTTCGATTTGATCCTTTAAGCCTTCCAGTTGTTGTTTGATCTTTTGCGCATTCTCTTTTCGTTCTTCTTCACTAACATGATCACGATGGTTCCATTGTACAATATGTTTAATCATAAGCTTTTCTCTCCTTTATTCTACTGCATTTATTTTACCACAAGCCCAGTCTTGCTGTACCTAGATATCCCTTCTGTACCGCAAAGACTTCACTTGGTCAGTTAATTTACTTTCAAACGAACTAACCTCTTGTTGGAATTCAAATCCTCTTACTTCGTAAAAAGGAATGGCCTTCTGATTCCCTTTTTGCACAGACACCCATTGTTCATGGGCACCAAAATCCTTCTGTTGACTGGTTATCGCTTGCAATAATTTACTTCCAATCCCTAGATTACGCCTTATTGGGTCCAGATACAGGACGAAGACTTCAGCAGATTTCTCACTTATCAATCCGCCTCCTCCTGCTCCGATCACCTGATGGTTCTCTAAGGCAACAAAGTAGCCACCCCAAGCTTGAGTGACTTGCTGCACCTCTTTAGTTACCCGTTCTGTATGATAAAATTCTTCACACCTGCGTTTTACATAGGCGTCAGGCAATATATCCTTCGAGGCAAATCGATAACCAGCTGTACAAACATCGATAATGCCAGCTACATGCTGCTCATCTGCTAATTGGATCTTGGTCATCGGGTTGATCACTTCCTTTCCTTATTTTGATGTAAGAAAAACTGGCCAAACTCCGATCGTTCCTTTATTACATATAAGTTGAACTTATAAATGTAACAAAAACATGTGACAAGCAAATCATTGCTCGCATTATTTCCTAATAATACCTCGTTTGATCCATTCGTGTGAATGAGGAGATAACCAAGGAATAAATGAATGTATTATCTGGTTATCTTCTCATACCGCATAAATGGATCAAAAGCGCCATTCGGTCCATGATACATTATTTCATTCAACTTATATAATCAAAAGAAAATGCTGACTACCGAAAAGGTGGATTATGTGAAATAGATCACCTTTTTTAGTGCGTGCCAAGGTATAGGAAACACGATGAGAACGTTCTTTGCTTGAATAGCTTGTTGACTTATGCCTCGCGGGTAAAAGTGGAACCTATTTCTGGAGCGTTTCCTAGCGCAGACAAGCAATCAACTTTACCACATGGAACAGATGGATAGGCTATTTTACAATCCATCTTATCAGCACTATTGTTCGTTCAATGTTAACATCTTTCTACATCTTATTACCAAAGACTATATGTTTTTTCTTGCAATCAAAACCACCAGTGTGAACTGGTGGTTTGCTCTGCGGCTGAAAGCCTATGTTACCGGCCTCGGCCTAAAAGGCCCACTGAATGGTTTCCCTTTTGCACCACACTCACTCACTGATTCTAAAAGAATCTCTTATTTCTTCTTATTTTTCTCTCCAGTGAACGGATCAAATTCTTCAAATAATGTTAACTGATCACTCATGTAATCCTCTTTAAGCTGATTTCTAATATATTCTTGAATTTGATTTTTACTTCTGCCCACTGTATCTACAAAGTAGCCTCGACACCAAAATTTACGATTACCATATCTGTACTTTAAATTAGCGTGTCGATCGAATATCATTAAACTACTTTTGCCCTTTAGGTAGCCCATGAATTGAGATACACTTAGTTTTGGTGGAATACTTACTAACATATGAATGTGATCTTTACATGCATTTGCCTCGTGTATCTCAACCCCTTTCCTTTCACAAAGCTCTCTTACTATTTCTCCGATGCTTTTTTTATATTTCCCATAAATAATTTGTCTTCTATATTTTGGAGCAAAAACGATATGGAACTTACATCTCCACTGCGTATGTGCTAAACTATTCTTGTCCTGCATTGGACATGCCTCCTTCTTTGATGAGATTTGGTGGTCGGGAAACCAACCTTATCTTATCATGAAGAGAGGCTTTTTTGCCCCCACGCTTGAAGCTCTATGGAACCCCCGGCATAGCCAGGGGTTTTCAAAGACCATAAAAAAAAAGCTTGGGCATTAGTCTCCCAAGCTTTTCTTATTATTCACTTGCATAAGGCAATAGTGCCATTTGACGAGCACGTTTGATTGCTCTTGTCAATTTACGTTGATATTTTGCAGAAGTTCCTGTTACACGACGAGGAAGAATTTTTCCACGTTCGGACACGAAACGTCTTAGCAAATCAACGTCTTTGTAATCAATGTGTGTAATCCCGTTCGCTGTAAAGTAACACACCTTACGACGCTTTGCACGTCCACGACGAGCTGCCATAAGTATAACCTCCTTCTAGATTAGAATGGTAAATCATCATCAGAAATATCTACAGGCTCTCCACTGTCTTGGAATGGATTTTCATTATTGCTATTTCCCTGATTGTTATTTCCTTGATTATTATTGTTGTTATATTGATTTTGGTTTTGATTAAATGGAGCTTGCTGCTGGTTCTGATTATAACCTTGTGATCTTTGAGAGGGTTGTCCACCACCAGCATTATTTTTTGGTTCTAAAAACTGGATAGACTCAGCCATCACTTCTGTAATAAATACTCTCTTGCCCTCTTGATCATCAAAGCTGCGGGTTTGAATACGCCCGTCTACACCGATAAGACTTCCCTTACTCATATAATTAGCAAAGCTTTCTGCTTGCTTTCTCCATACCACACAGTTAACGAAGTCTGCTTCGCGTTCTCCTTGCTGATTTGAAAAAGGTCGATTACAAGCAACCGTAAAGTTTGCGACGGCTACGCCATTTGGTGTGTAACGTAAATCTGGGTCTCTCGTTAACCTGCCGACAAGTACGACACGATTTAACATCAGAACCACTCCTTATTATTGATCATCTTCACGAATTGCCATGTAACGAATAATATCATCAGAGAAATTAGCCTGACGGTTGAATTCGTTAATAGCTGCCTGATCACCTGCGAAGTTGATAATTACATAGTATCCATCACGGTAATCTTCAATTTCATAAGCAAGACGCTTCTTGCCTACTTCTTCTACTTTTTCGATCTCCGCACCATTGTTAGAGAGAATGCCGTTAAAACGCTCAATAAGAGCTGTTTGCGCCTCCTCTTCGATATCTGGGCGGATGATGTACATAATTTCGTATTTCGTCATCCGTTTGCACCTCCTTTTGGTCTTAGCGGCCCCTTGATTTTTCAAAGAGCAAGGAGTAATAGTTTTTTATTACTCACAATACAATATTATACCAATATTCTATTTGTATTGCAAACCTTTTTTCACAAATCGGAGACCCTTCTTCGTTACACGTTAAAGCGGAAATGCATGACATCTCCATCTTTCACCAAATAGTCCTTACCTTCTAATCTCATGTTCCCTTTTTCTTTGGCTGCTTGTTCGGAACCAGCTTCCATTAAATCATCATAAGATACGGTCTCTGCCCGAATAAACCCTTTTTCAAAGTCACTATGAATAATACCCGCTGCTTGCGGTGCCTTAATCCCCTTCTTAAAGGTCCATGCGCGCACTTCCTGTTCTCCTGCTGTAAAGTAAGTTGCCAATCCTAATAGTTGATAGGTCGCTTTGATCAATTGGTCTAGTCCGGACTCAGCAATTCCCAGCTCTTCTAAAAACATTTCTTTCTCTTCTCCGTCTAATTCAGCGATCTCAGATTCTACTTTGGCACTGATAACAACCACTTCTGCTTGATCTGCCTCAGCAAAATCCCTTACTCGCTGTACATATGGATTATTATCCACTTCTAATAACTCATCTTCTCCCACATTCGCTACATATAATACCGATTTGCTAGTGAGCAAGTGGAGTCCTTTGACAAGTTTTTGTTGTTCTTCCGTAAATGATACGGCTCGTGCTGGCGTTTCTTCTTCGAAAGCATCGCGAAGTTTTTCTAATACGTCAAACTCTGCCATTGCTTCCTTATCTTTTTGTTTTGCCATTTTCTCGACACGTTGTAATCGTTTGGTCACTGTTTCTAAGTCCGCCAAAATCAATTCGAGGTTAATCGTTTCTATATCAGAGATCGGATCCACTTGCCCTGACACATGGGTAATATTCTCATCCTCGAAACAACGAACGACATGACAAATAGCGTCAACTTGACGAATATGAGATAGAAATTGGTTCCCTAACCCCTCCCCTTTACTAGCACCTTTAACAATTCCAGCGATATCAGTGAATTCAAATGCTGTCGGGATCGTCTTTTTTGGTTTCACAATTTCTGTTAACCTTTGTAGACGATGATCGGGAACCTCTACAATTCCTACATTTGGATCTATAGTACAGAATGGATAATTTGCTGATTCTGCACCTGCTTGCGTTATTGCGTTAAATAAAGTCGATTTACCCACGTTAGGTAAGCCAACAATTCCTGCTGTTAATGCCATCTTTAACCTTCACTCCTTAAGGATTGCGTCCATATGAACGGATCAGTCATACCAATTATAGTGATACTTCTAACGATTGACAAGTTATTAAAAATAAAAAATCAAGGTTCTACACCCCTTGATTTCCGTGTTTTCTCTAGAAAGAAATCTTTTTTTCTAATCATTTAATACCGTCAAAATATGAGTTTGTTTCACGTGGAACATTTTTTATTTTTCTGCTGACTCAATAACTCTCTTCATTTTTTGTTCAAACTGTTTACGTGGAAGCATCACGCTATGCCCGCAACCTTCACACTTAATTCGAATATCCATCCCCATCCGAATAATCTTCCATCTATTCTCTCCACATGGATGAGCTTTTTTCATTTCAACAATATCATGTAATTGAAATGCTTTACGTTGCATGCTTATCACCTCAGTCTTACCCTAATTTCTCCTACTATTATATTAGATTTTTTTATAAAAAGGAAATAGTAACACTGCACAAAGCAAATATAAATTAACAATACCATATAATGGGTATAGAAAGGCAATTAAAGTAGAAAAACCAAAATTGGTTAATGGTAATAATCCCACTAATATCAATAAAGCTAGTACCCACATTCTGGGTTGAAATATGGATTTCAGTCTGGTAACCAATGCCAACACCCCAGAAATCGCAGTCGTAAAAATAGCAAACCACAGCAAAATGGACATAATAATATACGTATACGGCGGATAATGCTTTAAGATCGCAAATAATGGGATCTCATACAAAACAATAATATCCGATAATTGAATCAAACTATTATTATATAAAAAAGACGTTACACCAAGGATCAAGCCACTGCCCACACTCGCAATCCAAATCTCGCCATTTGATTGGATTTGATCGCCAATTGCCCCTAAAACAGCGATAACAGATAGAATATTTAGTGCAGTAAACGTAAAAGCAGCGGTCCAATTCGATTGCTGATCCAAGGATAATGGCAGAGACAATTGTTGATCCAGCGAAAAGAAAACTAATAAAGACAGCAAGCCCAACATTAATAATGGCATCACAAACACATTAAATTGCAACACACCGGATAAGCCTTTGACAAATAATAGCACGGTTAATATCACTAAGAAGAGTATTCCCAACCATTTTGATAACTGAAAGGCTTCAAAGGTTGCCCCACTCCCCGCAATCATAATAACCGTTGTTGATAATAAGTAAAAAAAGATAAGCACATCATAAAAGCGTGCTACGGGTTTTCCTAAAATTAGCTCTAGAATAGTAAAGTAATTTGTGGTCTGATGCTGATAACTAAGCTTCATAACAATCAAAATGCTGCAAGTAAACAAAATGGTAAACAATAGAATAGCTAGTCCACTTTCATGACCAAAAAATTGCCAAAGCTCCCTGCCAGATGCATACCCAGCCCCTATCATGACTCCTAGGATTAAAAATAACCACTTTAAACCTGCTTTCCACATATCTTATCCTCCACTACATTGAAATCTGTTTAGGAATTTTCCTATAAAAAATTGCTATAGAATAAGATATGCGACAGCTAGTCAAGCTATGCTGAAAATGTTACACGACAAAGACATAACCAAAGTATAAAAAGATAAAAATAATGATAGCAGGTAAGAAATCACCTATTTTAAAGCTGGTAATCCGCAGAATATTTAAACCAATGGCCAAAATAAGTAGCCCGCCAATCGCGGTAACCTCCATAATAAAACCATTTAGCAATTCTTGTGGCAGCCATTGATTGATCTGAACCGCCAGTAAAGCAATACTTCCTTGATAAATGACCACTGGAATAACAGAGAACCCGACGCCGTAACCTAACGTAGTCGTTAACACCATCGCCATAAAACCATCCAAAAATGCTTTGGTGAACAATACTTCATGATCCCCACGCAACCCCCCATCTAACGCGCCGACAATGGACATCGCACCAATGACAAAGATTAAACTGGCCGTAATAAATCCTTCCGTAATCGATTGTTTATCGTTCGTGCTAAACTTCTGCTCTATTTTCTGCCCAAGATAATTCAATTTATCCTCGAGATGAATCGCTGTACCAAATACTCCTCCTGTTAGCAAACTGATAAGAATCAAGATAATATTTTCAGCTTGAATTGCCATTTGTAAGCCTATCAAAACAACGACTAATCCTATTCCTTGCAAGGCAGCCGTCTTTATTCGATCAGGAATATTGGAAAAGATCAATCCTAGTAATGTGCCTATGATAATGCATAACCCATTTACTAATGTACCGAGTAAAGCCATGATTTTTCTCCTTTTTACAGATTACTGTTTCTTACTGGACGTATCGAAATCTATCCTTTCTCCCCTATCACAGAAAAACGGCCTGATTGTTCCACGTGAAACAACCAGACCGTTTATTTATTCCATCTTATCTAGGATTCGATTCAAGTCATCATCAGAAAAAAATTCGATTTCGATCTTTCCTTTTTTCTTACCTTTATTGATGGTCACATTGGTACCAAAGTACTCTTTTAAATGATTCTCTCTTTCGGCAATGAAAATATCCTTTTTTACTTTTTTCTTTGGCTTTGGTTGTTGATGGTTTAATTCATTAATCAATGTCTCTACCTGACGGACATTTAGCTTTTCTTTAACAATACGATTAACGATTGGCTTAAGTTTTTGCTTATCCTTTAAACCTAATAATGCCCTGCCATGCCCCATTGAAATCGAGTGATTATTAATCAGTACAATAATATCATCAGGTAAACTCAGTAAACGAACCAGGTTAGCAATATGGGAACGGCTTTTACCTAATCGTTTTGCCAATTGATCCTGTGTCGTTCCTAGTTCATTGATTAAACGCTCATAGGCTGTTGCTTCTTCAATAGGAGTCAAATCTTCCCGTTGAATGTTTTCTAACAGAGCTAACTCCATCATCTGTTCATCCGTTAATTCCTTAATAATAACAGGAATCGTCTCCAGATTCGCCTCTTTAGCTGCCCGATAGCGGCGCTCCCCTACTACGATCTCATACCCTCTTATGCTATTACGCACAATTAATGGCTGCAGAATGCCATGCTCTTGAATCGATTCCTTTAATTCTTCAATCGCATCGGCTTCAAAGACTTTACGTGGTTGATATGGATTGGGACGACATTTCACTAATTCTACTTCTTCAATCTTTTCCCCATTTTGGTCTTCTATTTCTGTAAAAAAGGCATCCAGTCCTTTTCCTAATCCTCTAGCCACCAGCAATCACTTCCTTTGCTAAATCGATATAGACTTCTGCCCCTCTCGATTTAGAATCATATGATATTATCGGTTTTCCATGACTTGGTGCCTCACTTAAACGAATATTTCTTGGAATGACCGTATGGTATACCTTGTCCTGAAAATATTTCTTCACTTCATCAATTACCTGAATACCGAGGTTCGTTCTCGCATCCAACATCGTTAATAAAACACCTTCGATCATCAAGTGTTTATTCAAATGCTTTTGTACCAATCTAATTGTATTTAGCAGCTGACTTAATCCTTCTAAGGCATAATATTCACATTGAACGGGAATAAGTACGGTATCAGAAGCAGTTAAAGCATTGATGGTTAGTAACCCCAAAGATGGTGGACAATCAATAATGATATAGTCATAGCTATCTTTGACATTGTCTAATGCTTTTTTTAAGCGAACTTCTCTTGATATCGTTGAGACCAATTCAATTTCTGCTCCTGCTAATTGAATCGTGGCTGGTATGACCTGGAGATTACTAACATCTGTATCCACGCATACCTCATTTACCTCTGCATCATCCACTAATACATCATATATGCATTTATTTACATCCGCCTTATTGATACCGAAACCGCTTGTAGCATTTCCTTGTGGATCTATATCTACCACTAATACTTTTTTGTGTAAATCTGCCAAACAAGCACTTAAGTTAACGGAAGATGTTGTTTTGCCGACGCCACCTTTTTGGTTGGCAACGGCTATTATTTTCCCCATGGTGTCACCTACCTCTTGCAATTCTCTCTTTTATTTTACCACTAATTCTGTTTATTTCAGAAATAAATGTTGTTTTTAAACCATAAATGATTCAAATGATTCAATTTGCTGGTGGATTTCCAACAGTCCTCGAAGTCCTATCTGATCCCTTTTCATGTTGTTCTCTCCTTTTCCCTTGCAAAAAACGACCCATCTTTCTAACTGATAAAGATGGGCAGCATGTACTTATTTTTTCTTAGGAATTTTGATGGTGATTTGGTAATAGTCCTCATGGTCTTGCTCATTGGTTTCCAAATCAATTCCTGTGTCGGAAACCATGTTTAACGACTGCCTTATAGTATTCATTGCGATACGCATGTCTTTATTAACCCCTTTCAAGCGGGGTTTTTTCTTCGGTTCTTTCTTATCTGCTGTCATCAGTTTTTCGATCTGATCTTCGGTTTGTTTCACGTTTAAATCTTTTTCGATAATCTGCTGTAACACCTTACGTTGCAGTTCTTCGTCTTTTAAAACGATCAAGGCTCTGGCATGTCGTTCCGTAATTGTTTTTTGTAAAATGGCTTGCTGGACTTCTTGAGGAAGCTTGAGCAGTCTCATTTTATTGGCAATGGTAGATTGGCTCTTGCCTAATCTCTGTGCTAATGCTTCTTGCGTTAATTCATGCATTTCAATCAATTTCTCATACGCAGTTGCTTCTTCGATCACGGTCAGTTCTTCTCGTTGTAAATTTTCAATTAGTGCTACCGAGGCAGTTTCCTTATCAGTCATTTCGCGGATAATGGCGGGAACAGTCTCCCAGCCAAGACTATTGGCAGCACGCCAACGCCTCTCCCCAGCTATGATCTCATAAGACTCTTCCTCTTCATCCAGCTTACGTACCACAATCGGCTGTATTAAACCATGTGTATGTAATGTTTGAGCAAGTTCTTTGATCTTCTCCTCATCAAAAATAGATCTTGGCTGAAAACGATTGGCTTCTATTTTAGCAACATCAATATAGACAACCTCGTCTTGCAGTTTATCTAACTCTTCGGTTTCGATTTCTTCGGTTTTATCACCAATTCCAAAAATCCGACCAAATGGGTGTAACACAACAAACACCACCTTTTTCTACTTCACATCATTCCATTATAGCTAAGTTTGCTCTCCTATCTATGAAAGCAGACCCCCGATAATAAACCCATTCTCCCCTCTTTGTCTTCAAAAACAAAAGGGAAAACTTGCTTAATTACCGTTAAGCAAGTCAAAGAAGCCGTTAGATATTCCTTAATGTTTCACGTGGAACATCTCTAATCATCTGTTATATCCATTTTATCATAAAAATACGAAAAGCGATAAAAAATATCAATAATTTTTCAAGAAATATATATGGCTTCTGAAAAATCAATATTTCCCCATTTATTGGTGTATTCATTCTATAAGTGCAAATTTATCTTTATAACGGATGTTTATTGGGAACGCCAGGTTTTCTTGGATATTTCTTCGGTGTTTTGCGTTTTTTATCAATAAAAACAATATTTCGTTCGCCATTATTCGCTGGTAAAGAGAATGTCTCTACCCTATTCACGACTCCACCTAGTAGTTCAATGGCATCTTGCGCTTGTGCTAATTCTTCTGAAGCATTGGCTCCCTTCATGGCAATAAAGGTTCCACCAGTGCGTAACAAAGGAAGACATAGTTCCGATAATACGGATGTTTTGGCTACTGCCCTTGCCATCACCACATCGAATCGATGCCTAAATTTATCATTTATACCAAATAACTCCGCTCGGTCATGGTAAAAACTTACCCCCTCCAGACCTAGTTGAGCGGCCAAATGATTCAAAAAGGTAATTCTTTTTTGCAGGGAGTCAACAATGGTCACCTTTACATGTGGGTATAAAATCTTAAGGGGAAGGCTAGGAAAACCTGCCCCTGCCCCCACATCACAAAGGTGCAAATCATTGGTGAAATCAAAATAAAAGGCGGCCGTCACCGAATCGTAGAAATGCTTAGCATACACCTCTTCTTTTTCGGTGATGGCGGTTAGATTCATTTTCTCATTCCATTCTACCAAAATTTGATAATATTGTTCAAATTGCTGGATTTGTTTTTCTGTAATGGTTATCCCTTTTGTTTGTAAATGATCTTGAAAAGCTTGCAAATCCACGGCGCCACTCCCCTATTTATTCATTAGATACTTTGGCTACATTTCCTTGTTCAATATATACTAGTAAAATGGAAACATCGGCAGGATTGACCCCGGAAATTCTCGAGGCTTGTCCTACAGACAATGGACGTACCGTTTTTAATTTTTCCCTTGCTTCGGTGGCAATTCCACTTATATCATCGTAATCAATATGGTCTGGAATAAGTTTGTTCTCCATTTTCTTCATACGATCTACTTGTTGGTTAGATTTGGAAATGTATCCTTTGTATTTAATCTGGATTTCCACTTGTTCTTTCACTTCTGCTGGCAGCTCTTCTTCCGGTGTGGCAAAGCGTTCCATCAACTCATAAGTGACCTCTGGCCGTTTCAGTAAATCATAAGCCAAAATGCCATCTTTTAATCGAGTGCCGCCGATTTCCTCCATTGCTTGCTGTAGCTCTTCTGTTGGTTTCAAACGAACCTCACTCAAACGCTCCATTTCTTCTGCAATTAATCGTTTTTTCTCTTCAAAACGGGCAAACCGCTCTTTTGGTATCAGCCCTAAACGATAACCGATTTCTGTAAGACGAAGGTCGGCATTATCATGACGTAATAAGAGACGATACTCCGCTCTGGACGTCAATAAACGATAAGGTTCATTGGTTCCTTTGGTCACTAAGTCATCGATTAGCACACCAATATAGGCCTGAGAGCGATCTAGTATACACGTTTCCTTATCTAATACTTTGGCAGCAGCATTAATTCCTGCCATTAAGCCTTGAGCCGCCGCTTCTTCATATCCAGAGGTTCCATTGATTTGACCTGCTGTAAACAAGGAATCAATATTCTTCACTTCGAGTGTCGGCCATAATTGTGTTGGCACTACGGCGTCATATTCAATCGCATAGCCTGCCCGCATAATTTCTGCCTCTTCTAGCCCCGGCACTGTTTTGAGGATTTCGCGCTGGACATACTCTGGTAAGGAAGTGGATAACCCTTGTACATATACCTCTTCTGTATTTCGTCCTTCTGGTTCCAAGAATACCTGGTGTCGCGGTTTATCATGGAAACGGACAATTTTATCCTCAATCGAAGGGCAATACCTTGGCCCCGTTCCTCTTACGGCACCTGAATACATTGCTGATAACCCTAAATTTTCATTAATGATTTCGTGGGTTTTTTCATTGGTATACGTTAACCAGCATGGAATCTGATCCAATATCTCTCCCGTCGTTTCATAGGAAAAGTGTTGTGGATGCTCATCACCAGGCTGTATTTCTGTTTTTTCATAATTAACGGTCCGATTATTGACTCTTGGTGGTGTTCCCGTTTTGAAGCGGACAATATCAAATCCTAGTTCTTCCAAGTTTTCTGCAAGTTTGATACTAGCGCGTTGATTATTTGGACCACTTTCATAAGAAATATCACCAAGCAATACACGTCCTCGCATAAAGGTACCTGTCGTAATAATCACCGATTTTGCTCGATAGAATGCTTTGGTTTCGGTAATAACACCTTGTACCTGACCCTCTTCTACCACCAATTCCTCTACCATTCCTTGTCTGACGGTCAAATTCGGTGTTTCCTCTAACAATCGTTTCATTTCCTGTATATATAAAGGCTTATCTGCTTGCGCACGTAAAGCACGAACGGCAGGACCTTTTCCTGTATTCAACATCCGCATTTGGATATAGGTTTTATCAATGACTTTACCCATTAAGCCACCCATTGCATCGACTTCTCTAACGACAATCCCTTTGGCAGGTCCACCAATCGATGGATTACATGGCATAAAGGCAATCAAGTCTAAGTTTAATGTTAATATTAATGTTTTTGCCCCTCTTTTGGCAGCGGCATAGGCGGCTTCCACACCTGCATGTCCCGCTCCGATGACAATCACATCATATTGACCAGCTTCATAGTTGGACATAGCTGATCCTCCTTTTATCTCCGTTTGGTTATTTTCCTAAGCAGAATTGAGAAAATAATTGATCAATTAAACTATCCTGCACGGTATCTCCGACAATTTCCCCAAGTAATTCCCAGGCTCTCGTCACATCTATTTGTACTAAGTCAATCGGCATACCAGCTTCCATCGCTTGATCTGCCTCTTCCAGTGCCGCTAGTGTCTGTTGTAATAATTGGATATGACGAACATTCGATACATACGTAAGATCACCTGACTCAATCTCCCCTGCAAAAAAGGTATCGGCAATGGCTGTTTCGAGTGCATCCATCCCTTTATCTTCAATTAAGGCGGTTGTGATCACCTTTTGTGTACCAGCTAATTGGTTTACTTCGTCAATATCTAATTCCGGTTCTAGATCGGTTTTATTGACAATGACAATATACTCTAATCCTTCTACTGCTTTAAACAGGTTACGATCTTCTTCTGTTAATGCTTCGCCATAATTAAGAACAAGCAGAATCAAATCGGACTCTTTTAAGGCCTTGCGGGAACGTTCGACACCCATTCGTTCAACAATATCTTCTGTTTCACGAATACCGGCCGTGTCTACCAGCCGTAGTGGCACGCCTCTTACATTGACATACTCTTCAATTACATCCCTTGTCGTTCCCGGAATATCAGTGACAATCGCCTTTGACTCCTGAACAAAGGCGTTCAATAAGGAAGATTTACCGACATTTGGTCTGCCGATAATCGCAGTGGATATACCTTCACGTAAAATTTTTCCTTGCTTAGCCATGCTTAATAGTTGTTCTACCTCTTGATAGACTACCCTTGTTTGTTCCTGAAGCATTTGATGGGACATTTCTTCTACATCATCGTATTCCGGATAATCAATGTTAACCTCTACATGGGCGACGGTTTCAATCAGCTTCTGCCGCAGTTCTTGCACAAGTTTCGATAGTTTTCCATCTAGCTGTGTTAAGGCTATATTCATTGCTTTATCAGTTTTGGCGCGAATCAAATCCATCACTGCTTCCGCTTGCGATAAATCAATCCTGCCATTCAAAAAGGCTCGCTTGGTAAATTCACCAGGCTCCGCTAAACGTGCACCCTGATGTAATACTTGTTCCAACAATCGATTCACCGAAGCCAGACCGCCGTGACAATTGATTTCAACGATGTCTTCTTTGGTAAACGTCTTAGGCGCGCGCATAACGCTCACCATTACTTCTTCAATCATTTCTTTACTGTTCGGGTCCACCATTTTACCATAATGGATCGTATGGGAATCCACTTGCTTAAGGTCTTTTCCTGCAAATAATTGATTGCTAATCGTGACAGCTTCATCCCCGCTTAAACGAACAATCGCTATCGCGCCTTCCCCAATCGGCGTCGAAATCGCTGCTATTGTATCCTGCTCCACTTCTTCACCTCCATCTGACACCTATTATCTATATCTTATCTATTCAGATTAGTTTTTGTATCACTAACTTATTAGAATAGCACATAACTATGCCCTTTGAAAAGATATCCACACCTGTTTTTTGGAATTTTAGCAAAAATATTTATCCACATGTGTATAAATTTTCTTGGATTTAGTTATCCACAAGGGATTTTCTATTCATTAGCCGAAGATACGTATGCGTGTTTGTGGATAATTTTTATAAATAGCACTTAGTGCAAACGGAGTTATAAAAAGTATTAATATTCTAATTTGAAGGCTCGCTCTTTCTCAAAAATCACAAAATAAGGAGGGGGTATTCCGATTATACTGCTCTTTCACTTTATGAAAATCCTCATTTACCGTTTTGCCTTTCTCGCAAAGAAACGGTAGAATGAAGGGAAAAATATCGAAGTGCAATCCAGCGTTGCTCGGACGAATCCATTTGTTTTCGTGGTTCTTGCTGCTATCTACGCAAGTGAAAAGATGAATGAACGATAAGCTATCTTTTCACACACATTCATCAATGGTCAAAATCATTCCAAATCCTATAATACCAAGGATTAATAGCACTTTAATCTTATCAAAATAGATGATTTCACGTACTAAACAAACATCCCAATGTTTTCTTTCCTAAAAAAAACACGTAATCCTTAGAATTACATGTTCTTCTCTCAGCATTTGCTTTATTTTGGCTGAATAATGATATACCGTTTTAGCTCATTTCCTTGTGGATCTGTCTCTATGTCCAACCGTTTGTGAAATAGGGGTTCCTTACTCTTCTTAGCTGCTTACATACTGTACCCTTGTGTTGAATCACTTTCTTTTCAACAAATTAGTTTTTGCTGCGTTAAAGAAAACAACCTGGATTGGGTCTTTTTACTTTTGTTAGAAACCATTTCTTGCGATTTTATTTTCCTCTTCATATTATTTTAAAGCGGGTTCCTAATTTTATTTATACCTGAGCAGCCTTCCTTTTTTCCGAACGGTCTATAACTGCGGCTCCAACAATATCTCCCGTAACATTAGAAGCTGTTCCACCCATTCCAAGGATGGCATCTACCCCTCCTATTAATGCAACGATTTCCAATGGCAGCCCAAACATTGTTAGTACTGCCGATAGGGTTACAAGTCCTGCGGCAGGAACTCCCGCCGTACCTATCGATAAGAGCGTTCCTATTAACACGATGATCAATAAATCAGTTGGTGACAGATTCAAATCGGTCACATTTGCTGCAAAAACAATAGAAATACCCATACGAAGGGCACCGCCATCCGAATTGAACACGGCTCCTAAAGGTAATGCGAAATTCGCTGTTTTTTTAGAAATACCTGCTTTCTTGGCCGCTTCAATGGCCACGGGGAGAGAAGCAATACTGCTTGAGGTGAAAAACGCCGTCGTATAAGCTTCCTTCGTATTTCTGAAAAATTGAAAAATCGATGTTCCCGATAACTTCAATAAACCCGAATAGATAAAAACCCAAAGCAATATAAGTCCAAGATAGAAAACCCCTGTCAGTTTCAGTAAGGATTGCACCGTCTCCCACCCATGGCTACCGAACGCAGAAGCACTGATGGCAAATATGCCGATAGGAGCGTATAAAAGAATACCTCTTAGAATCTTAAAGAACATTTCATTCAATGCACTGAAAAAAGTATCCAGAACCTCACCATATTTCTGTGACTTTTCTTCTTTGGAAAATTTCATCAGAGATATCGACATACCTATAATAACAGCAAGAAATAGAATGGACATCAGATCACCAGAAGTGAAGGCCTCAAACATATTTTCAGGTACAATTTGCAAAAGCACATCGGAAACATGTGGTGTATCTGGCTTCTCGACATTTGCATCAGGCAAGGTCATATTAACCCCCGGTTCGAAAAAAAGAGCCAATCCTAAACCAATCAAAACAGCAGCGGCCGTTGTAACAGCATAATAAAAAATCAGTTTGCCCCCAATTCTCCCCAGCTGTTTTACATTCATTTGATTGACAGCCAACACCACAGCCAAAAAAATGATCGGGATGGCTATAAGGCTAAATAAATGAAGCAGAAGTGTTCCGAAAGGTTGTAAAACCTCAGCCTGTTTACCGAAAATGACTCCTACGATAATGCCAAGTATAAAACCAATTGACATTTTAAGTATGAAAGATGAATTTTTATATTTATTCCAAATGTTAATCATTGATATTCACGCCTTAAGGTTAAATTTCTAAATATGTATTGATAAAATCAACTACGATCTATATGTACTATTACCGGTTGACTTTTCAAGGAATTGTTTCATTATACCACAACAGAGTGTGATAAACTTTTCTATCTAATAAAAAAAGAACACGTAATCCAAAGAATTACATGTTCAACACTTACCATTTTGCTTTATTTTGGATGAATAACGACATACCGTTTTGGTTCATTTCCTTGTGAATCTGTCTCTATATCCGACCGTTTTTGCAATACCGTATGAATAATTTTCCTTTCATACGATGGCATTGGATCCAGTTTAACCGTTCTGCCTGTCTTCACTGCTCGATCGGCATTCTTTTCAGCTAGTGCTACCAACGTTTCTTTTCTTCTATCACGGTACCCCTCTGCATCGACTACCACCGTGTAATACTTCTCAGCATACTGGTGCATTGCCAATTGAGCTAAGTATTGAATGGCGTTTAGAGTCTGTCCCCGTTTCCCAATCAATACGGCAATTTTCTCACCTGATAATTCAAAAGTAATATGGTTTTGGTCGATATGCATGGATACATCTATCTTTTCATCAAATGCGTTCACCATATTTTGTACGTATTTCTCCAGCTTTTCCGTTGGATCATCATGCTTGGTCACCTTGACTATCGCCCGTTTGGAACCAAACAAGCCCAATAATCCTTTTTTCGGTTCTTCAATTACCTCTACTTCGGCCTGATCCTCTGTGATGTTTAACTGCTTTAGTGCTGATTGGATCGCTTCTTCAACCGTTTGTCCCGTAGCAGTTATTTGTCTCACTATTTTTTGCCTCCTGTACTTGCCTCTTGATTTTTCATCATTGGGTTTCTAACAAGTAAGGTTTGCCCTACCATAAAGAGGTTACCTACTACCCAATAAAGCGCCAATGCAGATGGTAAGAAAAGAGCAAATATCCCGATCATTACTGGCATAATATAAAGCATCATGGTCATCTGAGGCATCATAGAATTTTGTTGTGCCGTTGTTCCAGCCATCATCAGCTTCTGTTGTAAAAAGGTGAAGAATGCTGCTACAACTGGCAAAATATAATATGGGTCTGATTGTCCTAGTTCAAACCATAGGAACGGATGATCTCTTAGTGCTTCCGTTCTCATTATCGCATGATAAAAGGCGATTAAAATCGGCATTTGTACGATAATAGGCAAACAACCAGCAAGTGGGTTGACACCATTCTTTTGAAATAGTTCCATCGTCTCTTGTTGTAACTTCTGTTGTGTTTGCTGATCTTTGGAGCTATATTTCTCACGAATTTCCTGTAACTGCGGCTGAATGGCCTGCATTGCTTTAGAACTTCTTAATTGCTTAATGTTTAAGGGTAACAAAATTAAACGAATGAGAATCGTTACAACTATAATTGCCAGTCCATATCCATATTCTCCATGAAAGAAACTTGCTACCTTTAATAGGAACCACGATAAAGGATAAACAAAATAACTATTCCAAAATCCTTCACTTTCTGAGGTGATGTCCTGATCAATCTGAGTACATCCTGCTAATAGAGCTACTAATACAACTAAGCCCAATACGATAACGAGCTTTTTACGCATCCTGATCCTCCTTAATTCTTTCCCAATCACTGTTCATCGCTTTCCATTCTACCACTATATCCTAACATTTAGCTAGTCATAATCAAGAGGAAATCAGAGGCAGGTCATGGAACATGCTGCAAAACAAATAAAAGTTGCACGAATTTATCCATCCCAATGCTTGATAACATATTTCTGTACTACGCTAGATGGTGCTATCGCTTCCTCAATAAACCTGTTTTATAAAGCAAATGATTGACACTTTTTTTTATTTGATGAAAATCTATATCTTTCACGGGTTGTCTCGCAATGATAATAATATCATACTCATTCTTCACTTTGGTGTCTAACTCGACAAAGACCTGTCTGATATAGCGCTTCACTTGATTACGCACTACTGCATTACCAATTTTTTTACTCACCGATAATCCTATTCGATAATGTGCTTGTTGATCCTTATGTAAGTAATAAATAACCAGTTGCCGGTTCGCAAACGAAGCACCTTGCTTAAACACTTCTTGGAACTCTCTATTCTTTTTTATTCTCCATGCTTTCTTCATTTGCGTGCTCCTCCAATAAAGGCTTTCCATGATCTACCTTACATGGAAAAAAGACCACTGAGCTGATCAGTGGCCTATGCGGATAATACCTTTCTACCTTTCTTACGACGACGAGCAAGAACCTTGCGTCCATTTGCTGTGCTCATACGCGCACGGAATCCATGAACTTTCTTACGTTTACGATTATTTGGTTGAAATGTACGTTTCATTATATATGCACCTCCCTGAGGAATTTCAAAATTTCAGTCCATTTAGACAGTCTTACTTATTATATGTATAAACTATCATCTCTGTCAATGATTAGTTTTGAAAAATGGGCTGATTCTTTATGTTAACAAGGAAGAATATAGCTTAGAATGGCTAGATCAAATGAAGTGGTCTTACATTTTCTGCCCCGCAAAGCCGATTTACACTATGTTAAACCTTATCACCATTTATCAGAAAAAAACCTGTGACAAGCAAGTCTTTGCTCGCATTATTTCCTGTTGTGCAACAGTATTCCTCGATCATTGTTATAGTACAGAGAATTGTGGATAACTCCCCCAGCAAAAAAAGAGTTTCCTCACTGTTTATCGACAAAATATGCACAAAATCAGAGGTTGTGTACAAAAAACGTGCACAACTTGTCGAACTTGTGGATAACTCTGGATAATCCATTGCATTTTCCGCTTTTTTTTGATATTATATGAGTGCTCTGTTTTGTTAATAAGTATGAAGGCTAGGTGATTTTATCCACAACTTGTGGATATTGTGTGGACAATTATACACATCATGTTTATTAGTTTATACACAACGTTGTGGAAAACTTAATTTTTAGGTTTTCCTCTTTTTTGTCAATGTATAACGATCCACAAGATATAAACTAATTAAAAAATGAAAGGAGGAATAAACACGTGGAAAATATCGAAGAATTATGGAACAGTACCTTAAGCTTAATTAAGGATAAAGTGAGTAAACCAAGCTTCGATACATGGTTAAAGAACACATCTGTTGCAGAATTACAAGATGATACAATTATTATTTCAGCCCCTAATGAATTCACGAGAGACTGGTTGGATTCAAAGTATACCGCTATTATCGGTGAGGCGCTCTATCAGGTTACTGGAGCAGAATTAGCTGTTAAATTCATCATTCCGGAAACAATGGACGATGCAGCTAAAGAAATGACACAGATGAAGAAGCAGCCTCCGGTTGCAGCCCAGCAATATGACAGCTCTGCTAAGTCGATGCTGAATGATAAATATACCTTTGAAACGTTTGTCATTGGTTCAGGTAATCGTTTTGCTCATGCTGCCTCTTTAGCAGTTGCCGAAGCTCCTGCCAAGGCTTATAACCCTTTATTTATCTATGGGGGCGTTGGATTAGGTAAGACCCACTTAATGCATGCCATTGGTCACTACGTCTTGGAACATAATCCGAATGCAAAAGTTGTCTATCTATCATCAGAGAAATTCACCAATGAATTCATCAATTCTATTCGCGATAATAAAACCGTGAATTTTCGCAATAAATATCGGAGTGTAGATGTCCTATTAATTGATGATATTCAATTTCTAGCGGGAAAAGAACAAACACAAGAAGAATTTTTTCATACCTTTAATACGTTACATGAAGAAAATAAACAGATTATTATCTCAAGTGACCGTCCTCCGAAAGAGATCCCAACCTTAGAAGACAGGCTGCGTTCTCGTTTTGAATGGGGACTGATCACCGATATTACGCCACCTGATTTGGAAACAAGAATTGCGATCTTAAGAAAGAAGGCAAAAGCAGAAGGACTGGATATC
The DNA here is from genome assembly GCF_900626275.1 of Gracilibacillus phocaeensis. Classification (NCBI taxonomy): domain Bacteria; kingdom Bacillati; phylum Bacillota; class Bacilli; order Caryophanales; family Bacillaceae; genus Gracilibacillus; species Gracilibacillus phocaeensis. The sequence continues at coordinate 71,809 of NZ_LR131142.1, read as the reverse complement.
CCAAACGAGGTCATGCTTTATATCTCCAATCAGATTGATACTAATATTCGTGAATTAGAAGGGGCCTTGATTCGTGTAGTTGCTTATTCTTCCTTAATTAATCAGGATATTGACGCACCTTTAGCAGCGGAGGCGTTAAAGGATATTATTCCGACATCACGTCCAAGGGTGATCACGATTCCGCATATTCAAGAAGAGGTAGGCAAACGTTATAACGTCAAGCTGGAAGAGTTCTCTGCAAAAAAACGGACGAAATCCATTGCCTTTCCACGCCAAATTGCGATGTATCTCTCTAGGGAATTAACGGATTTCTCCTTGCCTAAAATCGGGGAAGAATTTGGGGGAAGAGACCATACAACCGTTATTCATGCCCATGAAAAGATCTCAAAACTAATGACAACAGATGAGCTGCTTAATAAAGAAATTGAAGAGATTAAAGAGCAATTAAAGGCATTGTAAAAAACATGTTCTACTGCCCTGTGCATAATGTGGATAAGAAGGACAAGTTTGCGAACAAGTTGTACACATCTGGATAACTTTTTAGAATCCCTATCCACTGAGGTTATCCACATATTCACAGGCCCTAGTACTATGATTACTATATTTTATTAATAATAAATAAATATATTCCTCAAGGAGGAGAAGCATGAAAATTATCATAAATAGAAATAAACTAATGGAAAGTATTCAGCACGTAACGAAGGCGATCTCTTCCAAAACAGCGATCCCCATTTTGGCTGGTTTAAAAATACAAGCAAATCAAAATGGAGTCACTTTAACAGGAAGTGACTCAGATATTACGATTGAATCTTTTATTCCTAAAGAAGAAGAAGGGATTCAATTTATTGATGAATTAGAGGCTGGAGAAATCATCGTTCATGCCAAATACTTTCCCGAAATCATTCGCAAACTGCCATCAGAAACAGTACACATAGAAGTGAATGAACAGTTGCAGATCACGATTCAATCCGGTCATGCCGAGTTCCATTTAAATGGTCAAGATGCTGAAGAATATCCATTGGTTTCTCAGATCAATTCGGAAGCGAACTTTGAATTATCAATCCCTTTATTAAAAACGATGATTAAACAGACTGTATTTGCTGTATCGACTTCAGAAACACGCCCGATTTTGACAGGGGTTAATATAAAAGTAGAAAATGAACACTTACACTTTGTAGCAACAGATAGTCACCGTTTGGCAGCAAGTATGCTACCATTAACAGAAGATATTGCTCCATTTCCATTTGAACAAGTAGTAATACCTGGGAAAAGTCTAAGTGAATTAAGTAAAATTCTTGGAGATACCGATGAGAAAATTCAAGTGAGTATTAGCTCCAATCAAATTGCTTTTCAGACAAAACAATTGTATTTCTTATCACGTTTATTAGACGGTAAATACCCTGAAACTTCCCGCTTGATCCCAGATGAAACCCAAACCGTCATTCAAGCAGATACCAAGGCATTGTTACAAGCGGTGGACCGGGCATCTTTACTGGCAAAAGACAATCATAATAATGTGATTCGTTTGCAAACCATGGATGACCATACTATTGAAATCTCGGGTAATTCACCTGAAATTGGAAAAGTAGAAGAAGAAATCACTGTTGCGAGTATTGATGGTGATGCTTTGAAAATTTCTTTTAGTTCTAAATATATGATTGATGCACTAAAAATCATGGAAACAGAGCGAGTAAATATCGGGTTTACCGGGGCCATGCGTCCATTTATTTTAAAACCAACTGATCATGATCAAATTTTACAGCTTATCTTACCAGTAAGAACCTTTTAAACCATACATCAGAAGCATAAGGTGGCGATTGATGACCCGAATCGTTATCTTATGCTTTTTCAATACGAAAACAATGCTCCCTCTTCTCTACTGCTCTCTCCTTTTACAGAACGATATAATTCGTTATATGCGTTATTGTTCGGCTTTTCTAGAGAAATTACCGAGCTTTCCTTTTCTATTTCACAAATGTTTAGTAGAATAGGAAGAAGGGCTATACTTATATCAATACCAACAAACGACTATCTTCACTCGAGAGGGTTTCTGGAAAGCCTATTAGCCAAAAACAGAAACAAAGCTAACAATAGACGGACATCGCAAAGGATTAAGTGCATGTCTTGTTTTCTAATAGAAAAGAAGGTGAATGTGTATGAAAGAGACGATCGGTATTACAACAGACTATATTCCACTTGGTCAATTCCTCAAATTAGCCAACATCTTGGAATCTGGCGGGATGATTAAAGTCTTTTTACAAGAAAATGGGGTTTATGTTAACGATGAACTAGAAACACGTCGCGGTAGAAAGCTTTATCCAGGCGATGCCGTCTATGTCGAAGATGTTGGTACGTTTGTAGTAGAAAAAGAAGCATAAATTCGAAAGGGAATTCGAATGTATATAGAACAATTACGTTTATTAAATTACCGGAATTACCATGATTTAACGGTTACCTTCGATGATAAAATTAATGTCATTATTGGTGAAAATGCCCAAGGGAAGACGAACTTAATGGAATCTATCTATGCCTTGGCCTTCTCTAAATCACACCGTACGACAAAAGATAAAGAATTAATCCAATGGGAGCAAAACTATGCTAAAATAGAAGGTAGTATTGTAAAACGGAAACAACGCTTCCCGTTAGAAATACAAATTACAAATAAAGGTAAGAAAGCAAAATTAAATCACCTGGAGCAGAAACGTCTTAGCGATTATATAGGTGCCCTAAACATTGTCATGTTTGCGCCTGAGGACTTGAACCTTGTAAAAGGGAGCCCGCAGATTAGAAGGCGTTTTATTGATATGGAGATTGGTCAGGTTCAGCCTGTCTATATTTATCACCTTGGTCAATATATGAAAATTCTGAAGCAGCGGAATCACTTACTAAAACAAATCCGTCAAAGGAAGACAGAAGACCTTACTATGCTTCGGGTATTGACAGAGCAAATGATGGAACATGCCGTCGTTATACTAGAGAAACGGCTTTTGTTTATGACACGATTAAGGAAATGGGCGAAGCAGATACACAAAGGAATTAGCAGAGATTTAGAAGATTTAGACCTGCAGTATGCTGCCACCATTGACATTTCTGAAGAGAGTCAGAAGGAAAAAATAGCTGTCACCTTACGTGAGGCTTTTGAAAATATAGAGCAGAAAGAAACGGAACGTGGAACGACCTTAATTGGACCTCATCGAGATGACTTGGTGTTTTTTGTGAATGGAAAAAATGTACAGTCGTTTGGTTCACAAGGACAGCAACGAACAACGGCATTATCGCTGAAATTAGCGGAAATCGAGCTAATCCATCAAGAAATTAATGATTACCCCGTATTACTTCTGGACGATGTCTTAAGTGAATTGGATGACTACCGCCAATCACACTTGTTGGATACCATTGAGGGGAAAGTCCAAACCTTTATTTCAACGACTAGTATCGATGGTATCCATCATAAGCAGTTAGAAAAGGCTGAGATATTCAGAGTCAACAAAGGACAAATAATAGAGTGAAAAAGTAGGGATACTATGTTTATTCATATTGGAGACGATCAGGTGATTCAATCAAAAGATGTTATTGGCATTATTGATTACAACCTCGTATCTTCTTCAACGATTAATGAGGAGATGCTGGAGCAGCTAAAACAAAAGAAACAAGTCGTCGTTTCGGATGAACCTTTGACAAAGGCGGTTGTTATCACTTCGGACAAGGTATATTACAGTCCTTTATCTGTACTGACGTTGAGAAAACGGACAAGTATGATCTCCACCATCAGCCGGCTCGAAGATTATTCGGAATGGAACGAAGAAGAGGAAGAATAAAGATTATTAATGAGAGAGAATGTAGGTGATTTGATTGACAATGGAAGAGAATACGCCAGTAGAACAATCATATGGTGCGGAACAGATTCAAGTTTTAGAAGGCTTGGAAGCTGTACGTAAACGGCCTGGTATGTACATTGGCTCTACTAATGAGCGAGGGTTGCACCACTTAGTATGGGAAATAGTAGATAATAGTATTGATGAGGCCCTAGCTGGTTATTGCGATCATATTGAAGTATTTATCGAAAAGGATAATAGTATCACAGTGATTGATAATGGTCGGGGTATTCCAGTAACCACACATGAGAAGACAGGACGCCCGACAGTAGAAACGATTATGACGGTACTGCATGCCGGAGGTAAATTCGGTGGTGGCGGTTATAAAGTATCTGGCGGTCTGCATGGTGTAGGTGCCTCTGTTGTTAATGCATTATCCAGTGAGCTGGAAGTATTCGTGCACAGAGATGGAAAGATATATCATCTAAGCTTTGAACGAGGCAAACCTAATAATGACCTGCAAGTGATTGGAGAGACCGAAATTTCTGGTACCAAGACTCATTTTAAACCAGACGAGGAGATCTTCACAGAGACAACAGTTTTTCATTACGATATTTTAGCCACGCGTTTGCGCGAATTGGCCTTTCTAAATAAAGGATTAACGATTTCCATTCAAGATAATCGAGAAGAAGAGAGTAAGCGAGAAACATTCTACTATGAGGGCGGTATTCGTTCTTATGTAGAGCATTTGAATCGATCCAAAGAGGTATTGCATGAACCTTTTTATGCGGAAAAAGAAGAAGCTGGTATTCAAGTAGAGGTATCCTTGCAATATAACGAAGGGTTTGCCAGCAATATCTATTCTTTTGCGAATAATATTAATACGCATGAAGGCGGGACACATGAGGCCGGCTTTAAGACGGGATTAACCCGTGTAATCAACGATTATGCCAGAAAAAATAATCTGTTTAAGGAAACAGATCCTAACTTATCCGGTGACGACGTGCGAGAAGGACTCACGGCAATTATCTCTATTAAACACCCTGATCCGCAGTTTGAGGGGCAAACGAAGACCAAACTAGGAAATAGTGAGGCGAGAACAATCACGGATTCGGCTTTTAGTGACTTATTTTCTACCTTCTTGTTTGAGAATCCGAATACTGCGCGGATTATTGTGGAAAAAGGGCTGATGGCTTCGCGTGCCCGTATGGCAGCGAAAAAAGCCCGTGAATTAACGCGACGTAAGGGAGCATTAGAAGTCTCTAACCTGCCCGGTAAATTAGCTGACTGTTCCTCTCGTGATGCTACGTTAAGTGAGCTGTACATCGTAGAGGGTGACTCGGCAGGTGGCTCTGCCAAACAAGGACGTGACCGTCATTTTCAAGCGATCCTGCCTTTAAGGGGTAAAGTGCTGAATGTGGAAAAGGCACGGTTGGATAAAATTTTGTCTAATAATGAAATTCGTTCGATCATAACCGCACTTGGTACAGGGATTGGCGAAGAATTTGATATATCGAAGGCTCGCTATCATAAAGTCGTGATCATGACAGATGCGGATGTTGATGGAGCCCATATTCGAACCTTACTGTTGACGTTCTTCTATCGTTTCATGAAGCCGTTAATTGATTATGGTTATATCTACATCGCTCAGCCCCCTCTTTATCAGGTTAAGCAAGGGAAAGTGGTACATTATACCTATTCTGATAAAGAACTGGATAAATTATTAGCCGAATTACCGAAACAGCCGAAACCAGGTCTGCAACGATACAAAGGTCTGGGAGAAATGAATGCGACCCAGTTGTGGGAAACGACAATGGATCCTTCAGGCAGGACGTTATTACAAGTAAATCTGGAGGATGCCATGGAGGCAGATATGATTTTTGATATGCTAATGGGGGATAAGGTAGAGCCGAGACGGAATTTTATACAGGATAATGCCGTCTATGTGAAAAATTTAGATATTTAGATGATGTTCACTTCTTCCTGCAGTGAAATAGGAGGTAATTAAATTATGGTGGAGCATAATCGTCCACAAGTGCAAGAAATTAATATAGGGCAAGAAATGCGTACATCCTTTTTGGATTATGCCATGAGTGTTATTGTCTCTCGTGCGTTACCGGATGTGCGTGATGGCATGAAGCCTGTGCATCGCCGAATTCTATATGCATTAAACGATCAGGGAATGCACGCGGATAAGGCATATAAGAAATCGGCTCGGATTGTGGGGGATGTCATTGGTAAGTATCACCCACACGGGGATTCTGCTGTCTATGACGCGATGGTCCGGATGGCACAAGATTTTAGTTATCGTTATATGCTGGTAGATGGGCATGGAAACTTCGGATCTGTCGATGGTGATCCTCCAGCAGCTATGCGTTATACAGAGGCAAGAATGTCTAAGATTTCCATGGAAATGCTGCGGGATATTCAGAAAGATACGATTGACTATATGGACAACTATGATGGTTCGGAAAGAGAACCTAAGGTACTGCCGGCGAAGTTTCCTAATTTGCTCGTTAACGGGGCTTCTGGGATTGCAGTAGGTATGGCCACAAATATCCCTCCACATCATTTAGGAGAAACGATTGATGCCATCTTAGCGATTAGTCATCAACCAGATATTACAATCGCTGAATTAATGGATGAATATATTCAAGGTCCTGACTTCCCAACAGCAGCGCAAATTTTAGGGAGAAGTGGTATTCGCAAGGCATTTGAAACAGGTAAAGGTTCGATTACGATTCGTGCCAAAACTGAGATTGAAGAGAAAGCTAATGGAAAAGCAACGATCCTTGTTTCTGAGCTTCCTTATCAAGTGAACAAGGCCAAACTAATTGAGAAGATTGCTGAATTGGCTCGTGATAAACGGATTGAAGGTATTACTGATTTGCGTGATGAATCCGATCGAAATGGTATGCGGATGGTTATTGAGTTACGTCGTGATGCCAATCCAAATGTTGTATTAAATAATCTTTATAAACATACATCATTGCAGACAACATTCGGTATCAATATGCTGGCATTAGTGGATGGACAGCCAAAAGTATTAAACTTGAAGCAATGTCTTGAGTATTATTTAGAGCACCAGAAGGAAATCATTATTCGCAGGACTCAGTATGACTTAAATAAGGCAGAGGCACGTGCACATATCTTAGAAGGTTTACGTGTTGCCTTGGATCATATTGATGCGATTATTACGCTAATTCGTCAGTCTCAAACGACTGATATTGCCAGAGAAGGGTTAATGACCCAGTATGAATTATCAGAAAAGCAAGCACAGGCTATTTTAGATATGCGTCTGCAACGCTTGACTGGTTTGGAACGAGAGAAGATTGAGGAAGAGTACAATCAAATCATGGCCTTAATCGATGAATTAAAGGCGATCTTAGCCAATGAAGAAAAGATCCTTGAAATTATTCGGGAAGAATTACTTGAAATCAAAGAAAAATATAGTGATGACCGCAGAACCGAAATCGTAACAAGCGGTATTGATCTGATCGAGAATGAAGATCTTATCCCGGAAGAGAATATTGTCGTAACTGTTACCCATCGCGGCTATATTAAACGCCTGCCTGCTTCTACTTACCGTGCACAACGCCGTGGCGGCCGAGGAGTACAAGGAATGGGGACGAATGATAATGACTTTGTGGAGCATTTGGTTTCCTGTTCTACCCATGATACGGTACTTTTCTTTTCCAACAAAGGAAAGGTGTACCGTTCGAAGGGATATGAAATCCCCGAATTCAATCGAACGGCAAAAGGGCTTCCGATTATCAATTTACTTGAGGTAGAGCAAGGGGAATGGATTAATGCTGTCATCTCCGTTAGTGAATTTCATGAGGACTGGTACCTTTTCTTTACCACAAAGCATGGTATTTCTAAGCGTACTTCGTTAACCCAGTTTGCTAATATTCGCAAAGGCGGCCTTATCGCGTTAAACTTACGTGATCAGGACGAATTAATTTCTGTACGTATGACAGATGGTACAAAGGATATCCTGATTGGAACAAGAAATGGCTATGTGATTCGTTTTGAAGAGCAGCAAATTCGTGCAATGGGACGTACTGCCGCGGGTGTAAAAGGTATTTCTTTACGTGGTGAAGACGAGGTCGTATCGATGGAAATTATGGAAGAATCGCAATATGTCTTAAATGTGACCGAGAATGGCTATGGTAAACGTACGATTGAGGAAGATTACCGACGAACGAATCGTGGTGGTAAAGGGATTTTCACGTGTAACATAACCGAAAAAACCGGACAAGTGGTTGCGGTGAAAGTGGTAACTGACGAGGAAGATATTATGATCATGACCGTGTCTGGTGTGCTGATACGTATGCAGGTTGAAGGAATCTCTATTACCGGAAGAAACACTCAAGGGGTCCGTTTGATTCGTTTACAAGATGATCAGAAGGTGGCTACTGTTGCCAAAGTGGATCGGGAAGAATTAGACGAATTGGAGGAAGAAGAGTCAGAGTAAAGCGAAGGGCGGCGATTCTGTTGCAGGTGCATCCCGGTCAATTGCAGGATGGGTGTGTGATTACCAAGGATGTTGTAGGTTTAAGTAAACATCCGATTATGAAGCGTAACACCATTGTTTCTGAAAAACATATACAAGCATTACAGCATTTTAATATAGCTGTTGTAGAGGTATCAGAAAGCCTGGCTTCCGGTAAACCCTTTGTTCCAAGCAAAAAGGTGAAACCTGCACGTCAGGAACCACAGCTTCCCACTAAGCCTGTCTTTCATACGGTATATGAGGGCACCGTAGCGGCATATAAAAAAATGTTCCAGGGCTGGCAAGGTGGAATAGGCATCGATCTTCCACAAGTGCGTCAGCTTCTGAGTCCTTTATTAGCGTATGTCAGGCAAGGTGATTTTTCAATTTTGTCATTATCTAACCAGGCAACAGCAAAGGACTACTTTTTCCATCACGGGGTGAGTGTTTCCTTGTTGGCTGCTGATCTTGCGAAACGTTTAGGCTATAAGCAGGAATGGTTTCAAGTTGGCATGGCCGCCTTTCTAATGGACAGCGGCATGGCCAAACTACATAACAATTTCCTGGAGAAGTCAGCGGCATTAACGGAAGCAGAATGGAATGAAATAAAGCAGCATCCTGTATGGTCCTATCGTATGGTAGAGCATGTTTCTTTGATGGCATCAGAAATGAAATTGGCAGTTTTGCAGCATCATGAGCGTATGGATGGGAGTGGTTATCCACTTGGTGTAGAGGGAGCTATGGTGCATCCCTTTGCCCAAATTCTTGCCGTTTCCGATGTCTATCATGCAATGACAACGGGCCGAGTCTATCAAAAGCCACAGACGCCTTTTCAGGTTGTGGAGGAGATCCAGAAACAAAAACATCATCAATTGGATTTTGCCACTGTAGAAGCATTTATGGATGTGTGGGAGCGGCAAATAGCAGGTGCGCAGGTATTGCTTTCCAATGGCGAAGCAGCCACGATTGTCTATCTGGATAGGCAAAATCCTTCCCGACCGATCGTGCGCCTATTACATAATGACCAAATTGTGCAATTGACAAAAGATCAACACCTAGCAGTTGAGGAGATACTCTAAACTTTTACGGGGCCTTAAACAGCGAGTATCATGTATCCATTATAATAGGATAATGAATGATGAACCGATAGAATACGCACTTATCAGATAAAAACTCGGAGGAAGCGGCTATATGCCACTCCCTCCGGTTTTTCTTATCTCCTAGCTTCTAGTGAGAATACTGATCTTGCAGTTGGTCCTCTTTCTCCTTCTGCTCTTTTGTCTTCCATAACTGAGAAATTTGTTCTAATGACTTGTTTTTGGTCTCTGGAACAATCGTCATAACGAAAGTAAAACAGATAATATTAATCACAGTAAACATCCAGAACGTAAACGCACTACCCATATTGTTAATTAATACAGGAGTAAATTGTCCGATCGCCCAGTTGGCGCCCCACAAGAACATTGTTGCGATGCCTACTGCCTTGGCACGCAAATGATTTGGAAAGATTTCCGGAATCATAATCCAAGGAATTGGTCCCATGGATACACAGAATGCCGCCGTGAAACCAGCAATCATCACGATTAATAAGACACCGGCATTAGCAGGGTCGAAATAGAAGACACTGCCAATCAGGAACATAAAGATAGCCATCAAGCTGGAACCAATCGCCATCAATTTCTTACGCCCCAGCCTGTCAATGAGAAGAATACCTACAATCGTAAATACCACTTGCACACTACCAATGATACTGGTAGCCAGAAACTCGGTATTATTTTCAAATCCAACACTTCGGAAAATATCAGGACCATAGTAGTTGACGGCATTCATACCGATCACTTGATTAAATAAAGCAAGAAAAATACCTACCCCCATTGCTTTCTTTAAGCCTGGTTTCCATAACTCCTTAATCGAACTACTTTCTTCTATCTCGATGGAGGCCTTAATTTCTGCTATTTCTTTTTCGGCAATTTCTTTACCATTGATTCGTTGCAAAATAGAAAAGGCTTGATCATTGTCTTTTTTCTGAACTAAATAACGTGGGCTTTCTGGGATAAAGAACAGAATAAAGAGAAAGATGATCCCTGGTACTGCTCCATAACCGAGCATCCACCGCCAGCCGATTTCTAACCCCCATTCATGGGTACCACTATTGGCCACCCCATAGTTAATATAAAATGTAGCTGAGATACCAAGAATCGTAAATAATTGATACATCGAACCTAAGCGGCCGCGAATGGCTGGCGGGGCGCACTCACTAATATAAGTGACAGATAATGCAGAGGCAAAACCAATACTTAAGCCCCCGATGATTCGGGCGAAGACTAACATGGTTACACCCGTGGCCAATGCCGATCCTAAGGCAGAGATAATAAATAAGACCCCGGCTACCATGAGGATCTTCTTACGTCCCCAACGGTCGGCTAAAAATCCGGATAAGGCGACACCGATCACACCACCAATCATGACACAGGAAATAACCCAGCCTTCCATGGCGGGACTTAATCCGTAGACTTCCTGCAAGTAACCAATCGCTCCTGAGATAACAGCTGTATCGAAACCATACAGTAAACCTGCCAACCCAGCTGCTGAAGCGATTAAGATAACATACCAAAGTGAATGTTTCTTTTCCATTCTGAATCCTCCTCTGATGATAAAACTAATCTGTTTATTCGATTAAAACGCTGTCAATCAAATAAATAATTTCTTTGTTAGTTCCTAATTTATCACGTTTATATTGGATTCAGCGGGTAACTATCTTCACTTTTTTGTTACATACTAGATTTTTTTGTTATTTGATCTCATTTAGCCGCTAAAGTATTGTTTGCGATAATCACTAGGGCTGTATTGTGTAGTCTTTTTGAACACACGGCTAAAATAGTTTGGATCCTTGTATCCAACTGTTAAGGCAATCTCCTTCAAAGAATAACGAGGATCTAATAACCATTCCTTCGCTTTCTCCATTCTTAGGCTGGTTAGATATTCGATAAAAGAAATCCCTGCTTGCTCCTTAAATAGTCTGCTAAAATAATAAGAACTTAAGCCAATTTCATCCGCCACTTCTTCCAAGGTGAGCTGCTTGTTGTAGTGTAGCTGGATATATTCTTTTGCTTGATGCAGTACGCCTTCTATACTGAAAGAACGCCATTCACTCAGATTCTCCATCACCTGCGCCAGCTGCTGTCTGGCTGCTTCTTTGATTAAGATGATATTATCCAATGTGGCTAAATCTATCACGCTAGGAATAGAGATACCTATTTTTTGGAATGTTTGTTGTAATACCTTGAAAAAATCTTGAATCGTTCTGCTGATCAAGTCGATTCGATAATTCGCTTGTTTTTGGACCAGCTCTACATATTGATCGAACCATTCATTCGCTTGTCGTTCATCCCCTATCCTAATGGCGTGGAGTAATTTCTTTTCCAAATCGATATCCGACTGTTGAGGGACGGCTGTGGCCATCTTTTCCTCAAATATAGTGTAGGACGAACTTGGATTGTCTTTAGCGTATTGCAATGCCAAGATCGCCTCTTCATAGGAACTGGAGAATTTAGATAAATCATCTTTGTGTCTTCCTACCCCAATCTGCAGTTGTTCTTTCTCAAAAGACGAGGACAAATGATGAACGGCCTCTACAATGAAGGATCGATTGTTAACCTGTTCTCCATTCACTAGCACAGGGACTTGGTAACCAAGCAGTGGTCCGATAACATGCGGATAGGGTAACTCCACTAATACGTTCTTCAACAGTTGATACCAATGTTTTTTTTGTTCTCTGGTAAGAGATGTATCAACGGAATGGAAAGAGAATACAACCACAAACATCGATGTATCATCAATCTCTAACCATTCTCCCAAGGAAGCCGAATCCAAAGCATGTACGTGATCCATCATCAACGTTAAAATGAATTCCGTTTCTATAATGGCGTTTGCTTGCTCTAAACGTTGATTCCAATATTTTTGATCGGTTAATTCCTCCACCATGCGGTCAAATGCTTCTAATACTTCTGATGGTTTATTTGGTTTCAATAAATATTCTTTGATGCCAAACTGCATCGCCCTTTTTGCATACTGAAAGGTGTCATAGGCAGAAACCATGATACACTTCACATCGGGAAGCTTTGCCAAAATTTGCTCCACTGCTTGCAAACCATCGACTTCCGGCATTTTGATATCCATAAAAATAATGTCCGGTTCTTGTTCGATCGCCTGCTCGACCGCCTCTTTACCGTTTTTTGCTTCTGCTGCAATCTTTATTCCTGTTCGATTCCGCTCTAATATTAATTGAATCGCTTCTCTTTCAATTGGTTCATCGTCTACCAGCATTATCTTTATCATGTAGTTCGCCCCTTATCTAGCGTGATTCTCACCGTTGTTCCTTTACCTACTTCAGAGACAATGGCTACATCACTGGATTTATCAAAAATCTTTAATCGTTCCATTACATTGCGCAAGCCGATCCCAGTGGAATGCCCTTTTTGTTCCCTATCTGTCTCTTGATGGTTCAAGATTGCTGCTATTTTCGCTTGGGACATCCCTTTGCCATTATCTGAAACCTCAATCACTACTTGCCGAGCAGTTGAAAAAATAGCGAGTGTAATAACGGCGTCTTCTGCCATTTCCTCGATGCCGTGGACAAAGGCATTCTCAATCAGTGGTTGTAAAGTCAAACAAGGAATGGCAACATGCAAGCAGTCTTCTTCGATATTCTGTTCAAAGGTAATCCTGTCTCCAAATCGACTTTGCTGGAGGAAGAAATACTCATTGACAACCGCTACCTCATCCTTCAAGGATGTTTCTCTATCAAGATTGCCGAGATTATAGCGCAATAATGCAGAGATGGAATGGATTAAATCACTAGTTTTATCGGCTCCTTCGATATAAGAGGTTTTCGAGATAACGTTCAAGGTATTAAATAAAAAGTGTGGATTCACCTGATTTTGTAAACTTTTCAGCTCCATTTCTTTTAGCAGCTGAGACATTTTCGCCTTCTCTTTCATTTCGCTGATGGCCTCGACAATATTGTATTTCATGCGGTTAAATGTATCGGTTAGGACACGTAATTCATCACGCTGAGATACTTGTACATCCGGGATATTATAGTGGCCTTGCGAAATTTCTTTGGAGGCGCTGGTTAGTTTTTCAATCACCTTGGTCGCTCCATTGGAGAACCATAAAGCAAATAAAATACTTAACAAGATAATCGTTAGAAAGACGAAAGAACCTGTTTTTTTAGCCTCTTCTATACGCTGGTTCTCTAGTTCAATGATATGTTGATACTCTGTCAATTGTTGATTAATGAATTCCAGTGTTTTTTCATGAATGTAATCGGCGGTTCTGTCTGTTTCATTTAACGACGAGGCGTATTGCTCAATATGATCCTGCTCCACTAACGTTATCGTCTCATCTGCATATTCTTGAAAACTAGTTAAGAGGGACAAATAATTCTGCTTGTCCATACTGTCACGAATCTTTTGCTCGAAATCCGTTGTGAGTGTCTGCAGCTGCTGCTTTTCCTGTTGATAGGCTTCTTTATTATTTTCCGTTGGTTCATGCACGAATATTTGTAATGACTGCAAAGTAAGATCCGTGCTATTGGTTAACTCGTTTAAGAGAAAATAATGCTCGGAATTTTCTTCGTGTAAGCTAACGATACGCTGTGTATGCCACTCACGGATGAGAAAAAGGGCAACCATCGATACCAAGATAACAAGAAAGTAAAGGAGTAATTTCGTCCGCAGTTTAATCATACGCATCACCGAGATCTTCTTTCTTTAAAAAATCAATTGGAGTATAATAAGTATCTTGAACGTCTTTCCCTTCCATTACATCCAGCATGAGCTCGACACTGGTGTAACCAATGTTATAAAATTGTTGTTGAACTAAGACGTCAATCTTCTCCTGCGCTAGTAATTGAAGATTTTCTTCCAAGGTATCAAAGGCCATCACGTATAAGTCATCTTGGATGTCTAATGATTCGATGGCCGCTACCATACCGATACCATCTAAAGCGCTGGTACCATACAGTGCCGTGATTTCAGGGTGATCTCGCAACATGCTGTATGCCTTCCCTTCAGCGGTGGTTCTGCTTATATTGGATTCTTCGATGGCGACGATATCTACCCCTTCTTCTTCCACAACATCTCTAAACCCCTCGACACGTAGTTTGTGATGGTCATTGGTGAAACTGCCGGTAATAATCCCCACCTTTTCATCTGGACTTAAATCATTTAGGAGCTGTTCCCCTGCCTGCCGACCAGCTTGGTAATTATCTGTTCCAATATATGCCGATCGACGACTCTCAGGGGCGTCTGTATCAATCGTTATCACTGGTATCCCTTGTTCGACCGCTTTGTCGATGACCGGGAGAAAATCGTCATTTAAGGCTTGTACAATAATGCCATCGACTTTGGATTTGATTGCCATATCCAACAGTTTTAATTGTTCATCCGGATTGGAGCGTCTGGGACCATTATATTCAATGGCTACATCATATTTTTCTTCTGTGTCTTGTGCACCTTCTCCGACTAGTTTCCAATAATCATGATCCATTTCCTCGCCAATTAAGACAAAATGATAGGCTGGCATCTGCTCTGTAGTGGCTGATTTTTCTGTTATTTCCTGGTCTGCTTGCTGTGCTTGTATAAAAGAATAGATTGACAAACTAATCGTTGCAACTACGCCAATGATAAGGAGCGAATATATATATTTCATCCAATGCCTCCTCTTATAAGATAAGTTTAGTGTATCATAACAATATACCGACAAAGCACAATGACCTCATCGATCTTATCCTCCCGTATCGTATAAGAAAAGATGGAAAAAACCCGACCTTTCCTTTATCACTAATTAAAAATAGATACAGGCTACCGATTCGTTCATGGTAAAATCGTTCCCTTTTCTAATGATCCCAAGAATTTTATCCTTCTTTGAGTATAAAAAAATCAAGACGATGTAACCTCTTACATGATTGATTTTATCCTATCGTTAGACAAAGCCCACTTCACTGCCAATAAAAAAAGGTTGAAAAACACCGTAACATGTCGTATTGTAATTAACAATAGTTAAGGGTGTAAAGCCTGTGAAATAGGCGAAAGTCACCATTATTCTCCAATCTATTATTCATTCACATAGCGATTACAAAAAACAAGGAGGCATATCGATGAGAACGGATAAATTCAGTAAAGAAGGATTAACCTTTGATGATGTACTATTAGTACCAGCAGAGTCTAATGTATTGCCAAAGGAAGTATCGGTACAAACCAAGTTATCGGATAACATCACACTTAATATCCCATTTTTAAGTGCAGGTATGGATACGGTGACCGAGGCACAACTTGCTATATCGATTGCGCGACAAGGCGGGATAGGGATCATCCATAAGAATATGTCCATTGAAGATCAAGCCGAACAGGTAGATCGTGTCAAACGCTCAGAAAGTGGTGTGATTACTAACCCGTTCTTCCTGACTCCGGAGCATCAAGTGTTCGATGCCGAGCATTTAATGGGTAAATTCCGTATATCAGGTGTGCCTATTGTCAACAATGAAGAGGAACAAAAACTTGTTGGCATTTTAACGAATCGAGATCTCCGTTTTATTGAAGACTATTCAATTCGGATTTCAGAAGTGATGACAAGTAAAAACTTAGTCACCGCACCAGTAGATACAGATCTTAAAGAAGCGGAAAAGATCTTACAAAAACATAAAATCGAAAAACTTCCTCTCGTCAATCAAGCCGGTGTGTTAAAAGGATTAATCACGATTAAAGATATTGAGAAAGTGATTGAATTTCCGCATTCGGCGAAGGACAAACAAGGTCGTTTATTGGTTGGTGCTGCAGTAGGTATAACGGCAGACTCCCTGACCCGCATCGAAAAATTAGTAGAGGCTGGGGTAGATGTACTAGTTATTGATACGGCACATGGTCATTCAAAAGGGGTACTGGAACAGGTGAGCCGTGTGCGTGACCAATATCCTCATATTGATATTATCGCAGGTAATGTAGCAACAGCTGAAGCAACCAAGGCTTTAATTGAGGCAGGCGCCAATATTATCAAGGTTGGTATTGGACCAGGTTCGATCTGTACGACTCGTGTTGTCGCAGGTGTAGGGGTGCCACAAATTACTGCGGTGAATGATTGTGCGACAGAGGCGGAAAAATACGGTGTTCCAGTCATTGCAGATGGCGGAATTAAGTATTCCGGTGATATCGCGAAGGCCATTGCAGCTGGGGCACATGCCGTTATGTTAGGAAGTCTTTTTGCCGGAGTATCAGAAAGTCCTGGTGAAACAGAAATATTCCAAGGCAGACGTTATAAGGTATACCGTGGCATGGGATCGGTCAAATCGATGCAAAGCGGATCCAATGATCGTTACTTCCAAGACTCCCAAGACGCCAAGAAATTGGTGCCAGAGGGTATTGAAGGTCGTGTAGCCTATAAAGGACCGTTAGCCGATACGGTTCATCAACTGCTCGGTGGTTTACGTGCAGGTATGGGTTATTGTGGCGCTGCAACGATCGATATAATGCGCAATGATGCCTATTTCATCCGTATGACCGGTGCTGGACTTCGTGAGAGTCATCCCCATGATGTGCAGATTACCAAAGAATCACCAAACTACTCCGTAACATGATGTTTTTCATCAATTGAATAAAGCACAGCGGCTGTCTTACAAGTCTTAATAGAGAACTTCAGAAGACAGCCCTTTTTTTTGCCAGATAAGAAAATAGGAACACCATGAGTCCATCAAAATAATTTTCAGTTAGGCACATAGCGTTATTTTCTATTTGTTGTAGTTGTGGTAAAATAATTTCGTATGAAAAATATCGTTGGAGGTAGAAAGAGTGAAAGCAACAATAAAAAAATTAAGTATATTAACGATGATTACCGTATTGACCATTACTGCATTTACCATGAATGCTGTAACCATTAAAGGGATAGAAAACATAGAGACAACGGCAGAATCAGCCATTGTGGTAGATGCCGATACAGGAAAAATACTATATGAAAAACAATCTGATTTAAAATTACCTCCAGCTAGTATGACGAAAATGATGACTGAATACCTGGTCCTAGAGGCGATAGCAAACGGAGATATAAATTGGGATGATACGACCGAAATCAGTGATTATGCCTATTGGCTATCTTCTGATCCTGGCTTTTCAGGGATTGGTTTAACCCAAGGAAAAGATTACACCGTGCGTCAGTTGTACGAAGCGATGTCGATTATTTCTGATAATGGGACAACCGTTGCCTTAGCAGAACTAGTAGCTGGTTCGGAAGGCGAATTTGTCCAGATGATGAATGACAAGGCAGAAGAACTAGGTTTAACCGATTATAAATTTGTTAATTCAACTGGACTTGGAAATGCAGATTTAGGGGAGAATGCGCCAGAAGGAACCGATCCAAATGCTGACAATTTACTGTCGGCAAAATCAGCTGCCTTACTTGCCTATCACTTAATCAATGATCATCCAGAAGCCTTAGAATATACCAGTATGTTAACAACCGAATTGGATAATCGTCAATTGGAGAATCTGAACTGGATGCTGCCATGGGACAATGATAATTTTGCCCAATATGGTTATGAAGGAATTGATGGACTGAAAACAGGACATACCGATGCGGCGGGATATTGCTTTACCGGAACGGCGCAACAGGGCGATCGACGTTTAATTACGGTTGTCATGAAAACTGGTTCAGAAGGGGAACGTTTTGAAGAAACGCAAAAATTAATGGAGTTTGGCTTTTCTCAGTTTGCATCCACCGAATTATTCCCTGCTGGTTACCAGTTAGAAGATCAAACGACCTTGCCGGTTGCTAAAGGGAAAGATAACACGGTAAATATTGCAGCAGCTGAACCTATTTCATCGATGATTGCGGATGAAGAAGAGGAGCTGTACTCCGTCGAATATCAGATGGATGAAGATAAATTAACGGCAGATGGCAGTTTAGAAGCGCCTATTGAGTCGGGTGAGAAGATTGGCGAAGTAGTACTTAATTATAACGGAGACAGCGATTACGGCTATATTGATGAAACAACCGGGGGGCATCGCGTCGACTTAGTGACGACTTCTGGTGTGGAAAAAGCGAATTGGTTTATGCTTTCTTTAAGCGCGATTGGCCATTTCTTTAGTGGCTTATTCACGACCGTTGTTGATTTTGTAAAAGGTTTATTTGATTAATCCCGATTAAGCCAGTTGGCATTTAAGCCCTATCTATTATATAATAGATATAGGAACTGATAATATATAGGAGGAACGAGATATGTCTAAAGTAGGTACAGATAGAGTAAAACGCGGTATGGCAGAAATGCAAAAAGGTGGCGTCATTATGGACGTGGTCAACGCCGAACAAGCGAAAATTGCCGAAGAGGCAGGCGCTGTTGCGGTAATGGCTTTGGAACGAGTGCCATCTGACATTCGTGCCGCTGGCGGTGTAGCACGGATGGCCGACCCAACAATTGTAGAAGAAGTAATGGGCGCTGTATCGATTCCAGTTATGGCGAAAGCGCGTATTGGTCATATCGTCGAAGCACGTGTATTAGAAGCCTTAGGCGTTGATTATATTGATGAAAGTGAAGTACTAACCCCTGCAGATGAGGTTTATCACCTCAATAAGCGTGAATATACCGTCCCGTTTGTATGTGGCTGCCGCAACTTAGGTGAAGCTGCTCGTCGAATTGGGGAAGGAACTTCGATGCTTCGTACCAAAGGTGAACCCGGCACTGGGAACATTGTAGAAGCAGTACGTCATATCCGTGAAGTCAATGCACAAGTGCGTAAACTGGTCAATATGAATGAAGACGAAGTGATGACCTATGCGAAAGATTTAGGTGCACCATATGAAGTCTTATTAAATATTAGAGAAAACGGTCGTCTACCGGTTGTAAACTTTGCAGCAGGTGGTGTAGCGACACCAGCCGATGCGGCTTTAATGATGCAACTTGGGGCAGATGGTGTATTTGTAGGATCTGGTATCTTCAAATCAGACAACCCGGCTAAATTTGCTCGTGCTATTGTGGAAGCAACCACGCATTATGAAGATTATGAATTGATCGCTAAGGTATCCCAGGATCTTGGAACAGCCATGAAAGGAATTGAAATTAGCAATATTGAGCCTGCTGATCGTATGCAGGATCGTGGCTGGTAAGGAGTTAGTTAGCAGATGGTAAAAATCGGTGTATTAGGTTTACAAGGTGCAATCCGTGAACATGTTCGTTCGATTGAGACAGCAGGAGCGGAAGCAGCAGTAATCAAGCATAAAGAAGAATTAGCGGACATTGATGGCTTAATTTTGCCAGGCGGGGAAAGTACCACGATGCGCCGTTTGATTGATAAATATGACTTTTTTGAGCCATTAAAGGCATTTGGACAAGCGGGTAAGCCAATCTTTGGCACCTGTGCCGGACTGATTCTATTAGCCAATCAAATTGTTGGACAGGAAAAGCCGCATTTGGGTTTGATGGATATCAAGGTAGAGCGCAATGCCTTTGGCCGTCAGCGTGAGTCCTTTGAAGCGGAATTAGCGATTAAAGGGGTGGCAGATGATTTTGAAGCGGTCTTTATTCGAGCGCCGCAAATCGAGGCTGTAGGTAATGAGGTAGAGGTGCTGGCAGAATATCAGGGCAGCATTGTAGCAGCCAAGCAAGGGCATTATCTATGCAGCTCCTTTCATCCCGAATTAACCGATGACCATCGCTTGACTGAATACTTTGTCAAAATGGTGGAAAAGTAATATAATAAACATAGGATAAGTAAAACGACGATAGGAAATAGTAATTTAGGCAAACTATCTCAGAGAGCCGATGGTAGCTGAAAATCGGCATAGTGCCTAAGTGAATCCATCCTGGAGTGGTAGATGGAAAGCAAAGTACATGTACCCGGTGCAGACCGTTATCGACTGAAAGAAGCCGGGAGAAGTCTATTCTCCAATCAGGGTGGTATCGCGGGAAAAACTCTCGTCCCTGCTATGAAGACCATAGCAAGGGGCGGGAGTTTTTTTATAGAGGCACTTATCAGCTGTAATCAAAAAAAGGAGGCACTAACATGCTGGATAGGAAACTACTTCGCAACCATTTTAATGAGGTGAAAGAGAAATTACAGCACAGAGGAGAAGATTTAACCGATTTGGATCGCTTTGGTGATTTGGATGAGAAACGTCGCAAATTGATTTTGGAGTCGGAAGAATTAAAGGCGACACGTAATGAGGTGTCCAAACAAATCTCTCAATTGAAAAAAGAAAAGCAGGACGCCGATGATAAGATTGCTGAAATGCGTGAAGTCGGTGATCGAATTAAAGCGATTGATAGTGAGCTGCGAGAAGTAGAAGAGACGTTAGATTTACTTATGCTCTCTATCCCTAATATCCCGCATGAGTCTACACCGATTGGCGAAACCGAGGATGACAATGTGGAAGTCCGCAAGTGGGGACAGCTGCCTTCATTTGATTTTCAGGAACAAGCACACTGGGATCTGGCCACGTCCTTGGATATTCTCGATTTTGAACGGGCAGCAAAGGTGACAGGCAGCCGTTTTGTCTTTTATAAGGGATTAGGTGCCCGCCTGGAACGTGCTTTGCTAAATTTTATGATGGATTTACATGCCGATGAGCATGGCTACCAGGAAATGCTGCCGCCATATATGGTGAACCGTACTAGTATGACCGGCACAGGGCAGCTGCCAAAATTTGAAGAGGACGCCTTCAAGATTGAAGGGTGGGACTATTTTTTAGCACCAACCGCAGAAGTACCAGTGACTAATTATCATCGAGAAGAAATCCTCAAAGGCGAAGAGCTACCGAAGAAATTCACCGCCTTTAGCGGCTGTTTCCGTTCTGAAGCAGGCTCAGCCGGCCGTGATACAAGGGGATTGATCCGCCAGCATCAATTTAATAAAGTAGAATTGGTCCAAATGGTCAAACCAGAAGATTCTTATCAAGTGTTAGAGGAATTAACAGGACATGCGGAGAAGGTACTCCAGCTACTTGATTTACCTTATCGCGTTCTGAGCATGTGTACAGCCGATCTAGGCTTTACCGCCGCCAAGAAATACGATATCGAGGTGTGGATGCCAAGCAATGACACGTATCGTGAGATTTCTTCTTGTTCTAATTTTGAAGACTTCCAAGCAAGACGTGCTGGTATTCGTTTCCGCCGTGAAGAGAAGGGGAAACCCGAGTTTGTCCATACCTTAAATGGATCAGGACTGGCGATTGGCCGTACCGTAGCCGCGATTATCGAAAATTATCAGCAGGCCGATGGTACGATTAAGGTACCAGAGGTGTTAGTGCCATATATGGGGAATAAGACAGTGATTGGGTAAAAAATGGAGAAGAAGCCTTGTTGGATGGGGCTTCTTCTTTTAATATAGATGATATAGTAATGTCTAACTGCATGTTTTCTTTTTCGAAGTAGGATAAAGTAAAAGTCTAAAAACAAAGGACTAAATGACAAATATCGCTAATTACTTTTATATTTTTTTGATATGGAGGTGTTACAATGAGAGAAATGATCATCATCATTTTTGGCAGTATAACGCTTTTTGTAATGCTTTGTTTAACAAATCTAATGGTAAATCAACCAATTGATATGGAGGAAAATTTATTTTTTTCAGTCTGTACCTTTTCCATCTATAGACTGATATTTTGGGGATTTAGAAGAAATAAAAACGCCGCTAATTGAATCCATTTCATAATAGCTATCCACTCAACTAGCGTTCATTTAGTCGTTTAAATGATTTGGCTCATCTACAAAAGCAGCCAAAATAAACCCACATTCTGTGCAGTATTTTGCTGTTATCGTTGAAGAAGCTCCTAAATGAGAATTTAACGGAACTTTATCATTCCATTCTTTCCTTTTCTTTTTAGAGTAAATGTATAATTCAGCATTGGAGGCTCTTATTATTCCCTCTTGTAGCTGCTTGCTTCCACAATTAGGACATTTATCATACATAATAGTTCTCTCCTTTTTGAAAAATGGATGAGTTTTCTTTGGAAATATTTTATTGTTATGTTATCAGATAAAAAGGAGAGATTTCAATAAAACATAAAGTACTTTAGTATTTTTTGGATAGTGGTCGTTTGGCTGTTCGGTTTAATGCAGAACTTTTTAAATCCTCTTGACTTGCCTTTTTCGCTGTGCTATATTATTACTTGTCGTCAGTAATTCGGAGGAGTACCCAAGTCCGGCTGAAGGGAGCGGTCTTGAAAACCGCCAGGGGCTTCACGGCTCGCGGGGGTTCGAATCCCTCCTCCTCCGCCATATAATGAAAATAAAGCAATATACATATATAGAAAAAATCGCTATCCTTATCGATAGCGATTTTTTTTCATGAAAAACACTTGTCCCTCACGTTACGTTAGGTGGTAAGATAGTATGTAGAATAGGAGGTGTCATCTTTATGGATTCGGAAGCTTTTACAGTTAGTGAATTTGCCGCCTATACAGGGGTTTCTGTTCGCACCTTGCATTATTATGAAGAGAAAGAGCTGATGCAGCCTAAACGCAATCAAGCGGGACATCGCATCTATGACAAAAACGATGCCATGAGACTACATCAAATTATGACGATGAAATTTCTTGGGCTTCCGTTAGCCGCTATCAAAAAATATTTACAATCAGATGCCTTAGATCTAGGCTTTAAGGATACCTTACTTTTACAGCAGGCCAAGTTAAGAGAGGATAAAGCACAGATTGAAACGGCCTTGGAAACGATTCAACGGACGGTTCACCTGATGGATCAGGAAGAGGAAATTGACAGTGATTTGTTATTTAGTCTGGTGTCAGGCATACAATCAGAAAAGAAACAAGAGGAAATGACTAAGCCAATGATGAAAGAAGAGATATGGTCGAGGTTATTCGGTTTAACGATAATGGAAAAGATGGAATATGAGCAAAAATTGCTGCAATTTTTAAAAGCGTTGAAGCGATTAACAGGCAGACCGCCAGAAGATCCAGAGGTGACCGCAGTGGTCGAGGATTATTTTGATTATTTATTGGGGTTATTGAAGCTCGATAGGATACAAGATGTGGAAGGTATTTTCAAAATGGATATCCATCACGAGGAAAACGAAGAGCAAATCTTGCAGTTTTTGCAAGAGATGGAGAGGCTATCCTATATTCCTTTCAATAAAAAAGAAGAAGCTTGGCTTGGGGAGGTCTTTGATCATTTTTATCAGAGCAGTGCGGACCAATCGTAACCCTTACAGAAGTCAGCGAGGGCCATTTGATATATGTTAAAACTATACACTAAAACATTCAAGTAACAAGACGGAATGGTATCTAAAATAGACGGTTCTATAAGCAGTATGGATAGCAAAGTGAGCACTTGCATGAATGTTATATGATAAAGGAAAAGGATCACAGAAGGAGAAATGATATGGAGAATCAATCGGTTAAGGCGTTTATGTCACTTATTTTTTCATTAAAACTACCAACGTTTATTTTGGTGCTTGGGCTGATAGGGAGCGTGTTAACCACTTTAGTTGGTTTAACGATCCCATTACTAACAAGGGAATTGGTCGATGGATTCTCATTCACAACGATTAGTGCCGGATTTATTGCGTTAATTGTCGGCATTTTTATACTGCATGCGCTGATTGATGGATTTTCAGGCTATGCCTTAGCCTTTGTAGGACAAAAGGTGGTTGCTGGCCTGCGTGAAACCATCTGGATGAAGCTAATTCGCCTGCCTGTTCGTTATTTTGACCAACAGCCGAGCGGGGAGTCGGTCAGCCGGGTTATCAATGATACAGGTATTGTTAAGAATCTCGTCTCTCAACATTTCCCCCAGTTTATCTCGGGATTGATTTCGATTATCGGTGCCGTCGTTATACTATTGATTATGGATTGGCGAATGACCTTAATGATGTTAGTTGCTGTGCCATTGACGGTATTAGTGATGATGCCTTTGGGATCGCGAATGTCGAAGGTTTCCAGAAAACTGCAAGATCAGACGGCATCTTTTCAAGGTGAGATCCAGCAGACAGTCAGTGAAATCAAGTTAATGAAATCATCAACCGCCGAAGATATGGAAGTAAAAAAAGGGATGAAAGGTATCCTTGGTTTGCTTAAAACCGGTCTAAGAGAAGCCAAAATCTTTGCTGTTGTTGGTCCGTTTATGTATATGATTGTCATGTTTGTGATCGTCGTGATTATTGGATATGGTGGGATTCGTGTCGAAGAAGGCACAATGTCTACTGGCTCTTTGGTCGCCTTCTTACTTTATTTATTCCAGATCGTCTTCCCGATTACCACGTTTGCGATGTTCTTTACCGAATTGCAAAAGGCAAAAGGGGCAACCGGACGAATCATGGAAATTTTAGAAAAGGATGTCGAAGAAACACATCAAGGAGTGGAGCGTTCGATCGATGGTCTGCCGCTTCACTTTCAAGGGGTGGACTTCGCTTATGAAACAGGGGAGCCGGTTATCAATAATATGTCTTTCTCGGCGCAATCGGGAGAGATGATCGCGTTCGCTGGTCCAAGTGGCGGTGGAAAAACAACGGTCTTTGGCTTGATTGAACGTTATTATCAGCCTACCAATGGGCAAGTTCTAATTGGTGATCAATCGATCAACGAATTGTCGATGCGCTCCTGGCGTTCCCAGCTTGGTTATGTTTCTCAGGAAAGCTCGATGATGTCGGGGACAGTAAGAGAGAACTTGACGTATGGTTTAGCGAATGCGAATGAGATCACAGACCAACAGCTGTGGGAAGTGGCAAGAATGGCTTATGCCGAACAATTTATTCAAGAACTTCCCCAAAGCTTAGATACCGAGGTAGGTGAAAGAGGGACGAAACTATCAGGCGGACAGCGTCAGCGTATTAATATTGCGCGCGCCTTTCTGCGCAACCCGAAATTATTGTTACTGGATGAAGCAACAGCCAGCTTAGACAGTCAATCGGAGCAAGTCGTACAAAAGGCATTGCATCGTTTGATGGAAGGCAGAACGACCTTTGTTATTGCCCATCGACTAGCAACGATTGTTCATGCCGATCAAATCATTTTTATCGAACAAGGAGAAATTACCGGAAAAGGAACCCACCAAGAATTAATGGAGCATCATGCGTTATATCGCTCGTTTGCTGAACAGCAATTGACGTAAAAAAACAGCCTGCACACAACTTTTCCCAAATGGTGTGCAGGCTTTTCATCGAGCTTATTTCAAAATTAGCACTTTACATTTTGCTTGCTGAACAATTTGACTGCTGACACTTCCTAGTAGAAATTTACCTACTCCACCTAGTCCTCGACTGCCTAATACAATTAATTCGATCTGATTTTCGTCTGCATACTCGACAAGTTTGGAGCCTGGATTACGAAAAGAATAATCCAAGAGGACATCTGAGGAGCATGGCAGTCCTTCTTTCTCTAATTCGTTTTGAATGCGCTCCAAGCCGGGGCGGGCTTCTTCGGCGAGGTCGTTCATAAAACTACGTGCCAGCATTGCATTTGTTGTTGGACCACCATGTGAAACCACCGTTACCACATGTATCACAGCATTCTCAACGAGCTGTGCCTGTCTTTTGGCCTCTTCTACTGCTTTTTCACTTAATTCTGAACTGTCATAAGCAACTAAAATATTGGTCGTCATGAGAACACGCCCTTTCCTATCTGTTGTTCTAATGTTAGTATAACATATTTATGGAAATAATATGAGTCTCTGTCATTCTATAATTATATTGGGGTTCATTTGCAAAATATCTTGCTTAGTCGATTGATATGGTGACCTAAAAGAGATTTATTTCAGAAGATAAACGGATAAAGCATGTGGAGAAGCCAGGCGCTGCTACTCTACATGCTTTAGCTGTACTAGATTTCTTTTTTAGCCTGCTGGATCAGCTCGATCATCTCCTTGTCACTAATCTGCAATTTCTCTGCCTCTTGCACCAAGCCGATTACGTAATCTTCCATAAAGGCCTGTTTTCGTTTTTCGATCAATACTTGTTTTGCCCCTTCTGCAACAAACATTCCGACCCCCCTCTTTTTAAATAAAATACCTTCATCTACTAATTGTGTAATCCCTTTGGAGATGGTGGCGTGATTGATTTTATAAAATTGAACTAGTTGATTGGTAGAGGGTGCTTGATCCCCTTCTTTCAACTGATCATTTACAATTTGATCCTCTATCTGTTCGCGTACTTGAACAAAGATTGGTTTATTATCATGAAATGAAGCAGACATCGTTCTGTTTTCCTCCTTTCTTGGATGATTTTCACGTGAAACATTATCATAAAAATCACTAAGATCGTCGAGAAGTATCCTCGTTTATAATCGAATCGTTACATCTTTTATCAAGCGGTAATTAGCAGCAATCAAGGTCAGGAACAGCAATACCGAAAGTAGATGAGCGAGAAAACCAGTAATCACCCAAGTGTCGGGGAGCAGCACGATCGGACCAACGTGAAATAGATTGACATACAACATTTTCATGAGACTAGCTAATAATAAACCAGCTGCTACAAATAAAAGGCCAATGAACCAACGGAAACGATAGAAACCCAGTCCGATCATCCACCCCATTAAAAAATAGGAAAAATGAATGAGTGTGTAGCTGGTGAATTGTGTTAATACCTGAGCGATGTCACTATTGCTTACTTGATCCGTCCAAGGGATCGCCATACCCATGACAGTAATGATCCATTCTAACAGCACGATCATCAGAATAAAAGCAATAGCCAAAAGGATTGATAATAAGATAGAGGCAAATAGGGCCGTCTTGAAGAAATTTCTGCGAGTGATCCCTAATTTAACGTAATAATCAAGAAAACTATAGGTGCACAATATCCCTACAATCAACATAAAAATAGCGGAAGCATTGTTGTTTATCATAAAATCATCAAGTTGAACGGATTCAACATAGTTATGGAGCAAAGTGAGTCCCAAAAAAATCAAACATAAAATCACCAGGAACCATACTGCCCATTTTGCCTGTTCTGCTAATACTCCCCAGCCTAACTTCTTGGATCTTGCCATGGTTTGATTCATTCTTCTTCCTCCTTCGTGACATGGACGAATAGGTCGTGTAAGGATAAGGAACCTACTTCCAGTCCAGATGATTTTGCCTCTTGTTGTTGCTGATTGGACAAGGCACCATAAACCATTACCGATTTCGTTCCACCCAAACGCTTCTCGTTGATTATCTCTAAAGAGTGTGTAAAGCGATCAACATCTGCTTGAGCTCCGGTTATGGAGAAGCCCTGCTCGATCACCTCTTCATAGCTCCCTTGCAGTAATAGTTTGCCTTCATCAATCATCACCACGTCATCAAACAAATATTCCATTTCCGACACCAAATGGCTGGAAAAAATAATTGTCCGTGGGTATCGCTCTTGTTCGGTCAGTAACTCCTGATAAAACAGTTCTCTTGACGGGGCATCCATCCCAAGATAGGCCTCATCAAAAATAGTAAGCGGTGCGCGGCTAGCTAATCCAATCGTTATTTGGAAGGCTGACTGCTTTCCTTTTGACAATTGATTGATGGTCTTCTTATCCGATATCTTAAATTTTTTGATTAAGTTTCTGGCATAGTCCTCGTCAAAATTAGGGCGGAAATAGTTCATTTCTTTGATCACTGTATCTATTTTGCTGTAGTCATAGGTATAATCCTTGTCATAGATAAACACCGTCCCTTCCATGATTTCCTCGTCATCAAACGGATTCCTTCCATCAATCAACACAGTGCCTTGCTTAGCCGGTCGAAATGAGGAGAGAATGGTTAATAACGTTGTCTTACCTGCCCCATTTCTGCCTAATAGTCCATGGATTTTATTAGGTGCTAAGGAAAAGTTTAATTGATCTAGAGCCTGAAATTGCTTGTAGTTCACCGTTAAGTCTTTTACCTCTATGGCATATCCCATCTAAATTCCTCCTTTGTATTATACTGATATAGTTATATACTTATGTGTATAACTATAATGGTGTGTAGGTTATTTGTCAAGGAAGAATAATATAAAAGGAAGCGCAGTTACGAAAAATAATAATTTTCACTTGAGAAATATTATTGACAAATGGAAAGAATCCGTGTAAATTAGCATTAGATAAAAAAGTTTCCTAAAGGAAAAAAGGAGAGTGTCAAATGACTAATTGGAAGAAGATAGGGTTAGGGGTTCTTTTAGCAATGTTTGTATTATTTTTAGCAGCATGTGGATCTAACGAAGATTCATCAGCTGATGATTCAAATAATGCGGAAGAAGAAACAACCGACGATGCTTCAAACGGATCATCCGAAGAAGATTCAGGAGAGCCGATTCAAGTATTAACGACGATTGCTCAAATTGGTGAGCCGTTGTCTGTTATCGGTGGCGATCATGTAGAGGTAGAAACTTTAATGGGACCGTCTGTTGATCCCCATTTGTACAATCCAACAGAGAGTGATATTAATAAAGTAAACGACGCAGAGATGGTTTTCTATAGTGGTTTACACTTAGAAGCACAAATGGAAGAAATGCTTCAATCCATCGCTTCTGAAAAACCTGTATTGGCATTAGGAGACTCTGTCCCTGAAGATCAATTATTAGAAGATGAAGAAGGAGCAATTGATCCCCATATTTGGTTCGATATTGATTTATGGCAACAAGGCCTGGAATCAGCTGTAGAAGAATTGAAGGAATATGCTCCTGAACACGCAGATGAATTTGACGCCAATATGGAAGAATATGCTGCACAACTTGATGAAGTAAGAACAAAGGCAGAAATTCTTCAAGATATCCCTGAAGACCAAAGAGTACTAGTAACAGCTCACGATGCATTCGGTTATTTCGGCAATACACATGATATGGAAGTAGTTGGGCTACAAGGCATAAGTACTGAGTCAGAAGCAGGGGTTTCAGATATTACGGATACCGTTGAATTAATTGAAGAGTACCAAGTACCTGCTATTTTTGTCGAAAGTAGTGTAAACCAAGATACGATTAATGCCGTAATTGAAGGTGCCAAAGAGAATGGCCTAGATGTATCGATCGGTGGTGAACTATACTCTGACGCTATGGGCGAAGAGGGAACAGAAGAAGGTACTTATATCGGAATGTATAAATATAATGTGAATACGATACACGATGCATTAACCGGAGGAGGAAATGATAGTGAATAACTCCATTATCGAAGTGGAGCATTTATCAGCCGCCTATCAAAAAAACAAAGTATTAACTGATGTGAATTTTGAAGTGGAACCAGGTACATTAACAAGTATCGTTGGTCCGAACGGCGCTGGTAAATCCACTTTAATCAAAACCATGCTAGCCTTGCACCCGTCCTTGACGGGCGAGGTTAGCTTCTTTGGCGAAAAATTCAAAAAAGCCAAAAAAAAGATAGGTTATGTACCCCAAAGAGGATCGGTTGACTGGGATTTTCCAACCAATGCCTTAGACGTTGTCACTATGGGGTTGTACGGAAAAATTGGATTTTTCCGTATTCCTACGAAAAAAGATAAACAAAAGGCAATGGAATCTCTGAAAAAAATGGGGATGGCTGATTATGCCACCCGTCAGATTAGTCAATTATCCGGTGGGCAGCAGCAGCGGGTGTTTCTCGCTCGTGCCTTGGTGCAAGATGCCGATTTGTATTTTATGGATGAGCCGCTAGCCGGAGTAGATGCTTCTACCGAGAAAGCCATTATGGCTATCCTGGAAGAGCTGAAAAGAAAAGGCAAGACCGTTATGGTTGTTCACCACGACTTGCAAACTGTACCAGAATATTTTGATCATGTATTATTTTTGAATCGTAAGGTTTATGATCATGGTACAGTGGAAGAGACATTTACCGAGTCAAATATCGTAAACACTTACGGCGGTAATATGTCTTGGCTAGGAAAGGAAGATAGAGATGTGGTCCATACTACTTCATAGTAATACGATATGGGTAATGCTTAGTACGACCATATTAGGCATTGCTGCCGGTGTGGTAGGCTGCTTGGCTTATTGGAAACGGCAAAATTTAATGAGTGACGCCTTGTCACACGCGTCATTGCCCGGGGTAGTAATCGCCTTTTTGCTGATTGGAGAAAAGGACCTATTATTACTAGTGATTGGTGCAGCAGGTACGGCTTTAATCGGAGCTTTATTGATTCAATGGGTAACCACTTCCAGTCGTATTACCGAGGACACGGCCATGGGCATTGTGCTATCCGTATTTTATGGTTTCGGTGTGATGCTGCTATCGATTGCCAACCGATCGGCAGGAGGCAACCAAAGTGGTTTGAATAGCTTTATTTATGGGCAAGCCGCTGCCATGGTCAGGACAGACGTCATGACCATGATCATCTTAGCCAGCGTTGTGATTTTGATTGTTGCAGCTATCTTCAAAGAGTGGAAGCTGTATTTATTTGATGCGGGCTTTGCTCAAGGATTAGGCCGGTCTATTAAAGGAATGAATATACTATACACACTGGTACTAGTGGTGACGATTGTGATTGGTATTCAAGCCGTCGGTGTTATTCTAATGGCTGCTATGCTGATTATTCCATCGGTTAGTTCTCGCTACTGGACACATTCGTTCAGGAGTATGATTTGGCTGTCTGGTTTATTTGGAGGTATAGCCGGTGCAGTAGGTACATGGATTAGCGCAACGGGAAGCGGATTGCCGACAGGTCCGTTTATTGTGCTGGTTTCAGCAGCCTTCTTTTTAATAGCGCTGCTGTTTGGTAAAGAAAAAGGAATGATCATTCACGCTATGCAGTTTAAATCGCAACAAAAACAATTTTCGGGTAGAAAGAAGGAAGCGTCATGACATTTACAGCTTGGATCATTTTAACGGCTGCGTTAGTCGGCCTTTCTTGCGGATTAATGGGTGTGTTTTTAATCTTACGTAAACAGGCGATGATGGCTGACGCTATCAGTCATACCGTATTATTAGGTATTGTTGTCGCTTATATGATCACCCAGCAGGTAAGCGGCATGGCTATGCTGATTGGTGGTATATTAGCAGGGATATTAACGGCCTTCCTTGTGCAGCTATTGCATTCCATGAAGGTAAGGCACGATGCCTCTTTAGGTATTGTGTTTACGACTTTGTTTGCGATCGGAGTGATATTGATTTCCACTTCTATTGGTAATGTACACCTCGATGTCCAACATGCACTGATGGGAGAAATTACGTTTATTCCTTTTGCGACAACTGCTGTACCACTGTTAGGTGATGTGCCGAGAGCGACCTTGTTATTAATGGTGGTTTTCCTTGTCGTGTTGTTCTTTATTATCGTCTTTTATAAAGAATGGAAAATTACTTCATTTGATCCGGCTTTAGCAGCGAGTTTAGGCTTACCTGTTCTCTTATTGCATTATTTATTTATGACACTAGTATCGATTACTACCGTAGCCTCCTTTGACGCAGTAGGTGCGATTTTGGTGGTGGCGATGCTAATTACACCAGCAGCGACAGCATATCTCTGGACGGATCGATTAATTGTCATGTTGTTCTTGAGCGGTGGCTTCGGCGTATTATCCGCCTTTGTCGGTTACGCTATTGCTTCCAGATTAGATACATCTATCTCAGGTGCGATGGCTTTATCTACAGGTATATTCTTTATTATCAGCTTTCTGGTCTCACCAACGCATGGTTTACTCGCGAGATGGGTGAAACCGAAAGAATTAGTGTGATATATAGGTATTCGAGTAGTTAATGACTCGAATACCTTATTTTGTTTGGAGGCATCTGGTAGTTTTCGTTATAATAGAACCAATCATGATAAAAAAAGGATGTGTCGTATGAAAACAGTAGTTGGATTTTTAGGAGCAGGTTCGATGGCAGAGGCAATTATTTCTGGTATGGTTGCCAATGCAGTTATCCCGCCTGAACAGATCTATGTAACCAATCAATCCAATCGAGAGCGCCTGGAA
This sequence comes from Gracilibacillus phocaeensis, assembly GCF_900626275.1. NCBI lineage: Bacteria > Bacillati > Bacillota > Bacilli > Caryophanales > Bacillaceae > Gracilibacillus > Gracilibacillus phocaeensis. The sequence continues at coordinate 39,662 of NZ_LR131142.1, read as the reverse complement.
GAGCTGCAGCAGAAATATGATATCCAAACCACTACCTCTAAGCAAGAATTAGTCGAAAAAAGTGATGTCGTGATCCTTGCCATGAAACCAAAACATATCAAAGAAGCAGCGGCCGAACTTAGGGATTGGCTGACAGAGGAGAAAGTAATTGTTTCGTTATTGGCGGGAATCTCTACCTCTTTTATGGAACAACAGCTTGCCTCGGGTAACCCGGTGATCCGCGTGATGCCGAATACATCTGCCATGATTGGAGAATCGGCCACCACTATCGCTGCCGGACAACATGTGACTGAAGCCCAAGTGGCATTAGTTGAGAAACTTATACAATCGATTGGTACAACGACCATTATTCAAGAAAAGGATATGGATGCCTTCACAGCAGTAGCAGGAAGCGGGCCTGCCTTTTATTATTTTATGGTAGAGGCCATTGAAGAATTTGTGGTGGAGCAAGGTCTTGACCCTGAAACGGCTAAACCCCTTATCCAGCAGACCATCAAAGGGGTAGCAGAAATGCTGGCAGTTTCGGAAGACTCTCCAGAAATGTTACGAAAAAAAATCACCAGCCCCGGCGGCACAACCGAGGCAGGATTAACTACTTTAGCTGATCATGGCTTTCAAGAAGCCATCCTTACTTGTTTAGAAAAGACCGCCAATCGCTCCAAAGAAATGCGGGAAATGTTCGAGAAGTAAGATTTTCAACGAGAAACATTGCATTTTTCACTGATTTTTATTATTATAGTGAAGGTGAGCAATGTTTCTCTAAGTACCATGACCTCGTAGCTCAGTAGGATAGAGCACTTCTCTCCTAAAGAAGGTGTCGGAGGTTCGAATCCTCTCGAGGTCGTTAGATCAAACGCTTGTCCTGCAAGGGATAGGCGTTTTTGTTTTGTTTAGAAATAGTATAGTTTTAAGCGGTTTGTTGTCCATTTTTGTGTAACTTAACGAATGGCGTGCATGGATAGTATTGGTACTGAAATCAATATCATGCCACTGTAAACTATCAAATCCGCACATTACTCAAGAATCCCATGACTTCAGTCGGAGGTAGTTCAATAGCACTATATGATTGATTTTATGATAAACTGAATAAAGCATGAAACAGGTAAGATCGGTTCATGCAAAATCCTCCTGGAAGGGAGGTGTACTTTCCGGTAAGTAGGAAGACACGCAGAAAAGAAAAACAACGAACACGCCGTCGTAAGAGAAAGGATATGCTTGAAGACTTAATCAATCTTTGAAAAATCATATCTCATTTCAAAGACTGGTTTTCGTAAGTTTTCCCGTCATGTGGTTCCACATGGCGTTTTTTTGCATAAAAAAAGAGCTGATAATCAGTCAGCACTTTTTCGCACTCTCCGATGTGCAGAATGCAACGCGCATTTTCTTTACACCTTTACTTTAAGCTAAAACGGATTATCTGTCAATGCGGCTATATATAGTCATTTAAGGCAAAATAAAGATTATATTATACTATTCCCTTCGTACAAAAAAGTATGCCCGTTTTCCCATGCACTCAACCGCTATGAGATGATAGGTGACCCATTTATGCCATAGGGCGATGGCAGCCGCAATATTTTTAATACATCTATCCTTCTTCCTTGATTTTCGTAGTTCAAATGAAAATAGATCGTAAAAGTTGTGATTTCATCCAATAAATCAGCGCTTTTCTCATCAGGCAGAAGTAATCGGTGAAGTAGAGGAATAAATGAGAAAATCACTTTCATTTGCGACAAACAAAAAGATGGCTTTCGCCACCTTTTTGTTTGTTTATTCTGCTTTTAACAGGTCATTTGTTACTTCTTGTTCAATTCGTTCATGGTCTTCTCGAATGATACCAGGAACTAAAAATAGGTCAATAATCACCCATAGTCCAACGACACCTATAAGTAAGAATCCGATTAAAATAAATGCTGTAATCCATCCAAGAACCGTTAGTACTAACTGTGTGATACCAGAACCTGTTTTCCCTAGATAAAACCGGTGTATTCCCAAAGTACCTAAAAATATGAGGAGTAAATATGCTACGGCTATATTTTTGCCTCTTTTTTGTACTTCGGAATTAACATACAATTTGTCTTGCGTAGATAATGTTCCCATATACTATCTCCTTTACCTATCAATTCTTTAAGAATCCACTGTTATTTTACACCCTAGTTCACCATTTTGTCATTTTTTGTTTAGGAAAAATGCATTATAGTATTTACTTTATAACTAATTTTAACTAATGGTATTAAGAAGTGGCGATACTACTTAAGATTTTTCCTCTTCCTTCTTTTTCTTCGCCTTGTCTGTGACATACATGAAGTAACTCTCCAGCTCTTTGATTTCTTCAGGACTAAGCGCTTTCCATCTCTCTATCTCGTAGAAAGCAGCTTGCTCCATGCCGTTTTCCTTTATAATCTTATCGATCTCAACTATCGGATCAAAGCCATTTTCAGAATGATCAGATGCAACTCTACCCAAAAGATAATCCGTAGATACATCCAAAAAATTAGCTATTAATAAGAGTGTTTCAGGGTCTGGTTTTCTATCACCAGATTCATAACGGGATAATTGAACATTGGATATTCCTAATGCCTTCGCGAGCTGTATTTGCGATAAATTACACTCAATTCTTAAGGATTTAATGCGAATGCCAAGTGTACTCATAGGTCTCTTCCTTTTAAAATTATTGGTTATATTCATTTTAACACTTACCGATATGGCAATTAATACTTTTGTCAAATCGGCAAAAATGTGTTGATTTACCTACCTGGTAATGGTATATTACTATTAAGTTGCCAAATAGGAAAATAAAGTGATGAAATGAGGAGGGGTACTGTTCGTAAGCCCAAAGAACCATATCTGTTTTAGGAGGAATAAAACATGCAATTATTAGATCTATTATATAAACTGGAAATATCCAAACGTACACTGGAGATAGCGAACAGTTTATTGGATGATGAGCTATACACAAGAGAGGATGCCGCTAGGGATTTGATTATTATGTTACAGCGATCCGGATATATTCAACAAACATTGGTACAGGAGGGTGATGATCTTGAATAGAGAGGAGAAAGTCAGAAAGAAGGAACGCTTCAATAAAGATTTGCATTGTTTTCAGCTGATGAATAGGGATTTCAGAATAGATACTTTGTAAGTATTGCCAAAAGTAAAGGTACGTGTTAAAATCTCATTTGTATAGACAACTATACTTTTTAATTGATAAGCATAGGTAACTTGATCCCGCAAATAATCTAAAATCGAAGAAAGAACATTTTGTTATCCCTTTAACTGGCTAGGTGTCTTAGTTCAAAACTTCAGAAAGGAACCTTTTTATGCGATGATCTATATTGTAGTTAGTCTATTTGCACTGATATTAACATTCTCTTACCGCATCACGAAAGAATGGATTTATCGTGTGCCATTTATAGCACAAAAATTAGCCGATAAATATACCATTTATATCTGGGGATTTTTGGCGTTGGCAGTTGCTTTCTTTGTAAAGGATGAATATGTATACCAGGTTCCAATGATTGATAAGAAAATTATTTTTATAGGAGTGGTTATTTTATTTATCAATCTATTCGTTGCTAAATATTCCGGCTACGAGCCAGTTGGGAAATATAATCTGGTTAATTTTGTTATTTTCTATCCTGTTTTTGAAGAAATTATATTTAGAGGGCTGATTTTGCCCATCCTAAATACAACATTTAATCACTACCTTGGTGAAATTGTTTTTTTGCAGATTACTACAGCCATTATTATTTCCGCATTTTTATTTGCAATAGCCCACTTGCAATACTATGAACTAAATCAATCTAGCATCAGGTATATGGTTTTTGCATGTATGGGTGGTGTTCTATTTGGTGCGATTGCAGATTATACGCAATCAATAGTTTTCCCGATTCTGCTGCATGTTGCATTTAATTTTATGGCTGCATACTCATATAGTAAAAGATAATTCTAATTGTAAAGAAATACTGGACAGTAGTTAGAAAGCTGAAGAGTATGGAATAACATAAAGTTAATCCCATTAAGTTCTTTTTTTAGAATTTGAATCATCTGAAAGTCAAGATTGAAAACTAGAAAAATTATCTTGATTTTAGAATATAGCACACTTATATTTCATCGTTTGCTGACATGGCAACTCACAGATTATAGTGCATCAGATGGACAAGGAAGAGGATAAAATTTATATTTTTTCTGAAAAATCGTGATATACACCTCTATACCAGTGTTCGGCGTATATTAGCTGATTTTTATCGATTATTTTCTAGCGTCTATGCCTTGCTTTCTAATGTGATTGCGTTACAATATATTTGTAAGGGATTACAAATATATTGTATGCGTTAACATTTTGGGAGAGGTGATTTAGATGGATATGACAAAGGTGCCTGCAAGATCCGGTAACCATAATGTCGGGGATCTGGAAACACTGAAAGAAACGTTTGACTGGGGAGAAATAAACAAGGCGTTTAGCTGGAATGAAACGGGAAAGGTCAATGCTGCCTACGAGGCGATTGATCGTCATGCAGAAAATCCAAACAAGAAAAATCAGACGGCGTTAATCTATTCTGCGCCGGACAGAGAAGAAAGTCTAACCTTTGAGCAGTTGAGTAAATTAAGTAATAAAACAGCAAATATATGGAAGAAATACGGTATTGAAAAAGGGGATCGCGTTTTCTTATTTATGCCACGTGCACCTGAATTTTATGCTTGTTTCTTCGGTATTCTCAAAGTGGGTGCGATTGCCGGTCCGTTATTCGAGGCATTTATGGAGCAGGCTGTTCGTGATCGCTTGGAGGATAGTGAGGCTGCCATGCTGATTACGACACCGGAATTGTTACACCGCGTGCCAGTGGATGAATTACCGGATTTAAAAAAGGTTGTTTTGGTTGGGGCAGATGAAGTAACTGAGGACGGGTATATTGACTTTGATAAAGAAATGGAAACAGCATCTGATTCGTTCGCTATCGAATGGGTAGATTTAGAAGACGGTATGCTGATTCACTATACTTCGGGATCGACAGGTAAACCAAAAGGGGTTTATCATGTTCACAATGCCATGGTGCAGCATTATGCAACCGGGCAGTGGGTACTTGATTTTAAAGAAGATGATATCTATTGGTGTACAGCAGATCCAGGTTGGGTAACCGGAACCAGTTATGGTATTTTTGCGCCTTGGTTAAATGGGGTTACCAATGTCGTTAGAGGGGGCAGATTTACGCCAGAATCTTGGTATGAAACGATACAAAATAATAAAGTAACGGTTTGGTATACAGCGCCGACGGCTTTGCGTAAATTTGTCAGTGCTGGCGAGGATGTCGTGAAGCAATACGACCTATCAAGTTTGCGTCATGTCTTGAGTGTTGGGGAGCCGTTAAATCCAGAAGTTATCACTTGGGCCTTACGGGTAATGGATTTGCGTATCCATGATACCTGGTGGATGACGGAAACCGGTGCTCAGCTGATTGTTAACTTGCCGTGTATGGAAATTCGTCCGGGATCGATGGGGAAACCTGTTCCAGGAGTCAAGGCTGCTATTGTCGATAATGAAGGGAATGAACTGCCGCCAAATCAGATGGGGAACTTAGCCATTAAGCAGGGCTGGCCAGCGATGATGCGGGCGGTTTGGAAGAATCCAGGTAAATTCGAGAGTTATTTTATTAATGGTTGGTATGTATCTGGAGATAGTGCGTATATGGATGAGGACGGTTATTTCTGGTTCCAAGGTCGCTTGGATGATGTGATCAACACTTCTGGTGAAAGGGTTGGCCCATTTGAAGTGGAAAGTAAATTGATTGAACATGAAGCCGTTGCGGAAGCGGGTGTCATAGGTAAACCGGATCCAGAACGTGGAGAGATTATCAAGGCGTTTATCACCTTAAATCCAGGCTATGACAAGTCAGATGAGCTGTTAGAGGATATCCGTCAATTTGTTAAAACAGGGTTAAGCGCCCATGCGGCACCTCGTGAGATCGATATTACCGACAGTATTCCAAAGACGCGTAGTGGTAAAATCATGCGTCGTTTGCTGAAGTCATGGGAATTAGGTTTACCAACAGGCGATACCTCTACTTTAGAAGAATAAGAGAAGAACCGTCTCCAATCTGTGGGAGGCGGTTCTTTGCTATCAAGCTTCTAAACTACCTTTTGGCCCGAAAAATTCATAATAAATATGATCCGGCTCTACTTGCCAACTAGTTAGTGCCTGGTTAACCGTCCGCATAAATGGCGTTGGTCCGCAAAAATAAAAGGACGCTTCTTTATGTGGGAGAATCGATTGCAGGAATGCCAGATCAACAAATCCAGTTTTATCGCAGCTGTCTTGCTGTTCTGGTTTTTCATAAATCGTGAATGCCTTGACTTGTGGGTGGTTAGCTGTAATGTGATTCACCGAGTGTTGCAATGCATGAACCCGCTCATTTTGTGCCGCATGGATATAATATACCTCTCGTTCCGGCTGTTCGGTGACGACCGTTTCCAGCATACTGGTTAATGGTGTTAACCCTACTCCGCCACTAATCAATACTAATGGCTGTGCTTCCTGATTTAATATAAAATCCCCGGCAGGTGCACTGACTTCTAGTGTATCCCCTTCTTCTATGGAGTTATGGAGAAAACGAGAGACAACACCATCAGGATTCCCTGCCACTCCGTCTTCTCGCTTCACACTAATACGAAAATACTCGCGATTGGGTTTACATGACAGGCTGTACTGCCGTTGACAAGTGTATGGTACACCTGGTATGTTCACTTTGATCGTAATATATTGTCCTGCTTGATAATCAGGCAATAATCCTTCATCAGCCGGTTGTAAGTAAAAAGAGGTAATCACATCACTTTCTTTTTCTTTTTTCACGACTTGGAAGCTACGGTAGCCCGTCCATCCTCCATTCTGATCTGCTGCTTCATCATATAATCCCTTTTCCACTTGAATAAAGACATCAGCAATCACGTTATAGGCCTTGCCCCATGCCTCGATAATCTCATCAGTCGCCGCTTCTTGCAAGACATGTCGCATGGCCTTTAACAAATACTCTCCAACGATCGGATAGTGCTCCGGCTTAATGTTGAGACTGCGATGTTTATGGGCAATTTGTTGGACCACTGGCAGAATATTTTCTAGTTGATCAATGTTGGCTGCCGCGGCATAGACGGCATTAGCTAATGCTTGTGGCTGTTCACCTTTCCGTTGATTGGATTGATTAAAGATATTTTTCAGCTCAGGATGGGCAATAAATAATTCCTGATAAAAATGGGAGGTAATGGCTTTTCCGTGTTCCGCTAATACGGGAACGGTTGCCTTCACCGTGTTGATCGTTTGTTGATCAAGTGTAGTAGACAATAGAAACACTCCTATTTTAAACATGTATTTTTTATACATGTTTAATTATACAAAAGGAAGACGAGGTTTTTCAAGTGTTTGGTGGAAAATAATTAGCGCTAATCTCTTTTTTTCGATAGAATGAAAGCAGGAAGGAGTTAGACGATGCGATTAAAAAAATATACCGATTATGCCTTACGTGTGTTGATCTATGCTGGGGCAAGCGATCACAAGGTAAGTATCAAAGAAATCTCGGATACCTTTTATATATCTGCAGAACATATTCGTAAAGTAGTCCACCAATTGAGCGTCAATGAGTATATTGAAACGACCAGAGGACGTAATGGAGGAATTAGGCTGGCACGTGATGCCGATACGATTAATATTGGAGCGGTGGTGCGCTTAATGGAAAATGATTTTTATCTGGTAGAATGCTTTGATAGTGAGCATAATCAATGTGTCATCACACCGGTCTGTAAATTACGCACGGCATTGAGTGAGGCGATCCGTGCCTTCTTTGAGGTATTAAATCAATATACGCTGGCTGATCTGATCGAGAATAAGGACGAGCTGCAAGCATTAATGGGAATAGAAAGGGAGTAGCCATGAGAATAGGCTACCCCCTTTTTTACCGTTTATTAATATGAAACTGATCACCTAGCAACAGCCAATTTTGTGGAAAGGCCAAGCCCAGCTTCCAATAGCTGATGCCGCGTAATTGTTTTTCCCGGATCAGGTCAAATTTGGCTTCGATCGAACGGGCATCTTCAAACCAGACCTCATGTCGGTTACCATCCTCATCGGTATAGAAGAAGTAAGGCGCCTGAGCTTCTTCATCATAGAGAATGGCCTGATTATAGTCCCTTGCCAGTTGAACAGCCTGTTGCGGGCTTACCGCCTGGGCGTATTCTCCTCCTGGTTCATAAGGGAGCGTCCAGTCATATCCATATAAATTTTGACCTAACAGGATTTTATTAGCGGGCATTTCCGTTAAGGCGTAGTTCACCACATCCCGTACAGGTCCTATTGGTGACACAGCCATTGGCGGACCACCGCTATACCCCCATTCGTACGTCATTAATACTACAAAATCAACGATCTCCCCATGTGCCTGATAGTCATGCGCCTCATACCAATTACCTTGCTGTTCGGCACTTGTCTTAGGTGCCAAAGCCGTAGATACAAGCAGCCCTTCCTGATGAAGTCGCTCGGTCGCCTTTCTAAGGAATTGGTTATAATCTTCTCGATTTTCTGGTGGTAAGAATTCAAAATCAAAATGAACATCACCAAAGCCGATCTCTTGTGCTGTTTCGATAATTTGGTCCAGCATTTGGTCTTGAACGGCTTCATTGGTTAGAATAATCCTGCCCAGCTCTGCACTAAAACCACCTTCTTCTAAGTTGGTCACTGCCAACATTAAAGTGACGCCGTTTTCTTCTGCAATGGCGGCAAATTGATTGAGTGGCGGTGCGATTAAATTTCCTTCTCGATCGACACGATAGAAGGAAGGTGCCAAATAGGTAAGCTGCTCTGCATGTTTTCGTGCGGCGCTCTCTAATGCATTGGAAACCGTATCACCAAAAGGCTCAATGTAGGCATTGACATCAATCGTTGTTTTGGGCTGTTCGGGGATATATAACGTCATTCCAATCGAAAGCGGTTGGTACATGTTGATTTGATTCACTTGAGCAAGCTCGGTAACGGATATGTTGAAACGCTGCCCAATCGTATATAGGCTATCTCCCGGCTGAACGGTGTAAAAGCGGCCATAAGTTGGGATGACAAGCGTTTGTCCCACAACCAAAGTCAGTGCTGGATCGATTTCATTCGCAGTGGTGATTGCCTCCGTTGAAATCCCAAATTGGTTGGCAATCTGATATAGACTATCTCCTTGTTTCACTAGATAAATTTGCACAGAAATGTTCTCCCTTCTCCTCCTGAATAAAACCCTCTATATCTATGTTTATGTCGGAGCAAGAAGAGATAGAACGACGATTATATCGGACTGGTGTCTACTTTGAATACTTCAGACATGAGTTTTAATGCCTCATGATTATGCCGATCGGTGTTAGAGGCCACACAATTTTCTGGGACATGCAAGGAATATCCACGCATATGAGCGTCATTGGCGGTGAATAATACGCAAATATTTCCAGCAATGCCGGTCATAATCAATTGTTCGATACCCAAATTTTCTAACAAGGAACGTAACGGAGTACGAAAGAAACCAGACATCTGTGGTTTCATAATAAAATAGTCTTCCTTCTCCGGTATGCCCATTTCCACGACCTCGGCATTCTTCGGCGTTGTGCAGGCTTGGGCGATCTGTTTATAGTCGGTTTCCCATGTATCGTAATGATCATTCACATAAATGATCGGATAGTTTTTCTCCTTGGCATGACGTTTTAATTTCTGAATGTTCGGCAGGATCTCTTTCGTATTTTGTAGTAAAAGATCTCCTTCATAAAAGTTAAAGTCATTAATGAGATCAATGACTAATAAGGCCTTTTTCATCCTTCACACCTCCAGTGGTCTTATTGTGCAAGATACCCCATAATCAAGTATTTCATGCATCCAACGCTTGCACTTTGGCTGTTTTTTTTGCAAGATAGAGGATAAGGAATAGCTACAGAAGGGATGGAAGTCATGACGGATCAAGCATATATGCAAATGGCATTAGCAGAGGCGGAAAAAGCAGCCGTATTAGGAGAGGTACCGATCGGAGCAGTGATTGTGCATGAAGAGGAGGTCATTGCTACGGCGTTTAATCTGCGAGAAAGGCTGCAAACGACGAACTCACATGCGGAATTGCTGGCGATCGATAAAGCCAATCAGGTACTCGGCAGTTGGCGTTTAGAGAATTGCACCTTGTATGTGACCCTTGAGCCTTGTCCGATGTGTGCTGGGGCTATTTTACAAGCACGAATTCCCCGTGTTGTCTATGGGGCGAAAGATCCCAAGGCAGGCTGTGCGGGTTCATTGCTAAATTTATTGGAAGATGAGCGCTTTAACCATCAGGTAGAGGTAGTGGCAGGTGTTGAGGAAGAGGCAGCCAGTAACATGTTATCGGAATTTTTCAAGCAGCTGCGATTAAAAAAGAAGGAGAATAGTTGATGTTTCATAAGAAAATCGAGCAAAAACCCACCCGGTCCTATACCGACCACTCAACGTAGTCACTGGACGGCCTATTCGTTCAAGATCAAATCATTCCAAGTCCTATTATATCAAGGTTTATAAACTTTTCTAGCTTATAAAAAACAGGATAACACAAAAGTGCTATCCTGTCTGGTTAAACGAGTGATAAAAACTCAGGTAATTGTTGTTCATGCTTATCAAGCTTAATCTGCTCCGGCTTGATGCCTTGTTCAAGCAATACTTCAATATTCTGTACAAGGAATTCATCACTGCCGACAACATAGAAAAGTCCATCCTTATCTATAGCAAGATTTTTCACTTTATCATAGTAGTCTTTGCGATTATCGACAAACTGGGATGTGAATTTCTTATCCGCTGTTGTTTCGAAAATTGATGGAAATAAGAAGTCTCTTGATGAATCGATATTCAAGGAATGAATGTGAGTGACATTGTCCGCACGTTCCAAATAATCCATGATAAGTGGTCGGAACGTTGCCAGGCCGACACCTGATGACAGAAGGTACACATTTTTGTCTTCTCTTCTAAGCGGTACATTGGAATGCGTCTTAAATAAGGCCACTTCATTGCCGACTTCTAGATTTTTGAGAATCGTTTTAAACTCGGAACATTCGTCTTTAATGCGTGTTGTAATACCGATGGCGTTTTCATGCGGTAAAGTAGAAATGGACATATGACGAATCAGGCTGCGATTTGGTTTATCCCCGGCATTAAAACCTTCTAATGCGAAATGGGTATGAGCTCCTTCTTCCCAGGTAAAGCCTTCTGGACAGTCAAGAAAGTACGTTTTCACCTCGGGGGTTTCATCAATAATCTTATTTATTTTGGTCCAATATATCTGCATGGTATCTCCTCCATTATTTTTAATGTTATTATCTACTATACAACAAATGATAATAATTCTCAATTAATCGAGATTATTTTTATTCGGAATATGCAATCTAAGTAAATTTGTGAAAATGTGAACATTTTAAGAATAAACCATGACAACTTTTTTAAATGTGAATTGTTTCACTTTATCAGCGGCTTAAAACGCGTTATAATATAAATAAGATACATTTGTGAATATTTGAACAAATGTAATCAATGGAGGAGGTATAGGAGATGAAAGTAGCAGAAGAAGTTACCAAAAGTGTCCCTTGGAAAGGCTTCCGTGAAGGTAAATGGCAAAAGGAAATTGATGTGCGTGATTTTATTCTACAGAACTTTACGTTATATGAAGGAAAAGAAGATTTCTTAGCAGACGCCACCGTTGCGACGAAGGCATTGTGGGATCAGGTGATGCAGTTAACGAAAGAAGAACGGGAAAATGGCGGCGTATATGACTTGGATACAAAAATCGTTTCAACGATTACATCTCATGGTGCTGGTTATTTAAATAAAAGCAAAGAAAAAGTAGTAGGTGTACAAACAGATAAACCATTTAAGCGATCGTTGCAGCCATTTGGCGGTATTCGAATGGCAGTAGCGGCAGCGGAATCGTATGGTTATCAAGTAGATGATGAAGTAGTGAAAACATTCACAGAACATCGCAAAACACATAATCAAGGTGTGTTTGATGTATATACACCGGAAATCCGGGCAGCAAGGAAGGCAGGTATTGTAACTGGTTTGCCAGATGCATACGGCCGTGGACGTATCATCGGTGATTACCGTCGTGTGGCACTATATGGTGTGGATCGCCTAATCTCTGAAAAGAAACAAGAGCTTGATAGGATTGGTGATGGCACGATGACGGAGGATATCATTCGTGATCGGGAAGAAACAGCAGAACAAATCCGTGCTTTGCAAGAATTAAAACAACTAGGAGCGGCTTACGACTTTGATATTTCACAGCCAGCAACAACGGCACAAGAGGCTTTCCAATGGCTATATTTTGGCTATTTGGCAGCTATCAAAGAACAGAATGGCGCCGCGATGAGTCTTGGGCGTGTATCGACGTTCCTTGATATCTATGTTGAAAGAGACATCGCAAATGGTAACCTTACTGAAAAAGAAGCACAAGAACTAGTCGATCATTTTGTTATGAAACTCCGTCTGGTAAAATTCGCCAGAACGCCTGATTATAATGAGCTATTTAGCGGTGATCCAACTTGGGTAACCGAGTCACTCGCAGGTATGGCTGAGGATGGGCGTCCGCTAGTTACAAAGAACTCGTATCGCTTCTTGCATACGTTAGATAACTTAGGCCCAGCGCCAGAACCAAACTTAACCGTGTTATGGTCGACACAATTACCAGATAACTATAAGAAATATTGCGCTAAGATGTCGATTAAAACAAGCTCGATTCAATATGAAAATGATGACTTGATGCGGGAGCATTATGGTGATGATTATGGTATTGCCTGTTGTGTATCCGCCATGCGCATCGGTAAACAAATGCAGTTTTTTGGTGCACGAGCCAATCTTGCTAAGGCATTGCTTTATTCAATTAACGGCGGTGTCGACGAAAAACTGAAAATGCAAGTAGCACCAAATTATGCACCCATTACCTCGGAATATTTAGACTATGACGAAGTAATGGAAAAATACGATACGATGTTAGATTGGCTATCCGGATTGTATGTCAATGCTTTAAACATTATCCATTACATGCATGATAAATACAGCTATGAGCGTTTAGAAATGGCACTGCATGATCGCGATGTCTTACGTACGATGGCATGTGGTATTGCCGGACTGTCTGTTGTAGCTGATTCCTTAAGTGCGATAAAATATGCAAAAGTAAAAACGATCCGTGATGAAGATGGCGTTGTAGTAGATTACGAAATCGAAGGGGATTTCCCGAAATACGGTAATAACGATGATCGTGTTGATGAAATTGCCGTTGATCTGGTGAAAGCCTTTATGAATAAAGTAAAAAAACATCACACGTATCGCAATTCGGTACACACCCAATCGATTCTTACGATCACTTCCAATGTGGTTTATGGTAAGAAAACCGGTAATACACCAGACGGACGTAAGGCTGGTGAGCCATTTGCACCAGGTGCTAACCCATTACATGGTCGTGATCAAAATGGTTCCTTAGCTTCTCTAAGCTCCGTTGCTAAAATGCCATACGATTATGCCCAGGATGGTATTTCTAACACATTCTCGATTGTGCCAAAGGCATTAGGAAAAGATGAAGATACAAGAAAATCCAACCTTGCTGGTATGTTAGATGGTTATGCCATCAAGCATGGTCATCACCTAAACGTCAACGTATTTGACCGAGAGACCTTACTTGATGCGATGGATCACCCAGAAGAATACCCACAGCTAACGATCCGGGTGTCCGGTTATGCGGTCAACTTTATTAAGCTAACCAGAGAACAACAAATCGACGTAATCAATCGTACGTTCCATGAAAGTATGTAAGTAATCCATCAGCGGGAGTACTCCCTTCCGCTGATGAACCATCATTTTAGATAAAAGTAGTATATGGGGTTATAGACGAGAGGGTCGTATTTTTACGATCGGTTCCAGTTTTTTAACAATAAGGGGAGGGCGAGCAATATGAACGGACGTATTCATTCAATTGAAACATGCGGAACGGTAGATGGACCTGGCTTACGCTATGTGATTTTTACACAGGGGTGTTTATTACGTTGTAAGTTCTGCCATAATCCAGATACTTGGAAAATTGGAGATGGCAAAGAAATGTCGGTAGAGGAATTGGTGCAAGATATCCAGACCTATCTACCCTTTTTCCAAGCGTCAAATGGCGGGGTAACGGTAAGCGGGGGTGAACCGTTACTTCAGGCGGAGTTTCTCGTGGAACTATTTACCGAGTTGAAAAAGCTAGGGGTGCATACGACCATCGATAGTTCGGCCGGCTGCTTCAGTCGCTCGCCTCGCTTTATGAAAAATATTGATAAATTAATGGAAGTCACCGATTTGATTTTATTAGATTTAAAACATATCGATCCCGTCGAGCATAAAGAACTAACCGGGGTTTCCAATGAGCATATTATCGATATGGCGCAATACTTGGATCAAAAGGGTGTCCCTGTTTGGATTCGTCATGTGCTGGTACCAGGCGGCAGCGATAATGATGCCTATTTACAACGATTGTCTGATTTTATCGCTACGCTGAACAATGTAGAGAGAATAGAAGTACTGCCTTACCATAAACTAGGCGTATACAAGTGGGAAAACCTTGGCCTTGATTATCCGTTGGAAGGCGTAGAACCACCAACGGAAGAACGTGTCAAAAACGCGGAAGATATTTTAAATCGGGTGAAAGTGGTGTAAAAAAGAAGCTTATCACAGCTTCTTTTTTACTTGTTATTGTCTTTTCATCAAAATAAATAACCACCCTTAAGCACGACAAACAATCAAGGTGTGGTTATTTGTCATTCTGATTGTGAAGTTGCTTCCTTGAAGAGTTGCTATATTGAAAATTTTGAAAAATAAAAAGTAAACATATTTCAAAATAATTATACATAAGCGAATAATACTGATTGAACAAAGGAAAACATCAGCATCATTCATTTTTTACTTATTCTTTTTTCATATATTTTTATTGAAATATATAAACTTGTTAAGATAATCATTCCAATAATTGCAATGAATAGGCTAACATTTTCTATAGCAAATATGGAAGCAGCATTATTTTGATAATTAATATAGAATACTATTATTAAGACTGTAAAGGCTACCATAGTTGTCATTAAATATCTTTTTACTGATGACTTCATAAATATTACCCTTTCCGAACTATTAGACTTTTATATTCTATTATATTAATGCTTAGAAGTAAATGCACTGGGGGAGGCATTGATAAACCACCTAATGATTAATCTTATCTTTAAATCCCACAACCATAGTCCTTTTCCTTTAATCGGTTTTTCCTTAGGTTTATCAAAAATTCCACAACCTACTAAATAAGCACCTGGTATAATCATAATAAAACCAAGCCCAGTTTCTATATACCCATGAAAATAAGAGAAAATAGAAGATACAATTAGTAGCAAGCCAATTAACAAAAGATCTATTCTTCCTAATTTCGCCATCCTATCATCTCCTTATAGTGTTCCTATTTCCTTGTATATGTATAATATTAACGTATGATTTCATCTCTTTCAAAAAATTTTTTAGTTTGTGAGAGGTTACCTCTTGCTTAATGGCGTTCTATGCCCTTACCTTGATGCTTTGTGGGCTTTCCCCTCCTAATCAGGTTGAGGGAAGTGAGGCTGGGGTGAATGGGCGAGAGCCAAGAGGCTAGCCCCTACTGTGTCACTAAATAAAGCTAAAAGCAAAAATTAACTTGGGATAGTTAATTTTAAGTCACTGCATTAATAATCAAAAAAGGAGAGGTGCTTATTATATATTATAGCCTCTCCTTCTTATTTTTCTTCTAGCCTGTTGATTTTCTGTAATCGTAAACGAAATAGACTCGAAATTTTTCAATGAGAGCACAATGGGTTTTGGCTCCATTAGTGACGGTTGGAACAAGGAACATAGTGGCATCGACTTAAAAATACTTTCTGCTATGCGTAGGAGTAGGGAAAAGTAAGCATCCCTTTAGATTATGCTAATAATCAGTTTAAACGATTCCCTTCATTTTTTATGACATACGGCCAAAATGAGATGGCAGATGCATAACTCATGTGGTTCCAGATCCCAACGCCCACCTCATTTCACATCTATTCTAGCTGAAATCATTTCTGTGCATTCAACCGGAGTGCTTTTCCAGTCTCCCTTCTAATTGTTTATGAGTTTGACTGCGTTGCATGGGTCTTATTAACCAAGCAACTAAAATACTAATTGCCCAGGATCCGGTGTTAACAAGAAACATTAATACATTTTGTGGCATAAAATAGAGAAAAACGGCGCTTAAGAAAACACAAAAGAATAAAACCAGTAGGATAAACACTAACACATGAAATTGTTTTTTGCCCTCCATAAGATATTGGCGCAACTCTTGATTCGTTGGATGTACAACTTCTTTTCTGTGTTCTAATCCTTTTTCGATTGCTCTATTTGTTAATTGGATACTTACACATCCCAGTGCTATCCCTAACACACCAGTAATAGCTAACATTGTCAAGGGACTGAATGTCATACCAAATGACACATTTTTCATTAAGGCATAAAAAACAATCGAAACAAAGCTTGTAAAAAATATCGTGGATTGGCTTTTTCGTTCTGCAACGGAAAAGAACTCATTCTTGTTAAAATCAAAGTATAAAAATTCATTGACTTTTTTATTTTGATAAATCGCTACATAGGACCTTGACACACACGGACACCCTTTCTAACTGGCTCCTGAAAATGGAAAGGAAAACTTTATTCAATCAGAGTGCTTTCCAGTTTTCCTTCTAATAATTTATGGGCTTGGCTTCGCTTGATTGGTCTTATTGCCCAGACAGTTAAGATACTACCAGCCAATATCGCGATATTAAGAAGAAACATTAAGATATTTTGCGGCATAAAATAGAGAAAGATCACATTTGAAAAGACGAGAAAAAATAAAAAGCATATCATAAGAATGAGTCTTTTCGATTGTTTTCTTCCTTCAAAAAGATACCTACGTAACTCTTGATTGGTTGGATGTATGACTTCTTTGCTTCGCTGCAATTCCTTGTCACTGACACGGTTTATTAATTTTATACTTACAAACCCTAGTATGATTCCTAACATATTAGCAATAGCTAGCATTGTCAATGGATGGATTGTCATACCAAATGACACATTCTTCATGATGGCATAGGTAGGAATGGAACAGAAACTAGCGAACTTAATGATTGATTTGTTTAATTTTTGTGTATATGAAAAAAACGATTGTTTGCTAAAATCGTAGTATACAGAATAATTAGCTTCCTTATTTTGATAAATGATGACATAGGATCTTGACACACGGACACCCTTTCCAACTTGACCTTGCTATTTCTGGTTTTCGTGAAATGGAATGACATCGTATTTGTTTTTCACTCATTCAGGTACACACATTTATCCTTCATCGATTCGACAATCTGCTAATGTTTCAGATTTAAATTGCATGCTATCAGCTTCCGTTATCGGGCGGATGACCTGACACGGGACGCCAGCAGCAAAGGAATTCGCTGGAATGTCACGCGTTACCACGCTTCCAGCACCAATCACACAACCATCGCCAATCGTAACCCCGCCACAAATCGTTACATTGGCTGCTAACCAGACATTATTCCCAATACTTACTGGCTTAGCGTAACATAAAGCCTTGGCCTCGCCGTTTTGGTCGATCATTTGTTGTCGCTCCGAAGCAATCATGGGGTGAACCGGTGTAACAATAGTAACATTAGGTCCCAAAAGCGTATGATTTCCAATCGTAACTTTGGCATCATCTTGAACCGTTAGATTATAATTAGCGAAGAAATGATCGCCAATTTCGGTGTGTGTTCCATAGTGAAAAAAGATAGGACCTTGCATATAACAATGCTTTCCTACCTGTTCAAGCAATTGCTTGAGGATACTTTGACGTTCTTCTCCTTTTTCTTCGGAAGTATCGCTATATTGACGACTTAGCTTATGAGCATGCTGTTTTATCTTTTTTAAATCAGGATGTGCCGGACTAAATAACATTCCGTTAAAAATACGTTCTTCTTCTTTCATCGTTTATCAGCCTCTCGTTTTCGTTTGGAATCCTTATTTCGATCATTTTCTTATTGTATCAAATGAAGCCAGAAGGGTATAGGAATCTAATATATTTGAAAGTGTTATACCACAAAAATCGTCTTCATTGCCGGGGGGTCATGCACTATAGTATAGTAAGTTAAAATAGTAGTTTATTACTAGTGAGAGAAGGTTTTAATGACGAATATGGAATATGAAATTAAAGCGCTTCCGTCTTATCGTGCAATGGGTTTGCTATGTGATGTCTCTTTTACTGAAATAGAAACGATAACAAAAGTGATTGAAAAGTCCATAAGCAGAGCGGAAGAGTTGGAAGAACCATGAAATTACTCGAGGCTCTTTTATGATGGGAAAGTGGTAGTGATCATTGCTCTCAAACATATAAGAGAAGCAAAAAGTAAAATTATTACACTAGCTTTATCTTGGAAGGAATGCTAAAATGAAGATAATTCTAAATAAAGGGAGTGTTCTATTGCTTACCGTACCAGTTATTCAAGAAGAAAAAGCAGACTACATGAAGCATGATCGACTGACAAAAAAGTTGATACAAGAGTTTTTTGAAGAGTTCATCGAAGGATTTTTCCCCGATCTTCACCCCTACATTGATTTCTCCAACGTCACATTCCTCGAACAGGAAGTCTACTTGGATTATCTCGAAGGCTCCAAAAAGGAGATTGATGTTCTTGCTGAAGTAAAATTACATCATGAAGAAAAAATCTTGCATATTCATACCGAAGCACAATCCACTCATGAAGCGGATTTCCCCGAAAGAATGTTTCTCTACTTCAGTTATCTTTACGCCAAGCACCGCAAACCCATTCAACCCATCGCTGTTTTGAGTTATAATAGGAAACAAGAAGAACCGACACAATTCAAAATCGATACACCTACTCAAGAAGTACTTCAATTTAGTTATCAAAAATTACAATTAAAACACAAAAACTGGAGAGAATATATCGAATCAGACAACCCAGTTGCAGCAGCATTAATCAGTCAGATGGGGTTTGAAGAACATGAGCGCGTCCAAGTTAAATTGGAATTTTTGCGCATGATTACTCGGATGAAAATCAATCCGGCGCAAATGGAATTCTTGTATGGATATTTCGAGACGTATTTAAAGTTGAGCGAAGAGGAGGAGGAACAAATGATGGAGAGAATGGAAAAACTGCCGGAAGAGGAAAAATATATAGTGATGCAGCTGCCGAACTCTTATTTTGAGAGAGGGAAACAAGAAGGGAAACAAGAAGGAAAAAAGGAAATCGTTTTGAAACTAATTGCAAAAGGCATGTCCATCAGTGAAATAGCAGAAATTACAGAATTAAGCGAAGAAGAAATTGAAAAGCTCACAGCCAAGTAAGCGAAATAAATAGGTTGTTTACTTCCGTTAGAATAAAAAGGGAACTAAAATGATTAATTTTAGTTCCTTGAATACTTATCCATTTATCACACTAAAAAAATCTTTATAGTCGTTAAGATAATAATCGGATCCATGTTCTCTATTTTGAAAGAGACAGGTTTTTAATCCGATTTTTTTAGCAGGAATAATATCTAACATTCGATCACCAACGGCTAAATCAATAGAGTGTTTTTTATGTAGATATTCATAAGAAGCTGGGTTGGGTTTACGCGGAAAATCATCATCACCTGTCACTAGTTCTGTAAAGTATTTTTCCCAACCATAATAATTTAATATTTTCAGAACCTCCTTACGACCACTGTGTGTCATAATTACATTTTTATCGGTATATTTTAATATCTTTTCCACATCTTTAAACGGCTTGAAATCTTCCATTGGTAATTGATTGCTGAGAGAAATAAAAGCTTCTATTTGAGAAGCAGATAATTGAAAATGATTGATAGTATGTGAAAATGAAATTTTTAGATGAGCATATAGGTTATCTTCGGAGATGTCTGGATGTACAATTTGTTTTAATATTTTTGTAAAGACAGGATACGTATCAAAAAGCGTACCATCAAAATCCCATAATATGTTCAATAGAAATTCCTCCCTAAACAAATCATTTATTATTCTGCATTCGCTAAAAAATTCTCGATTTGCTTTACATGATGTGCATCATGTTGAACAAAAATTTTGATAAAGCTTTCAGAAGAAAAAGCTCTCTTACCATTTCCAATCGTAAATCTATCCTTCTTGTCTACTTTTTTAATTTCTTCTAGTATCTCTTTTCTTCTTTCTAGAAACAAATCAATTATTTGTTGAACAGCTTTACCTTCAAGCGATTGAATAGCTTCTTCATTATGGGGATCATGCGCTGGAAAGTTTGGCAGATTTGCTCCGTTACTCATTTGAGATACCATATTATGTAGGTTATAATCATCCCAATAATACATATGACCAATGATTTCTCTGATCGACCAAGCATTTTCCTTTATAGGAGTAATTAATATTTGTTCATCTCCTTCTTTGAGTTTAGAAACTTCACTTATCATTTTCTCATAATCAGTAAATATTTTGCTCATAACAAGGTTCCTCTCGTCACTTTAATGGAGGTTGTATCAAAATGAAGTCTGTCCCAGCTCAAATCGGACACAACTTCCTGAATGCCTTGGACAGCTTGGATATAAACCTTTTCCAAATCTGCAGCGTGGAGGGCATCCAGCGCTCTTCCAAGTGCATCATCATTAAAATCGTTGGCCTTTCTCCCCGAACCGAATAACAATTCAACATCCTGCCGTTCATAGAACCCCTCTACCTTGTAAAGGGCTTTCCGATCCGTCAGTTGATTGATGATAATTGCAGCGATGCGGGTACCAACGGACGCCTTATAATCTTCCTTTTTTACAGGGGACAGGCCATCTACTCGGTCGATCAGCCCCAGCTCATTGATTAAGTGACGAATAACAGGAGCTGATCCCACTCGGAATAATTGCATGTCAGAGATTTTTTGAAATGGGTTGTTCAATGTCATCACCTCATTAAACTTGTACTCCCCCTTTTCGATATTTTATGGGGAAAATCCTGCAAAAAAAGATATTTAGCTTTCAAATAGGCGCGGAATATGGGCTTTAATGATTATTCCACATTATTTTGGGGTTGGGCTTAAAGAATATAGTTTAAAAGAGAAAGAAAATAAATTCCCTATGCTTGAGAGATGTCCGGGTTGTCTTTGTGTTGCTCAGAGAAACCTGCATCGGAATGGATATTATTGGCGTTATGGAATAAAGGGCTCTCACCAAAATGTATGGGGGAACAATTGGCTATATTTTGATAATAGCAACCATAGATTTTGGTGTTGAACCATTTTATAAATCTTCGGGTCTTTCAATATCTTCTGTATCATTGATGTTCTGATAATCAAGCTGTTGTGTTAGATTTACCTCCATGTCAGCATTTCCTGCTCGCATGGTATATTCTAACGCAATATTCTCTATATAATAATTATCATTATTGATGTGAAAGACAACCGAAGCGTCCATCACTGCCATCTCTGGTTCAGTTCCGAGATTAAAGCCCCATTCCTCTAACAAATCTGTCGCATCAATTTGATTGCTTGTTTGATATGAAAATTCATATGACTCATCTAATGCTTCAAACGATGTTTCTTCCAAAGGTTCAATGTATTCCAGTACTTGAGCAATTTGTGTATAGTCTACAAAATATAATTCATGCATTTCTTCTACTTGCAATGAGCTTTCTTCCCATTCACTATCCGGTTGCTTTTCATATACTATATCACTGTTATAATATAACTCCATTGAATCTGTCTCATCTTCGCTGTTGTAATCACTAGTGATGTACCCGAGTGTGTTCTGTAAGTCAATGTTGAACACATATTCATCATTTTCTGCCTCATTAGGATTGGCAGTTGTAATATCGAGTGTGTAGTTATTGACTTCCTCACTTGCTGCAATCGTTTCTTCCACAACATCCTCTTCAGACATGGAACACGCTGTCATAAAAAATACAATGCTCAACAGAAAAAACATTTTTTTCATCATTCCAACTCCTCGTATATTATATTTAAGCCCATCTTTTGGACTTATTCATTTACTCATTTGACCTGCAATAATTTCAAAAAAACACTTGGACGTCTTGTGATGTTCCTAGATAATGGTCTTAAGGATCATTTGGGACAATTCTGTTCACTCCTGTGGCCAACCACATTCAAAGACTGTTTCCCAGTGTACGTGCGGACCTTCCTACTCGCAGGCTGTGCACTCTGTCATTCGAACTTGGATGAATAGTAGCTCCAAGGCGGCTTTCGATACAGAGATAGTACTGATACACGAGGTTGCTGATCGGCGTTCACACTAGGGATATCCCGAGGCGTCCAAGATAGGTTCCAATGATTCTAATTTAGAAAGGAGCAGATTTCTAATAAAGTGATGGTTAATTGAACGCATCGAGCCGTTACTGGCGATAGGAACTCCTACTTATCAATATCATTTTCATTGATTTCTTGAAGGGGAAGTCTTACAGCTAGTTACACTGCGGTAAAGACTATTTCCGCTCTTTCCATTGCTCCATTGGATTTTCCTGTCCCTCATCCAAAGGCATCTGTATCATGGAAAGTGCACGTGCTGATTTTGGCTTTTGTATATCGTCATATATCGTTTTTGCTTTCCCTAATCCAGCTTCGACTGCTTCCTCCATAGAGGCGCAGTAAAATACGCTTTCAATCCCGGCGAAATACATTGCTGTTAAACACATCGGGCAAGGCTCGCCGCTTGCGTACATCGTGTAAGTCGATAAATCATTCGTTTGTAATGCTTGCTGTGCTCGTCGCATAGCCAACATTTCTGCATGTCCGCTAATATCATAGGTTTCATGAAGCTCGTTGACCCCTTCAGCTACCGTATGATCATCTTTGACAAGTACTGCACCAAACGGCTGGCCACCGCCTTTTACATTTTCTACAGCTAGATGTACTGCTCGTTCCATAAATTTGTCCATGTTCCTTCGCCTCCTTAACTACTATCGAAAAATAGTAAGTGTATGCCTATTGCTCTATGAAATCTCCCGATCATAAGCTCCCCTGCAGAATAGAGAAACCTGCCGCCTTTCATCAGTCCTGGCGAGAATATATTGAATCAGGCAACACAGTTGCAGCCGTGTTGCTTAGCCAGATGACTATGAAGGACATCACCTGTTAATGTACTTATCTCTAATTGTTCTTTATCTATAGCTATTCCTCCCGTTCGATCGGTTTATTCGACGGAAGTGATTGGTTTAATATATTTGTTATACAAATAATACATCAAGGAATATAATAGAGTCAAAGACATCGTTTAGGAGGAGTATAATGATAAAAACCGCTTTATTTGATTTTGATGGAACCTTAGCCAATACGTTACCTTTATGTTTTGAGGCATTTCAAAACGTTTTTGAAAAATTTGATAACAGAAGTCTTTCAGATGAGGAAATCATCGAGATGTTTGGCCCTTCTGAAACAGGCATTATTAGAGAGAACTTGAGACATAAGAACAAGCAAGAGGCTATTGAACTTTATTATCAAACATATCGAGAGAAACACGGTTATTATGTAAAAGAAAATGACGAGATATTGGATATGATCGTGTATCTAAAAGAAAAGAATGTGCAAGTGGGGATTGTAACTGGTAAAGCAAGGAGAAGCTTAGATCTATCATTAGAATCACTAGGGATGGCTGAACTCTTTGACGAAACCATCACAGGAGATGATGTCATTCATCCTAAACCTCATCCTGAAGGAGTGGTAAAAGCCATGTCTCTATTGGGAGCCAAGAGGGCTGAAACCATCTTTATTGGTGACAGTGAGGCAGATATAGAAGCTGGAGATAGGGCTAATGTTTATACCGCTGGCGTAACATGGTTACCTGACTATGATCCCAATCGTTTTCCAGATAAGACGAATGATATGTTTGATACCGTTTATGAACTGAAACGTATGATAGAAGGATGAAATATAGCTATGTAATGAAGATTTTGATATTTGATGTAGACGGAACGATTTTAGTTGCGGAAAAAGGGATACTACATTCTTTATAAGAAGGGTTAACAGATGAATACGCAAAAAGAAGCTCTGCACAGACCAAAAAATGTTTTAGCCTTACTAGCTAATTAATCTGTATCCATTAAATCTAATGAAAAAGTCAAATCAATGTTGAGATTTAATCATGATTTAACCATTGACACTGAAAGCGTATACATGGTAAGGTGTAAACAACTAATGATTAAACGTTTCATCAGGATGTGATGTGAGAAAATGACAAGCCTAAAGAAGATAGCAGAACAAGCAAATGTCTCTGTCGCAACAGTATCTAATGTGTTAAATAAGCGGGGGAGGGTAGGTGAAGAAACAAGAAAAAAAATCCTGCGGCTGGCAGAGGAGCTGAACTATGCACCTAATCGGGTAGCCAAAAGCTTAAAGATGAATAAATCACAAACCATCGGGGTAATCGTAGAGGACTTATCTGTCTTCAATGCACCAGAAATTATCGATGGTATTAATGCCTATGCCGAGGAACAAGGGTATTCGATTTTGCTTATGAACCTGCGAATGAAGAAGAAAACTGGCCAACAGTATCCAGATGCGGAGGTTTGCAAGAAAGAAGCATTGCCTATGTTTAAAGTGTTGTTAGCAAGCCAGGTAGAAGGAATTATTTATGTAGGTATCCATTTACGTGATGTCCAAGGAATTTTGCCGGAAAGCAATATTCCTATCGTTTATACGTATTGTGATACCTCTCATGCAGAGCATATGTCGGTGAACTATCATGATTGGCAGGCTGCCTACGACGCAGTAACACATTTAATAACAAATGCGTATCAGGATATCGGTGTAATTACAGGGCTTAAGAATTCTGAATCAACGACGCAGCGGTTAAAAGGATTTAAGCAGGCGTTACAGGATAATCAGCTAGTGGAACAGGAGCAATGGATAAAGAATGGAGATTGGTCCTTTGTTTCGGGTTATGAGCAGGGTAAGTCTTTATTGGGAAAAAATGAGAAACCTCAGGCCGTTTTTGCAATGAATGATGCAATGGCAGCAGGTGTGTTGAAGGTTGCTGCAGAGATGGGATTACAAGTACCACAGGATGTGGCGATTATTGGGTTTGATAATATCGAAGCCGCTGAATATCTAACACCAAGGTTAACTACAGTTAGTTTACCACTAAATGAAATGGGGCGGCAGTCCATTGGTATGTTATTAAAACAGATCAACGGTGCCCCGATTCAGCAAAAGAAAGTTCGCTTGCAATGCCAATTAATTTGCCGGGAAAGCAGTTAGACTTTTTAAATCCTTTGATT
This sequence comes from Gracilibacillus phocaeensis, assembly GCF_900626275.1. Classification (NCBI taxonomy): domain Bacteria; kingdom Bacillati; phylum Bacillota; class Bacilli; order Caryophanales; family Bacillaceae; genus Gracilibacillus; species Gracilibacillus phocaeensis. The sequence continues at coordinate 14,349 of NZ_LR131142.1, read as the reverse complement.
AAACGTTTAATCAAAATTAGAGGGGGTGGTATCGAACGTTATGTCGCAGAAACAGTTAAACAAGTGATTCAGTATGTTCTTCTCACCTAGAAACAGCAGAATGTAAAAATCTGTAACAAAGAGGAGATGTAAATCATGAAAAGGAATAATGTCACTTATTTTTTGTTATCTCTATTGGCAATGATCATGATTATTCTAACGGCTTGTAGTCAAGAAGATGCGCTCGATGGGCAAGACGAAGGGGATACGTCAGATAGTGGAGCAAATGGCGATGCACAGGTGATTCATATGGCAAAATTAGAATCGGATCCTAACGGCATGATGGAGGCAGCCAGGCAACGCTTTAATGAAGAACATGAAGATATGCAGGTGGAATTTGTGGAAATGTCTAATGACGCCTCACAAATGCATGATCAGACCGTTACCCAATTATCAGCAGAATCAGATAACCTTGATATTGTGAATATGGATGTGGTATGGACGGCAGAATTTGCGGAAGCAGGCTGGATTGAGCCACTGGATGATCAATTTACCGAAGAGATGCAGTCAGAGTTTATTGAACGTCAAGTGGATGCGATGACGTATGATGGTCATGTCTGGGCGGTGCCGTGGTTTAATGACTTACACCCTTTGTGGTATAGAACGGACCTGTTAGAAAAGTATGGATTCGAGGTACCGGATACGTATGAAGAAGCAGTCGACATAGCGAAGACGATACAAGAAGAAGAAGGTATTCAAGGCTTTAGTATGCACTGGGGACGTGCGGAACAATTGATTGTTAGCTTTACGGAATTTTTGCATGCGAATAATGGGAACTTTTTCGACGAGGATGGAAGCGTTGTCATTGATAGTCCAGAGGCAGTAGAGGCCCTTCAATTTATGATGGATATGATCGAGGAAGGCATTGTATCCCCTGCTGCAATCGGAAATACAACGCCAGAGGATGCAAGGATTCCATTTACTCAGGGGCAGGCGATGTTTCACCCGAATTGGGGTTATGTATATACCGAGAATCAATCCGATGATTCCCCTGTAAAGGATAAGACGTGGGTTGCTAGTAACCTTGCTTTTGAAGGGGGGCAAAAAGCAAATGCTGTAGGGGGCTGGAATTTTGCTATTTCTACTAATGCAAAGGATAAAGAGGCGGCTTGGGAAGTGATTGAGTGGTTTACGTCTTTTGAAAATCAGAAAGAAGTGCTGCTTGGCGGTGGTCAGGTCGGTACACGGCTTGCCTTATATGAAGATCCCGAGGTATTAGAATCAAATCCGCAATTAGAAGAATATTTAGATGTGTTTGAAGACGCTTCTGTACGTCCTTCACACCCACAGTACTCAAGAATTTCAGATATTTCCCAATCTTATATTCACCAAGCACTATCTGGTGATTTAACGGCAGAAGAAGCGATCAGTCAGTTAGCGGATGAATTGGAACAGGTGGAACAATAAAAATAACAGGTGCCGCATGTAGCGGTACCTGTTATAGGGAGTGATGGAATATGAGATACAGAGCCCTGCCATATATGTTGTTGTTGCCAGTTTTCACTATGATTATTTTGATCGTATTTATTCCTTTAGTGACAACCATCATCTATAGTTTCCAATCTTACCGGCTGACAGATCCAGACGCCCAGTCGACTTTTGTAGGGCTGGATAATTATTGGACGATTTTGCAGGATGGCCGATTTATTTCTTCATTGGTAACGGGCTTTATTTACATTGCTGGAAGTGTAATTGGCATGCTAATTTTAGGTCTGCTCACTGCGCAGCTTGCAAATCAGGCCTTTAAAGGGCGTTCACTATTTCGCGCCTCTATCTTATTACCTTGGGCAGTTGCCCCAGTAGTTGCAGCCCAAGCATGGAAATTTATGTTTGAAACGGATTTTGGCATTGTGAACTATATATTGGAGAAAATGGGGCTGATTGAGCGAAGTATCCCTTGGCTGGTGTCTACAGACCACGCAATGTTTAGTGTGATTCTAACGAATATTTGGAAAACAACCCCGCTATTGACGCTTATTATTGTATCAGGTTTGCAAACCATCTCCAGGGAATTATATGAAAGTGCAGATATTGATGGCGCAGGGGCTTTGAAGAAGTATTATTATATTACGTTTCCTCTGATCCGGCCATTTGTTGCTATGGGTTTAATTTTTACTACCCTGCAGACGATCAATGTAATTGATATTGTGTATGTCATGACGGGTGGTGGACCTGGTGAGGCGACGGAGATATTCACCTTATACAATTATAAAGTATTCTTCCAATACCTTGACTTTGGATTAGGAGGAGCAATGGCTGTTCTAGGTGTTGTTTTAGTAGGTATTCTCATCTTTTTGTACGCAAGAAGCATGAATAAGCAGTATAGCTAGGGGGTACTTCTGATGAAGAAAAAATGGAAAGTATGGTTTTGGCTAGCTTTAATGGTTGTCGTTTTTATTAATATTGTGCCCTATATTTGGACGATCATTACGTCGTTAAAGCAGCAAAATGAGATTTTTAATGTCAAGATATGGCCAGAAAGCTTTTTCCTGGAAAATTATCGACAAGTGCTCTTTGAAAGCGATTTTCTAAGAAACGTTTGGAATAGTTTTGTCGTTTCCAGTGTGACAGCGATTATTTGTATTATAATTGGTGTACCAGCGGCTTACTCCTTTGCACGATTGCAATTTCGTTTAAAAAATACGTTGTTTATGCTGATTTTGTTTATGACTATTTTTCCAGGAATTTTTATTATCAGTCCGTTATTTAGTTTTTTAAGGAGTATAGGTGCAATTGATACGTATTTCGCTTTAATACTACCTTACATTGCCTACTTCACGCCTTTGGTTGTCTGGATTTTAACAGGCTTTTTCCGTACCATTCCGAATGCGATCGAAGAAGTGGCAATTATTGATGGATGTAGTATTCCGAAATTAATTTGGAAAATTGTCTTGCCCTTATCGATACCAGGAATTATTACGGTTGGGATCATTTCCTTTACCTTGTCATGGAATGAGTTCTTGTTTGCCTTGATTTTTACATCTTCCGGCAGTGCTCGTACCGTACCAGTCGCCATCTCACAATTTCAAGGGGTGCATTCTTTGAACTGGGGACAAATGACAGCGGCTGCGATTGTGGCAACGATTCCTATTGTATTGATATCTATTTTACTACAAAAACATATCATCAGCGGACTAACGGCAGGTGCAATTAAAGAGTAATCAAACCAAAGAGAAAAGGAGAGGCATATAAACATGAACAACACAACGCTAAATCAAATCCACCCGATTAAACTCGACAATGTCACCATTCAGGACGCGTTTTGGACCAAATGGCAGCGCTTGATAAAGGAATCGATTATTCCTTATCAATGGCGAGCATTAAACGATCAAATACCAGGAGCAGAGCCCAGTCGAACGATCACCAATTTTGAGATAGCTGCTGGCAGGGTCGAGGGTAAGCATTATGGCATGGTATTTCAGGACAGTGATCTATATAAATGGATGGAAACTGTTGCCTTTTCGCTTCAATTGGAACGCGACCCAGAGTGGGAGTCGATAATGGATCAGGTAGTTGAATTAATTGGAGAAGCCCAGGAAGAGGATGGCTATCTCAATACGTATTTCACCGTCAATCACCCCGATAAGAAATGGACCAATCTCAAGGATGATCATGAGTTGTACTGTATCGGCCACCTGATTGAAGCGGCGGTAGCCTATTATCAAGCAACGGGAAAAGATCAAATCATAGCTATCGTAAATCGAGCGGTGGATCATATTGCGGAAGTGATCGGCAATGGAGAGGGACAAATCGCTGGTTATCCCGGCCACCCGGAGATTGAGCTTGCCTTAATGAAATTATACCGCGTTACTAATGATGATAAGCATCTACAGCTCTGCCGTTTTTTTATTGAAGAAAGAGGAAAAAGAAATCCGCAGCATTTTTTCGATGAGGAATGTAAGGCGAGAGGAGTAGAGACTGGGAAGGATTATACCTATTATCAGGCGCACAAACCTATCCATGAGCAGACCACTGCCGAGGGACATGCGGTTCGAGCTGTTTATTTGTACAGCGGCATGGCCGATTTGGCAACTGAATTACAAGATCAAGACTTATTAGACATCTCCCGCACTCTATGGGAGAACACGGTGAACAAGCGGATGTATATTACCGGGGGGATTGGTTCTTCATCTTTCGAGGAGCGGTTTACTGTCGATTATGATTTGCCCAATGATCGGGCTTATACGGAAACTTGTGCGTCGGTTGCTATGATTATGTGGGCGCAGCGCATGGTACAAATCGAAGCAGATGCCGACTATACGGATGTATTAGAACGTGTCCTATATAATGGTGCATTAAGTGGTATTGCCTTAGATGGACAGTCCTATTTTTATGTAAACCCACTGGAGGTATGGCCGCATACGGCGAACTACAGACAGGATATGGATACCATTATGCCTGTCCGGCAGCCATGGTTCGGCTGTGCCTGCTGTCCGCCTAATATTGCCAGATTGCTGGCCTCGCTTGGACAGTATGTGTATTCAGCTAATGAAGAAGAGTTGTATGTGCATTTGTATATAAGCGGTGAAACGGAATGTGTGATGAATGGCAGTACTACAAAGGTTATGCAGCAATCTAACTATCCTTGGGATGGGAATATTGATGTAGAGATAGCAACCGAGCAGCCTAACTCATTTACACTTGCCTTACGTCTGCCTGGTTGGTGTAGGAACTATGATCTTAGGGTGAATGGAGAGTCAATAGCCGCGCCAATGGAAAAAGGTTATCTAATAATCAACAGGGTTTGGAATCAAGGTGATCAAATTACTTTAGCATTAGATATGCCAGTAGAAGTTGTTCGCTCCCATCCAAACGTCCGAGCAAATGCAGGGAAGATTGCCCTACAGCGTGGCCCGATCGTCTATTGCTTGGAAGAAAAGGATAATGGTGCGAACTTGCAGGATCTCCAAGTGGATAGTAATCAAATTTTCAAGATAAAGAAAGAAGATGAACTGTTAGGTGGTGTAGTGGTCGTGGAAGGAATCGGGAAGCAAACCGATCAGCGAGAGATACCATCTACTTTGTATTCAACAGTCAAGGCTCCGCTTGTGGAAAAGGAGATAAGGGCGATTCCTTATTATGCTTGGAGTAACCGTGGAGAAAATGAAATGACGGTTTGGATAAGGGAAGCTTAAATCTTGGATATTTAATCTGGAAAAAGGGTCCTATAAAGTGATTCATCTATTCCCTTTATAGGATTCCGGTTATTGATAAAAAACAGATCATTTAGAGGTATGCATTGCATTTTTACGAAAAACAGGTTATACTAATTATTGCGCTTCTAATCGAGCGCAACAAAATATGTTTTCAAACTTGCCGTGCTAGGTGGGGAGGTAGCGGTGCCCTGTACTCGCAATCCGCTAGAGCGAGACTGAGTTGCCTTGCTAAGGTGTCGTTATTTTACGGTCTGCCTTAAGGGAGTAGTGTTGACGCTCGGGTCCTGCGCAACAGGAACTCGTGAACCATGTCAGGTCCGGAAGGAAGCAGCATTAAGCGAATCCTCCTGTGTGCCGCGGGGAAACCTGGGTCTAGCTATGAACTTGAGTAACGCGTAAGGTGACGCCATCGAGGCTTGGCGCACGGCTTTATACATAACATCAAACGCTTGTAGCGATCTACAAGCGTTTTTTTTATATATTTTACTAAAAAAAGTTGAGCGCTATCAAAGGAGATTAAAATGGATATTTCTCAAAAAGAAGAAGTGGAACGTTTACGGCGTGAGCGAAAGGAATGGTTTGGTCACAATGCCCTTCATATCTTAAATGGTCAAGCGATGTATCAGGCGTTTTTATCTAACCAACTAATCCGTGATTCTGATTACTTGCCATTCAATGAAGCTATGTGTGTTCATCCAACAACTAAAGAGGTTTTTACCGATGCATTTATCGATATTCGAGCCAAGGGACATCAAAGCTACATCGCTGATTATCGTAAACAGGTGATGAAGCCATTAGAGCCTCTTTTTGAGAGAAGGTACCAATACATCGTTTTATGGTTTGGCGAGGATATGTTTTGTCAAATGAAGTTGCTTACATTACTTGCTTATTTAGAGCAATCAAGCTATCAAGGGAAAGTCATTTTAAATCGTTTTACAGAGAGCGGTCCATTTAAAGTCGATCAACAGGAACTTGAATTAGGGAAGTATGCTACTGCTTATGAAGAGGTATTGATTAATCAAAGCAGACCATCAGTAGAATTACCGGCACTTATGATTCAGGCGATAAATATTTATCTGGCTATACACGAGAATACACACCCAGCTATAAAGTATATTGCTCAACATAAACATCTACCAATAACAGAACTTGTTAATCAATTACTTGCGCATTTTCCTGAAATAGGATATGGTGATGTGCAGTATAACGAGTTAATTAATAAAAATAGCTGAAGTCGCACACCATCTTCATATTTTTTGTATTACATCTACCTCACCCCAAAACCCCACCTGTTTACAACAAGGTGGGAGGGCGAGGCTTCGTACTTTTCGATCAATAAAGCTTCCCATGACGATACAACAAGGTAGTTAAGCGTTCTAAAGCTATTTGGTAACAAGTATATCTCATGGTACGTGTGTCGGAAAGGAAGTAGGTATCATACGTATGTTGAAAAGTAGTTGTCATTTGATCAGACATATCTTTTACGATTTCTTCCTCGGAAAAGGTATGCGCTACCCGGCTTTGTTTCCATTCCAGATAAGAAACGATCACGCCGCCAGCGTTTGCCAGAATATCTGGTATGACAATATTTCCTTTACTTTCGAGGTATTGAGTTGCCTCTGTTGAAATAGGTGCATTGGCTCCTTCTACTAACAATTTGGCTTTTACTTGGTCCATATTATCTTTGTGAACCTGTCCTTCTACGGCAGCAAATGCGAGGGTGTCGCAATCAATGGTAATTATGTCATCCGGCTCCATGAGCTCGGCTTCAATACCTGCTTCTTTCAGTTCTTCGGTATTTTTCGGCAGATCCTTGCTGGTCTTGGTGAATTCCGTCAGAGCAGGTATATTCAAACCATCTGGCTGATAAAGGGTTGTCGCATGATCGGATACAGCAACAATCGTATAATGACCATGTCTGTAAGCCTCTTGAGCTACCACACTACCGACATTACCGAATCCTTGTATAGCAACGCGAAGTTTTTCACCTTGCTTAGCTTTCTGTCGCAGTTCCTCAAGTACTTGCCATTGTTTCGAGCGTTTGATATATTGCTTATTGGTGTGACGTTCAGACCACTGATCTATTAACCAGGAAAAGCTTAAGAAAACCCCTCTGCCCGTAGCCTCTCTCCGTCCTCTAGCTCCACCGTTTAAGACGCTTTTTCCGGTGAATGATCCGGAATAGGGCATGCCAGGGCTGATCGTCTTGTATTCTCCTACCATCCAATCAATAATCTGTTCATTAGTCCCGAGGTCAGGTGCTGGTATATCTTGGTTAGGGCCGATATCACGTAAGAAGTTCTGTACATATTTTTTGCTGATGAGGTTGAGCTCTTTTTCAGATACAGAACGTGGATTGATATGAACGCCGCCCTTTGCTCCACCAAAAGGTAATTGATGTAAGGCGTTTTTCAGTGTCATGAGAATGGCCAGGTTTTCGACCTCTTCTTCTGTTACCACTTCACTGAATCGAATACCACCCTTATAATACCCACTGATATTATTATGCTGTACACGATAGGCTGGAATGCGGACGATGCCATTGTCTTCAGTAGAGACTCTGATATAACATTTAATGATTTTATCGGTGGTTTTAATAATTTCTTTGGCAGACATACAAATATGGTGCCGGTCTTCTTGATTGGAGATTCCTAAAAAATTTTCCTGATGACTCAAATTGGTCATCACAGATTCAATTAATGCTCGTGTTTCTTTTCTTTCCAACGATAATTCCTCCTCTTAACCTTTTAAAAGTAAGCGCTACCACGAAAGTACAATAACTAAGGCCTCCATGTCAATCAAAAGGGTGTGGGTCATACGATCTATTAAAAAAGGGCATTAGAAATATATGCATGAGAAAAAAATCAATGCGTTTATTCCTCGCTTAATTATATTTATCACCGTATTGGCCCTTACTAATAGCAGTCTCACTTTATGCTCGTTTTTCCAGTGTGAATTTGCTACAATATAATAATGAGGAAATTATTTAGTGAAGGGGAGCAATTATGGGCTATCAAGCATTATATCGCGTCTGGCGTCCAAAGAATTTCGAAGATGTAGTAGGACAAGTACACATTACCCGCACCTTGCAAAATGCGATTATGCAAAATAAGTTTACCCATGCTTACCTTTTTTCAGGACCACGAGGTACTGGTAAGACAAGTGCTGCCAAAATTTTTGCCAAGGCGGTCAACTGCCAAAATGGTCCCGATCTGGAGCCGTGTAATCAATGTGACGCCTGTAAAGGAATACAAGATGGCTCGATTGCAGATGTTGTGGAAATTGATGCTGCCTCTAATAATGGAGTGGAACAAATTCGTGATATTCGTGACAAAGTGAAATATGCACCGAGCGTGGTGAGCTATAAGGTATATATCATAGATGAGGTGCATATGCTGTCTATTGGCGCCTTCAATGCCTTGCTTAAAACGTTGGAGGAGCCGCCAAAGCATGTTATTTTCATTTTAGCAACGACGGAACCACACAAGATCCCATTGACAATTATATCTAGGTGTCAGCGCTTTGACTTTAAGCGAATTTCACAAGCTGCCATGGTCGATCGCATGAAAAAAATCGTGGAAGCGGAAGAAATCGCGGTATCGGATGAGGCTTTAGAAGCGGTAGCACTCTCTGCGGAAGGCGGTATGCGAGATGCGCTTAGTTTATTAGATCAAGCGGTATCCTATAGTGAAGATCAAGTGGAAATAGATGATGTCTTGGCCGTGACTGGCTCAGTTTCACAGACCAAGCTGGCCAATGTAGTAAAGGCGATGCAGGAAAATGAGGTTAACCAGTCGATTATGGAGATTGACCAACTGATACAAGAAGGAAAAGATCCCGGTCGTTTTGTCTTTGATCTGATTTATTATTTGCGTGATATCCTGTTATATCAGACGGCTCCATCTTTGAAAGATGTCTTGGAGCGGGCGATTGTGGATGATACCTTTGAACAATTAGCAGCACAGCTGGAAGCGGATTGGATTCAACAGGCGATTAAGGAATTAAACCAGTGCCAGCAAGAGATAAGGTGGACGAACAGTCCGAAGGTATTTATTGAAGTGAGCATTTTGAAGATTTGTCATCAAGGCCAAATCAGGCAAGTGCCAGCACAGATTCCACAAGTTGATCAATTGAATGAGCGGATCAGCCAACTGGAGCAACAGCTGCAACAATTACAAAAGCAGCCTTCCCAGCCGCAAACGGAACAAAGGCCACAGCAGCCACAGCAAAAACGAAGCAACACGTCGTCACGCAATAGCTATAAGGTGCCATACGACCGTATTCGTCATGTGCTGAATGAGGCATCTAAACCGGCTATTCAGAAGGTGCGCAGCCAGTGGTCCGTGTTTATGGAGGCCTTAAAAAGACAAAGCGCTCCAGCCCATGCGACCATTCAGAATAGTAAGCCGAGTGCAGCTTCCGATGAGGTTGTTATTATCGCTTTTCGATATGAAATACACTGTTCGCTTGCATTAGAGCATAAACAAACGATAGAATTAATGTTAGCAGAAACAATGGGTCAGCAGTTTACGTTTATTCCGATTCCTGAATCAGAATGGACTAGCTTGCGGGAAGAATATGTACGGAAGCAAAAACAGTCAGAAGACCCGACTCAGCAAGAAGAATCGTCCGCAGAAGAGGCAGGCGACCCAGTAGTTGATGCCGCAAGAAAACTGGTTGGCGATGATTTACTGGAAATACACGATTAAAAATAATAGATATTCTTAGGAGGTATGGCCATGCGTGGTGGAGGAAATATGAACAAGATGATGAAACAAATGCAGAAAATGCAGAAAGACATGATGAAAGCACAGGAAGAATTACAGGAAATGACGTTCGAAGCAACTGCTGGCGGCGGCATGGTAAAGGTAGTGGCAAATGGAAAGAAAGAAATTGTTGATATTGAGATTAACGAAGAAGTAGTAGATCCAGATGATGTGGAAATGCTGCAGGATCTTATCATTGCCGCAACGAATGAAGTACTGAATGAAGTAGAAGAAACAACCAATGACAAGATGGGTAAATTCACACAAGGATTAAATTTACCTGGAGGTATGTTCTAGGAGGGTTCTTATGTATTATCCTGAACCAATATCAAAGCTGATCGACAGCTTTACCAAATTGCCAGGAATCGGTCCCAAAACCGCCGTGCGCCTGGCTTTTTTTGTCCTAAGTATGAAGGAAGACGATGTGTTGGATTTTGCCAAGGCATTAGCGAATGCGAAGCGTGAACTGACACATTGTAGTGTGTGTGGTCATATTACCGATACGGACCCTTGTCCGATTTGTCAGGATGAGACACGTGATTCATCGGTCATCTGTGTCGTGCAAGACCCGAAAGATGTAATCGCTATGGAGAAGATGAAAGAGTTTAACGGTAAATATCACGTCTTGCATGGCGCGATTTCTCCAATGGATGGTATCGGCCCAGAAGATATTAATGTTCCTTCCTTGATCAATCGATTAAAGGATGAAGAGGTTAAAGAACTGATCCTTGCTACCAATCCTAACATCGAAGGAGAGGCGACAGCGATGTACATTTCACGACTAGTTAAGCCTTCCGGTATCAAAACGACAAGGATTGCCCACGGCCTCCCGATGGGTGGAGATTTGGAATATGCAGACGAGGTCACTTTATCCAAGGCATTAGAAGGAAGAAGAGAAGTATAAATAGTAGGTGAGACATATGTTTCGTTCAAAGAAAGTGAAAAAATCAGAAATGGATCAGGAATTGCTGGACCAAATTTTCCGTGCACGAGAGGAATGGTCTTATCTGGAGGATATCATGAGTCGCAGTATTGAGCCAACAGAACAAGGACAGTTTGATTTAGCGGTTACCAAAGCGAAATATTTTTATTTACTAAGAGAAGCAAAGGTTCAGAACTTATCAGCCATAAAGTGAATGTTGAACCAATTGAGCTGTTACTGGCTATTAGATTACAGCTAGTTACATTACGATAAAATAACCCCTCTCGCCATGTGAGGGGTATATTTGGCTGGCTTGTCTCATATAGATAGAGTATGATTTCTATAGAAAAGAGGAGACAAGCTTATGAATTGGTGGATTATCATTGGGATTGTCGTCTTGATTGGCTTGTTGCTGGTAAAAGGTTTGCCAGTCAACCTAATCCGTGGGAGCGGGCGACTTGTCATGAAGATTACTATTGGGGTCGTATTTTTGTTTGTTTGCAATTTGATTGGTGCGTCGTTTGGTCTATATGTACCAATTAACCTTTTTACAGCAGGCATTGCTGGGGTGTTAGGTATTCCAGGGGTAGCATGTTTGACGGTGTTGCATTTTTGGGTGATATAAGTAGTAGTAGTGCTAATAGGAATGTTTATCGGCCAAGAGCTATTCTTGGCCTTTTTGTTGTCGTTTTTTCATAACAACTCTTTATTTTTCTCGTACGATTGTTTTAAGGAAATAAAGTCAAATACAAAGGAGACAATGCCAACGCTTATTGTCAATCCTATAAAGTCAATCCAGCTTACACCGCCGGATAGCAAGGTATACATCAGATAAAGCAATCCAAAGGTAACAACAAAGGAAACGGTTCTGGATAAAAGTGCCCTTATTTCTTTTTTATAGTGTTTTTCTGTCACAACATCAGTATATTCGATTCCTGATAGTATATATCTTCCTACCATATTAAGAGAGAAAAATCGCGATACCAGAGAATAAACCAAGCACCTGTATCTAAGTCTATAAAATAATGGGTGATTAACATGATGCCTAGATAAAGCAGCAGTATGGTCGCACCTTCAGCGAAAAAAATACAGTATTTTCTTTATACTCATCTTCGGGCATAAAAAAAGATATCCATGATTTCATTATTCTTCAACCTCCTAAAATAATTCATCTAATGTTTTATCAAGCTCATTTGCTATTGCTATACAAAGCTGTAGCGTAGGGTTATATTCCCCTTTCTCGATCAAACCAATCGTCTGCCTCGTTACACCTACTCGTTTTGCTAATTGTTGCTGGGTTATAGACGTTTTTACACGGGTTATTTTCACATTATTTCTCATTTGCTTAACCTACTTTATTGAGTGCAATATATAAATTGCTTTTGTTAATTATATCTGACATTATTAAGTAGCGAAAATCAACGGGAGTCACTTTAAAAATAACGTTATTCTTGTGTCTGGTCTATGTAACATACACTTCTAATGTCTTGTAGTTAAGTTGATGTAAAGTATAATGAAGTTAGAGAGATAAATAGAATTCCCCCTTTCATGTTCGACAAACAAAAATAGGAGTGAATGCATATGACCATTAAGGAAAAAATGAAAAACGGAGAGTTGTATTATTGTAATGATGAAGATCTAATGAAAGAACAGGTGCAATGCTTAGACGTATTATATGACTTTAACCATACTAGACCTTCTGAAGTGGAGAAGAGAGCAGAACTCTTAGATAAATTGTTTGCCAAGGTAGGCACTAATGTTTATATTGAACCACCACTTCATGCCAATTGGGGGAGACATACACATGTTGGAAACGATGTCTATGCCAATTTCAACCTGACGTTGGTAGATGACACGGATATTCATATAGGAAATAACGTATTAATCGGCCCTAATGTGACGATTGACGCCGGGACGCATCCGATTCATCCAGAATTGCGGAGAAAAGCAGCACAATACAACCTTCCAGTGGTAGTGGAGAATAATGTATGGATTGGCGCAGGTGCTATTATCTTACCAGGTGTTCGTATTGGGGAAAATACTGTGATTGGTGCCGGAAGTGTGGTTACAAAAGATCTTCCAGCAAACGTGGTGGCAGTCGGCAGCCCATGCAAGATCATGAGGGAAATTAATGAGAATGACATGAAATATTATAATAAAGACAAGGAAATTGATGAAGGGATCCACTTTAGTTAACAATGAATAGATACATATGCGATATCAAAGGAGGATGTAAAAATGGATTTATTACAAGGTAAAACAGCGATCATTACAGGAGCAAGCAGTGGGATTGGAGTCGGTATTGCAAAAGAACTTGCTAAAGAGGGCGCCAATGTTGTGTTAGCTGCCCGAAGTAAAGCGAAATTGCTAGAAGTAGAGAAAGAAATAAAAGCAGAAGGTAATGGAAAGGTAGTAACGGCCCAGACGGATGTAACCAATAAACAAGAGATAGAAATCTTAGTTAAAAAAGCGGAAGAAGCCTTCCATCATGTGGATTTTTTAGTGAATAATGCAGGCCAAATGCTTTCCGCTGCTGTTCGTTCAGGGAAAATAGAAGAATGGGAAACGATGATTGACGTTAATATCAAAGGAATGCTTTTTGGTATCCATGCTGTCTTGCCAACTATGCTGGAGCGTTCAAGTGGTCATATTATTAACATCGCCTCTGTTTCAGGTCTGGAAGTAACCAAGGTAAGTACGGTCTATAGTGCAACAAAATTTGCGGTTCGTGCCATTTCTACAGGTTTGGAAAAAGAATTGGCTAGAACAGGAGTCCGTGTAACCAATATTTCACCAGGAATGGTGGACACTGCTATTTCTGGTGTCACTTCATCGAATAATGATCGTAAAAAATTAGAGACACAGGACATAGCAAAAGCAGTGATATATGCGGTAACACAACCAGACTATGTGAACGTAAACGAAATAACCGTTCGTCCAGTTTAAGTAAGAAGCCAGTATAAAAAACATCCCCGTTTAACCAATATTTAAGGATGGAAATGTTTTTGTGTGTCTATCTATATGGAAGGAAATAGATAGCCTCGGAGTGATGTAGAGCCGAGAAAGAAAAATGAGAAAACCAAAATTTCTATCTATGTTTATGGATTTGATGCCGCGGGAAAATATACAATACCGAGAAAGTTTAAACTATTTTAGGAACAATACCGAGAAATATTGAAAAAATCATTGCATTTCCGCAATAGTTATGGCAGAATAAGAAAGTCGCTTTTTAGCGAGTGTTGAACGCACTGAAATGAATGTTTCATAAATTAAAAAAATTATTGACTTCCTTTTAAGTACGTGGTATATTTAAGAGGTCGCTAAAAACGACAGGGTAACACATTGATCATTGAAAACTGAACAAAACAACCAGTATGTGTAAGAAGAAAAGCAAAAAGCTAGCTTGTCAAAAGCGAGCACAAGTACAAACTATATTGAGAGTTTGATCTTGGCTCAGGACGAACGC
>NZ_LR131141.1:0-390516 GCF_900626275.1 Gracilibacillus phocaeensis | reverse complement strand
AAGAACGCTGCCAAAGCCACGAAACAAGAAATAAGGATAAATCTCCCCAACCCTTCTGTTCCTCTTTCTAGAACAGTTTATCGCAGGGTTGGGGATTTTTCTATACACTTGAGTATTGATCGCTTACTGTAAATTACAACAGGGTTATTGATTTTATCGTATTTTTCTAACTTGATGAATGGAAAGTTCTCTCCATTTTTCGAAAAAAAGCCCCACTCATCATTGAAAATGAGGGAGGCTTTGATAATGGTTATGTCATTCGATCAGGATCTACTTACATGAAGTTTGGCTCTATGCCTTTTGTTTATCTTTCTTTATTTGCTTACTTCTTAGCTGTCCGCATGCCGCATCAATATCCGTTCCGTGCTCTACACGCACGCCACAATTTATTCCATTCTCAAGCAATACTTGATAGAAATCCAAAATCGCCTGTTTCTCACTGCGATCATATTGAATGTGTTCATCCACTGGGTTATAAGGAATTAAATTCACGTAAGACAAGTGGCGCTTATTTTTTAATAACTGTACAAGTTGCTCCGCCTCTTGTTTATGATCGTTTACTCCTTTTAATAAAATATATTCAAAGGTAATCCGGCGATTGGTTTTTTCCAGATAATAATCGATCGCATCCATTAGTTTCTCAAGAGGGAACGCTCGGTTAATTTTCATAATTTGTGTTCTTAATTCATTATTTGGTGCATGCAAGGATAAGGCCAAATTGACTTGCATGTTTTCATCCGCAAAATCATAAATTCGTTTCGCCAATCCGCTTGTTGACACCGTAATATGACGAGCACCGATAGAAAGCCCGTTTTGATCATTGACAATTCTTAAGAAATTCATCGTATTCTGATAATTATCAAATGGTTCGCCGATACCCATCACTACAATATGACTAACACGTTCTTGTTTCTCTTTTTGGTCCAAATGTTTCTGTACATTGACAATTTGCTCTACGATTTCCCCAGCAGATAAGTCGCGATCTTTAGTGAGAATACCACTCGCACAAAAGGAACACCCAATATTACAACCTACTTGAGTGGTTACGCATACCGAGTAGCCATAAGGAAATTTCATTAAAACCGTTTCAATCAAATTACCATCAGTTAACTTAAACAAGAATTTAATGGTACCATCTTTTGATTCTTGTTTGATTTCCTGCTGTAACGTTCCTAAGTAAAAGTTCTCTTCCAGTACTAATTGACAGTCTTTGTTTAGATTCCGCATTTCATCGAAGCTGTTCACACGTTTTTTGTATAACCAATCCCAAACTTGTTGCGCGCGAAATTTCTTTTGACCATGTTCTATTAACCAATCTTGCAATTGTTGTTGTGTTAATGAATAAATAGAGGTTTTCACCAACATCCCCCTTTTCTAAATAAGACAAATCTTCATCATTTCATCATACTGAATATTTGACAGCTATGCAAGTTTAAAATTTTAATACGGTGATATCTATACTATTTACAAAGTGGTTATGGTCAATCATAATAAAGTTGATTTTTTCCTGTTTATTCAGTTCAAGATCAAAGTGTGGCCATGTTCATAGGATTTTCTTTGCTTACCATATAAAAATACATGGGACTACAGCACTTTTGTAATAAGAAAAACCAAGCAACCCCCACCTGGCCCTTTATTACTATATAAGTTGAACTTATAAATGTAACAAAAACGTGTGACAAGCAAGTCATTGCTCGCATGATTTTCTGATAATGCCTCGTTTGATTCATTCGTGTGGATGGATCAAGAGCACATACCAGATCAATGAGACATTATTTCATTCCACTTATGTAATCAAAAGAAAATGCTGACTACCGATAAGGAGAGAATATGACTTTACGATATGGCATAATTGGACTCGTTACGTTACATTATCCAACGTATCGGTATTACGATTCATTCCAGGTCAACATCATTTCAAATCCTATTATACCAAGGATCCTATGCTTTATTTTCATATAAAAAATAGTCCCTCCCATCTTAGCCTGAACAGGAAAACGCAAGGTTATTCGAGATAAAAAACTATGCTGTAAAGAAATTCATCACCATGAAATAAAAGAATTTACATAGTTTGGGTTGCTTTTTTTGTCTATGCTTGTTATAATACAATTAGCTATTTTGTTCGATGACACCTTCAAGTATGTAACGTAAAGTGTTCGTTTTGGGGCAAGAGCAAGAATAGTAATACATTTGTGTGAAAGTTTCACACTAGGAGGAAAAGAAATATGGTACAAGGTACAGTAAAATGGTTTAACGCAGACAAAGGTTTTGGATTCATCGAAGTTGAAGGACAAGACGACGTATTCGTACACTTCTCTGCTATCCAAGGCGAAGGCTTTAAAACACTTGAAGAAGGTCAAAGCGTAACTTTCGATATCGAAGAAGGTAACCGTGGACCACAAGCTGCTAACGTAGTGAAAAACTAATTAGCGCTTTTGTAAAAAAGCTTATGCAGTTGCATAAGCTTTTTTTATTGGATTAATTCTTCTAAAATGACAACATGGTTATACACTTCATCCTTAGCCCCATACACCAATGTCAGGTTATCACCATATTTATTTCGATATTCTCTTAACGACTCCAGCGCTGTTGCTTTATCCTGATCTTCTTTTAATTCTTGCATATATTTCTGCCTAAACATGGCAAACTTCGTCGGATCATGGGCAAACCATTTCCGCAATGCCGGGGACGGGCCAATCTCTTTTAACCATACATCGATTTGTGCCTTTTCCTTGGACACTCCTCTTGGCCAAAGACGATCCACCAAAATCCGAAAACCATCTTGTTTGCTTGGTAATTGATACACTCGCTTTCTTCGCATATACTTCCCCCTAAGCAAATTATTAGACCTTTCCACTCCTTCAGCGTATCATTTCCTACATATTAGATTACCTTAAGGAGTGATATACTTGTCAACCACATTTTCCAATGTAAACTTTTCTGTTTTAGATTTAGCACCGATTCTTTATCAACAAGACATCCGTACTTCTTTAAATAACAGTGCTAACTTAGCTCAACACACAGAACAGCTTGGTTATCACCGCTATTGGTTGGCCGAACACCATAACATGCCCGGTATTGCTAGTTCTGCCACTTCCTTGTTGATTAGCCATGTAGCCAGCCATACCCAATCTATTCGCGTTGGATCTGGGGGCATCATGTTGCCGAATCACGCACCACTCGTTATCGCCGAGCAGTTTGGTACGTTAGACGCCTTATACCCTGATCGAATCGACCTTGGCTTAGGACGAGCACCGGGAAGTGATCAAGCAACTGCCTTTGCCTTACGTCGGACACTAAACAGTAGTCCAGAAGACTTTCCTAATCAAGTAGAAGAATTAGAATCCTATTTTGCAGGAGATGCGCGTGTCAAGGCCGTTCCCGGCAAAGGAGCAAATGTACCAATCTGGCTACTAGGCTCTAGTGATTTCAGTGCCCGATTAGCGGCTGAAAAAGGACTGCCTTTTTCTTTTGCCAGTCACTTTTCTCCAGATTATACGGTACCTGCTTTAAGCCTATATCGTGATCGATTCCAACCTTCCGAGCACTTAAATCAGCCGTATGCCATGGTGGGTGTCAATGTTATTGCAGCCGAGACAAATGAAAAGGCCAAATGGTTAGCCACCTCACAACAACAGCAATTTCTTTCGATGGTACGAGGCGCACCTTCTCAATTAATGCCGCCAATCGATGATATTGACCAAGAATGGAGCATATATGAAAAGGCTTCTGTTGAAAAAAATGTGAATAGTAAGTCTACCATTATTGGTGATAAGACAGCTGTCGCCGAGAAACTTGCCCAGTTCCTTGAAGAAACTGCGGCAGATGAAGTGATTATTAATTCACAAATTTATGATCATGAAGCAAGAAAACAATCCTACCAAATCGTCGCCGACGTAGTAAACGGTTAAGTTTATCCCCCTTCTTCTGCCATTTCTTTAGGCAGGAAAAGGGGGATTTTATCATAATCAAACCTTGCTCAATGCTTTTTGCGACTAGCTGGATTATTCTGGATTGGAAGCCATTCCAATACTTCCTGAATCACTGTATCCCAATAGCCCCATTCATGTTCTCCAGCACTAAATGATTCTGTAATCGGCACATCTAATTCCATAGCAAATTGATACATGCGCTTATTACTATCCCAGAGAAAATCCTCTGTTCCACAAGCTTGGAATAACTTTGGAATCCTTTGTTTATCTTCCTTCAACATTTGCAGCAGATAAAAAAGATCAACATCGGTATCTGTTAAATCCTCACCAGCAAAAATATGATAAAGAGCATTGGCGACTGGGTTACTTTCACCTTTCACTTGGCGGTAATGGGTCGCAATATCCATCACACCGGATAAACTAGCTGCGGCGGCAAAACGATCTGGATGACGCAATGCCCATAACCATGCACCATATCCACCCATCGATAATCCGGATACAAAATTATCTTCTCGTTTATCAGATAGCGGAAAAAATGATCGGGCTTTTTGGGGTAATTCCTCTGCGATAAATGTCCAATATTTTTTTCCATAACTCATATCCAAATAAAAGCTATGATCCACTTGTGGCATGATCACCGCTATACCATATGATGCTGCATATCGTTCGATCGAGGTTCTCCTTGACCAGATCGTATGGTCATCACTAAAACCGTGTAATAAATACAAGACAGGAAGCTTACCATCCATGCGTCGATTTTTTTGACCGATTTGATTGGATGTTTCTTCCGGCAGAATAACCGTCATGGTTGTACTAAGATTTAATACATCAGAAAAGAAATTACAAGTAATTAATGCCATCATTCATCCCCCTATGTCTCATTTCCTTTTTATTATTCTAGCACAGATACTTGCTGTTTGTAGATGAAAAGCACCGTTTTTTTTCACAGATCTTAAGCTAGAGTTTCCATTAAGTTAAATCAAAGTAAACAATATGAGTGGCAGCTTCCTCTATCCACTTATTTAAAGATCAAAACCGGTTCGAAACCAAAACGCTTTCTTATTTTATGTAGATTAACCATGCGCCATCAGAAAAAAGCTTATTTCTGACAAACCAAAAGAGAATCTGCTACAATAAAGGGAAGTTCCAACAATCATATATACTCGCTAATTTAGACGAGAAGATTACATACAAATAGTTGCAGCAAAGGACGAATAAATGATGGTAGATAAACAAACAAAACGACCGCTCGTATTAATCGCCTTGGTACTCTCCATGTTTATGGCAGCCATTGAGGGAACCATTATCGCTACAGCCATGCCAAATATCGTTTCCGACTTAGGTGGATTCTCATTATATAGCTGGGTTTTTTCTAGCTTTCTATTAATGCAAGCGGTAACTACGATGGTATATGGAAAACTAGCCGATTTATTTGGACGAAAACCGATTTTTGTCATTGGTGTAGGGATTTTTCTTATCGGTTCCTTATTATGTGGACTTGCTCATACGATGACTGCCCTGATTATTTTCCGTCTTATCCAAGGATTGGGGGCAGGTGCCATCCAACCTATCGTAACCACCATGGTAGGAGATATGTATAATGCCGAAGAACGAGCTAAGGTGCAAGGATACCTAGCTAGTGTCTGGGGAATTTCTTCCGTTGTCGGCCCACTTCTAGGTGGATTTATTGTTCAATTTATACATTGGGCTTGGATCTTCTGGATTAACATCCCGCTTGGTTTAATTGGCTTGGCAGGAGTGATGATATTCTTCCACGAAGATGTAAATAAGGAGAAGAAAAAGGTTGACTATCTTGGCACAAGTCTTTTCTTTATCGCCATTTCCTCGTTAGTTATTGTTTTTGTTCAAGCCGGAACTAATTGGGCATGGATGTCTCTAGAGACCCTAGGCTTGCTTGGATTATTTATTATTGGTATCGTTCTGTTCATATGGCAAGAACGTAAATCTACAGCACCAATGATGCCCTTGCACCTTTGGAAAAATAAACTCATGGTCATTGCCAACGTAGCTACTTTACTTTCCGGTATGATTGTTTTAGGATTATCCAGCTTTCTCCCCACCTTTGTACAAGGGGTGATGGGAGAATCAGCGATTGTTGCAGGATTTACGCTGAGTACTTTATCGGTAGGTTGGCCGATATCTGCCACCATTGCAGGGCACTTGGTATTACGAATTGGTTTTAAACAAACAGCATTTATAGGTGGTATCGCCTTGTTTATTGGTACATTGCTCTTTTTCTTACTGGATGCCGATAAAGGACCGATCTATGCAGGTGTTAGCTCATTAGTAGTAGGCGTCGGCATGGGGCTCACGTCAACAACATTTATCGTAGCCATCCAAAACAGTGTATCCTGGCAAGAGCGAGGAGCAGCCACCTCCTTAAATATGTTTATGCGGGTTATCGGTAGTGCGGTCGGCGCCTCTTTACTTGGCGGGCTCTTAAATCTCAGGCTACAGCATTTCTATCAACAACAGGCTGTAGATGTGGATATGCCCAATACGGATGCCTTATTAAATCAGGATCTCCAAGACACCATTTCGTCGGATACCTTGACATTAATGCAAGATGGGCTATCTTATGCACTACATACGGTATATCTAGGCTTGTTTTTAATTGGTACGCTTACGTTTATCATTCTATGGTTTTTCCCGAAAGTATCGATACCCAAGCAATAAGACTTTGAAGAAACGCGCATTTGTATGTTTTGACTTAAACGTACGTTATTCGACAACGCTACAAAGAAGATACCAATGGAAGATACAATTACCTAACATCTTCAATATCTCTTAGTAATGACAAAGCCAGATACCAAATAAACTTCTTAGTCTTTCTTCATTATGGTATGATAAGAATAGGGGGTGTACATCATGAAGCTAAGCAATTTTATTTTACACAATGATATTTTACTTGTTCATGCCGATATTAATGGAAATGATTACATCTTTACCGTTAAATGGCGAACTTTTACTAATAAAAAGGGTGGCGATTGGGAATTAAAATCCTATCTCAATAATTCCAACGGTAAAAGGGACCTAACCGAACAGCAGCTGCAGAAATTTATCGACCGAATTAATCCGCAATGGGACTGGGACAATGATCAGAAGCACATATCGGATGCATTAAAAAATGACTAGTGGCAAACTTAGACCACTAGTCATTTTTTCGATAAGAGGATGACCTCGAATCTTCTAACCTAATGACAGATACGATAACCTATCGTTAAACCTGGATTTCTGCTTGTTGAGTTTGCATACGCTCAAACCATTGCAATTGTTCACTCAATTGAACAACCTCTCCAATTACAACCATAGACGGATTACTTACCTCATTCAACCTCTCCGTTATAGAAGCCAAATCGCCTTTGATCGTTTTTTGATGGGAAAAGGTTCCCCAATGGATAATAGCAACAGGAACAGCTGGATTTAGTCCTGCTTGCAGTAGCTTCTCGCATATCACTGGAAATGTCTTGATCCCCATATAAAAGCATAGCGTATCTGCACCATTAGCGAGATGCACCCACTCTTCATTCGATCTTTCATCAGGGTTAGCACCATTGATAAAACTAACGGAACCACTTACATGCCGATGAGTCAATGGGATCCCCGCATAGGCAGCAGCACTGATACCGGATGTGATCCCCGGTACTACCTCATAATCAACCTGGTTTTTCTCAAGTACAACGGCCTCTTCTCCACCTCTGCCAAAAATAAAAGGATCCCCACCTTTTAATCGAGTGACAACCTTACCCAGCTTAGCGTGGAATAGCAAATGTTCATTGATTCGATCTTGAATCAAGCCATGCTTATTAGGTTCTTTTCCGCAAAAAATGAGATCTGCCTCCACTTTGGCATGTTGTAAAAGATTAGGATTAATTAAGCGATCATATAAGATGACATCCGCCTCTTTAATAGCTCTCAATCCCTTTATGGTTATTAATTCCTCATCTCCTGGTCCTGCTCCCACTAAGTAGACTTTCCCCATGTTGTTCCCATCCTTTCTCTCTTATCACTTTTGTCGGTCTTTCTCTATATCTTACTAAAATATACGTTGCAAAAATGGCTAAGGTGAGGATAATAACCTGATTATAACTATATTGCACCAATATTTCCGTTAGAGCAAAGGCAATGACTAAAGATACAATTGGCGAGGTAATCCATACCTTTGCAATCTGATGAATGATCTTTTGCTTCCAAACCTTCTTCTTATCTTTACTTGCCTGAATACCTACAATCGCAGCAGTAGTTATTTGAGTCATTGGTATAGGAATACCTAAAAACGAAGCCCCCACCACAAGGCTTCCTGTAGCACCTGAGATGACAATTCCATTCCCCAAAGTCAACGAGGTAATCTTTTTGGCGTTGGTTTCTAAAACCTTCCCACCAAAAAAGATACTGCCTAAGACCACTACAATCGCAATAAGCGGCAATCCGGCTTCCATCGACACAATATTTGATCCCACTAATGGCGCTAAAGCGTTGGCCACGTTATTCATCCCTGCTGCAATAGCCTCCACGATCCCGGTAATAAGTAATATGACGGCTAATAGTTTTACCGGTGGCCGGTAATTCATCTTTTTAGACAAGACGCGCTTGACCTTTTCTAGAAAGTAAGGAATAAGGAAAGCCGCTACTGGGACAATCACCCAGAAAGACACAATCATGGCAATCGTGTCCACATTTACCTGTCTAAAACTTAAGCCAACTCCGACAATGGCACCCACTGTTACTTCACTTGTTGATAAGGGAATTCCGATGTAATTGGTAACCAGCAAGGTGAAACCTGATACTAATAAAATGATACAAGCGACTTTCACTGTCATGATATCTTCAGGGATAATACCTTTACCGAGAGTACCTGTCACGTACTGTCCTCCGAATACACTACCAACTACTGCCCCTATCCCAGCTAACAGAAGGGCAAGTTGTCGTTTGGTAATTACTTTTGCCCCATAGACAATCCCCATGCTAGCAGCAGAACCACTTGCACCGATATTAAAAGCAAATAAACAAGCCGCTACAATTGCTATGATCGTTAACATCTTATCCCAACCTTCAGTCCATCAATTTCTTTAATTCATTTATACCGATAAGAAAACTTGGATTAATGATCAAAAAATGAAGTAGTAATCTCTTTACTACCATTTCTATTCATTACTCCCACACGTTTGCTTGTTTTACCTCATAATGAAAAAATCCTACTTGGCTTCAGTTAAGTAGGAAGTACACCTCTTATCTGCCAATTACTTGCTGGATTTAGCACAGTACATAAAGCCTGTTGCTGGGGATTCAATGGGCCAGTTCCCTTCTCCCCTCTGGATAAGAAAAACAATATAGGTTTTCATTTATTTCCTGTTATTAGTTGATCCTAAATATAAAGGATTCTACGTCTTCTGTCAATAGGATAACCAAAAAATTTTATAAAATAGGCTTGTAATCTTCCTCATTATAGGATATGATGCGTGTATGAAAATCCTATAAATAATAATCTTATCAAGAGAGGTAGAGGGACTGGCCCGATGACACCTCAGCAACCAGCATACAGATGTATGGTGCTAATTCCAGGCGGCTAACTACCGACAGATGAGAGAATACTATCTTAGTACACAAGAAGTCTTCTGCTTATCGAAGACTTCTTTTTGATTTTTACAGCGAAAGGATGAAAACCAATGAACAGAATGAAAACATTGCTTGCTCAAATCGGCAATCGCAAGGACGTACGAACAGGAGCGGTAGAACCTCCTATATACCTATCGACAGCTTATCAACACCCAACCCTTGGTCAATCAACGGGATATGACTATACCCGAACTGCTAATCCTACCAGGGAAATCGTTGAAGAAGCGATTGCCACGCTGGAAGGTGGCGTAAGGGGATTTGCCTGTGCCTCTGGAATGGCAGCTATTCAATTGATTTTTTCGTTATTCAAACAGCAGGATGAAATTATCGTTACAGAAGACATCTATGGCGGCAGTTATCGTTTGTTTGAGCATTTACAAAAGGCATATGAGATAAAGCCAGTCTATACCGATCCCAATGATATAGAACAAAAAATCACCAGTCACACCAAGGCACTATTCATTGAAACACCTACCAATCCGTTATTGATGGAAATTGATATAGAAGAAGTGGCTGCTATTGCCAAAAAACACCATCTGCTTTTTATTGTAGATAATACCTTCTATACCCCTTACCTTCAACAGCCACTATTGTTGGGTGCCGATATTGTTATTCACTCTGCGTCTAAATATCTGGGTGGACACAATGATGTCTTAGCAGGACTCGTTGCTGTCAAAGAGGAGTCCTTAGCAGAGCGACTTACCTATTTACATAATGCCATTGGTGCTGTACTGTCACCTTTAGACTGTATGCTGTTGATCCGAGGCATGAAGACATTGCCGCTGCGCCTAGAGCAACAACAAGCTAACGCGCAAGAACTGGTGACATTTTTAAACAAAGAACCACAAGTTGAAGAAGTCCTTTATCCAGGAAAAGGTGCTATGATTAGTTTTCGTGTAGTTGATAATAAGCTGGTTGCTTCATTTTTAGAAAAACTAAAGATTATCTCTTTTGCAGAAAGTTTGGGTGGTGTAGAAAGCTTTATTACTTATCCTACGACACAAACACATGCCGATATTCCGCAAGAAGAATTACAAAAACGTGGGATTTGTAACAAATTACTTCGTTTTTCCGTTGGTATTGAGCATGTGGAAGATTTGAAAGAAGATATTCAGCAGGCACTGAGAGAGAATTAAATAAACGCTTCTTCAGTGAAGTGCATAACCGAAGTATTTATGAAAGAAATGAAATCGGCAGAAGCAACATAAACCTGCCTCTGCCGATTTCTATCAAATACATTCGTTTTGCATATGAAAGTGCCTCATCCAAACAATAACCGAATCGCCCCAATAGCTGCAAACAACAACACCAATGTCTGAAATACCTTTTGAGGCATGATTTGAATTATTTTCACACCTATTAGCGCACCAATCAAGATAACGGGAATTAATAGAGCATTAAAGCTTAGTGATTCCGTTGTAATAATGCCAAGTGACATATAAAAAGGAAATTTTATAATATTAACCGATAAGAAAAACCATGCCCCGGTACCAACAAATTCTTTTTTTGGCAGACCTTTCACTAGTAAATAAATGGTCATTACTCCCCCAGCTGCATTGCCGATCATCGTGGTAAAACCAGCTAATATACCCATACTGTAAGTGAAGATTTTGGATTCCGGCAGCATTTCAACAAAACGCTCTCCCCATTTTTTCTGACCCATATGTAAAATAATTAATCCAAGCACTAGTATTCCAATCATCGGCTTTAACTGTTCACTTGTCACCACATTTAATACCAAATAACCAAGTAAAATACCGAGTAATACCCAAGGAAGCAAGGATAATAAGTAGCGCCAAACTACATTTCTTCGATAAAAGATTACAGCAAATAAATCTCCAACCATTAATAACGGAAGTAAAATACCGATTGATTCTCTCGCTGGAAAAAGCAACATAAAAATGGTGACTACTAAAATCCCCATGCTTGCTACTCCTGCCTTAGAAAAGCCAATAAGCAATCCTGCAAAAATAACCACGATCCATTCCCACATACTTAAGTCAAACACACTATCACTCCCTTTTTAAAACGCTTTTCCACATCGTTAAGTACTCGTAAATTTCCCTGCCTTTATGGTGGAGATAGCTTAAACTGTTAACAGGTGTTTCACATAACCACATTAACGATGACCCAAATTAATACAAAGCTCACGATCATGGTTAAGTTTGAAGCAGTTCCCACCAGCCGCTGATTATAGCCGAACATAATGGAATACGGTAATACAGAAGCTGGAGTTGGCAAAATAAAACCAATTAGTAAAGTAAATTTAAACATTTCGTCCACTGGCAGCAGAAGGTAACATGCCGTTCCCATTATCAATCCTAATCCATACTTGGTGGCTAGGAAAGCAACTAACATTTTTCCATAACCTTTAGCAAAGGAGAAGTTCAAATACAACCCCAATAATAATAAGGAAAGCGGCATATTCGCTACAGAGATAACGTTTGTAATATCAATGAACGTCGATGGTAAGGATAAGCCAAATAAATTAATGAGGCATACAAGGAAATACGTCATTAATGGCACAGACTTCGATAATTTCACGGCAATCGAGCGCATTTCCAATGTACCTGATCCACTGGCAAAATACCCTGCGATAATATAAGTTAATCCAAAAACAATGAAAGCATTCCCAACATCTAGCATGCCAAAATATTTGAGGCCTTCCAATCCAAAGAGGCCTTCCACTAATGGATACGCAAACAGACCAATATTTAAGCCTGGTACCATCATTCCAAAGGTTCCTTTCACCTCCCGAGAATGTTTACGAAACACAAAAAGAGCTAATCCTGCGCATATCAAACCGTAAACAAAGGCAATAACAACTAAATAAAATAAAGAGGGTGCGAATGTCACATCGTTGAACGTTACGATAATTAAGCATGGTAACGTTAGATTGAAAATAACCCTAGCAATGCCTTCCCCATCCTTTTCCTTTACAAGCTGAACTCTTTTTAATACATAACCGATCATCACAATCGTAATCGAAATAAGAAATTGTTCGTTAAATCCACTCATTTATGTATGTCTCCTCAATTAGTCAGTAACACTTTCTACTATATCACAAGTTGCAAGCCTTTCCTTCACATTAATTCTTTGACATAATATAAGGCAAGCTGTACCATAAGTAGTAATATAAACAATTAGTACAGTTAAAGGAGGTTCGCTTCTCTTCAGTGGAGAAACGCATAATGTTATGAAAGAAACTTGGTTCTTTTTAGATAGTAGTAAACAAACACCAGCTTATAACATGGCAGTGGATGAATGCTTGCTCCAGTGGCACAGTGAGGGGAAAATCCCCCCAGTTCTTCGTTTTTATGAATGGTTACCTGCTGGACTTTCCATTGGTTATTTCCAAAAAACGAAAAATAAAATAGATTTAGATGCCGCCAAAAGAAATGGTATTCCGGTAGTTAGAAGGTTAACTGGTGGACGTGCAGTCCTGCACGATCAGGAACTAACCTATAGCGTGATTGTATCAGAGCAGCACCCCAAGATGCCAAAATCGGTTAAAGAAGCTTACTTGATCTTATCCAGAGGGCTGCTTGCTGGGTTTCAAAATTTGGGGATTCAAGCCGAGTTTGCTATACCTGATAATCAACGAAGCACTACGCAATCTGCCGTTTGTTTTGAAGAACCTTCTTGGTATGAGCTTGTAGTGGATCAAAAGAAAGCCGCCGGAAGTGCCCAAACCAGAAAACAAGGGGTCATCCTTCAACACGGTTCCATCCCTTTGTCTGTCGATAATGATCGATTGTATGATCTCTTCGTCTACCGGAATGAGCGAGTAAAACAACGAGCACGTAATGCCTTTAATGATAAGGCAATCTCTATCGACAAAGCTGCCGAAAGAGCAGTCAGTCTACAGGAAGCTAAACAAGCGTTTAAAGAAGGTTTTGAACAAGGATTGGACATTCAATTGGAAGCCTTTCACTTATCCACGGAACAAGAGCAAGAAATCCATGCGTTAATGAAAAACAAATATTTAAAAGATGAATGGAATCTTTCTAGATAGGAGTCGATGATCAGATGGCAAAACAAGAAGAACACCTACGTAAACCGGAATGGTTAAAAATCAAAATCAATACCAACAAATCCTATAATCGATTAAAACACCTTATGCGTGACAAACGACTAAATACGGTTTGTGAAGAGGCTAAATGCCCTAATATTCACGAATGCTGGAGTGAGCGACAGACCGCTACCTTTATGATTTTAGGAGACACCTGCACGAGAGGTTGTCGTTTTTGTGCCGTGAAGACAGGTCTTCCGAATGAGTTAGATTGGGGCGAGCCAAAACGTGTGGCGGAGTCCGTTGAAATTATGGGGCTAAAGCATGTGGTTGTAACCGCCGTTGCTCGTGATGACTTAAAAGATGGCGGAGCGGCTGTGTTTGCGGAAACAGTACGTCAAATCCATAAAAATGTGCCCAGCTGTACCATCGAAATCCTCCCTTCTGATATGAAAGGAGATTACGAAAGCTTACATACCTTAATGGACAGTGAGCCAGATATCTTCAATCATAATATTGAGACCGTCAGAAGATTAACCAAAAAAGTTCGGGCGATTGCCATGTATGACCGCTCTCTTGAACTATTGAGACGAGTCAAAGAGATTGCCCCTAATACGCCAACCAAATCCAGTATTATGGTTGGACTTGGAGAAACGAAGGAAGAAATCATCGAAGCAATGGATGACCTTAGGGCTAACAATGTTGATATTATGACCATCGGCCAATACTTGCAACCAACAAAAAAACATTTGAAAGTAGAACGTTATTATCATCCTGATGAGTTTCAAGAGCTCAAACAAATCGCCTTATCCAAAGGGTTTACACATTGTGAAGCTGGACCACTTGTACGTTCTTCTTATCATGCCGATGAGCAAGTGAATCAAACCGCTGCCCAACGCCGGATTAAATACATGAAAGGATATGAAGAAACAAGTGGAAAAGAATTAGATAACCTGACGTTTTAGGTGTGGAAAAGGAGACAAATCAACATGGAAAAGTATCAAACACTGTTTTTAGATATTGATGGTACCACACTACGCAGTGATCATACCATCCAGCCATCTACTAAAGAGGCTATAAAACAGGCGCAAGCTAATGGGGTTGAGGTCTTTCTTGCAACGGGAAGACCGATTCATGAAATTCAGGATATCGCAAAGGAATTAAACGTTCATTCTTTTGTAGGCTATAATGGGGCACTGGCTATCTATGAGGGTTTTACAGTAGTAGATGAACCTATTTCACCTGAGGTTATTGATTTCTATCTACAAGTGGCCCAAGAAAACGATGATGAGTTAGTTTTCTACACCAGCCAGTTGAACCTGCTAACCAATGATACAAAACCCTATATGAAAGAGTTTATCGACTATTTCGGGCTCTATAATTATAAGAGCTATCACAAAAGCTTCCGAGAAGAAATTCTTGGTATAACCATTGTGAACCTAAGACCAGAAGAGCTTCATAAGTATCAGCTTGCAGGTCATGACATCTATTTTTCCAAAATTAATGTGGCAGCAATTCAAAACGGCTATGACGTTATCCGGGAAAGTGTCAATAAAGGAGAAGCCGTCAAAAAAGTGCTGGCCCATTTAAATTTACCGTCTGAAACAGCGATTGCCTTTGGGGATGGGATGAATGACAAGGATATGCTTGCTTTTGTTGGAGAAGGTTTTGCCATGGGGAATGCCGATGAGGAATTACAACCCTTTGCTAACCGACAAACAACCTCAGTTGAAGACTCAGGTATTTATAATGGTTTAAAACAACTCGGTATTACAAAGTAGGTAGCGAAAACGTTCCCTGTTCTCTTTATTTAGAAAGTTCATGCTTTTTAAAGATTTAAAAAGGCTTACCTGGTGTAAGTCTTTTTTCTAGGGCAAAAAACAGATAATTCTTGATATTATAGGATTTAGATTGATTTTGAAAGAATCAACAATTCAGGATCTGTTTTTGGTGAGTAATGAAGGACCGGAGGATTTCAGCAGGATTTGACTTGCTTTTGCCAAGTCGATATGTGATAAGAGAGTAAAATGAAGTAATACATTTCCTATGGCATTCGCCCATTTTATAAAAAAATGGTTATTTGCCTTAACCTTCAACCGGAACAAACATACATTATATAGTGATAAAACACAAGGAGGTTTGATCAGTATGAGTTATTACGGTGGCTGTTACAACCCATGTGGTGGCTATGGCAGTGGTTATGGCAATGAATGTCAGACTGGCGGTTACGGCGGTGGATTTGCTTTAATCGTTGTGCTTTTCATTTTGTTAATTATTGTAGGGGCTTCTTTCTATTGCTAACCCATTTCCACTTTCATGAATAACAAATGAAATACCTGTCGAAGGGGTCGAGGCAAAGTTGTTACGGCCCTCTCCCCAACTACAGAGAACCCTATCTGTGCTTAAACAAATAATAAGTTAAAAATCCTCTCCCCTGCTGGACTGCATGTTCCATAATATGCAGTTCAGTTTTTGCAGGGAGTTTTTTTATCCTGTCAAAAAGGATATAACTTCTTATTGTGAATTCCCCCAAACAAGATGTATACTTAAGGATGTGACATAAACATTATAAAGGTCATAAACCATTATGGATAGCAGAAAAAGTTAATTATGTTGGAGGTATAGGTTATCATGAAGACAAAATTGCACCTATTATTTGGTGGTAAATCAGCGGAACATCAAGTATCCTTACAAACGGCAAAAGCAGTTATGAACGCCGTTGATAAGGATCGTTACAACATCCAGCCCCTTTTCATCGATGAAAAGGGTGGTTGGAATAAAGTTCCTGCTATAGATGGGAAGGTAACAGATATTCAACACCTTATTGAAACGACCGATCAAACGGCTGTTTCTCCACTTACTTTAAATAAACTAGAAGAAACCGAAACAAATCAAGTCGTTTTCCCATTATTACATGGTCCAAACGGTGAAGATGGTACCGTGCAAGGTCTGTTGGAACTGCTTGATCTACCTTATGTTGGAAATGGCGTGTTAGCTTCTTCTACTGGAATGGACAAAATCACGATGAAGGCCATTTTTGCTCAAGCAGGATTACCGCAAGTTCGATATATAGGGTTCCTCCACAAAGAATGGGAAGAAAATCAAGATACTCTTGTGCAACAAATAGAATCAGAGCTAAACTATCCTTGTTTTGTTAAACCTGCCAACCTGGGTTCAAGTGTAGGTATTAGTAAATGCAACAATCGTGAGACATTGGATGAAGCGGTACGTGAAGCCTTACAATATGACCGGAAAATCATTGTTGAACAAGGGGTCGATGCACGCGAAATTGAAATGGGTGTTATTGGAAATGATGATCTAGCCTGTTCCGTAGCAGGAGAAATTGTTGCCAGTACAGAATTTTATGACTACCAATCCAAATATGAGGATGGTAATACTGGTTTGATTATTCCAGCAGATATCCCAGAAGAATCCTATGATCAAATGCAGCAAATGGCAAAGCATGCCTATCGTTCCTTAGATTGTTCTGGATTAGCCAGAATGGATTTCTTTTTAACGAAAGATGGTGAAGTACTGGTTAATGAAGTCAATACCATGCCAGGGTTCACCCCATTCAGCATGTTCCCGTTATTATGGAAACATAGCGGTTTAGATTATCCTGCACTCATTAATAGATTAGTAGAATTGGCCTTGGAAAAACATCAAGAGAAAATGAATATTCGATATACTATGGATGAATAGGAGCGTACCAAATGATTAATAGAACCTTATCACAAATAGCTGTGATGGCAAACGCTGAGCTTTCCTCCAATCAGTACAGCAACAGAACAATGACCGGGGTATCGATTGATACTCGTTCGATTGAGGAGGGACAGCTTTTTATCCCTTTCACCGGGGCAAACGTCGATGGACATCAATTTGTTGAACAGGCCTATGAAAATGGTGCAGCTGCTGCTTTTTGGCAAAAGGATGTTCCTAATCCACCAAAAGATGTCCCTTTATTATTTGTGGATGACAGCTTACAAGCCATGCAGGACTTGGCAAAAAACTATCGCATAGAAACCGGCGTCAAGGTCATTGGAATCACAGGAAGCAATGGCAAGACCTCTACTAAAGACATGGTCGCTCAAGTATTAAGCGGACATTTTAAAGTACAGAAATCGCAAGGAAATTATAACAGCCAGCAAGGACTCCCACTCTCGCTATTTACTTTAGACGAGGATACGGAGATTATGGTGTTAGAAATGGGAATGAGTGATATTGGGCAAATTGCTAAATTAGTAGATATTGCTTGTCCGAATATATCGATTATTACCAATATTGGTGAGTCACATATGGAAATATTGGGATCACGAGAGCGAATAGCAGAGGCGAAATTTGAAATCACCTCGAACCTTAGTCAAGAAGGACTTTTTATCTATGACGGGGATGAACCTTTATTGCAACAAAAGTTGACAGAGGATCAAACCCCTTTTATTTGTAAATCCTTTGGTAAATCGAAGACATCCGACATCTACCCGCTCTCGATTGAACTAAAGGGTGATGGAACAGAGTTTATCGTTAATCAATTTCCAGATAGCACCCTTTACCTTCCTGTTCTTGGGATTCATAATGTAAAAAATGCGATGGCTGCTATCTTGGCTGCGATCCATCTTGGCGTTCATGAAAACGAGATAAAGCAGCAATTAACCAATTTACAGCTAACGGCTATGCGAATGGAGACAATTCAGGGTAAAAAACAGTCACTTATTGTCAACGATGCCTATAACGCCAGCCCCACCTCGATGCGGGCAGCTATCTCACTCATTGATTCCTTAAAAGGATATACCAGTAAGATTCTCATTCTTGGAGACATGTTGGAGTTAGGTGTAGCCGAGAAGGAGCTTCACCAAGAAATCGGACATTTCATTGCGGAACAAGGAATTCACTATGTATATACTTACGGGGAACTGGGTAAGGAGATTGCCAAAGGAATTAAAGAAACAAAATCCTCAATACAAGTCACATCATTTATGGATAAAGAAACACTAGTTGCGGCTGTTACCCCTCTCTTGCATCCACAAACGGTTGTACTCTTAAAGGCTTCGAGAGGAATGAAACTAGAAGAACTGCTTGATGAACTAGTATAATTTAAAGGAGCATTTTAATAAATGTACTCCCATCTTCCTTGGGGATGACGACCATTTTTTCAAGTTTTCCACTTTTTTTGGTCGTCATCAGATCTACCATTGCACAATAACACCAATTGTAATGGCGACTTTATACACTCCTAAGAACAAAAGCACAAAATGCTCGTTCAGAAATGTATGAACTGGGCAGAGTAAGTGTAGGCGCCGATGTTGAGTTATCGTACAACGGAGGAAAGCCCGAGCTTGTTGCTGGACGACCCGCTTTGAAAATAATTATCCTCATAGATGGGTTTTATTCTTAACCCATAAAAAAACAGACAACATCACCAAGTTGTCTGTTTTTTGTTTAGCTCGGCACAACGGTTTCACCATTCCAGGCAAGCATACCGCCATCAACATTGATAGCCTGATATCCTTTGGCCAATAAATATTGAGCCGCTCTCGAGCTTCTGCCGCCAGAACGGCAGATAATGTAATAGTCTGTCTGGTCATCCAGCTCCGTTAAATGCTCTGGAAGCTCACCCAGCTTAATGTGCTTGGCATTGGGAATCATGCCTCTTGCAACCTCGTCATCTTCTCTGACATCAATAACCGCCAACGTTTCATCATTAGATAATTTCTCGGCTAATTCTGTTGTATGTATTTCTTGCATTTTCATCTCTCCAATCAAGCTATATTCATCTACAGTATAGCAATGTTTTTGTTTATTTGTCATTTAATTTAATGACAATAAAGCATGAAATTTTTGTAAAAGTGACCAAACCTCTGATATTTATGAGTTCACACGCTATATTTCGTAAACATTTTAACATATTTGTCTTTCTATTTCTAAATCCTAGATGTTCATACAGTCATTGTTACTGAGTTTCTCTTATAAAAAGAAAACGACAAAGTTCACACCGCCGTTTTCTTTATTCATTAAATAATCTTAAACTTACTGATTTCTTTTTCCAAATTCTCAGCTGATTTATCTAATTCTACTGCACTCTTGGACACTTCGTCCATC
Organism: Gracilibacillus phocaeensis; assembly: GCF_900626275.1. Classification (NCBI taxonomy): domain Bacteria; kingdom Bacillati; phylum Bacillota; class Bacilli; order Caryophanales; family Bacillaceae; genus Gracilibacillus; species Gracilibacillus phocaeensis. The sequence continues at coordinate 370,839 of NZ_LR131141.1, read as the reverse complement.
GATTGATTAGCTTGTTCGGCGGAGGCAGCCGTTTCTTGTACAGCCGCTGCCGATTCTTCACTTACTGCCGCGATTTCATCAACTGATTTTTTCATGTTTTGACTATTCTCTTGTACCAATTCCAGTTCATGTACCATCAATTCAACATGATTGACCATCCCTGAAATCGAGGTATTTATCTGTTGAAAGCTTTCTCCAGTAGTTCCTATTTGCTCTGTTCCTTTCTCCACTTCTTTAAACCCATTTTCTAAAGAGGAGGCCACTTCATTTGATTCCGTTTGAATATTACCGACTAGTCCTGTAATATCTGTTACCGAATCTGTCACCTGTTCCGCTAATTTCCTTACTTCATCCGCTACTACGGCAAAGCCATTACCAGCTTCCCCAGCGCGGGCTGCTTCAATCGCCGCATTTAATGCTAATAGATTAGTCTGCTCGGCAATCTCTTTAATCACGACCACAATCTTATCGATTTCTTCTGTCCGCCTGTCCAGCCCAGAAACTCGTTGATAGGAATCATGTACCGTTTGATAAATTATTTTCATTTGATCGATCGTCACTTGTAGTTCTTGTCTGCCTTGTTCACTTAATTCCTTCATCTCTTGAGCTTGGCTACTTACATTTGTGCCACTTTTCGCAGCAGTTTTCACCTTCAGATTATATTGATCCACAGATGTCGCCAAATCACTTGCATGACTAGCTTGAGACTCTGTACCAGACGCCAATTCTTCCATCGTTGCCGCAATCTGTTCACTGCCTTGTTTGACTTGATCAGAGGCTTGACTTAGTATAGTTCCCTGCTGCATCACTTGACCGGTGGCAATCATTACTTGGTTAATCATTACATATAGGTTATCCTTCATCTTATTCAAGGAATCAGCTAAATCAGCAAATTCATCTTTACCTTTCACCTTTACTTTTTCACCCGACAAATCCCCACTAGACAAACGATCTAATTCTTCTATCATTGCCTTAATATTATAATTCATGACACGGACAAACAAGATAATGATCGCCAGTCCAATCACTGTAGAGAGTATCAGAGTTATGACAGTCGTCTGTAAAATATCTTGACGCATTTGCATCGCTAATGCATGCATATCAAAATCAGAGGCAAGCACGCCAACCACTTGATTGTTTTCATCATAGATCGTTTTAGCAAAAGTAACAACCGGATTGCCTGTCAAGTTATCTATATATGGCTTTGACCATATGACCGTTTCCGGTGATTCTATTGCTTGTCGATACCAATCTGCTTCTGTTGCATTATAATCAGACATCCTCAATTCTTCGGTAATATTACTTAAATACAAAGCACCTTCCGTTGTACCAATATATAAATTAATCATATAATCATCCGAATGCATCTGGTCTGACAGTGTCTCCTCATAATAGCTTGTTAATAGCGGATCATTCACTTCTGGCATATTAGGATACGTATTTGTCGGTTGATCACTTAAGTCCACCTGTTGATAATCCATTTCCTCTAATTCGGATAATTCGGTTAACTTTTGTTCGTATGTATTAAATACATCCTGATATTTGGGTAATGTCTCTACAATATCATCCTTTTCTATAATGGCTTTTTCCAGCACTTCTGTTTGCTGGTACGAGAAATAACCTACAATTGTACTTGGGATAATGAGCAGCGCGAGCATAATAACAGGTATTTTATACTTATTTTTAGACAGTTTCTTCATATTAAATGCTCCTTTTTATGTGAAAAAAATAACAAAAATAATCATATCATATTTTTCAATAGTTGACTATCATTTTTTGATTCTTTTTTATTAGGTATAAAAAACTAATTAATGCACAAAATATAATTAACTTAGCGTAAATTTGGATGATAATTTCTATATAAGTTGAACTTATAAATGTAACAAAAATGTGTGACAAGCAAGTCTGTGCTCGTTTTATTTCCCGATAGTATCTCTCGTTTGATCCATGAGGCATTATTTCATTCAACTTATTTAGTTTTAAAAAGATGATAGGAAGGGACTTAGCATCTTCCATTATTCTGTTTTCTGCTTTCCATAAATTTTACACTTTTTAGCTTTCTCCTTGTAAAAACAGTATAAAACCCTATCATATAAGCTTTTAAAAGGTTACAAAGTGTTTACAAAGGTATTTTGCCAATGATTTCGGTTTTATTTTTGGGACAAACTGTGCTACACTCGCCAAAGAAATAACAAGAGAAAGGAATGAATCTAGATGAATAAAAAAACCATATGGAGTATTGCGTTTCTATTCATGTTTACGATATTAGCTGCTTGTAGTAACGATGATGATGGCGCATCAGATGATAATAGTGAGGAAGCGGGCGATTCAAATACAGAGGAGCAAGCAGAAGGTGGCGCAGAAGGCGGTGGCGAAATGCCTGAAATGCCTGAGCCAGACTTAGAGGGTGTTCCAGATACTGTAGCGGAAGTCAATGGCGAGGAGATTTCCAAGAATGAGTTCGAAACAGCCTATACGTCTCAATTTCAACAAATGGCCATGCAAATGCAAATGACCGGTGAAGAACTGGATCAAGATCAACTAAAACAGCAAGTAGCGGAAAGCTTAATTGGACAAGAATTGTTGGTTCAAGAAGCGAACAATGAAGGTATAGAAGCCTCAGAAGATGAAGTAAACTCGACGATAGACGGTTTGATCGAACAAAATAACTTTGAATCAAGGGAAGATTTGATCGCTGCATTAGAAGAACAAGGAACAGGTGAAGAAGAATTTATGCAGCAGGTAGAATCACAAGTCCAATTAGACACTTTGATCAACAATGAATCTGGAGATTTAGAAGCAAGTGAAGAAGAAATGCAAGAACTATACGACCAATTGGTTGCCCAACAAGAGCAGCAAGGTCAACAGAGTGAATCTGGGGAGGAACAAAGTATTCCTTCTTTTGAAGAAGCACAACCGAACTTAGAACAACAAGTTATTAATCAAAAGAGAGCAGAAGTAGTTCAAGGACTTATCAGCGAACTACGCGAGAATGCAGAGGTATCAACCAATCTATAATGAATCATAGCTAGGTCTTCCTAAAGACCTAGCTTTTTTATGATTTCTATGACGATTTTAAAGAGCAGATTTACGATGATATGGGAAGAATTCTATGATGATTTCAAAAACAAGAGCTATGCAGAAATGACAGAAGAAATTATCGACAAAATATCTGATCAAGATCAAGATAACACAATAAACAATGATAAATAAAAACCAGTAAGGAAACTTCATTTAGTGGATTAGGATGTTTTCCTCAATTACAATTGGCGGTTCCATCTGCTCATAATACCCATTATCTCCCTCTTTTTTTTGCAGTAGTCGTCTTGCAGGCAATTGCTATATGATAAAATGAGATGTATCCCCTATCATCTCCTTCAAACCCTTCCAATGATATAACCTTAGAGTGTGAGATATCAGGATTTACATTTTTATTAGATGACTTTTATCTCCATTAAGCAGATTCCTTTCTTGCCTGTTATATTTGTGGCAAAATAGGTATGAAACTTAAGTGAGGTGTTTTAGATGCAGATTGAAATATGGGGCGATTTTGCCTGTCCTTTCTGTTATATTGGTACGAAACGTTTACAGCAAGCAATCGAGCGTTTTCCTGAAGACTTAAATATTACTACCACACATAAAAGCTTTGAATTAGATCCTGATGCTCCGCCCTACAGTGGAAAGAACATGCATGATCTATTAGCTGAAAAATATAATATGACAGCCTCTCAAGCAAAGCAAGCCAACGAACAAATTGGTGAACAAGCCAAGGCAATCGGGCTTGATTTTGTTTTTGATACGATGAAACCAGGTAATACATTTCTTGCCCATCGCTTAAGCAAATACGCTGCTTCTGTTAATAAGGAAACGGCCTATGTAGAATCCGTCTTATATCATTATTTTACACTATCCAAGGATATTGGAAACGCAGATACATTAATGGCGATTACAAAGGAGTTAGGCTTTCATCAAGATGAGGTAGCGCAAATCATTAATAACGAGGAATATTACGCAGCAGACGTACGTAAAGATGAAGCAGAGGCAAGATCATTGGGCATTACCGGTGTACCCTTTTTTGTGATCAATCATAAATACGCTATTTCTGGGGCACAGCCGGTTGAAACATTTATGCAGGCTATCGAAAAGATTGCCGAAACCGAAAAAGAAACCAAAAAATCGTTTGAGATGGAACCAGGAAGTTTCTGTGAAGGAGACTCTTGTAAATAAAGCTATCCCTACAATCCCTATTTCGAATAGGGATTGTTTTTTATAAGCTAGGAAAGTTTATAATCCTTGATATAATAGGACTTGGAATGATTTTGACCTTGAATGAACGAGAGTACCGATAAGATGGATGATGTAAAGGAGTTTGCTTTCTTTAGTGGTGAGTTTGCCCGTTTTTTTGTGCTAGGCGAGCGCGGCGGGAATATGCTGCGCTTTCCGCGGGGCCGGCTTCAGCTAACTTGCAAAAGAAGAGCGCTTTTACAAGTGGATCTTCAGCTCGTCCTGGTCCCACAGGAGTCGCCGCACATTCCCTCCGCTAGGGTAAAAGTACTACATCGGTTATCACTGCAAAGATGAAGCGTTCTAGGTACCAAGACCGGGTTGTAGCAAAAGGAGAAAATCGTCAACTGATTCTTCGGCTGCGTAATGGATCATGGTATAAATATAAAAGTCATAACGTAGGATCGAATCGTTCTCAAAAAAAGGTTACGTGGTTTACTTATTGGCAGAAATATAGTGTCTGGAACGCTTCATTCTCGCAGCCATTCGATTGTAGTACTTTTACCCCAGCGGAGGAAATAGGTGAAGACTCCTGCGAGAAAAGCGCAGTGTGAAGACCCCGCAGGAAGCGATCTTTGCTGACGAGGAGGCTAAAGCCTTGACATGAAGGTTCGCAGGCTAAGATCACGACCTCCTGTCGTAACGCCTGCACTTGCACGTCCTGTGCATCGAAGCGGAAGCTATTTCCGGAGCGCATCCTAGCACTGACAAACAATCAACTTTATTTTATGGAATAAATGGTCTGGCTACTTTACATCATCCATCTTATCGGCAGTTCATTAACTACTTTGAGTGGTCGATAAAGAACCGGGCGGAAATTCCCCGGTTTTTCCTATGTAATAATATAGGTAGTAAAATCCCTGTCACCTGAGCTTTGTACTCATATTAAGATATGTAAAATCCCTTTCGTGCGCTAGCCATAGAATCTTCTTCTCCTTTAAATAATATATAGGTATTTTTATTTATTTGTCATTTTATGTAGTTAAATCAAACAGACCGTGATATAATTAATTAGAACTATATTTTCAGATTTATTAATCACAAATTCGCGTTTAAAGGAGGATAAAGGAAATAAAATGAAGAAAAAGTTTCAGCGTTGGGGAAATAAGGCGAAGCAAGGATGGAGCACCTTTTCTAGCAAACTGCGCCTGCCCAAAAAAACAAAAACCAAGAAAAAAAGAACATTCAAAAATTCAAACGTTTCCAAAAAAGACTCACTTAGTACAAAAATTCTCGTCAGTATTCTATCTACTGTGATGTTGAGTGTATTGGCAGTAGGTATTGCCTCTTACTTTATCTCTAATCAAATTATTGAAGATAAGGTGACAGAAGCACAAGAGCAAACGATTATTCAATCAGGTGACAAACTAGATTATTTAATGAAGCAATATAAAGACCGTGTCACAGAAATACTGATGGCAGATAATTTCAGCAATACCTTAAACCAAATGGATACATATGACGATACGAATAACTTTGAATACTATAATCTAAAATCAACCATCGATGATGCCTTAACACAAATAACAATGATAGATAGCAATGTAGATCTCTATTTACTTGATACTGATAAAGAATTTATGATCTCTTCAACAGAAACCATTGAAGAGTCTACTGTTTTTGAAACGGAATGGTATCAAGAAACCGCTGAGAATGATGCGGGTACCTATTGGATTGGTGGTTTAAAACAGGGAATTTCCACTAGAAAAGATGATCCGACGGTTGCCTTCGGACAAAATTTAAAGATTGGCGGAAAAGACTATCTGATGGTTGTAGAAATGCAAACCATCGTTTTTGAGGAAGCCTTTCAGGATGTTACCTTCGGAGAAAGCGGTTTAATTCGGATGATTGATGCCAATAATAATATTGTTTTCTCTTTTGATTCAGATGAAGTAGCGGAACCGTATAGTTATGATATCCCGAAAGAAGCAGATAGTAATAACTTAGTATCTGATAATCAATTAGTATTCTACACTCCTTCAGAAGCGACAGATTGGTATTTGGTAGGTGATGTTTCCAAACAGGAACTAACCAAGGATACCACCAATATCTTTTATATCACATTAGGAATTGTCCTGCTTGCTCTTATCATTTCGATCATCATTGCAGGAAGTATTGTGAAGAATATTGCAAAACCAATTGATCGAATTTCTCATTTAATGTCATCGGCGAAGCAGGGAGATTTAACCGTTCGTTCCGATGTATCCAAGCGCAAAGACGAGATTGGGGAATTATCGACGAGTTTCAATGCTATGCTAGGTAATATTTCAACCATGATGAAACAGACAAGGCTATCAGCCAATCAAGTATTAGATGCAGCTTCCGAACTAGCGACAGTCTCCAATACACAGTCACAGTCTGCCAAAGAGGTTGCACTCGCTTCAGAAGAAATTGCTAGCGGCGCAACGGGACTAACCGACGAAGCTGAAAAAGGAAACAACTTGGCTGCCAGTATCCATGACGAAACAGAAACGGTTTATCAAAATAATATTGAGATGGAACAACAGGCAGTTGCAGTCTTAGAACACAGTCATTCCGGATTAGAAAAACTAAATGAACTGGTTACACAAACTAGGGATAGTGAAGAGATGACTGAAGCCTTGGTTTCGAAAGTAGATATTTTACAACAGAGTACGGAACAAATCTATCAGGTAATGGAAATGCTAACCAGCATTGCACAACAAACGAATCTACTATCCCTGAACGCAGCCATAGAAGCCGCTCGTGCAGGAGAAGCTGGAAAAGGATTTGCTGTCGTGGCAGATGAGATCAGAAAACTCTCTACCCAATCCAAGGATTCGATTGATAAGGTAGAAGAGATCACTTCTGGGATTGTAAATGAGGTAAATGAGACACTACAATTATTAGAGCTGTCCACTCCTCGTTTCCGGGCGCAAGTCACCCAAGCTGAAGATACACAGTCGATATTAAATGATGTCGGGGAAAATATGGGAAGCTTTGCTGGGAAAATTCAACAAGTAACCGCTTCTGTACAGCAATTAAGAGATTCTCAAGAGGTACTAACCTCGACTATTCACCAAGTCAGCGCAACAGCAGAAGAATCTTCCGCAATAAGCGAAGAAGTCTCTGCCACGACTGAAGAACAATTACGTGTGAGTGAATCACTGGTGATCACTTCTGATGAATTAAAACAGCTATCAGAAGAATTACAAGAGATGATGAAACAATTTAAGGTAGATTAAGACAAAGACCGCTGAAACTCTATCATGTTCAGCGGTCTTTGACATGGTTTTAATGGATGAATAGCTGCAGGTGTTGTAGCCAAAATACATTAAAGATGATATTGGTTTCACCATAATAAATCCTCGTGGTCATCTAAATACATTGGTGAAATATCCATAAACAAATAATAATCCGAATCTAGCGGATAAGAAAAAGTTCGAATACGTTCACCTGTTTCAATATCATTATATAAGTCTGACAGTATACCTGTTTTTTCCTCTTTCATTCGAATCACGTTCTCAATAAAATAAGGTCGCCAGCTCCAATTCTTCCCTTTTACCAAACTGTCCCATTCCCATTCCTCTTCATTATAGATAAGATTGACGGTTTTTTGAAAACCATCTTCATCCGTCACATATACTTTAAAAAAGATATCTTCTAATCCCCTAGCCAAGTAATCCACTTGTTCATCCAGTGGCCTATGCTTCTTTACTTCCTTCCCTTTTCCAGAGATTAACTGGTTCAAGGTCCTTGCCAGCTGATATTTCGCCATTAATTTGGTTCGTTCGATTTCAATAAATTGCTGAATATCCAAGCGAAATCGTTTTTTCAATACATCCACCGCTAAAAAATGAGGTTTAATCTCAGAAAGAAAATCTCCTTGGTAGTACCTCCCATTATTGCGCCAGGCATAATGAAACTGATAGTTAGAAGCAATACCATTAAAAAGCAATTCTGCCCCTAGTTTTCTTGCTAATAGGGATAAAGAATGGATGATTCCATGAAAGCTCGTTGACATCGATTCATTTTGCAATACCTCTAAGTCAACTTTTAGAATATCAGGTTCCATCAACATGATATCCTCTACATTACTCATTCCAGTACCTAATTCATCCACTACTACTTTAACGCCAAAGGTTTGCAAATACTTCAAGGTATGCGATAGGGAATCAATATCACCGGTCGCTTGATGTCCCATGATTTCAATCACTATTTTGGATAAATCCAATCCTTTTTCCTGATAGGCTAATAATTGATTCAGAAATTGATCATCCGTATCCGTAGCAAAATAATTAGCCCCAATATTTAAAAATAAATGTTGCTGAATATTTTGTTCCATATAATAATTCAATGCTAGCTGTTGCACCTTTAAATCCATTTCCATCTTAAAGTCATCTGGTACGTTGGCATCATGGAAAAAAGGCCCTAGGCTAATTGTACGCTCTTGCTGTCGCAACCTGCCTAATACTTCATAACCAATAATTTCATGACTGTCCGCACTAAAAATAGCTTGAAAGTGTGGCTCCACTTCATCAACTTGCAACACAACATCTAATGGATCCATCGTCATTCCCCTCTCTCTTACCTCTTATTCTACCGATATCGTAACGGATTTTCAATTTTGTTATCTGATCGATCATACTTCATATAAAACAAAACCCGGCCACCTTCGCCGGGTTTTGTTATGCCTTATTTAGTTGTTCTTTAAGTGCGTCCCATTCTTCCTCCGTAAGCGTTACTCCTTTGCCCATCTTCTCATGGTCCGGTGACCAATCACGAATATCATACTTGGGCGAACGATCGTTCCAGCTAATAAGATTTACTTCCTTGTGCCAACCGGAGGCAGACTCAGAAAGTACCGCTATTTGTTGGATGATTTCATATTTTATACCTGCCATTGTTCTCCTCCTTTGGTTTGTGTTGCTTAGCTTTACTAGAATGATAACGATGACCATTCTACTTATCGTGTTTCATCACATTTCCTTACCTTTATTTTAAGGAAAATCGATGTTAGTTGCAATGACTATCTACGGTTTATGCCCAGGAAATACCCCTGTATTCTAGCATGAATACAGGGGTTCGATTAATTGGATGTTTTCTTCTTCATATGGCTTTTAATATACGTTAAAAACTCGTTTGCCTTTTGTTCCGGTGCTTTCGTGCTCAAGCTCACCCCTACAAATAAAATACCGGAAACGACAATGCCCCAGATACCTGATTTTAAGCCTAGCAACAATCCCCCAGTTGCTTCAATATAAATCACTAGTAGACTACTGATAATAATACTTGTCATCACACCCGCTGCTGTTCCTCTTTTCCAAAAAAATGTTCCAATAATAGCGGGCACTACCACGATTAAACCAGCCGAAGAGGAAACGGACAGCACAGCAATCAGATCAAGCTGTAATTGGGCAAATAAATAAGCAAGAATAGCTATAACCGGGATGACGATCTTACCTACCAGCAATTGTTTCCGATCCTTGGTTCCTTGCTTCACATTAGCATAAATATCCCTAGAAAATAAGGATGACAGGGTTAGCAAGATCGAATCAATTGTGGAAATAGCTGCTGCCATAATCCCAATCATCACCAACACGCCTAATATAGGCGGAATAGCTTCTGATGATAATAACATCGGAGTTGCCATATCCGGATTCTCTAAATCAGAGAACATGACCGAAGCGGAAAAGCCCCATACTACAGATACAATTGTATAAATAAGGCCAAATATCATAAAACCTAATAACATATACCTCATGCTTTTTAAGGAAGCTGGCATAAATAAGCGCTGGCTTACCTGTGGATTCGAAATGCTAAAGAAAAACCATGGAATCGTCAAACCAAGGAAGGTCCAAAACTGAAAAAAACCATTTCCTGGAACAGACCAGGCTTGTGGATTATTCGTTTTCACGGAATCTACAAATCCTTGAAAACCTCCTAAGTGGTTAATCAATAATAAAACGACAATCGTTGACGTAATAATCATCATAATCGACTGTAATGAGTCCGTCCAAGCAACGGAACGAATGCCTGCGATATAGGTGAAGATTAGGGCTAGTATCGTCGCAAGGACCACACCCGTTGTATAACTAATCGCATTATCTGTAACACCTTGAAGCAAATAGCCAATCCCTGTTAATTGTACAGCACTATAAGGAATCAAGAAAAGACAGCTGGCGATGGCAGATACAACCGACGCCCCTTTATGCTGATACCTGTCCCCTAACATCTCTGATGGGGTAACATAACCATATTTCTTACCAGCTAACCAAAACCTTGGTCCAAAAATGGCAACCAATGATACTCCCATAAGATAAATAATCTCAAAACCATAGGCACCCACACCACCGCTAAAGGTTAAGCCAGCTAATCCGACAAGCATAAACGCACTATATGTAGTAGCACTATAACTCATTGCGGAAACAAAGCCGTTTAATTTACGATCACCAATAAAATAACTGACCATACTCTGCTTTTTTCCACGACGGGAAATGATCGCAATCACAATCGCAATGATGACATATAAAATAATAGCTGACCAAATGAGTGTTGCGCTCATTCTTCCTCACTCCAATCTTCTGTTAATTTGACATTAATGGCGATAACAACGACTGCCAAGATGGTCCATAACAGAAAGCTCCCATACCATGTTGTCACCTCTTGAAAGATTGTGTAAGGCATCACAAAACTGCACAAAACAAGAATCAAAATAACTAATCCCCAACGTTTCTCTTTTTTATTCAGCGCTCTCACCTTTTCTTTTTTTGTCATGTCCTTAATTATACACATTTATATACATGTGTAAAGACACTTGTTGTGTTTTTATTCAAAAAGTTGAACAGTTGGTGGCATTCTAGTAACCAATCATTTTATTTGTTTACTAAAATGCCAAGTTTAACCCCGTTCGGTTCTTTCCGACCACTTAAGGTAGTTGCTGAGCTGCCGATTCGTTCAAGGTCAAAATCATTTCAATTTTTATTATATCAAGGTTTATGAGCTTTCCTAACTCATAAAAAAAGAACCAACACTTTGGTTAGCTCCTTGTTCTTGCTTATTTTTTCTTGTTTCGCTGTTGCGGTTTAGCACCTCGCTGCCTAATAGAAATATTATAAGCTAATAATCCGACAATAAGGAGAATAATCACAATAGCAGGCACACGAATAACACCCGACATATCTAAAACCATCATGGCTATCAATGCGATCAATAGTGGCATACGAAATTTGTTATTCATTTAATGCAACTCCTTCCAAAACTCAGTCCATGGATAGTCACGAGGTGGAAAAGAAGATATTCCCATTTCCTCTTTTCGCACAGGATGAACCAGACGCAACTGATGAGCCCATAAGGCGATTTGCTGACCATGCTGATTCACCTGTTGTCCATATTTTTGATCTCCATACAGAGGAAAACCTCTGGAAGCAAATTGCACACGAATTTGATGTGGTCTTCCGGTTTGTAGATGAATCTTTACTAAACTTAATCCCTTGTCACTTGTCAGTAATTGATAATCTAACAGCGCCTTTTTCGCTTTTTTATCTTTTTTAGTCGAAACAAAAACTTTATTTTGTTTACGATCTTTCTTCAGGAAATCCACCCATTCTCCTTTTGTTGGTGGAGTCCCTCGTACAATCGCCAAATAAGTCTTCTCCAACTCGTTTCGTCGGATCAAGTCAGAAAGACGGGACGCTGCCTTGGAGGTTTTGGCAAACAGCATCACGCCACCAACCGGACGATCCAAGCGATGCACCAAGCCTACATATACATTCCCCGGCTTCTGATAGCGCTCTTTAATGTCTTGTTTTACCATATTGAAAAGATCGGGATCATTACTGTTATCTTGTTGAACCGGAATATTAACCGGTTTTTCTACCATTAACAGATGATTATCTTCATATAGGATTCGAATTGGCATACAATACTCCTTTATCACTTTCATCATTGTTTCCATTGTATCATACTTCCATCAATACGTATGGAAATATCATAGTAATCCATTGAAGTGGACTGGTATCCTTACGTGACTTATCAGCGCTTCGTTGATCTCCTGATCTCTAAAAGTAAGAGGTTAGCTCGTGATCAATCGATCTTTCTGAAACTTTTCGTCCTTTTCAGTAGATCAAATTATGTTTTAAAAAATCTGACTTTACAATTCAAAGAAAATCATGTATACTTTATATATCATTTAGATATATATCATATTGATAGGAAGTGACCTAATGAAAGCATATTATAATGATACCACTTATGCGATACTTGGCATTTTAACAACCGAATACCGATCAGGCTATGAGATAAAGCAGTTTATTGATAACAGCCTCAATCATTTTTGGAAAATCAGCTATGGTCAAATTTATCCAACGTTAAAAAGACTGGAACAGGACGGGTTGGCAACGATAGACATAACTGCTCACTCAGGTAGACCAGACCGCAAGGCATACCACCTTACCCAAAAAGGGAAGGAGATATTGCGGGAATGGCTGGAAAAACCAATACAACAATTACCGGTAGAACGAAATGAAGTACTGTTAAAACTGTTTTTTGCCAACCATCAAACACCAGCACAAACGACTCATTTATTGAAGGATTATCATCAAAAATTAATTGAGTTGTATCAAACCTATGAAGGAATTGAAGAGATCATCTCAGCACATGACAGTAACCTAAAGGATGCAAGATATTGGCTATTCACATTAGACTATGGAAAAAGAACGACAGAAGCTGCTATCGCTTGGTGTGAAGCAACCTTGAAAGAACTTTAATAATACTAATTACTAAAGGAGGAATCATATATGGGGAAACAAGTATACACCGGCAGATACACCGTGGAAAATGATCAGGATATCATTGTTTTTATCATCGGCATGCGCATCAATAAAAGATATGCCATTCATAAATGGGGACCCGTTTTTTCCGCGATGCCTGGTATGATTAAAGAATTATATGAAAACCAAGAAAAATTAGGATTTCTTTCGGTGGAAACCTATTTTGGTCTGCGTACTACCTTGATGGTTCAATATTGGCGTTCCACGGAAGATTTGCTCTCCTATGCCAAAGGAGAAAAACATGTAACCGCCTGGAGAAATTTCAATAAAAAGATGGCCGATAATGATGCCGTAGGGTTCTATCACGAGACATATCAAATAAAAAGCGGTCATTATGAATCCATCTACCGAAATATGCCAAAGTTTGGATTAGGAAAAGCGATCAGGCACATCCCTGCAGGCTCCCAACATCATTCTGCCCGTAAACGTCTACAAAGTGCACAATCAAAATAAATGCATGTATAATGTTTACCACAGCACTAATAGCAGTCTCCCCTTTTCCAATCCAAATACTTGACAAAAAAATTCATTTATGCTATAATTTACTAATAATAAAATAACGTGTATAATAGGGTTCTCCTGGCCGGGGAATCCTATTTTTTTGTGGAAGGAGATCCATTATGAATATATCTGACATATTGCGTACCGTTCCATTATCACCATCTTCTAAAACAGTGAAAGAACTAGTCCACTTAAATGAAACCACCAAAGAGCGAGGACTAGAACTCTCAACAAATGAGGTCAAAACATTACTGACTGCCAGAAATAAAGTGTTACACGATCACGCAAGGATTGAACTGAGCACCGATGTATTAAAAGAGTTGATTAGCGTTTTTTCTGCTTCCCCCTATATCGATCAAGCGCATTACGTTGCAACACTGAACGAATTGCAAGAAATTTTTTATTACCTTAAAAATGAAACGGAAGATAAGATGGCAGACAAAATGCTTATTCAGCAAATGAGTGACTACTATAATACAGACTGTGCTGGATCATTGGAGCTTTTACGAAGCAAGACGGAAAGATTTGCAGAGGATTTCAGAATGGATTTACTGCGTCTTGACTCATGCTGGAAAGGTGATGAATAAATAATGAAATCACGTAACACATCCCACTCCGTTTCCCCCATAACTATGAATCGATCAAGATTAAAACGAAATCAATTTACGGTGTCGCTGCTGCAGGAAGGTCTGCGTACCGGTATCATTACTAGTGAACAGGCCATTCAGATTCAATTAGGAATATTACAGGTGCTACAACAATTAATACATCGGCATACGCAAGGTGAAAGTACCTCTGTTTCCACAGACACAGCAGAAGGGATGATGGCATCTTTATTATATGCCATGGATACTTATATTTTTGAATGCAAAAGTCCTGAAGAAGCGATCGTTCATTTAAAGAAGAAGCCAATAAGAGAGATACACGAAAAAGGAATTGTCTTACTACATCACTACTTTGAGGAAACGAAACAGCTTTACCAAAAAGTGAAAAAGAGCAAGCTTGATATCCCTGTCGATGCTTATCAGATGACGATTGATGAATCGTTACCCGTATTTTTGAAGCACTATAATATCATGTTCGAGGCTCAAAACACCATGGCTAGTATAGATTATCCGTTAGCCATGGATGATATGAAATTACAAGGTGTTTTTTACATCAAACAATATCTGGAACGGTTACATTTAGAGACAAAATTCTGCCAGCTTTTCTTGCACGAAGATTTAATCTATATATTAACAAATTTCGGTAAAATAAATCGATGCCATTACCAAATAGAATTGTTTAATCTGTTCGAATTAGTGGTGAACAATGCCGTGTTCTCTTTACTATCTGGAGGAAAAGCTAACTCTGTCAAGATAACAGAGGGGCAATTTAATCAATTGAACCAAATGTTAATGGAGTGCCGTCCAAGTCAACGACATGCACTCCTACACGAGGCAACCGATCAACTGCAAAAAACGTTACAAACCGATCAGGAGCTTACGCATTATCTCAATAAGTACCGAGATGAATTAGTACAGAGAGTAAATAATGCAGTCGAAATCGGCAGCTTCGATCGTTTAATTATCAGGGAGATCGATCAACCCGAAAAAAATATCAGCCTTATATTACATGCCAATGATCGCATGAGTGACCAGCAAATGCGCCAATTGGTAGATCAAGTGATGGAAATGGATCAGACAGAAGAAAAAGTACAACGTATCCGCGAACGGGTTTTTTCTTTGTACGATTACTTGGATATATTAGACGCACATTGTTTGTTTGACGAGGAATATGCTGTTTTTTTTGATGCACTTGAGAATATTGAGTTAGCCATTTTATCCAAAATTGTTTTTTATGAGCTATTACGTGAAAGTACGGAGGATTTTTCAGTGATTTTGACAGAGGAAGTAGATACAGAAGACGAGTGGAAAATACATTTTATTGCTTTTTTGCAGCGATTGAATAAAACACGTATCCAAACTATCGGATCTCTTATCTACCAAATAAATGAGGAAGATTTATCGTTGTATGGCAGCAACCAATTTGAATAGCCATACAGGGCAGTCCCTATGTATTGCTATGACTGCCCAAACCAATCTTTAGCTTGCCATGTGCTCGATTTGTCTAATCATATCATCTAGCAAGTCTTTGGCGGATTGCCCCTGACATGTGCGGGGATTTTGACCAGACCATAGTGACATCCATTCCGTTCGTTGCTGTTGTCCTGCTAAACGACGAATCGATTTGGTCAGGGTGTTCTGAATCGGATATGGTGGAAAATCTGGCTCGTATTTTTTCATTTTGATCATAAAATCATTTTGAATACCCCTGGCTGGTTTACCACTAAAGGAGGAGGTGAGCATGGACTGATCCTCCCTGCTATTCAAAACAGCTTGCTTGTGCAGATCATTTGCACCACTTTCCGCGCAAGTAAGAAAGGCGGTTCCTATTTGAGCTGCCTGTGCACCAAGTATAAGAGAGGCTAAGACACCTCGACCATCCGCGATCCCTCCTGCTGCAATCAACGGAATAGTTACCTGATCGGCCGCTTGTGGAATAAGCGCCATAGTCCCAATCATCGCCTCTTCAAATCTACCAAGAAATGTGCCACGATGACCGCCGGCCTCACTTCCTTGCATGACTACCATGTCCATCCCGCTATCTTCATTAGCTTTTGCTTCTGCTACCGTTGTTGCCGTTCCGATCACTAAGATATCCTCTACTTTTAATTGTTGCAGAAGGTCGGCATCAGGAATTCCAAATGTAAAACTGCAGACAGGAACCTCTTCTTCTATCAAAACTTGGATTTGCTGTTCAAAAATGATAGCGTGTTCTTCTTTTACTTCTGGAATTTCAGAAATATGTAAAGCTTCGCGAAAAGGACGAAGCCATTCATTGGCCTGTGCTACATCCTTTTCTACTACTTCCGGAGTTTCCGGAGTAAACAAATTAACCGCAAAAGGCTTATTTGTCAGCTGCTTTACCTTACGAATACTTGCACGAGTCTGTTCTAGATTCAAATAGCCAGCACCAATTGTGCCAAGTCCACCGGCATTAGAAACGGCTGCAACCAATTCCGGAGTAGTTACGCCTCCAGCCATACCTGCTTGAATAATGGGATAACGAATACCTAGCGCCTTCATCAATCTATTGCTATGCCACATATTCATTCCTCCTTTTAGTTAACATTATATCAAATCATTCATTTTAACAAATGGTTTAGCAGCAATATTTTACAGAGATACGTGTATCATTCTTCCTAATAAAACAAGCTTGAGCTTAAACTTACTTGATAGATGGTAAGTAGTTGCTAATTTTGACTTTTTTAATTCTAGCAAACCGTAACTGTAAACGACTGCATTTTTCCAGGATACAGGACGAGTGAACTAGCTATTTTATGAAAATATATTAACTGTTCATCTCACTTGATTGAAGCTATTCTGCCATCATACCAGTTGCAATAGAAAGCCGATTCCAACTATTAATTTGATTAATTAAGACAAGTAAATCTAGATATTCCGTCTCAGTAAACTGTTGACGCACATGATGATATAATTCATCTGATACATGATTTTCTACTATGAGCGTTATCTGTTCCGTTAACGCTAATGCTGCTTTTTCTTGTTCTGAATAAAACGTACAATCCCTCCAAGCACTAATACAATATAGGCGTTGTTCTGTTTCACCTAGTTTCCTTGCTTCAACCGTGTGCATATTTAGACAAAAGGCACAGCCATTGATTTGTGAAGCTCGAATCTTCATTAATTCTTGCAGCTTTTTGCTAACTGTACTTTTTTTGGTATATTTTTCTATTTCCCTCATCATTTTCACGACCTCAGGCATCATTTTAAAATAATTGATTCGTTGTGTCATTCGTAGTTCCCCTTTCCATGTTTTTGTGAACGAAGTGCAAATGAATGGTCATCGACAGCTCTTGAGGTTGCCAGGATACCATCTAAATGATCATACTCATGTTGAAGTAATTCTGAAAGATCACCTGTAGCTTGTATCACCTTCTTCTCCCAATCGCGGTCACGATATTGCATCGTACAGGCCTTATAGCGCTCCACTTTCACTAACAGGTCTGGGAAACTCATGCAGTCATCCCATACCTCCATCTTTTCATGATTGCTTATCTCCCATTCGGGGTTAATAAATACGACAGGTTTGTCGATATACATGTAAATGATTCTTTTCATTACCCCGATTTGTGGTGCGGCAATAGCACGACCTGCGCCATACTTCGATTTAAAATCCATTAGGGTATCATGAAGATCTTCGATAATTGGCATAAAATCAGCCAGTTCATGCTTTTCCACCACAGAGCTTGTTTCATGAAGTTTCGGATTTCCCAATAAGAGAATTTCTTTTACCGCCATTTCTCTTCCCCCTTTGTTTCTATTATAAACACGAACTAGTATAATAGACAAAACGAATAATTAAATAGTTACGATTGATTTTTTCGATGGGAGAATAGTCTAATGGATGATGAACAATTAAAAACCTTTCTAACAGTAGTAGAATTAAAAAACTTTACCAAAACAGCGGAAATACTTCATGTGACACAGTCCACGATAACTGCAAGAATTCAGCAAATCGAAGCATTTTACGGACAGCCATTACTCAAAAGAAATAAAGGGAATATTCAATTAACGGTCATGGGCGATAAACTACTGCCACTTCTGCAACGTCAGATGGATTTACGAGAACAAACCAAAAGAGTGGCCAGTGAAACAGCGGAAGAAGGTTTTCAAATAACGATTTCTGCTGCGTATTCACTATGGAGAAAAATGAATACACAGGTCATTAAGGAACTATATCTGATGCAACCGCATACACACATTCATTTAAAAACCGATCATTCTCCTTTGGTGATCCAACATTTGTTAGATGGTTCAATAGACTTTGGCATTGTGTATAATAAACCGATGAGTAAAGAGTTATCCTCTGTCCTTATTCAAAAGGATACATTTTCTTTATACCAACACCAAGATATAAACATTTGTAAACCGACAAGTGTTTCAGACTTAAAGAATTTGCCTTGGGTATATCTAAATTGGGGACATTCATTTCAAGCATGGTTGGAAAACGAAAACAAGCAAAGCATCAAACCCAGTTTGGAAGTGGGACATAGCGATTTAGCGTTCCAATTTATCATTGATTTAAAAGGAATTGGATTTCTTTCAGATAATGAAGTAAGGGAATCTGCTTATGGTGACTATCTGGAAGCTATCACATGCCAAAGCAGCGTCCCTATTCCATCACAATCCATCTATTTAATCTTTAAAAAAAGCAGGGAGATGGAACCGGCGATCAAGGCAGCTGTTGCTAGTTTTCAACAGAAAAAAACTCTCTGATCAATTGTGGTCATCGCTGTAATAAATAATCATATAGTAGCTGACCACTGTGTTCGTGTTATTCATATAACGATGTTCGATATTCGCGCGAAACTTCAAACTGTCATTACTCGTTAGTACAAACGTTTGATCCGGAAGTTGTAATGTCAGTTCACCGTTCTGAACCAATATATATTCTTCGCCTAAATGCTCTGTTGAGACATGTATATACCCGGGTTGGATCTGAATCATATAAATTTCAAAATTCCTGTCAGGATGGAAGGGGTAAAGGGAATAGACAAGGTACTGTTCCGTATCCCCTTGTACCGGTTTCAATTGATCTAATGTTATTTTTTCCACCTTTTGATTTTCAGGTTCTTTCATAAACGTCGAAAAAGACACTTGTAAACCATTTGCGATTTTCCATAAGGTAGATACGGTTGGATTGGTCCTTCCTTTCTCTATTTGAGCCAGCATAGCTTTACTGACACCTGTTAATTCTGCTGTCTTATCCAGACTTAATCCTCTTTTTTTCCGAATATGAAGAAGATTATGAGAGATGATTTCTTGAATAGAATCCATAAGTAGATCGCTTGACTCCTTTTTCTGTTTATTATACCATACAAATATTTAATATAACAAACAAGGAGGAAAACGATGAAAGCATCCCTTGACTCATCCACAAATGAAACAAACAAACTCACCTTTTTACAAGGGGTAAAAGATTGTGTCCCCACATTAATAGGCTACATAAGTATTGGGATCGCAGCTGGAATCGTCGGTGTTGCTTCTAACCTTAGTATCATGGAAGTTGGCCTGTTATCGATACTGGTCTATGCCGGTGCTGCTCAATTTATTATTTCGGCTCTGCTTGCTACGAGCACTCCTTTTTTGGTTGTTGTATTTACTACGTTTATTGTTAATTTACGGCATTTATTATTATGTATGACATTAGCACCTCACTTCAAATCTTATTCTTTATTAAAAAATGTGGGGATTGGCACCCTTGTTACCGATGAATCCTTTGGAGTGGCCGCTAATAAAATTTTTCGTGGCGAACCTATTAATGATAAATGGATGAACGGATTAAATCTTACAGCATATCTGTGCTGGATTCTATCCTGTCTTGTGGGGGCTGTTTTTGGGAAATGGATTGCCTCTCCAGAAGTATTCGGTTTAGATTTTGCCTTAACGGCTATGTTCTTGGCCTTGCTGGTATTACAGCTGGAAAATATTAAAAAACCAAAATTGAGGCTTTATTTATCCTTAATTGTATACGTCGTTATCGCGATGTTGGTATTATCCCTCTTTGTGCCTTCTTATATAGCGATTATTTTATCCACTGTCTTGGTGGCAACGATTGGAGTGTGGAAAGATAAATGAGTGTGGATCTATCCATTTTACTAATTATTTTAGGGTGTGCTGTGGTAACCTTTATTCCACGAATTATTCCGTTCATTGCTGTGCGAAAACTGGACATTCCGGATGTGGTTACTAAATGGTTGTCTTT
Source organism: Gracilibacillus phocaeensis (assembly GCF_900626275.1). NCBI lineage: Bacteria > Bacillati > Bacillota > Bacilli > Caryophanales > Bacillaceae > Gracilibacillus > Gracilibacillus phocaeensis. The sequence goes on along the minus strand of NZ_LR131141.1, from coordinate 350,434 downwards.
TATACCTATCTGCATCTTTACGGCGCTTATCGTTGATAGTTTTATACAAGATGGCGAAGGACTGCTGACAATTAATTGGTATGTACTTCTCGCGATCATCCCAACACTTTTTATGGCATTATGGACGAAAAGCCTCTCATTTACTGTTTTATTCGGAATTATCTGCATGGCTTCTATCCGTTTTATTTTTTGAAGCGCCCTATATGCTGCCTTTCTTTCTTATCCATCGAAGGAGGGTAGTTTTTTTATGCTTCCATATCTATTTTGCATAGTTTTGAAACTGCTTGGCAAAATACAACATAGAGTTACTATGGAAAGGAGTTTCAAATTCATGTGTGATCATAAAAATAGCAACAAAAAAAGAACAGCTAAACCCTTTTATTAGAGATGGCTATAATCACGAGATGATTTCGAACGAAGGAAAAAATTGTTGACGATCAAAACTCACTACAGCATCTAGTAATTATCAGCGTCCATCTTGGTGAGGTTAGTAGCGACGACGGATATGCTTATCCAGTCGATCAAAACTCCCTCACTGATTCGCCTTTAAGCTATGATGGCGTATACCTCGTTGGTGGTACAGCAGCAAATGACTCTTTCTATCGTCAAGCTCGTAAATTTATCAGAACCACGTACACACACTTCAAGCCGATAAGCGCTAGAAAAGAAGTGGTTCATCTGCTTGAGGAAATGGCTATCAAAGATATGCCTGGTGTGATCATTGGTACAGAGCATCCGTTTGGATCCGCATTTACACAAGCGATGGCACAGCAACGCTTTTGGGACCAAACTAGTGACCTGTATCACGTCTAACATTATCAAAACCGTTATCAGACGTCCTGATAACGGTTTTTCTTTGAAAATGCGAGACTGTCCAAATGATTCTATACTACCTACCCCCCTATCGAGATTATGCATATCATCCAAAGAAGATGGGTATATCAAGTATAAGGAGTGTATACCATGGAACAAGCTATTGATTTCAAAATACTGCCTGTCTCCTTTTATCAGCAGCCTACTTTACAATTGGCACAAAGCTTGCTTGGCTGTATCTTGGTCAAACAAACCGATCAAGGAACTAGTTCAGGATTCATTGTCGAGACAGAAGCCTATCTAGGAAGTACAGACCGAGCTGCTCATGGCTTTGGCAAGCGCAGAACCAAAAGAACCGAAATTTTATATACAGAGGCTGGAAATGTTTACACTCATTTGATCCATAATCACTGTTTAATTAATGTGGTCAGCGGGGAAAAAGAATCCCCGGAAAGTGTCTTAATTCGCGCGGTAGAGCCTTACACTGGGATTGAGCACATGCTGGAACGCCGGCCTGTGCAGCAACTTCGGCAATTGACCAGCGGACCGGGTAAACTCACCCAAGCACTAGGTATTAACATAGACGATTATGGTCGTACTTTTACAGAGCTGCCGCTTTTTCTTGCGAAAGGAAAGCAGCCAACAAAAGTTGAAAGTGGACCACGGATCGGTGTAAACAATTCGGGAGAGGCAAAAGATTATCCCTATCGTTTCTGGATCACAGGTAATACATTTGTTTCGAAATAAACATAACCAAATTCCCTTTCACGATGGAAAATGAATGTTAGAAACAACCCGACTTAGGCTTGTCGGGCTGTTTCTTATGTTCACGCATGTTTGTTATTCAATACTAATGGAACCATTTGTCGTACGCGCCTTGATCAAATGCTCTCCATTGCCATACATCGAATCCCAATCTGTTGTACCAAAAACTTTGGTAGAACCGTTAACTGTACGCAAATCTAGTACCACATTGTTTGGTTTTTGATTAGAATGAATTGTTACTCCCCCATTGACCGTCTTTAAATCCATGGATTGATCCAAGGACTCTGTTGTAATATCAATCCTGCCATTCGTTGTTTGTGCCTCGATATCCCCACTAATTGAATCCAGCATAATCCTGCCATTAGTAGAGTGGACATTCAGAGCAGAAACGTCAATCCGTTCACCCTCCAAGCTACCGTTAATAGTAGAAGCCTCGATATTTTCCCACTCCTCTGCAGGAAGAAAAACATGTAAAGTAGACGTGGATTGGAAAAATAAATCCACTTTAAAGAAGTTAAATAATTTTCGTTTTATCTCGATGATTAGTGTTTCTCCATCCATGAAATGTTCAAATGTTTCCTGCTCCACATTACGTCCTGTGGCAGTATATTCTATTCTCGGTTCGGTCTCTCCTGCTGGTTGGAAATAAATATTGGTATTTCTTGCCTTTATTTGCAAGGCACTGATATCTTCTTCAGCTAATCTCTTTGTTTCGGATTCCTCTATATTACCAGCCTCGTAGTAAGGAGAAAAGGTAACCACCATACCAATAACGCCTACGATCAGTAACATACCAGCTATAATAAGAATTATTTTCACTTTATTCATGAGCGGTTCCTCCCTTTACTAAACGGATATTAAATGAAAGATATTTAATGAACAGCGCTCCAGCAACTCGTGTCAGCGGATAGACAGCTAATAACAGCAAGACACCAATACCGCTTACCGTAATGGAAAAGAATAGCTCAAACATGTAAAAGGAGTCAGGTCTGATCACCAAGGTAAGAAGCGGCATCGCAACTTGCAAGATTAAAGACAGCGTCATCACCCAAAGGCTCAAAATAAGTGTTGCAAAAAACAAAAATGGGCCTAGCACAATCAGTAAATTGAAAAAACTTAGGCCGATTACTGCCCAAACGGCTCGGGAGATACTACCGGCAGAACGGTCTATTTTGGCCTTTTCTACCAAATAAGTGGCCTGCAGATCCTTGGCTAGCTTTTGTGGTGATCCTAATGATTGAACAATATCTTCCTCATTTTTCCCGTCTGCTTTCCCTATGTCAAAATATTCTTCAAAGTCTTGTATGATCTCTGTTTTTTCTTCATCAGGTAAGCCTTTTAAGTAATATTTCAATTCATTCATGAACGTATGCTTATTCATTTTCATCCTCCTCCATTAACGCATTAACTCCCTGTGTAAAATGTTTATATTCCTTTTTCTGCTCTTGCAAATACAACTTTCCTTCTTCCGTTAAATGATAATATTTCCTGCTCGGTCCTTCTGATGATTCGGTAAGGTAAGTGGTACAGTAACCTTGTTTTAATATGCGTCGTAACACGGGATACACCGAGCCTTCAGAGATTTCAATATTTTCGGTAATCTGTTTAATCAATTCATATCCATAAAAATCTCGTTTATCCAGCAGCACTAATACACATAGTTCCAGCACTCCCTTTTTAAATTGTGCATTCATGGAAAGCACCCTCTTTCTGAATCAGTTGATTACATATACTATAACACAATGATTACTATTATTCAATAAATAATAGTGTTCAATATATATTAGTTCAACAATTTACTTCTTTCCAACATCAATATTGGTCAGATTTGATGTTTTTATGTTTTATTCTGAATGGATAAGTGGATAGTATTGGATGAGCTTTGTGAAATATATGAGAAAAAATGGTAAAACATACACGAGGGGTAGATATGAAGATATTTGTTGCAGGATACGTTTCACATAATAAAGAGAGATTACTATATCTCCCTCCATAACAAATACTCTCGTATTTATATATCATCACAGTGCATACAGCTACCAGCTAATCAACCATGCTATAAACAAGATACTACTCACACAAGTTAGCCAATAACCAGCTTCTGCATTTTTGTGAGCTGATTTCTTTCCAGCTTTCCTGATCTTTTAAGACAATGATCGCAGCACCAGCTATCGTTTCTCCGATGTATGCGCTGACATAATTGCTGACATAATTTATCGACAAATTCTTTCAAGTCTGTGATCGTAATCCCCGATGGTGTAGTACTTTCCGTCGCCGACAAAACATTAGGAAAACACAAACCAAATAAGAGCATATAAAATCCTATGATTATTCTTTTTATCAATTGCTTTCTCCTCCACCTCTGCTAAAGATGTTAGCTTTAAATAGCATACCACTAAATGGTTCCGTTAGCTATCTCATTATGTATATAGGGCGACCAGCGCCGATTTGCCATTCTCTGAAATCTTATTCCATAACGTATGAATCAAACAGTAATGGAAAAGGAAATTCTGGCAGCATTCCTTCTTAATATCTATTTGTTTATAGATACAGTATGCGTACGAATCAAGTTATTTCAATCGTCCAAAAACTCATTCATAACATTCGATAAGCAAACGTATGGACTAAATATCCTAAACGGCTTTACAAACAAGAAAACGAAACAAGCGATTAACTTGTTTCGTTCTCACCTTAATGTTCCAACGATTTTCGAAGTTTTTTTACTTCCTGCAGCTCCAGACCAGTTAATTCTGATATTTCTTCATTCGAATAACTCCTGGCTAACAGCTTTCTAGCAAAATTTTGTTCCGCTTCTTCCATCCCTTTTTCCATGCCACGTTTCATGCCACGCTCTAAACCTTTTTCCATTCCTTGTTCTCTTCCCTGTTCTATTCCTTGCTCTATTCCTTGCTCTAACCCTTGTTCCAGCCCTTGCTCTAGTCCTTTTGCCATCCCTTTTTTTGTAGCTGCTTCTTCGATTTCGCGAAACAACCTGCCGAATGTCGGGGTGTCTCTTAACTGTTCCATTCCCATAATGTTTTTTTCCTCCTTCTCGTTTTGTATAATGGGTAACGATTCGTAAAATTGTTTTTGTAACACAGGTGGTAACTGCAGGAGATAATCAACGAAATATAATAATGCCGATAGATATGTCGGATAGTGTAAATATTTTTCAAAGGCCAGGTCGATCAATTCCTCTTTAAAATGATACCTGTTTTGCTCCTTTTCTTCCCTCTCATGCGAGTTATCACTCTTCTTATTTTTGTTTTCTTTTTCGCTTGCGTAGATGGCTGCAAGAACCACGATAGCGAAGGGGTTTGTCAATTCTTTCAGTGCTTGCTTATTTTTCCCATAAAATGATAAGTGTTGTAGTGATAAGTTAATTCCGTGCCAAAGAAAGAATAATGAAACTGATCCTTATAGTCTTTCTGACTGGCATCTGTCAAAAGGGCAATGGCATAAATCGGGTGTTCATTTTTATCGTAGATTCGATAAAAATACTTAAACATACGAGCGGCAAATTCGTCTTTACCGACGGCCTGCACTTCGATATGGATGAGAACGTATTGTGTTTTTCCACTTTTCAGTGTTACTTTAGCTAGTTTATCCGTGTATCTTTTCCCTTCACTTGTATCCAAATCAAAAGGAAGCAGTTCCGTTCCGGAAAAATCGATCTCTTTTTCAAAATCAATTTTCGGATACAAATCGGGTGCAAAAAAAGCCATAAATTCTTGAAATAATTCTTCAATGATCTTTTTCCAAAGCCCATCATAATCAGGATGTTTTGTACGATATTCATTGGTATTTTCTTTTACTGTCGTTAACATTAGTATACCATATCCCCTCGCTATGATAAATTTGTATTTATCCTATCGCTTCTTTGTGAGAAAGGCAAAATGGTAAATGATGATTTTCATATGGGGAAAGGGCTGGATAATGGAAATACTGCTGGACTATTTTGCCGTTTTTGAAAAGGTGAATATCTTCAAATTAAGATTTTAAGGAATTTAAATGAATATGAGATGCTAGGCTAAATGGCCATTTAATTGAAGTGTTTATATATACATTGTATTACAATGGAAGAAAACATTTTATCTTACTACTACTATACAGTCCTGCCAATATAGTACAGGAGGGATTGTGTATAACCATTTATCCGGAGCTATTTTGCAAATAAAAAACACCAAGCTACTCTTAACAGGAGTAACTTGGCATTTTCGGGTCACAACGTTTTCATGAAGCACTCACCTGAAAATGTCATGCTCTTCATCCATTTATTTCACAATAATGTTCACGCGCTTTATAAACGATTTTACGAATACTATCCGTCGATAAGTTATAGGTTTGTTCTAATTCCTCTAATGAACACCCTTCCCTATACAACCGATAGATCTCTTTATTTCTTTTAGCCAGGGCAAGTCGTGATCCATTTGCCTCTCCCCATCTGGCTCGCTGGTTCGTTTGTTTCGGAATATAGATAAGCTCTCCTTGAATATACTGCTGCAATTCCTTTAACAAATGAGGTGGAAGCACCTCTTTTCCATTTTTGTAGGCCAAGCAAGAACATCCTTTCTTTGAAGATGTATAGATCGAACATGTAGGATAGTTTCCATCAATAAAAACTCCTTTCATTTGATTTTATTTTGCGTAAACCTTTTCATTTTGTATACATTAAATCAAGAATGAAAAGGAGACCGCAATTAGAAATGCGGCCTCCTATTTTATGATTTCCGCTAGGCGGAAATCACCTCATATGTTGTGATCAATTTCAATCAGCCTCCTTTCCGAAATATTATCGGTCCGACACCTCTATTAACTCATATATTCTCTCTCTGTACAAGGGCAAAAACGATTATAATTATTTTTTATCACTCATCCATTGATTGCAAATCCTACTAAGGATATGTTGTTCTGTGTGATGAAATAGCGCATACTTGATGGCAATATCGTCCTCATCATAAATAACCTTCTAAAGCTTCTTTATCGAGCACATTTATTTTATTTCCCTTTCTTTGAATCAATTCTTCATGTTCTAGCCATTTCCATTTTCGAGAGAGTGTTTCTGGCGTCGTCCCTAAAAAAGAAGCCAATTCTTTCATCTTCATCGGAATGTCTACTTGTGTCGATTCAGTCGCTTTACATATATTGAGAAGATAAGTGACTAAGCGTTCTTCTACTTTTTCCATCGTTAAAAATTGCGTTTGTCGTTCTATTTGCATCATTTTTCCAGCATTCATTTTTAACAATTTCAGACTTAACGGTGGAGATGTTAGTAATAATTGTTGAAAATCCTCATATGCTAATAGACAAGCTTCTGTCTTTTCCAGTGCTTCCCCAAACAAATTTTCATTTCGAGCATCTAGTAACAAATTTTCTCCTTCATAACCACCGGGACCTACAACTCTTAATAATTGCTCACGACCACTTGCAGAAAGCTGATACATTTTCATACTGCCATGAGCGATAACCACTAACTGCGGATCCCCATCTGGTGTCATAATTTGTTTTCCTTTTTCAAAAACCTGATGCGTTACCAATTGATTAATGTTTCTTTGCTCTTCGATATCTAAATGGGCAAAAAGCGGTACGGAAGCTACACATAAATGTTCCTGACTCACCATAATCCCCCTTCTCCACTTCATCTACTTTGATAAACATGCTTGCGATACACTTATTTTCTCTATTATAGCGTTTATCTTATGATTTTTTCTACTGTATAGCCTAGATTTTCAATGATTTCTGCCACTCTGGCAGCACTTGTTTCTTGGTCATTAATCTCTGCTTTAACTTTGCTGGCATTGAATAACACGTTAACTTTGGTTACACCTTGCTGCTTGCGAACCGCATTTTCAATTTTTTGAATACAAGACGGGCAAGTTAAGGATTTTAATTGCAACGTTACTTTTTCCATGTGTAATCCCTTCTTTCTTTTGATTTATAGTTTTATCTTACCTGATTTCTCGTATGTTATCGTTGATAGCTATCAAGTTTTGCATTTTTTATCTGATAGCGTAATAAACGCATGCCATTGATAATAACCACTAAGATACTTAATTCATGTATCAGCATCCCGCTCGCCATGTGGATATATCCGAAGATTAATCCAACCAGCAAAAAAATCACGGTACTCATCGCAATGATAATATTTTCTTTCATATTGGCTACCGTTTTCTTCGTTAAGCCATAAGCATGCATTAATCTTTTGAAGTTTGACTGCATTAACACGACATCTGAGGTTTCTACCGCTACATCGGTCCCATTCCCCATCGCAATCCCTACATCAGCTAAAGCAATCGAGGGACTGTCATTAATGCCATCCCCAACAAATGCTACCGTTTTTTCTTTTGTTTGTAAGTTTTTAATGAAATTAGATTTGTCTTCCGGTAATAATTCACCGTGAACTTCCGTGATTCCTGCTTTCTTTCCAACACTTTCAGCAGTAATCTGATTATCTCCTGATAACATCACAAAATGCTTTATCCCCATTTGTTTTAATGCGCTCAATGTTTCTTTTACACCGGAGCACATTTGATCTTTGATACCAATTAATAATGCCAATTGATCATCGATTGCTACAAATACTGTAGAATTTCCGTCTTTTTGCAGATTAAGAAGGTCTTCCTTCATTTGACGATTCAAAAAAATATGATGTTGTTCCATTAATGATTGATTACCGACCAACACTTGTTGCGAACCTTTTCTAGAAATAATACCCTGTCCTTTCACAACCTCGGTTTGGTCCATTTCTTCATAATCATTATTTCCTACGTAATCTAAAATGGCTTGTCCCAATGGATGATCAGACTCTCTTTCTATATTAGCGGTTAATTGGAATGCTTCTTGTGTACGGTCCGTATAAGCTTTCACTTCAGAGACTGTCGGCTTACCATTTGTTAATGTCCCTGTTTTGTCAAATATCATGGTATCTACTTTACTAAACGCAGACATTAATTCGCCGCCCTTGATTAAAATACCATGCTTTGCTCCATTTCCAATCCCTGCCACATTGGAAACAGGTACACCAATGACCAATGCTCCTGGACAGCCTAAAACTAAAATTGTAATCGCTAAGTGAACATTCCCAAAAATGATTCCAGCAAGTATGGCAAGTAGCAGTACAATCGGAGTATAATACTTTGCAAAACGATCAATAAAACGCTCCATATTAGATTTATTATCCTGTGCTTCTTCCACCAGTTCTATAATTTTTCCGAAGGTTGTATCCTCACCAACCTTCTCAGCTTCCATTTTTAATGTACCATTTTCTAAGATAGTCCCCGCAAAAACTTTATCCCCCGTTGTTTTACTGACCGCCTTGGCTTCACCGGTAACACTTGCTTCATTGACATAACCTGATCCACTCCAAATAACACCATCCACAGGAATTTGAGCTCCTGTTTTTACGAGCAGTGAATCCCCTTCCCTTACCTCATCTATATCTACTTCTTCCAAGTGACCCTCATCTAGTCGCGAAGCGCTGGCAGGTGCCTTTTTGGTTAACTCTCGAATAACAGAACGTGTTCTGTCTAACGTTTTTTGTTCCAATAAACCACCAAACAAAAATAAGAAACTTACAATTGCAGATTCACTATATTCGCCAATGACAAATGCACCAAGTACAGCAATGGTTACTAACAGTTCAATACTAATTACTTTTATCTTCAATGCCTGATACGCCTGAATAAATATGGGCGGCCCCCCCACGACAGAAGCCGTCATCATTCCTAGAACATACCCTTGGTCCCAGCCCACTAGATATTTAGACAGAAATGCCAAAAAAATAACCACACCACTGATAAATGCGATAGGATGCCTATATTGTAAAAAATACCGTTGTCGTTTCACTTTACTCCTCCTTTCTGATTACACTTTCATTTTATTGTGAAGCAAATAGAAAAGAATTGATATCCATCAAGAAGCAGAACATTTTTAAGAAAATGACGGATGCAGATGATTTCTTCGCACAGAATGGAAATAAAACTTTTGCCGCTAGTCTCTTGGATAACATGCAACAAGCGGCTTGAACTACTTTACAAACTTTTACCAACTAGCATATAATAAAAGATACGACAGAAAACAACAGAGGAGAGACATCATGCTGAATTTCAAATATGATATTGTCGGTTCTTTTTTAAGACCAGAAGTAATCAAACAAGCACGTGCAAACTATTTTAACGGTGAGATCGATTTAAAAGCACTAAGAGAAGTGGAAGATCAGGCGATTGCGGACTTGGTAGAAAAACAGGTGGCACATGGGTTAAAGTTCGTTACTGATGGTGAATTCAGACGGAGATGGTGGCATCTTGACTGGCTGAAAGAATTTGATGGGTTTACTACCAAACATTTTGATAAGGTAAGGAATGGCGTCACTCACCAGATTGAGTTAGGATATATTGAAGGAAAAATCTCATATGATAAAAGCAAAAGTCATCCAGAAATAGAGGCATGGGATTATTTACATAACCAAGCGAAGAAGTATGATGGTGTGGAAGCAAAGAAAGCTATTTCCGGACCGAATATGATTCTGGTTGATCATTTCCTCCAGCTCGGCACCAAAAATACATCCTATTATGGCAATGACATTGATCAGGTGATTGAGGATATTGGAACCGCCTATCAAGCAGCAATCCAAGATTTATATGATCATGGCTGCCGTTACTTACAGATTGATGACACCTCTTGGACCTATATGATTGATGAGCAATTTAATGAAAAAGTGACCGCTCTTGATTATAAAAAAGAAGAGATTCTGGAGTGGTTTAGAAGAGCTTCCACAAAAGCGTTAGAGCACAAGCCAGAAGGAATGACGATTGCCAACCATTTCTGCAAGGGAAACTTTAAAGGGAATCCCCTATTTTCCGGATTCTATGATTCTGTTGCGGAAATCATCAGTACAATTCCTTACGATGGATTCTTTGTTGAATATGATGATGAGCGCTCCGGCTCCTTTGACCCGTGGGCCGTACTGAAAGAGACCGATGCAACATTTGTAGCTGGTCTTATCTCTACTAAAAATCCTGAACTAGAATCGCGTGAGGATATCAAACGAAGATACATGGAAGCAAAAGCAGTGGTAGGTGATAACATTGCCTTATCACCACAATGTGGTTTTGCCTCGGTAGAAGAAGGCAACTCCATTGATGAGGAGATACAGTGGAAAAAGATTGACCTGTTAGTTTCCTGTAAAGATTTTCTTTAACATGCTTTTTGCTTAGCATGCAATGAGTGTTAAAATCCCCCTGTTTTCAGGGGGATTTTATGTCTTCTGAGCAAAATATCTTGATATACAAATTAATTTTTATCATGTAAACCATAAGGTGGATAACCAAGCGATTAGTGGAATCGTTCCTAAAGCAAGTAAGGTAGAAGATATCGAGGTAATCACTGCTGTTCGCTCATTATTCGTATACCGTGAGAATAGTACGGCGGAAAGCATAAAAGTCGGCATACAGGAAAGAATCACTAGTATATGCTTCAGTTGTATCGCTATCGGAAGGAAAGAGAGAACCAACATAACGAGCATTGGTAAGACGAGCAGCTTCCACACTAAAGGCATCCATAATTCGCGATAAAAAAAGGATTGCTTCTTCCGAACAAGGTCTGGTAAACTAAATCCAACATAAAGCATAGCCATTGGAGCAGCTAATGCAGATAGCATACTAGCCAAATCTTTCAAAAAAACAGGTGCCTCCCAGCCGCTGAAAGCAAACACAAGTCCTAAGCTGATAGCCATAAGCGGCATATTTACTAATGCCTTTAGATGTCTCCATGTGAAATGACCGTCACTTTGCAACAGATAGATGCCCAACGAGAAGACCACTACATCCAGTCCCGCATCAAAAATAGCTGCCAGCAATCCCCCGATCGGACCAAAGATCGCCGCACATAACGGGATACCGATAAAGCCAGAATTTCCAAAAGCAGCAAGTATGGAAAGCTGCTTGGATGTTGTGATAGAAAACCCGATTATCCTGCCAAATACAAAACAAATACCAATAGCCAACGCATTAAAACTGACACTAAAAACAAACATCAGAATAATTTGCTGCAAGACATCTTCGGTTAAATCGGCATGAAATACACCATTTAAAATAATAAACGGTACCGCAACATTGATAATTACGCTCATAAATAACTTTTTTGCTTCATAAGTGATTGTATTTTTGAGAGCAACCAAAGCCCCTATAAATAAGATAAGTCCCATCATAGCTACGGTTAGTCCCACTACCATTACATCCATCAACATCTCCCTCGTTCATTTCATTTTCCATTATAGGCTATCCTATGTACATTGGTTACTATCATGAAAATCATTGAATAGCCTAGTCAAATGACCACCATATCTCTAGCATAAGGGAGGACAGACAAAATAAAAAGCGTTTTGTTTTTTAGCTCTGAACGTTGATTATAGGAATATAGAAGTTACCGTCTTTTCACTTAAATTTAAGGTTCATGTCTTTTATAAAATCTTATTTTAATTTAAACGATTGGATCACACCTTGTAACTCATTTGCCATGGTACGAAGCATTTCTGATAGGGAGGCTACTTCTTCCATACTGGCATTTTGTTCCTCAGCAGCTGCTGCTATATTTTGATTATTTGCTGCAGAGCTTTGAGCTATTTCGGATGTTTCATCTATAGATGCCACCATATACTCTAAACGAGATGCCATTTGTGTAATGGCATTAGAAGCTTCTTCAATCTGTGACATAAGCCTTTCAATAGCAGTTGAAATTTCTGCAAAGGTGTGTCCAGCTTGATCAGCTAAATCAATCCCTTGTTCTACAGATTCCTTACCTTCTAACATGGAAGATACGGACACTTCTATTCCTCTTTGAATTTCTTCCACTAATTGAGTGATTTGTCCTGATGACTCACCTGATTGTTCAGCAAGTTTTCTAACTTCTTCCGCTACAACAGCAAATCCTTTTCCATTTTCGCCTGCTCTCGCGGCTTCAATCGCAGCATTTAATGCTAACAGATTCGTCTGATTAGCCACATTTGTAATAAGCATAATAATCTTTTCAATCTCTTGGGATTTTTCACCTAACTCTTCCATATTAGTGGAAGACGAATTTGTTTTTTCTTGGATTAGATTCATTTGATTAATAACGGTATTTAACACTCCCTTTCCTGCTTCTGACTTATCACCAGAAGTGAGTGCTGCTTCCCTAACATTTTCCATATGTTCTTGAATTTTCTCCATGCTATTAGACATATCATTTGCCGCTTCATTCGCACCATCCGTACTTTGGGCTTGTCTTTCCGTTTCTCCAGCCATTTCCTGAATTGACTCTGTTATATTTTCTGTTGCCTTGCTCGTTTCTTCAGAACTTGCACTTAACTCTTCCGCTGAAGAAGAGACTTGCTCTGACGTTTGGGAAACGGTTTGTATTAAGTTATTTAAGCTTTCTTTCATTTGGTTATAACTACTAGATAGCTCACCAATTTCATCCATGGATGAATCACTTAAATTCATTGTAAAGTCCCCTTCTCCCGCTTTCTTTAAGGCCGCCTCTACTTTCACTAAACGATTACTAATTTGTTTCTTCGTATACAAAAACACACCAATAATTGCTATCAGAATCATGATAATCGTGACGATATAAACAATCATCATGGTTTGAGAAACAGTAGATTCAATGAATTCTTGCGAGGTACCAACGTACCACATACCAATAATGTCACCTTGACTATCTTTAATGGGCATATAAGCAGTTTGCAATATCTCTCCCGCTACATCTGCTTCTCCATTATAAACTTCATCGTTACGGAGAACTGTTTCCACAACCTCTTCTGATGCTGTCGTACCAACTGCACGTTCATTATCTTCGAGAAGTACAGTTGTAGTAATTCTAGTATCTCCTTGGAAAACGGTTGCCGTTCCACCGGTTAACTGTACAATATCATCGACAAATTCAACGTTCTCATTAATTAATACATCCCCTTTGTATAATTGATCATCCATGATTTCCCAAGCTCCAGGGTATTTGTTGTCTATCATTTCATAGGTAGTTTGTAAATCTGAATTTGCTTTTTCCACAGCAAATTCTTCAACACCTTTCGTTACTTGTATTCTTACCGTTTGTGAAACAATGATTGCAAAAAGTACGAGTATAGCTACTACGATCCAGTTAATTTTTGTGCCTATTTTTAGCTTTTTAAAAAAATTCAGTTTAATCCCTCCTCTTTATTTTGATAAAGCGTTACTTTATGGGCTTGCTTATTCATTTTTAATGAAAATATGTTGCTTTTGCACACAAATCATTATGAAATATGGTTAGACAGGAGATGTTTAGTAGATTATCACTATGTAAATAGTATTATACTATAAATAATACATAATTTAGATGAAAAATGTTAATTTTAATAGAAATCAATTCATTTATTATTGGAGAAGTATGTTTGGGCTATTCTATTCGGCTTTGCATACATGGTTTGAATCAGCCTGCTTATTGTTTGGAGAAACTGGTGTTTTTTACAATCATGCCTTCTGTTGGGACTTTGTTTTTTTAAATAACTGAGCTATCACTTTATACAATAACTGTTATTCATTTTTATAAAAAAACCAATTTCTTCCATGAATTTATGAGATAAATTGGCTTTTAATATGCTATACATTTGGCCTGTCTGCCCCTTTGCGACAATAATTCTACTTATTATTTCCAGAAAAATAGCATTTAAAGATTATCCAACATAATACGAGTCTCCTTACAAGCTGTAATCGCTTTTGACCCTTCTCTTACTGGTGCCTCTGTGAACCAAAGCGTAGTACTAGCAACATCAGAGAGATTAAAAAATGTACTGCCCACCAGCAGGCTTACAATAAAAAGATAAACTATCAATCCTGCTACCACTAAAGTAGATGTGCGAACGTTCCCCCATAGCAGAACTCAGTATTGTCATCATGTAAGATAAATGGCATGAATGACATACTAAAAATTCTATTATTTGACCTAAAGTTGACTTTAGGATTTATAGTATAGGTATCCAAAGATAAAGGAGAGATATAATCATGGCAATTAAAGATAAAGTAGTTGTTATAACTGGTGCTTCTTCCGGAATTGGAGAAGCTACTGCAAGACTATTAGCTTCAAAAGGTGCGAAAGTGGTTCTAGGTGCTCGTCGTGAAGACAAGCTACAAGAATTAGCAGAGGCTATCGCTACAAATGGTGGCGAAGCAGTTTACCAAATAACAGATGTGACCAAAGTAGAAGATAATCAAAGTTTAGTCGAATTAGCGAAAACAGAATTTGAGAAAGTGGATGTTATCTTTTTAAATGCTGGATTAATGCCGAATTCACCATTATCTGCGCTTAAGAGTGATGAATGGAATCAAATGGTTGATGTCAATCTAAAAGGTGTTTTAAATGGTATTGAAGCAGTACTTCCGGAATTTAAAAATCAAAAATCCGGTCATGTGATTACCACTTCTTCTGTAGCGGGACTAAAAGCTTATCCTGGCGGCGCTGTCTATGGTGCTACAAAATGGGCGGTTCGTGATTTAATGGAGGTTCTGCGTATGGAATCTGCACAAGAAGGAACCAATATTAGAACAGCTACCATCTATCCAGCTGCCATTCGATCAGAATTACTTGAAACGATTACGGATGAAGAAACTGCAAAAGGTGCGAATGCCATGTATGATCAATATGAAATTGGCCCAGACCGTGTTGCGAATGTGGTTGCCTTTGCTATTGATCAACCAGAAGATACCAACGTAAATGAATTTACGATTGGACCAACTATTCAGCCTTGGTAATAAATGAAAAAACCTTAAATACTGCCTTTTGTCAAATAGACATTGGGCAGTATTTCACTACAGAATTATTGATCCATTAAAAACAGATGCTGAAAAGTCAGTTTCTTCAACAAAAAAATAAAAAGTGTTTACTCAAAAATAGTATTCCCGATTTTATTATCTTTATGGACATCTTCCGTCCCTGCCTCAACCGCCGTTTTATAGTAGTCACATTTGTGGTTAATAAGATCTAAAGTTTCTTTAAGCTCTTTCATTTGAGCCTCTACCGCTGTTTTCCTTTCCATAAACAAATCATATCTTTGTTGAAGCGTAGAATCTCCTTCTGCACACCATTCAATAAAATCTTTTATTTCTTTTATAGACAAACCACTTAATTTGAAACATTGGATAATATTTAATAGCTCAATATCCGTATCTTTGAAAACTCTGCTCCCATTTTTGGTACGCTCAACAAAAGGTAATAGTCCTTCTCTGTCATAATAGCGTATTGTAGGAATCGTAATATTTAGTTTGTGGGCAACATCACCTATTGAATACGTCATTTTAGTTACTCCTTTTCAGATAAGTATAAACCTAAAACTAACTTCATGATTTATAAAATAGTATCATGGTTCTTTTTAGAAAGTCAAAATCAATTTCTTTGGATAAGAACGTTTAAGTAAAAAAGAGCCATAACATTGATAAAATCAATGAATTGGTGTAAAATAACTGAACGCTGCAAAAGTAGCGCCAATAATAAATACATTTGTCATGTAGACAGCCCCTAACCGATAGTTTTTGAAGGAAGCAAGTTCTTTTTTGACACGAAGGCTTCCCTTTCCCCCGATTCAAAGGTTGGTATCAAGGATTGAACCAATATTGCCGCGATAAGCACTAGGATAACGACTGCCCAAAAGCTGGCACGCCAACAGCAGTAGTCGTTGGAATTGGTTATTCTTGAATCATTCCACTTCTAGTATCCCATAAGCATCTTACGTTATTGCTGGAATAAATTTCGTGCACTTGAACACATTACATGCTTTGGTGTTCACGAATTCAAAGTCTATTTCTGTTCTGGTATTAGTAAGAAAGATTCCTTCGTAAGCACAGAAAAAATACTATATGTTCTTATCTAGCTTGTAGTTTGAACGTCAACAATGCAGACACCAGATAAACAACAGCACATAATATACCTACAGCCATAAAAGAGTATATATTTAAAAGCGTAAGACTAGTCAGACTTAAAACAGTTGCTCCAAAATACATGGCAGAACTATTTAAAGACATCACTGTTGTGCGAATTTGATCATTCTGATTGGACATATACGTATTGATAATATTTTGACCGAATGCGTAAGAGAAAGACCAAATAATATTTAACAGGATAGAAACATAAAGCAGCTGATCATTTATCGTTAAAAATAGAATGGAGAATAAGGAAACCATTGATACTGCCAACAATAGTCGTTTTTTATTATGTGGCTTTCCCATTACTTTTCCGCTAATGATACTGCCTAAAACACTTGCAAATCCAGCAAATAATAGAATTCCTCCAATAAAAGAAGCGGACAAATTGTAATATTGGTTATAATAAACACCTATTATAGAAAAAATAGCCTCCAATCCCCCATAATACATAAAGGAAATCAGTAATGTAAGTGCAACGGTCCGATTGGAAAGTGCTTTTTTTATCATTTTCACCACAGAACTAGAACTGGTTAATTCAAATCGAGGAATCAATGTCCCGGCAACAAAAAGCATCACTACTCCTATTATCCCAATCGTAAAAAATGGAGCTCTCCAATTAAATAGATCTGTGATAAATCCTGCAATAGGGATGCCAATAACTGTTGGCACTATCAAAGCGGCAGTAACGGACCCCATCACCTTCCCTCTTTGTTCGTACGCTACCACTTCTCCCACAATTGAATATACCGTGGGTTGAATAAATGCCGCTCCCAGACCAGCTAAAACTCTAAATACAATCAACACAAATAAGGAATTAGACAATCCTGTAACAAAAGTTGCGATAGAAAAGACGCCGATTCCAGCTAACAAAATTTTCTTTTTCCCCACTCTATCCGATATACTTCCTGTAACCAGCCCGAATAAAGCGTATGCTAGAGCATAGGATGTAAATAGTATTCCGCTGATTTCCATATTTATATTCAAACTCTCACTTATCGCTGGCAGCATCGGTACTGTAACAATCAAATCAAAACCAACCAAAAAAGACAAAACACATAAAACAGTAATCATTTTTTTCAATTATTGTTCCTCCTTGAAATTAATTAACTTATTAATAGTTAACTACCTAACTATATGTAAAAATGAAACCCTATTTTTTCAAATAGGGATTATATACGCGCCATTATGGCTAACAACTGCTTCTTCTCATCATTATTTAAATCACTGAATGACTCTTTCACGACTTCTTCATAGATTGTCCATGCTTTTGCAAGGATCTTTTTTCCCGCTTCCGTCATGGTCACTTTAATTCTTCTGCGGTCATTTTCATCAAATGTTCTTTCAATATAATGCAATTTTTCTAACGCCCGTAATAAGCCACTGATATTTGACCGGGTGACAGTTAATTCATCACTCAACTCTGAAGGCAATGCTTCATAGTTTCTTTCTTCCAGCATGTATAATAAACATAACCTCCCCAAATTCAAATCAAATATTTTAATTTTTGAATCTAATATCTTTGTTAATTTATTTGTTTTTTGATGTAATGTAAGAAAGAGTTCTATCTCGATATCCGGATTATCGAGCGGATTTGTCATATGTAGCTCATCTCCTTTCCAACAAATGAATGAGTTTATTATAACAGCAAATAATTCATTGTCAAATAGTTAAGTGCTGAACTAATTTCAAAGAAACTAAACTCAACTGAAATTTGGTACACAGTTGAGTTTAATCTCATTTACAAATTAGTTCATATAATTAGTACATCTTTTCTTTTGTTCATCATTTGAATCTATTGATACTATTCATTTGAACTGTTCAATAAACATATTTTCCTTCTTCCCTTGTATACTCTTCTTCTCTAAGCGTAGCAATAGGCTGAAGATAGCTGTGCTTAAAAGCATTTAGAGTCTCCCCCTTCTTTTACTTTGTTGACCCAATCGGGATTGACGATGGCACTTGTTCCAATCGCCACCAAATCTGTATCATTATTTTCTAATAGCTCCTCTGCTTTTTCCGGTTCAATCAAAATGAATCAGAAAGTTGACATGTAAATATGAAAATTTTTATCGCTTATAAATGATAAAAACCTGATGACTTTATTCAAATCGTTAGGTTTTTCTTATGCTTAACTTTTTACATCTAACTTTGATCATATAATTATACATTCTGCCATTCAGCAACAACAAAACTTAGGATTCACTACTTCTAGCAGCCAGTACAGCAGCAAGACCTTCTTGTAGATCCTTGACGAAATAATCAGGAACCTCTAGCGAAGGAAAATGTCCTCCAGTTTTAGGAGTCGCCCATCGAACAATCTGTCGATATCGCTTTTGTGCCCATGTACGTGGACATTTCTCGATGTCACGGGGATACATGGTAATTGCTGATGGAACATGGACACGAAGTTCTGGATCAAGTGAGTTATGGCTTTCATAGTAAATACGAGCTGAAGATGCACCGGTTCGCGTCAACCAATAAAGGGTGACATTATCAAGAATACGGTTTTTGGAAATTGTCTCGAATGGACTGTCAACGGTATCTGTCCACTCAGCGAACTTGTCAAAAATCCAGGCAAGAAGCCCTGCCGGTGAATCGACGAGCGAGTAGCCGATGGTCTGCGGTCTTGTTGCCTGCTGCTTCGCATATGCTGCACGGTAGCTCCAGAAATCATGGGTTTCCTCAGCCCAGCTACGTTCAGATTCCGTCAATCCTTCCATTGTTAATCCGGGTGGCCCCTGTGCGAACGTAGTGTGAATGCCGATAACCTGCTCTGAGAACCTACCGCCGAGGAGTGTGGTGATATTTCCGCCCCAGTCACCGCCATGGGCTACAAATCTGTGGTAGCCAAGTCTATCCATCAATTCTACCCATGCCGCAGCGATTTTTTCGGTTCCCCATCCTATTGTGATAGGCTTATCACTGTATCCAAAACCTGGAAGAGAAGGGGCTACGACGTGGAACGCTGGTGCATCTGCACTTGTTGGATCTGCCAATTCGTCTATTACATGGATGAACTCAGCAATGCTACCTGGCCAACCATGCGTCAAAATAAGTGGAGTGGCATCTTTCCGAGTGGATCGGCGGTGTAGGAAATGAATCCCCAAATTGTCAATGACCGTGCGGAACTGACCGATTTGGTTAAGACGTGTTTCGAACGATCTCCAGTTGTATTCCTCGCGCCAGTAATTTACAAGTTCGGTGAGATCAGCAAGTGGAACACCCTGTTTCCATCTTTGAAGACCAGGTTCCCCGCTATAAACCGTTTCTGCTTCTGGCAGTCGTACTGCATCTAGTCGTCTTTGTAAATCATCTAGCTCCGTGTCAGCTGCATAAGATTCGAATGCTTGTACTGTATTGGAGACATTTTTAGCATGAAAATCAGAAAAATAATGTGTCATTTTGATACTACCTCCATGGATTATAATTAAATCCTCTTCAATTCGTATTTATTTGAATATTATTACTTTTCAATTAGAATCTTTTCTTATAACTTTTTACTAACACTATATTTATCGCTTCAAAAGAACTGCAATAAATCTAATCTTTACCATAATTAAAGCCTAGTTTATAAGCTTTATTAAACCATTCATCCACATATCCAGGCTTAACATTGATGGTATTGTAAAAAAGTTCAAATTTGGAATTAGGTATTCCACAATAATCAGCTAAACCAATGTTAAAGTAATGCGTCATCATCTTATCATACTTTCTTTTTTCAAACCTTGTAATTGGAGCTCCGGCCAGACTAAGCCACAAAACATGCTGATGTTTAAGTTTGTTCGAACCATATGCAAAGCCATAGTTCCAGACCCGATCTATATAACCTTTCAACATTGCTGGCATGCTCCACCACCAAAGTGGAAAAATAAAAGCCAATGCATCATGATTCTTCATTTGTGCAATTTGTTTTTCTGTTTCCGCAGAATATTGTTGATGTTCAACTTTCCAATTCGGTTCATCTGCTTCATATAATACAGGATTAAAGCCACTACGATAAAGATCTAGTGTGGTTACCTCATGTCCTGCCTCTTTAAGACCTTTTATAAAATGATTTGAAACCTGAAATGTCAATGAATTAGTTCTTGGATGCGTAATTACCGCTAATACTTTCATTTCCTATCCTCCATCATAAAATTTGATAACTGGAATACTTTAAGTGTATAATAAAAATCATGTTCAGTAAAATTGATATTTTAGATATAAACATTCATTATAATTGATAATAGGAGGTAGAGAATGGAACTTCGACACCTTAATACGTTTAAAACGATCGTCGATTCCGGAGGATTTAAAAAAGCTGCAGACGAATTGGGATATGCTCAATCCTCCATTACTGCTCATATAAAGGAACTTGAAAAAGAATTAGGATATCCACTCTTTGATCGTTTAGGTAAACGTATTACATTGACACAAACCGGAAGAAAATTTCTCCCGTATGCCCTGGAAATAATCAGTCTTTACTCTAAATCAAAAGAGGTTGTTGCGGAATCAGATGAACCCTCAGGAGAATTGGTCATAGGTGCAAGCGAATCGATAATGATATACTGGCTACCTACTGTAATTATGAATTTTATGAAAATTTATCCAAAAATTAATCTCATACTTAAATCTCTTAATTATGACCATTTATCTGATCAGCTAAGAAAAGGTGAGATAGATATTGCTATGTTAGTTGAATCATCTAATTGGAAATCAGATGAACTAACTATTCAAAAGATAAAAGATGAAAAGCTCTCTCTCTTTATGCCTTTCAATAAGACAACAAGTCATACTCCCGAAACGATGCTTGTTACAGAACGCTCTTGCAGTTGGCGTCCAATCATTGAAGATTATTTAAAAATAAGAGATAAAACTTCTATGACAAAAATAGAATTACCTAGTATAGAAGCAATTAAGAAATGTGTATTATGTGGTTTAGGTATATCGTTCCTTCCATATTTTACAATAAAAAGCGAAATAGAAAACAATGAATTAAAAGAAATTAGAACGGATATTCAAGAAAACAATGTCTCCATTTATACTGCTTTTCATAAAGATAAATATATATCAACTAATTTAGATGTATTCTTAAGTGAAATAAAACTGCACCAATGATTAAAATGGATTTTCCTTTATTATCTTCTTTGTCCTGACTGATTGCTAAACGTTCAAATAGCGCTTCATAGGCTGTGATAGAAGTTAACGGTAAGGAAGCGGCTTCTGCAAAATCCAAAGCATTTGGCTTTTTACCTGCAATTCTTTCATCTACGATATGAAACTGGCTATTTCCTCCTGGTCTGGTCATATCCCCTGCATAATAAACTTTATCACCTGGTTGAAATAGTGTACAATCCTCTCCAGCTTCTTCTATTCTTCTACTACACCGGAAACATCCCATCCTAAGATTCTTGGTTGTTCTTCGACTTTGTCTTTTGGTAAGCGGACTTTATAATCAACCGGATTCACAGCGATAGCTTTTACCTGAACAAGTATATCTCTTCCTGTTGGTTTAGGTTTTTCCACTTCTAAATCTAAAAGACTTTCTTCATGATCAATGGGTAAATAACGGTAAAGACCAATTGCTTTCATTGTTTGATTCATTCTATTTCCTCCTACTGTATCTTTCTAGATCGATTCTAACATTATGAAATTGCTTTTCAATCGTGTAATATATGTGACATAGTAACCGTTTTGTAACCAGCAGAGAGGGGATGTTGAAATGGAACGAAAAATTCATGATTGTATGGATGGCTGCCCGGTAGAAAGTACATTACAGATTATATCTGGGAAATGGAAATGTGTGTTTTTATATCGTTTAATCAAGCATAAGGTCTGCCGTTTTAGTGAATTACAGCGCTATATGCCAGGCCGTTCACGAAGAATGCTGGCTCTTCAGCTGAATGAACTGGAAGCAGACAATGTTATTTCCTAGAAAGTCTATCCAGTGATTCCGCCAAAAACAGAGTACAGTTTAATGGAATTAGGAAAAACATTAATACCTTTGATAACAGAAATGAATAAGTGGGGAGAAACGTATAATCAGATTCATCAATAAATTCATGAAAATAAATAATCAAGGAGATGTATAAAATGGATGAAAAAATAACTGCAGAAATAAAACACTCTTTAAAAGCAGAAGACATTCTAGCTCAAATTAATAGTAAAACGAAACTGGGAGACTTACGAAAAATCGCGAAGGAGATAAAAAAAGATCACGAACTAGCTCTGGACCTATGGTCGACCCAAGAGTTTATACCCAGACTATTAGCAATCTTAGTTATGGATAAAAAGCTTCTTTCAAAAGATGTACTTAATAAGCTTGATGAGGATATGCAGATTCACACTTTTGATGAGCGAAATAACTTAATGGACTGGTTAATGGCTAATCAGCTTACCAAGGACAAACAGAGAATTGCATTGGTCCAGTCATGGGAAAATAGCCCCCGTGCTCTCCAAAGGCGAACTTTTTGGTATTATCAAGCGCGCTTGAGATGGACCGGACAAGCACCGCCTGATAATACTGCAGACTTGCTATCTGCATTAGAAGCTAATATTATGCAAGAAGAACCGGAAGTTCAATGGGCTATGAATTTCACAGCAGGCTGGATAGGCATTTATGATGAAAAGAATCGTTCACGCTGTATTAAACTTGGTAAGAAAACGGGCCTTTACAAGGATGAAATAGTAGCAAAAGGATGTACCCCTAGCTATTTGCCGGAGTTTATTACGATTGAAGTGAACAAACGGAATAATAAATAACTGCCTCCGAAAAATTTATTTGGGTTGGACTGGAAAATAAAGAAAACAACTCTTTATAGAAGCTGGTTAATGAAATATGCAAGAAAGGTGTGAGGGATTATTCCACTATCACTTATTGATCCGCAGGGTACTTACCTTTAATAAGTACTACCTTCCAGCTGCCGTAGTACGGAAATAGTATTTAAAAGAATAGATACACATTATTTGACGCGTATATTATTTTCAATTATTTCTACCTCAAGCTTAGGGCAATTTATAACAGATAATAACTCATCTAAATTTGTTATTTCAAAAGGACAAACGCTACCTTTCATTTCTTTTTGCAGGCCAAATTTTCCCATATCCGCTGTCATCATGGCTGTTGGGCTGTTGTTTGGTAATCAGAAAGTAGATAAAGACTGGATTTTTGATTATCAGTCTTCCCTTCCACTTCAACAGTAAGAAAAGCATGTTCATTCTTATTCGGGTTAAATGGGATTAAAAAGAATAGACCACCTATGCTTCATGAATAATCACATCATCATACATCACAAAAATACGAGGTGAATATTGAATGCGATATGTTTCTTCTAACAGCAGTGGATTGGTAATCAAAAATCATGATTTACATCCGCCTGAAAAGGACGAAGTGCAAATAGAAGTTAGCTATGCCAGCTTGAATTATGCAGATATTCTAGGTATTGAAGGAAGATATCATGCCAAAACAGCAAACTTCACCCCTGGTTTTGATTGTGTTGGCTATATTAAACGTGTTAGTGAAAATATAAAAGATTTTCACATAGGGGAAAAAGTAGCGGCGATAAAACAAGGCGGTACGTTCGCGGAGCAGGTAAATATCAATAAAAATCAAGTCTTTAAACTAAAAAATAATTTATGTTCAAGAGCTGTAGCTGCCAATATAAGTAATGGCGTTACCGCATATGATTTAGTTTTTCACGTTACTCATATTAAGCCGAATGATCAGGTTTTTATTTATGGTGCCAGTGGAGGTGTAGGCTCCCTACTTGTTCAATTTTGTAAATATCAAGGGGCTCATGTAACCGCCTTGACAAAATCAAATAAAAAACAATATGTAGAGTCACTAGGGGCAGATCATTTGATATTAAGAGACAGACCAGCAAATGATACAGATAAGTTATATGATAGGATTTTTAATCCGATCGGCGGTGAATCTATAGAACAGGATTTATTGCGACTATCCATGTATGGGCATCTGATCACATATGGTCATAGCAGTTTTCAGGCAGGTTACCTGAATACCGAAATCATTCATTCTAAAAATTTAAGTATACTCGGTTACAGCTCGGGCAGTATCATGAATGATTATCCAATAAAATTAAGAAAAACGGTTCACGATGTCATGAACCTGGTTTATAAAGATAAAATCAGCACACCTATCGATAGCATATACAGCATGGACGAAATGGAATACGCCTTTGAGAAAATGAAAAATAACAGACATATCGGTAAAATTCTTATAAAGATGGATACTTGAATGTGATTTATGGACCATTCTGTTTTCGTAAAAGCTTTATTCACTAAAAGTATCAACTGAAGTGTGCCAGACAATGGTTAAAGCACTGCTTTAAGAGAAACAATATACTTTGTAGAATCAGTTGCATAGGTTAGAATGGACAGTAATGGCAATAAATATTTAAAATAAAGAAAAGAAAATGCAGCATATGTTTCATTGAATAGAAAGTAAAGAAGTATTTTATGAGCCAAATTCTGGAGGGATCCTATGTCTTATTTGATTAGCGTCAACCAGTTAAAAAATCGTTTACAAAACCCAGAGTATCATACAGTGATTGTTGATGTCCGATTTCAGCTTGATGATCCGGAAGCGGGAAGGAATTTATACGCAAAAGATCATTTACCTGGTGCGGTCTACATGGATCTGGACAAGGAGCTGTCCGGTAAAAAAGAAAAACACGGGGGAAACCATCCTCTGCCTGATACGAAGAGGTTGGCAGCAAAACTTGGCCAGATTGGGATAGATAATCAGACAACGGTTATTATCTACGATCAATCCAATGATATGTTTGCCGCCAGAATGTGGTGGCTATTATATTATCTCGGTCACGAAAACGTTTATGTGCTAGACGGAGGATATGAACAATGGGTCATCGATGGAAATAAGGTGACAGATGAAGCTCCCCAGCCAGAAACAAAAACGTACCACCCTGCCATCCGTACAGGTGAGAAGGCAGACATAGATGAGGTGAAAGAAAAACTAGAAGATCAGTCTGCTCATTTAATCGATTCACGCTCTAAAAACCGTTATTTAGGCAAAGTGGAACCCATGTACCGAAAAGCGGGGCATATTCCCGGCGCGAAGAATTATTTTTGGAAAGAGGTATTGGCAGATAACGGAGCTTGGAAAAACCCGGAGGAGCTTAAAAGTCATTTCGGTCATTTGAAGCAGGATGAAGAGATTATTGTTTCCTGTGGCTCAGGCGTATCTGCCTGTCCGAACATACTAGCACTCAAACTTGCAGGCTTTGAAAATGTAAAACTGTATCCAGGAAGCTTTAGTGACTGGATTTCCTACGATGAAAATAAAGTAGAGACAAAAGAAGAGTAGTTTGGAAAAATGTTATGTCTGAGTAATTGATGGGCAGATTTATATGGAATGGTATGATCACGAATGGAGGATATCAC
The DNA here is from genome assembly GCF_900626275.1 of Gracilibacillus phocaeensis. Taxonomy (NCBI): domain Bacteria; kingdom Bacillati; phylum Bacillota; class Bacilli; order Caryophanales; family Bacillaceae; genus Gracilibacillus; species Gracilibacillus phocaeensis. The sequence goes on along the minus strand of NZ_LR131141.1, from coordinate 324,524 downwards.
TCCCAGCAGTCGCTTTCCTAGCAAGCGATCGATCTTCTTATATTACCGGCCATCATCTTGATGTAACAGGTGGAAGCCAATTATAAGTCCTTATTTTTGGTTATAGGATGATTGTTAAACGAAGGACCCATATACAGAAAATTAATTTTCATTCTGTTTTTGGATCCTTCTTTTTTTTAATTCTAGCACCAAAAACCTTTTATTATTTCCGCCAAGGGTTTCGGGCTATCTACATTTGCTTCATGTCCTGCTTTTTCAATTATTCCAAAGTTTGCTCCCTTTATTCGATGACTCAATCGTTCAGCTGCTTTTCGATTTGCCTGATCTTTTTCTCCGCAAAAAGCTTGATACAGATTGTGATAATCCATCTTGTCTGTTTCGACCAAGGTGTATAAATCAGGTAAAGCTACTCTCTCTGTCATTTCTATGTAGTCTAACGTTATTTTCCAGCTACTAGAATGTTGACCAAGTCCATGAGCAAACAAATAGGTCATGACAATAACACCTCACATTATCCCATATAGTTGGATCTAACTTCTTCCTATTCAGAGTATTTACCATGTTTTACCGAAGAAAGCAAGTTGGTGACCCTAGTAACCACTAGAGCGCAAGATTTTTGGATTCAACTATCAAACACGAATGAATGTTTACCATTCTAACAATGAAAGCATTTCGAAAACTTACTTTTCTGAAAGCCAGCTTTCCCTGTTATAAGACATTTCCCAAAACAGAAGTTCATACTCTTTTGCAATAATAAATTGTTCCTTTACTTTCTCTTTTTCGTGATCATTCATTGTTTCAACCAATCTGTTTAGTAAATCAATCATTTCATTCGTTGCATCTTGAAACCAATCACTTGCATACATATTAATCCAGTTACGATAAATTTCCGGTTCTGGTGTTGCCGATTCATTTGCTTTTCCGATATCTGCATATAACCAGTAGCATGGTAAAATCGCAGCAACAGAATGTGCAAGATTCCCAGACATGGTGGCCCGATATAAATGAGAGGTATACGCATAGGCAGTTGGAGCAGGTTTAAAGTTGTCGATATCTTCCTGTGTAATATGTAAAATCTCAGCATGTTGCTTATGCACAGTTAGCTCGGCTTCTGCTGTAAATCGGGCTTTATCAGCTAGAAGAGCGGTTAATTTAAAATCATCTGCTTGTGAGGCAGCAATAGCATGAATTTTACCGTAGTGTTTTAAATAATAAATGTCTTGCAAAATATAGAATTTGAATGTTTCTAGCGGTAAATCTCCCTTCACAATCCCTTGTACAAATGGATGTTTTAAACTTTTTTTCCAGCTCTCCTTCGTTGCAGCACGTAATTCATCTGTAAATGTCATAAAAAATCCTCCTCATCATCTTTTTTCTAAAGACTAGTAGAAGGAAGTATTGGCATAGGAAAAGATATACACGCACATAAATGCAGTGTATACTTTAACTGCTGAATCTACTTCCCTCCGCTGGCCTTAACCAGATCAGGTTCTAAGGGTGCTAAATATACATTTATCTCAGCCATTACGGCGCCCCTAGTAGAAAATTTGAATTTATTCTGTTGTCTTCATGCTAGCAGAACAAATCGAGAAGTCAAGCCTTGAGGATTTGGTGAATAGCAATTGTACACAGAATAGCCCTCATGGTTTTTGGTCTCATGATTGGAATCATGTTCCAATGAGAATTGGGAACAAAAGCAGCGACTAAAGGTGATAGGCTCCCTTTATAGTAGACAGAGAAATAATAAAAATTCTCTCCTACTAGGAAGGGAGTATTTTTAATGTCTAAAAGAATAACCAAACATACGCTAGAAGAACGTATGGAGATTGTACAAAAGGTGACGGAAGAAAAGAAACCGATTAGTGCTATCGCAAGAAAATACGAAATGTATGAAAATACGGTGAAAGAATGGGTTCGTAAATATAAAAGTAATGGGATAGATGGATTGAAGGAGTCAAGGAATTGGAAACAGTACCCAGAGGAATTAAAAAGACAGGCTGTAGCGTTCTATCTTGAACAAGAAAATAGCCTCAAGGTAACATGTGAACAATTTAATATTTCGTCCACTTCCGTTTTACGTCGTTGGATAAAGCTTTATACTAGTGGTAAAGCAATAAAATCCACTAGTAAAGGAAGCGTTAAAATGAGCGAAGGACGTAAAACCACATTCAAAGAACGGATAGAGATTGTCCAATATGCGATTGCCAATGATTCCAATTATCATCAAGCAGCGGAGAAGTATAAAGTTTCCTATCAACAGGTTTATAGCTGGGTTCGTAAATATGAGAAAGACGGAGAGCAGGCTCTTCAGGACCGCCGCGGGAAGACATTAGAAACTAAGCCAAATCTAACGGAAGAAGAAAAATTAAAGCTTCGGATTAAGGAATTAGAACACCGTAATCAATATTTGGAGGCAGAAGCTGGTCTCTTAAAAAAGTTAGAGGAAATCGAAAGGAGAGGATCGAACGATTAAGGAAACAAGTCCCGGCATTTGAAGCCATTCATGCCTATCATGAAGAAACAGGCATGCCGATTCAATTACTATGCGATATTTTAAAGGTGTCCCGTTCTGGATATTATAAGTGGCTGCATCACATACCAGGCGAGCAAGAAGACGAAAATGCATGGCTAATCAAGAAAATCCAAATGATTTTTAAACAGTACGGAGGAATCTATGGCTATCGGCGAATCAGAATGGTGATTGATCGCAAATACGGAAAACGATATAATCTGAAGCGCATTCGTCGTTTGATGATTTTATTAGGCTTAAAATCATTTATCCGTCGTTCGAATGGATATTCCACCAAAACAAGCTACGTCAACATGGAGGAGAATATTTTGAACCGGGAATTTACGGCAGACAAGCCAAATCAGAAATGGGTAACGGATATCACACATTTAAAATACAGCCTGAGTCATAAAGCTTATTTAAGCGTCATTAAAGACCTTTATGATGGTTCGATTGTTGCCTATAAGGTTGGTTATTATAACGATAATGAGCTGGTTATGGAAACCATTAAAGCAGCACTGGAAGCAAATCCAGGTGCCACGCCTTTACTGCATAGTGATCGGGGTTCGCAATATACATCGAGGGAATATCGTTTGGTGACAACAAAAGCCGAGATTACACGCAGCATGTCCCGTGTTGGGAAATGTATTGATAATGCGCCTGTAGAAAGCTTTTTTGGCCATTTTAAAAGTGAATCTTATGATTTAAAACGATATAAGAGCTTTGAAGAATTAGTAGAGGATATTGATCGATATATCCAATTTTATAATGAAGAACGTTACCAGGAGAAATTAAACAGCCTGACACCGTTGGAATATCGGGACCAGGCTGTTGCATAGAGTTTTTGTTTTTTTACTGTCTACTTGACGGGGCACAGTTCAAACAGAAAAGGTGCTTTCCCTTATTTTTTATTAATCTGGAATACGTTGAAGTTTGCGTATTCTGCTATTAAGGGGGCCATTTGCCTAAATCCGATTCTACCATCCCGTAGAATCGAACCATGTGTTTCACCATCATCATAAAACTGAAAGATCAACAACTGATTGATGTAAAATTGGATATTTTCTTGATATTTCACCAATTCTATATGATAAGGACCATTGGCGTCGACAACACTTGGCAATGGATCTGCCCCTTGTGACACCAAGTGGAAGCCATAGCTTTTCCTCAAATTACTGGTGTGAAATTGCCGTTCATCTTCCCATTTTCTTCTATAATAAGATACATGATAGGCATTGATATCGCCATGATGGTATTCATCATATATACCTGTTCGCTTCGCCAAAGAAGGATGAAACAAATCCTCTCCCGTTTTCCCAGTTGCAGCAAAGAAAAGAATGCATAATCCTGGTTCTCTAATCGGCCAAAAATCCCAAGTTATAGCTATATTCTCAGGAAAATGATCTTGACACCATAAGACAAAGTTTGATTTTTGTCCCTCTTTCGGATCTTTGATGTTTTCCATTCGCAAACGTTGCAAAGGAAAACTGAAGGCAGCCTCTCCCTCCAGGCGAAAATCCTTGATATCCGTATGACTCTTTAATGGGTTATGATAGATTAATTGATGGTTATACTGTTCTTGCCAATACATCGGTTCACCTCCTAGTTTGTTGCCTTTAACATCTTTTCATAAGAATGGTCCAAATAATTTTCTACTAATTCCAAACAGATGATAACGTTCAAAGACCATTGCGCAGCTGTATTCGTTGAAATGTCTTTTATTTCTAGTATGGGGTGTAAATAATCTGTAATCTCCTCCACATGTAATGGTGACTTAATATGCCAATGACTTTGATCAGCTAATAAGAGTTTCCAGGCAAGATCACCTAAGCCCTTATCCTGTTTCTTGGCAGCAGCATATGCAACCAAAGAAGCAGATAACATGGGGATATTCCAATCTACTCCATTGATTTCTCCATTGGTTAACCGACTTTTATCAATGGGAGGAAGGTTATAGAAAGCGCCAAATTCAACTAGCATGTCCTGCCACCCTTTATCTTCCAATAGTTCAGCCATTTCCATCCAAACTTGAGCTCCTCCCATACTAAAGATAAGGTGATGTCCTTTATTCTCTGCTCCCATATAAAATAATTCACCGGTTTTTGGCTCATAACCAAATACAGGACCAGTCAAAAGTCGAAAGGGCATTTTTCCCAAGGATTGAATGCCTGTAAATAGCTTGTCACGATAGCGATCGTCCTGATATCTTTCCCATCTGGTTAACCAATTCGAACAAAAAGCCGCCCAATCCGGTCCACTTCTGGTATGCGTACTGTACTGATCTGTTGGGAAGTATGCTCGCATCGGATCAATATACTCTGTTGTATAATCGGCATTTACCACTTCATCCATGATATCACCGATACGCTCATCTCCTGTTAGATAATAATAAAATCGGTGCAATCCCGCTGCCCCTATTCGTGCTTCTTTACAGCCGCACCCCCAATGACTAACATTATGCCTGGAACCGAGACCTTTATAAGGGCCTTTATGGTAAACATCTACTTCACTGGTATGACGAGTCATTGCCTCTGCCATGTGAAAAATATCGATTCTGCCAGTACGTAAAAACAGGTACCACAGCCAATAATTCGGTGCTAATTCGGTATTCTGCCAGGCACACCCACCTAAATCATATCTCCATACATGCCGAATAGGGTCATAGCTATGCATGATATCGCCATAATCCCAAAAGCCATACCATTTCCTTTGCTCAATCTCTTGCAAATAAAAGGCAAGCACCTCATCTAAAGTCTGCTCTAGTTTCCTTTTTAGTGCCGTATCTGTTTTTCTTAAACTCCATATCCCTAGTGCTCTTGTTTGATGGTAATAAGCAGGTTTACATATTAATAAAGGGGGAGACTCTTTCTTACGGACTAGCTTCTCCAACGTATCGGCATCAGGAGTAGCAGCAAAACAATGGATAGATATTTCACTGGTATTACCGACACCATATGGAGTACTTCGCAGTTCTTCAGCTCCTTCATAAGAAGAAGTCACATGAGTTTCTGTATCGTAATGACGCATGTCCATTGCCTCGGTTTCTGGTGACCAAAACCATGTCTTTACAACCGCGGCTTCTGCTTGCAAATCGTTTATTTCAAAAGAAGTAGGATACTTCTTCCAAAAATGACGCAATCCAACGGCAATACCACCGATTTCGGAACCGAGATAAACTAATCCTCCCGATCGTTTCCCATCAGCGGCACGTACCCATGCACATCCAGGTTGTGTTCGTTTCAAAATTGCGTAGGAATCAGCAGAGGTTTGTACTAGTTTATAATGATTCCAGGTAGCTGCATCATCTAGCAGGTCCTTAAAGGCTTGATCACTTTCTGTTAAGCAAATGGCTTTACCTTGTATTTGTTGTTTATACTTGTCTTCATAATCACCCCGAGTCCGCAACGTTAATAACCCTTTAGGTGATTCTTTAAAAAAGCCTTCTTCACCTGCCAAACGAACATATCGATTATACAAGGGACCCTTCATCGGAACGGCAAATTCTATGCCAATTCCTTTAATAAAATCTTGGTTCGGATTCCCATCATATAAAAAGGAATGAATCATTTTCACTTCTGTTTGGTGAAGATAAAAATATAGTCTCACTTGAAACGGAAGCCACTCCCGATTATTGTTGCTCAGTTTATGCCTTCCCGTTACTTTAATCACCGCTCTGATTGGACCCGCTTGTTCTACCGTCACTTCATGTAATTCACTATAGAAAGGTTCCTGACGATAGGTATCTATGCCCTCTGTTCGATGGTGAGATTCCCTAATGCCAATCAGTCGACCCTTTTTACAGATCGTCTTATTCTTTGTTTCCATTGCCTCAATAAAAAAGCTATCCCTCTTATGAATGGTACACTGTATTTCTTTGGTATCGATCTGTATACGCTCATCGGTTTCTTCTATAACAACTTTCTCCTGTTTATTCATGGATGAAGTACGCGCTAATAATAGCTGCGGATCTGCTTGCTGTGCCGAAATAGAGGCTGCATGTGCCGTCCATTTGATACTTCCATCCGGCCAATAGGCAGTTGGCCAAGTTTGGACTGGAAGATCAGAGGTTTTCGTATCTGTCGTTTTCAGATCAAAAGTTGGCAACGTATGTAGCTGACCTCTTGCCCAAGGCACTCCCCACGTTACCCCCGTTGATAAGTCACTTTCCGTATCCAGCCATGATAGTTCGATATCTTTTTGCATAACCGATCACTCCTTTTCATATTCTCCGCCAGGATATAATGTCACCGAGTATAATCGTTTGGACTGTTTGATTGGTCGATCTTCTATCGGATGCAATGAAAACGGCTGACTCGCATATACATAGGCATAATCTTGATCGTAGATGATCACACTATCGTAACCATTTCCAATTAAATCGCCATAGGCAACATAACCATCAACTGGAAAAGTGACCACTGGCTGCATATAACCGTCATATATCGTAGGGTTCACACCTCCACCCCGGCGGTAGGCTAGGATATAATCCAATGCCTGATCATCCCAATTTCTGATGGTTTCCATAATCGTTAACCAGCCATTCGAGTCACGATCTTCTTTCCATATTTCTTTGCCTTGTAAATCTAATAAAAACAATCCATCTTTACCGGTATCTTCTCTATCTCCTCGAATAATCCGATCAAGCCCCGCTACTTGTAAGCCCGGATAATCGTCGCGGAATTTCCCCAAGCTGATATGCTGCGATTCTACGGATCCTTCATATCTCCATAGCTCTTGGCCTCGATGATCATACATCACTGTGACACTTCCGCCAATAACAATTTGGTGTTTTTTACTATCTGGCTCTACTTTACCAACCCAGATACAATCGGCATGATCGTCTAAGGGTTGACATGACCATAATTTTTCTCCCTTGGCATTGACCAAATCGTAGCCCGCCATTACCTCATCGTAGCCATCACCATCAAAATCAAAGACCCAAGGATAATGACCGATGTTTCCTTTGTGTGTCCACAACCTTTCAAAGTCCTTATCAAGTGCCCACATTTGATGGTATCTGTCTTTTAATATAATATCTTGTGGAAACGAATTTCCTGATAGATTTGCAATGATAATACAATCATGTGCTTCTTCACTCGGTAACGGATAGCTACTTTTCTTTTCCCCTGTTTTACCATCCAAAATGAAGAATTGCTTTTCCATCACACATAACACTTCATTATATCCATCACCATCTATATCATAAATCTGCACGGGATAATCGGATCCTGGCCCTCCTGGATGGTCACTAGGTTCACCCACCTGCCAAAGTATTTTCCCTTCCAACGAATAGGCTGTCATCGCCTCCACTTGGTGCGGAACATAACGATCATCGATACCGCCATCTGGTTGAACGACGAGCATATCCATTCGACCACTTCCAGTTAAATCACCCAAATACATTTTACAGTTGATTCCAGCTTCACTTATATCAATCGTTCCCAGTAACACTGCCTCATTTTGGTTATCTCCAATTATTTGATTCAAGATATCCTCACCTTTCTTTTGCCAACAATAGATCTTCCCTACATTCCTCTTACATAGGAGGCAAGTGGTACAGATAAGTCCTTCACCTGCTCACTTACAAGACGCGCCATCTGGTTTGCACCTGCCTTAGTAAAATGGGTATAATCTGTTTTATTATGTGACGCCATATAAAAGGGATAGACCTGATCATATCCAATCGATGAAAAATAGGCGATACTTGTCTGCATTAGGTCAATAATAGGGACTGTCATCTCCTCTGCTGTTTCCTTCATAGTATTACAATAATCACCGAAATCAATCAGGAACTCACCTAACACATAATGAAGTCGGGCCACTGGTGTAATCAATATAGGGATAGCCTTTTTATTACGCGCTCCTTCAATATATTGCTTCAAATAAAACTTGTATTCTTGATATGGTTCTGTATACCTTGCAGGGCGCTCTTTGGTTGAATCATTATGCCCCATTTGGACAAACAGGTAGTCACCCTCCTTTATTTCTGATAAAATGTTCGCCAATCTGCCTTCTTCCACAAAGGTTTTCGAACTTCTGCCGCCGATCGCATAATTATAGAAAGTGACCTCCTTTGTAAAATAATCTGCAATAGACTGGCCCCACCCTGCTTGCTTGGATTCTGTCCGCGGATAGGTTTGTACTGTTGAATCACCAGCTAGATAAATGGTTACTTTATCATCTGTCATCTTCATCAATCCTTTATTCATTTTCTATCCAATCGTTTCACGTAATTTATGTTGTCGGTATTCCATCCGTAAAAAAGTACGGTAGGCAATCCACATCAGAATAAAACTCGTTAGGCTACCCCCAAAGAAAAACAAAAACACTGGCAATGTGAAAAAAAGATAATATAACGATACACAGGCAGCCAATGCATAGATTGTACGTACTGGATGATAGATTGCAATCAAGAGGCTATTTTTTAAGTAATTGATCAAACGATTATCATAATGGACATACATGGGAAAAATATAAAGCAACATCATACCATAGACACTTGCGGCTAAGATTAGTAAAATATGCACAGCCTCTGCTAACACTTGATTATTTAATTCAAGGAAATTCATGTTGATATATAGCATATAAGGAATCAGCATTAATAAAATACCTAAACCATTCGCCCGCCAAAATTCTTGTTTAAATGTATCTTTAAATGTCTTAAACACCAGCATGTCTCGCTCTTCACCCATCCAATATTCTCTAAAGACTTTAAACATCGCTACCGTACTTGGGCCAATACCAAATAAAATCAAACCAATCAGCGTAAAACATAACCAAAGCAGGTTGACGTATAATAGAAGAAATACGACATCTCCAAACCGATAGAATTTACCAAACAGGCCATTCTCCCACATTATTAATCTCCTTTCTCATCTTCTATCCTCGAAACCAAGGTAAGTGACACTGGACCGATTAAACCAGAAGGTAGTGCCATACGATCCATTTGATTGGCGATACTATTGATCACCTCCACTCTAAGCAGATTCTTCCCGACTTTCAAATCGCTTTTCTTGATCTCCCACTTGTAAGGTCCCCACATTTTCACACCTATCGGCTGCTGGTTGATTTTTACACTAGCGATTTGCTGTACATCTCCCAAATCAATCACAAGCGATTCCACTTTATCTAATGCTGATAATGAAAAGGTATTTTGATAGGAAATCTTCCCTGAAAAGTGAGCCATGCCTTTCCACTCCGTCCAAGAAGTCAGCTTATCTATCGCAAATGATGAGTGAGGTGTAGTTGCTTGCCATGCGGATGAAAGAATGATAGAACTCTCTTTTTTCTGCATCGGTTTCCTTGTCTCTCTCAAGCCTCTCTTTTCCTTTGGATCAAGATAATAAATGACCGAAGACCTTCGCGGTAACGTTAATGACATATAGCGATTCTCATCCGTTGCTTCTTCAACAATTGTTCCTTCCCATGCGTCCCATTTTTCCATACGCCCTTCTTCATTCAGGCGCACTTTTCCTTGATAAGTTCCTTCTCCTTCATTGGTCAGTAGATAAAAGAAACATCCTGTCTTTTTTAATTTACTGACACGAATATGGCCGCTTGCTGGTGATAAATGAACTGGCTTATCGTCGAGAACTTGAAGAATATCTGTTGGCTGGCTGATCGATGTGGCAATGGTTTCCATTATGGTGTTCGTTTGAGATTGTTCGACAATAATGGATCCGCCAGTCTCCGCAAATTGTTTTAATTTCTCCATGACTTCGGCTTGTAAATGACTGCTATCCTCGATAATAAGCACTTTATATCTTTGGTCTCGAATGTGAATTTTTCCGTTATTTATCTTACACTTATCCATAAACAAGGACTCTTCCAGATAATTAAACTCGATTTGGTTCTGATATAATGGCTGTACGATTCTCCACGGCAGCAGGGCTTCTTCACCTAAAACGGCAATGGATGTGTCATTGACAGCATCGGTCATTAACCAGCTCATCCGCTTGATATACTGGGAAAAAGAAGCATAATATGGCCACCATAGATTATTCGGCCCCACATCTGGCGGTCTTTCCTGGCTTCGTTGCTCCCCTCGAATCGAATAATAAAAAGCATGGGGGCACAGGAGATTCACCCCTCTGACAAATAGCCAATCCAGATACCATTTCATATCATCTGCACTTAGTGACCAACCGCTTTCTTTCCCACAAGCTCCAAGCACTTCATTTAGGTTCCTTCGTCTGCCTCGATGTCTTGCCGCATCGGAAGAACACTTGGCCGCTGTTGAATGCTCCCCTTGAATGCCTTTTTCTCCTTCTGGTCCAACCCAGCGCCATACGACATCCTGCCCTGGAATTTGAAACGCTTCCAGTAATCCTATATCATCACTCGCCGCTGGATGTCCCGTCAACGCAATATCATGTTGTTCGCACCATTTACTAACTGGTGTGTAATAACTTCTTTGCAATTTATTCTGAATAGTCTTTCGAAAGCGTTTTCTGATAAGTTCTGTGTTGGCACCAGCTTCCCACCATAAAACAGGGAGATCGCTTTCCTTGTTGCCCTGCTCTTTGTAAAAATCAAGAAACCCAGTCGTCCAAGGCCTTAAATTTGGTGAAGCCCCTCGCCCTAATATATCTGGTTCATCGGTAAACATTGCAATAATAGTATCACCGAAATACGGTTTTAACGCCTGATAATAGGAATCGTGCGTTACCTTGATAAATTTCTCTACCGCAGCGGGATTCAATAAGTCCGCAGAACGTGGTGCATTTTCTTCCCCATCATCTTCTCCAAAATGAATGCCTCGGATATGCCCTTGAGAAAATGTTTCCACAAATATGAGAAGCAACCAATTACCTTCCTCTGGTGGCTGGAAAAAAACCTGATCGTTCTGCACTTCGAGAATAACTGTTTTTGCTCGCTCTATCTGCTGATCCGATTGTTGTTTTACGGCTTGAACCGATATGATCTTTTCCCCGCTCGTTACTTCTATTGTGAGATACCCCTCAGATGGGGACGAAAGCACATCCATTCGCAAACCGCGGCTTGCATATTCCGGCTTATCTTCTACTACCAAACCATTTGCAGCTCCAGATGGATACATTCCCTCATCGTATAACATAACTGACATTCCTAAATGATGGGCTTTTTTTACAGCTGCTTCTACAAAATACATAAAGGTATCCGACAAATACGGTATGTCTTTAGGGAGACCCATTCTAGGGTGGAGCACGAACCCCTTCACCTCTTTGGCATAAAAATCGTCTATTTGTCGATGAATCTCTGCTACACTTAAATGGTCATTCCAAAACCAAAACGGTATGAGGGAAAATTCATCAGGTGGATCGACAAATGATGGATACAGATGATTGTTCATGATTGATACCCTTCTTTCTTTAATGGATTTCAAGAAGATTGGATTTTTCGGTATTGACTGGGAGGCAGACCTACATGTTTTTTGAAAATTCGATTGAAATAACTTTGCCGATACCCAACACTTTCTGCCACTTCATTGATCTTCATCTCCGTATTAAGTAATAATTCCTTGGCATGTTGAATTCGTAAATTAGTTAAATAATCAATAAAATTAATATGCAATATTTTCTTAAACGACTTACTTAATGTATAAGCATTGACACCAATGATTTCAGCACAGGTCTCCAATGAGACATCTTCCATATAGTGTTCTTCCAAGTATTGAACGACTTTCTCTATCGTTTGTTTCATTTCGATGTCCATCCGATTTTTGAGCACTTCTACATAGGGTTTAATTACCTCTTTAACGATCCAATTAACCATCCATTCTAATTCTCTTATCTTCGTTAGCTCATCAAACATATTTCTCCCATTAAATAATTCATTGGGATGAATACCAGAATGAATGATTTCATGATGAATGGCACTAAACAGTTGGATGACGCCAGGCTGAATATTAATTTCCTGGATACCATTTTGTTTTAATTCATCAATAAATTGATAGATCAGCTGCTCTGTCTCTTTGACCTGTCCTCTGCGAATCGATTGGATAATCTCTTTTTCGACATCGAAGGGATAGAAAATAATAAATCCCTCTTTTTGATTCTTCCATTCTTCCAAGTTGATCACTTGATTTTTATTCTCAAACTGACGATATTTCTTGCCCACCTTTACTTCTTCAAACAAATTAGCGATTTTTTTAACCTCTTGTACGGAGGTACTAATGGTTGTCGTTATTTTCATCTTGATAATTTTGTTGATCGTTTCGGTAACTTCCTCGATAAAAAGGCCCATATTCTCTTTCCAGGTGTCTGTTTCTGAATAGACGAGCAGTAAACCAATCGATAAGTTATGATAATTGATTACCGTAAATTGATAATAATAATCCGCTACCACTTCCTCCACGATATTCACCAAAGTGAACGTCAACAAACTGTAATCACCTGCATCAAACGTTGGATCCGCTGAATGTAGACCTGTTAGCTGTATATCGATTAATTTGATTTGCTTCTCTTCTAATTCCCAGCCATAGGTTTGCATGCGGTGACGCAGTTTATCTTCAGGGAATCTGTCATAATACCCCTTACTAATCTGTACAATAAGACTTTCCTTCATTTGCGGCATTTGTTCTGCTAATCTTTTTTCCAGGCGTTTGCTTTCACTCATCATGTTGGAGAAATTATTACTGATTAACTCGAATTCGTCTTGGTTCTGCCATTGTGACTGCCCTTCCCTTTTCAAACCATGCATGAGTGTTTTAATGGGGTGATAGATCCGAACAGAAGCGTACCAAGACATAATAATGGCTAGTAAAATGCCTAAAAAACTGATGATTAAAATTAATTTTGAGATAAACACGATCGGTGATATGATGGAAGATATCGGAGACGCAGTGATGTACATCCAATTCTCACTTACTCTATCCATTAAGCCATAAGATATAGTATACGTATTCTGACCCCGATCAATCGAAAAATTCCCTTGCGACTCCTCTTGTTGTTGTACTTTCTCGATGATTTTTTTCTTGAATTCGGAATCTTCTTCCCCATTGGTATCCACCAACGTGTTCATTTCTTTATCTAGTAAAAGGGTAACCCCCTCGTCATAGGGGTTTAATGTTTCAAACATCTGCGTAAACTTTACTTGATTAATTTTAATAATAATTTCTCCGAATACTGGCTTACTAATTCCTGGGATATGATGCGTCAATGTTAAAAATGCTTGAGCTTCTCTCTCACTGTTAGGAATAAGTTCGCGTTCCCAATTAATTGAACCTTCCTTCGTTAAAAGCTTCTGATAAAACTGCAATTCTGCTTCACTGTTCATTTCATTATAGTGCGGGTTAAATAATATGGGATTCTCTACATCAAGATAAAATTCGACCTTGTCTATAATTGGATTACTTCCTTCCAAGATAAGCAGACTTTGACTGATATTGCGTGTTGTTTGAAATTCCCTTTTGAAATCTACCTCTAGTAAGGAATAGTTATACATTGGATCAAAAGCCCAATGAGCTAATGATAACTCTAAGTATTCCAACTGCTCATGAACATTGTTAGCCCTTTCTGTAATTTGATTTTCGTGGATCGACTTTAATTCATTTTGAATACTATGAATGCCAAACCAATACAAACCAGCACCTGTGATCAACCCTGGAATGGAAGCGATGATAAGAATCAAGACGAAGTTACGACGAAAATAGGAACTTTTCCATCTCCATTCTTTATTTTTCATTAAATTCCATTGTTTTCCCACAACCATTCACCCACCTTACGTTAATATTTATCACAACATTCATTGTAGACTAAATACTAATTTTAAAAAATAATGGTGGATAAGAAATACTAGCCTTTGACTGAGCCTAACATAACCCCTTTCGCAAAATGCTTCTGCAAAAATGGATAGAAAATCAAGATAGGCACCGTTGCGACTACAATAACCGCTAATTTAATCGATTCCTCCGGTGGTTCATATAACATCGCTTCCTGCATATCCCCCAGACCAACATTGGCAACCATAACCAATTGCTGAAGCAATAGTTGAATCGGCCATTTGGTTGTGTCTGTTAAATAGAGTAATGCCTGGAAGAAATCATTCCAATAAAAGACGGCATAAAATAGGGTGAAGGTCGCAATCACCGGTTTAGATAATGGGAGCATTACCTTCCAAAAGGTTTGGAATTCAGAACAGCCATCGATTTTCGAAGCATCCTCCAATTCCTTTGGAAGCTCTTGAAAAAAAGTTTTGACAATAATGAGATTAAAGGGATTGATCGCTAACGGTAAAATTAACGACCACAACGAATCTAATAACCCTAAATTTTTTACTAATAAATAGGTTGGGATCATCCCACCATTAAACAACATCGAAAATAGAATCAAGTTTAAGACAAAGTTTCGCCCGACCATTGTTCTACGTGATAAGGGATACGCCATCGTCAAGGTTAGTATCATGCTTACCACCGTTCCTACTACCGTAACAAAGACAGATACCACTAAGCTGCGCAATACCGAATCTGTCGAGAATATATACTGATAGGCAGCCGTGGTGATCGTTTCAGGTATGATAAAGAAAGGTCTTGTTGCTAACTCCGTCTCCGTCGCAAAGGAACCTGCTACAATATATAAAAATGGTACAACTGTAACCAATCCCACTACGCCAAGGAAGATAAAATTAATCACATCAAAGACTCGGCCCGCCGCTGTATTGTGCATTTTATGCATGTATGTAACCTCCTCTATATCTATTTTTACTTAGAACAAGCCACCTTGACCTAATTTCTTGGCCAACCTGTCAGCGCCAACAATTAGCACGATCCCCACCACTGATTTAAACAGACCGACTGCTGTACTGTAACTGAATGCACCTTCTGTAATGCCTACAAAATAGACATAAGTATCAAATACATCCGCTACACTCCTGTTCATAGCATTAGACATTAAATATATCTGCTGGAAACCTGTATCAAGAAAATTTCCTAATCGTAAAATAAGCAAAATAACAATGGTACTTCTAATGGCAGGTAAGGTTACATGCCATAATCTGCGAAAACGTCCGGCACCATCAACAATAGCTGCCTCATATTGTTCTTGATCTACACTGGCAAGAGCAGCAAGGAAAATAACGGTTCCCCATCCGGTTTCTTTCCAAATAATCTGCCCCATGATCATAGGACGAAACCACTCTGTGCTCGATAGAAAATTAATTTCACGGCCGATTACAGCTTGTAATAGTTCATTTACCGCACCACCGCTGGTTGTTAAGAACACGTAACTAATACTGGCAATGATTACCCATGACATAAAGTGCGGCACATATACTAGCGTCTGTACAGTCCGCTTATATAGATTAATCCTGATCTCGTTTAATAATAAAGCTAATATAATCGGAGCTGGGAAGAAGAAAATCAAATCATACAAAGCTAATATAAAGGTGTTCCGTAATAATCGAAGAAAATCCGGATTGGAAAAAAAGTACTGAAAGTGCTCGAAACCAACCCAATTACTCCCCATAAACCCTAAAAAAGGAGAATAGTCTTGAAAAGCAATAAGAACACCCCACATTGGAAAATATTTAAAAACAATAAAATAGATTAAACCAGGTAATAACATGAGGTATAACCATTTTTCTTTAGCTAACCTGGAAAATTTGCTTTTCTTTTTTGGTAGAACATCTTGATGATCATTTAATTGTGCCTCTTCCATGCAACCACCTCTCTCTTATCGTGTGTTACAGGAAGCAGCTGTTAGGTTAGCCACTTCCTTCTTGTACCATTATTCTAAATCTGCTTCTTGATACAGTTGATTAATTTCATCGATATACTCTTGTCCGCCCGACTGCATCCATAATTCTACAGCTTCATCTAGACCAGCTTCATCAATCTGTCCGGTAATATATTGAATCCTTGCATCCAGGACAATATTATCTAATTGCTGCCCTTTCTTAGAATACACATCGGAAATGAGCGCCTCTGCAGGGTTAGCTACAACAATGTCTTCATTCTCGAGCATTAGATCCTGTTCTAATTGTCGTAGCTCTGTTGTTTCCGGCGTTAATGATTTCGCTTCTGGAAGATACATTAGCATCTGATTTAGGCCATCATATTCTGACTGTAAATTCGGATCATCCTCTACTAAAGATTGATATTCTCCATCTACCATTTCATAGTGTTGACCTTCTATACCATTTTCCGCCATGATTTGCATTTCTTCATCATTTAATTTATCGAGAAAATCTAATACCTCAGCCAATTCTTCCTCTGTCTTTACTGCGGTTTTGGATATCGCCAGTAACCCCGAGTATCCTGAAGTTGGTAAATTGAATAAGCCATCTGGTCCCTCGGCTGCTGTAATAACTGTAATAGGATCTGGATTATCTGGATCGGCTTCGATCATCTTTTCTTGAATGCGATGTCCCTCATCCAATACGTTCACTTGTACCCCGGCCTTTCCCGCAACTACTTCATCCGACCACTGTGCAGGATCCATTACGGCAAAATCATCATTCACTAAACCTTCATCATATAATTGTTTGAAGAAATTTAGTGCATCCAGATAATGATCATCTAAGAAAAATGGATATAGATTACCTTCGTCATCTTCACCCCATTGATTCGGTACGCCAAACCAAGTCTGCATCGCATCCCATGGTCCTTCAAACTTGGAAACGACCATACCATACGTATCATCTTCTCCATTTCCATCCGGATCTTCTTCCGTAAAGGCCTTTAACATATCATAAAACTGATTGATCGTTTCTGGCTCTTCTAATCCCAAGTTGTCTAACCAATCTTTTCGAATGATAACGCCATTTCTTCCCAAATCACGTGATCGATAAACACCATAAATTTCTCCGTTAACGGAACTATTATTTAGTATAATGTCATTGGCTTGGCTAAGATTTGGATAGTCATCTAAGTACGGTCCTAACTCCCAAAAGGCCCCATCTTCTACCGCACTAATAAAGCTAGGCGACTTACTGGGGATATACATCACATGAGGTAAATCTCCGGATGATAACGTAATATTAAATTTATCTTCTAAATTACTGTTGGGTACCCATTCCATGGAAATATCTTTATCGGTATATTCTTCTATCTCTTCCAGAACTGGACTGCTATCTTTTGGGGGCTCTGTACTGAAAGTAGGCACAAACACCCTAATATTCATCCGATCACTCGAGTTGTCGCTTTCGTTATTGGCACTCTCATTGTCACTACAACCTACCAATGCGATAATTACTGTAATTAAACATATCATGATATACTTACGAATCATTTTTTGCTTCAATATGAACTCCTCCTTTTTTGGCCGTAAAAAAAATCATCCTAAAGACTTTTGCACCGTTTCTCTTCGGAATAAAAATGTCATAAATGCTCTATTCCCCCTCCCTCTTTTTTTGTCTGCCTTCTAGTGTTAACCTGCTGTACATCAAAATATATAGCGCTTACATTTTTCCTGCAATGTTCATTTTTTGTAATCTGTTTGTAAAAAAAGAAAAAGGTTGCTTCATTCTGTTTGTGACAAGGTTTGGACTAACACTTTTTTGTAGTATAATACTTTTTTGCTCGCTCATCATTTCTATAGAATCAATGGCTAAATCGCACTTCCAAGACAAACATATTATAAAATGCTATTTGCTGGCTGCACTTTTTCTTCAGAAAATGGTTCCACCTACCATCAATATGTCAAAACCTGAAGTTGTCCATCAATCCTTGATTAAATAATTTCTCATTGATCGGGCGAGGTATTAGCAGGAAATAATGAGAGCAAAGACTTGCATGTCACACGTTTTTGATACATTTATAAGCTCAACTTATATAGTTTACGATCCTCTATGAGACAACAAAGTAGAAAAGCAAGTGCTCGTTGCTTTCCAAATCTCGCTGGCTGAGGTACACTATTTTTTTAGGGATAGGAGGAATTCCACATGCGTATTCTACATATTTTATTACTTTGCTTATTGATGATGCTTACCGGCTGTGGCACCGCTTTACTTGACAGTAATAGTAGTGATGGCCTGGAAACGGCAACTGTTAATCGAGTGGTAGATGGGGATACCGTACATATTCAATACAATGGAAAAGACGAAACCGTTCGTCTGTTATTAGTCGATACACCAGAGACGAAGCACCCTCAGCTGCCTGTTCAACCATTTGGAACGGAAGCTAGTGATTTTGCAAAACAAACATTAACAGGAAAGGAAGTCAAAGTTGAATTTGATGGGCCAAAAAGGGATAAATACGACCGTATGCTGGCCTATTTATGGGTAGATGGGAAGAATTTCAATCAGCTGCTGCTGGAAAATGGGCTGGCACGCTATGCTTATGTGTATGATCCACCTTATAACCATCAAGAAGAAATGGAAGAGGCCGAAGCAAAAGCAAAAGAAGCGGAAATCGGTATCTGGAGTATCGATGGTTATGTCACAGATAAGGGATTTGATCATGAACGGACAGAAGTGGATCCCGGTAAATCAAGGGAAACTAACAAGAATGAGCTCTACTATAATAACTGTACAGAGGCACATAAAGCAGGGGTTACTCCGTTACATAAAGGCGACCCCGGTTATGGTGTGCATATGGATGGTGATCGGGATGGGATTGCTTGTGAATAACCAACAATGATGAATCCAGTCATTGCTAAGGAAAACCGCCCAGTCCTTCATTACTAATCAAAAGAAGCTACGAACTGCCGACAAAACAGATCAAAATCTCCACTCAAAAAAATGGACTACTTAACATCATTCGCCTTATCGGCACCAGGGTTCGTCCCAAGTTAATATCTTTCCAAACCCTATTATCCAGACTGATGCTTTCCCATCATACAAAAAAGCCTATCATAGAAATAGGCTTTTTTAGCTTCATGTTATCAAATGGTACGTTGGTAAGTACCCTTATTAGCTACAAGATAAGCAAGCGTAGCAGCCATTAAGACAGTGATCCACTGCAGCGTATGATTACTGCCTGTCAGCACTATTTCTTGAGATAAGAGTCCACTTGTCTCCCATGCATTCGACATATCCGGGGTATAGAAATAGGTAAGCGTCAGCCCAGATAGCATCTGAAATAGCACACCTATTAGGATAAAGCTGCTGATAAAAAGGAAATAGCGTTTCATCATATCCCTCCTTCATTTGATTTTTTCCAAGTGTTTACTTCTAGTTTCCTTTCAGCAATCTTCTTGAAATCCTACCTCTTTGTAACAAATAAGTACGATTATATCAAAGTCTAACACAAATAAACGAAGACTGTCATCCGTAGTATCGGTAAATAAAAACCCCTTACCAGCATACTGGTAAGGGGCTATCTGTAGTTATTCTACAATTAAAGTGGCCGTCATGTCACTATGACCTTCTCCACATGGGATCGAACATCTAATATGATATTCACCAGGCTCTAATTCATCGGTCGCTTCACCATCGCCTTCAATCAAGATATTGGTGTCTTCTATTTCCACACCGTGCATACCTTCATCATTCGTTAAGCTTACCGTCACTTCTCCAGCAGGTACGGTATACTCTTCTTGATCAAACTCCCAATTGGACGCTGTAATAGCTACATCTGCATCTCCTGTTGATGATGACGCTTCTTCATTATCACCACTGTCGTCACTGCCACAAGCCACTAATACGAGCGCAAGGAATAATGCAGCAAGTATAAGGTAAAATTTCTTCATATTCAAACGCCTTCTTTCTGTTGTTTTGGAACTTTTCTAAGGTTCTATCCCAATTTTACTACTTGTTATTATTATTTCCAACAAAATGCTTCGTATAACATCTTGATATAATGTTATTTCCTATTAATTAGCCCTTAAGAAATATTCCCTGGGTACCTCAACCCAGCTTTCCAGCGATTATGTTTAGCTTTCAGATGTTTGCTACAATTGATAAAATTCCACCGTATTTCTGGTTAGTTGTTCACTGACTTCTTCCCATGGCAGTTGTTTTAACGCTGCAATCTGTTTGATGACTGCTTCCACCATATTCGGATGGGTCATTTGATCTTGAAAGGGTCCTTCAAAAGGCCATGGTCCATCAGTTTCAGCCATCATTAATTCTATTGGATATCGTTGGACCAACGCCTGTATTTCTTTCTCATAGCAACAATCCGGTGTGATAGAAATTCGATACTTTTGTGCGATCATACGCTCTATTGTCGCTTCGGATCCCTTAAACCAATGGAAATGAGCCTTTTTAATCTGATGCTTGGCGAGTAGATCACATACAACATCCGCATCTTCATAAACAGCATGTAAGACAATGGGAAGTTGATAAGTACTTGCTTTTTCCATAAATGCTTCTAAAATCGCTTGATATGGCTGCAAATCCAGCTGAGGATTTTCCTGTCTTGTATAATAAGGAAGCCCAACCTCACCAACTGCCACCATACCTCGATAGTGCTGATCGATCCAATGCATGATATTTTGTAGCTCGTCCTTATTTGGCAGTGGCTGCTCTGGATGCCAGCCAAAAGCAGGATGCACAACATCATATTGCTGGGCTAACTGCCATACGTCTTTACAGCTTTGAAAATTATGGGAGACGGCAATCATGCCATCAACGGTTAAGCTGTCCAATAAGTGGCGACGTTCTTCTTCCTTGTACCAGTCTAAATGAATATGCGCATCAATCATCCAGTATCCCCCTTAACGTTTGATAAATAGATTTTTTTACTCGAAGAAACTCTTCACTTATGGTTAAAGCCTGATCTCGCGGACGGGCGAAGTCGATCGTAAATTCATCCACTACCTGAGCTGGCTTCGATCCTAATACTAGAATTCGATCAGAAAGAAATATAGCTTCCTCAATATTATGTGTCACAAATAGAACGGATGGACGTTCTTCTTCCCAAATCGATAACAGCCATTTCTGCATCTCTAATCGGGTAAACTCATCCAATGCAGAGAATGGCTCGTCCAGACAGATAAATGACTGAGGACTCAACAAACTACGCACAAATGCTGCTCGCTGCTTCATTCCCCCTGACAGTTCATGGGGATACCGTTGGGCATACTCCTTCAAACCGGCACGTTCTAACATGGCCATCGCCTTGGTTCGGTCCGGTTTTCCCCATAACTCTGCTCCTAACCCTACGTTGTCCAAAATGGTCCGCCATGGAAAAAGAGAGGGTGTTTGCGGCATATAACTAATCGAACCTTTTTTACCTACAATATTGATTTGATCTAGCAAAATACGGCCCTTCTCCGGGCGGTATAAGCCACCAATCAAATGAAAAATCGTGCTTTTCCCACTGCCAGATGGGCCGAGCAGAGATACAAACTCCCCTTCATGGACAGTAAAGGATAAATCATCTAAAACCGTTTGTGATCCAAATTGTTTGTGAATATGTTCTAAGGTTAAGGTACTCATGAGGCATCCTCCTGACTAGGGCGCCATTTCAAGGTCCATTTCTCTACTAATAAAATTAGACCGAAAAAGACCATACAAAACAGCATAATAAAGAAAATAGCCACAAAGACTCGATCGGTGCGAAACGATGACGAAGCCAAGGTCATATACACACCAATTCCATTCTTGGCACCGAGCCATTCAGAAATAACCGCTCCCATGACACTATAGGTAGCCGAAATCTTCAGCCCAGAAAACAGCTGAGGTAAGGCATTCGGCATTTCTAATTTGCTGAAGATTTGTCTTTTATTGGCGCCAGCCATCTTCATATAATGCATCAGTTCAGGACTCGTTTGCCGTAATCCATCGATTAATGCCACGGTGATCGGAAAAAAACAAACAAGAATAATGATTAACAGCTTTGGTGTGATACCAAAGCCAAACCAAATAACCAATAAGGGTGCCAATACGATGATTGGTATATTCTGCGACATGATCAATAATGGGTAGATGGCTTCCTGCAGCCGTGGCAAGGTATGCAGTACAATCGCAATAAGAATTCCAATTGTTACACCAATGATAAAACCGCTCCCTGTTAACGTGACGGTAGATAACAAATGGTGGCGATAATTGGACCAGCTATCAATCGCCTCTTGAAAAATAGCGGTCGGTGACGGTAATACCCAAGCTGGAAGCTGAAACCATCTACAGGCTGATTCCCAAACGAGTAATACGAACAAGATGACTATAAATGGTACAAATGCTTTTCTCCACATTACTTTTGCTCCTAACTAAACAGACCTGTTGATGAAGGATAGGACGATCCCTTCAGTCATATTTTTTTGTGAGTTCTTTCATTGAGGCCTGTTGATCTTTCCGTGAGTATACCTTGATTTGAGAGATCACGCTAGGACAATTCCGCTCATGCATCCGCTGGTTCATTTTTTCAATAACGGTAAACAGTTCTATCATATTCCCTTCCATCGTTGTTTCTAATGGACCCACTTGATACGGAATCCCAGCTTCCTCGATAACGGCAATTGCCTCGTCCACCAATGGGATAGAGTCTTCTCCATTCGGTGTCTTAGGGATAATTTGAATACTGACTAACGCTTCTGCCATTGCATATTCCTCCTTATTATTTTCCTGTTGATTTGATTTTTGCACATGCTCTTATTTTGGTAAAAATTGATTAGTAAAGGCCTGATCAGCCTCCAGTTCTTGCTCTAATAATTCATTCTCATACATAAAATCGGCATAGTTCTGCCATACGGCCTCGGACTGTTCTCCCCACCTTGCTGCGTCATCTTGATACTTAGGGGAAAGCCATTCTTGACTGGCTCTCACTAGTTCTTCATCAAGATCCGGGACGGCCTCAATCAAGATATCTGCTGCTTCATCCGGATTATCTATAGCAAATTGATAGCCTTTGCTAACGGCTGCGATAAATCGCTCGACTGTTTCTGGATTTTCTTCTATCATTTGTTCATTGGTAGAAATCACCGGCGTGTAATAGTCAAGGCGATCCGAATAATCGGTGAGATAGATCATATCGATCTCTTCTCCACGCAGCTCTGCCTCGATACCTGTCCAACCATAGAAAATCCAGGCAAAATCAACATCTCGTTCCACCGCTGTAAAAAAGTCGGTATTTCCTATATTCATAATATCTAATGACGCAACGGATTCTCCTTCTTGCTTCATTAAGGCATCCAATACGGCTTCCTCAACTGGCGCTCCCCAGCCACCATATGTTTTGCCGGCAAAATCCTTAGGAGAAGTAATTTCTTTATCAACGGGTGCAGCCAGACCAGAAGTATTATGTTGGATCACTGCGGCAATCGATACTAAAGGAATATCCTGTACCCTTGCTTCCGTGACAGCTTCCTGGTAGCTTACACCGAATTCGGCCTGTCCGCTTGCAACGGTCTGGTCCGCTCCAGCCTCACCTGGCATCACAATATCTACCGCCAAGCCTTCTTCTTCAAAATAACCTTCTGCTTCTGCCACATAGAGACCAGTATGATTGGTATTAGGTGTCCAATCTAACACAAAGGTTACCTCTTCCAATTCGGATTGACTATTGTCTTGGTTATCATCTGAGCCACAACCAACTAATACGAACAATAAACTTACAAAAACCATGATGCATTTCTTCACTGTATGTCCCCCCTATTTTTTGAAAAGCATGCCCTGATTCGTTAACGGTGGGCACAGGGAAACACCGATGATCTGCACATTTTCGCTAATTAAAAACACCCTAGACTTATTAGCCTAGGGTGCATACATGGTCAGATTCGGATTATCTTGTATGTTCCCTACGCTGGTCTCAGCCAGATCAGGTTCTAAGAGTCGGCATCTTGCGGATACCATCTCAACCAGCAACACTGGTCCCCCTACATGTCTTTTCATTTGTCTTCCTCTACTTTGACATAATCACCTGCTTGATGCAAGTGAAAAAACTACTGATTTAATTTGGTTGCCACTTCTAATACCCGACGTGCTTGGTGTTTGACGGCTTCTTGCACATCTTCTACCATGGAACCATCTTCCTGACTTTGCGTGACACTTGCTCCATACGGATTCCCGCCGGAAGTATAAGCAGAGGCGTCTGTATATCCAGGTGTGACAATAATGGCGCCCCAATGCATCATAGAAGTATAGAAGTTTAATAGTGTTCCTTCATGACCTCCGTGAGGGTTGGAAGCGGAAGACATCGCCGTTACTACTTTATTGGCTGTCTTTCCTTGAGCCCATAGCCCACCTTGTATGTCAATAAATTGTTTGATTTGAGAAGGCATGTTACCAAAACGAGTCGGCATGCTGAAAATAATAGCGTCAGCCCACAAGATATCCTCTGAGGTTGCTAGCGGCACGTCTTGCGTTTCTTTATAGTGTTTTTCCCAGGCCGGGTTTTGTGCAATGGCAGCTTCTGGTGCTGTCTCAGCAACACGTACTACCTTTGCTTCTGCCCCTGCTTCTTGGACCGCTTCTTCCGCCCATTTGGCCATCTGATGATTGATTCCTGTTGAACTATAGTATACAATTGCTACGTTTGTCATGGTGTCTATACTCCTTTATATGATTTCTAATTTGTCTATTTAAACGAGACGCTACATATCTTATCAAGCAATTATCTTTAAATCAAGATAATTGCTTACCATGAACATTCAAAGGTTGATATGGAGCACACTGAAATAAATTGTCACACATTATTCATTGCATATGAAGCAGCAAAACAGTATATTAACCTTATGATGCACTTATCAACATGGGAGGAAAATCAATGAAAAGGTTTCTATTTGTAATCGTTTTAGGGGTACTTTTGACGGCTTGCGGTAATACAGATGAGGAAGAGACAACGCAAGCTGAAGAAGAGTTAAAAAGTATAAGCGTAGATTTTGAACTGCCGGAAGAAGCAGAAGTTGGAGAAACGGTAACACTCGTTTCTACTGTAACCTATGGTGAGGATGAATTAGTTACAGATGCCCAGGAAATGAACTATGAGTATTGGCATGTAGAAGATGAGGAGAATACAGTAACCGTCGAATCAACAAATAATGAAGATGGCACCTATTCGGCTGAAGTTGTCTTCGAACAGCCTGGCACCTATGAAATATATGCACACACAACGGCAAAAGATATACACAGTATGCCTTTAGAATCCATTACGATCAACGGAGAAGCTTCTGATACGCATGAAGAAGCTGCAACCCATGAACATGAAGACGGTGAGCACGAACATGCCGATGATTTTGAGATTGCGGTCGAGGAACCGACAGATGTCTCTGTGAATGAAGAGGTAGCTTTGACTTCCGAGCTAAGTCTGGATGGCAGTGCCTATGAAGGAGCACGTGTCCGTTATGAAATTATCCCTGAAGGAAGTGAGAATCATGAGTGGGTGGAGGCTGAAGAGACGGAACAAGGCATCTATCAAGCCACTCATACTTTTACAGAAGCGGTCCACCATGATATCGTCGTACATGTGAATGGTGACAATGATTTACATGAGCATACCGAATTTATGGTGCATGTGAACGAATAAATCATTCCTTGTAATAGAAAAGCAGGCTAACCTTGTATATGGACAAGCCTGCTTTTCTCATTGAAAAATCACCTATCCTATCTTTCCTCATTCCTTTTTACTGCCCAATGCTCTGGTAATACATGCGAGGACCGGTTGAATAAATGCTTCCGGCGCTATATGTTGACCTGACTTACCCCATTCGACAGAGGCGCCATAGATCCCCCAGCTAAACATCGCCGCCGTAGTCCTTAGATCTTTCTCTTCTACTGTCTGCTGTTGCTTTACTAACAAACAATAAAAAATAATCTCCAATTGTTCTCTAATAATTTTCGCAATGATATCTTCATAGCCTCGATGGCAGCGATTCGATAACGAACGTTGAAAATTAGTAATCGCCTTAAAGATTTGCACACAACTTTCTTCATTTAATTCGTTATGTTGATAATCTTCCTTGTTCAATTCAATAAATAGCACTTCAGATAGTGCCTTGTCCAATAAATCATAAATATCTTCAAAATGATAATAAAAAGTGGTGCGATTAATCTTCGCTTCATTGGTAATATCCTTCACCGTTATATCCTTAAACTCTTTCTGAGCGGATAATTCAATAAAGGCATCCAGAATCCACCGCCGGGTTCGTTCTATGCGAGGATCTGTCTTTGATTGGGTCATCGCTGATCCCTCCATCTATTTTTTCGACAATTGTCTGGTTCTGTTGTATAAACGACATTTTACACAAACTATTGATGTGAATCATTATTAGTATGTAATAAAATAGGCTTATGAGCAACTCATCCAACCTTTTTTATAGATAAGGAGGAGGAACAAAATGAAAGATCGTAACCAAATGATTTGCGATATCGAAACAGGGATTTGTGGAATAGCGGACGAGGCGGAAACGGAGATAATCAACCTTAACCAACCTAAAAAATCCGTACAGCTATACTATGTCACAGATCCAATATGTTCTCACTGCTGGGCACTTGAACCAGTCCTGCGCCGTTTCACAGAACAATATGGCGAATATTTTCATTTTCAAACGGTCATGGGCGGACTATTGGAAAAATGGCATGACGGTCCCATCGATCCTAAAAATGGTATTTATAAACCAGCGGATGTCGTCCCACATTGGAAAGAAGTAGGTGAAAATGCCAGAATGCCCATCGATGGCAGCTTAATGGCAGACAACCCTGTACAGTCATCCTACCCGCCATCTCGTGTATTTAAAGTGATTCAACAAGAATATAATGAATCACTCGCCGAACAATTTTTACGCCGGGCTCGGGAAGCTCTGTTTGTCTTTAATCAAAACATTGCAGAACCAGCTGTGATGACAGAGATCGTCCATCAGCTCGGATTAGATGGCACAACCATTTTTCAAAAGGTAGATCAGCCACTTGGCCAACAATTATTGCAAGACGACTTTACCCTTGCTGCCAAATTAGGGGTTAGAGGTTTTCCTTCTATCATTATGGTTAATGAAGAAAATCAAGGTGTAAAAATTGCTGGAACCCGTCCTTTACAAGCCTACATCGATGGATTAAAACAAGTGTTGGATACAGAAGACCTGTCCGCCAAGCAATCGCCATCCCTTGCCTCTTTGCTGCAAAAGGAACAACTACTGTTTGCCAAGGAAATAGAGGTCATGTACGATCTGGAACCAGCTGAACTGGACCTTTTTATTGAAAAGGAACTGGCTTCCCAAGCATATAAAATCGATAAAATATTTGGAGAATTTTATCTTACCTGGAATGGAGGAGTATAATCATGGCATATATTTTACAAGTCGACTTTCCCATGAATGGACCTTTTGGAGAAGAAATGGCTGAAACTTTTGCCGGTTTGGCAGAGAGTATCAACCAGGAAGAAGGCTTTATATGGAAGGTGTGGACAGAGAATCCGGAAACAAAGGAAGCGGGTGGAATATACCTTTTTGAAACACGAGAAACAGCTAAGAAATATATCGATATGCACATGAACAGATTGGCGGGCTTTGGCATCATTGATGTCCGCAGCAGAATCTTTGCAGTCAATGACCAGCTTACCAGTATCACCGGCGGACCGTTGCAGCGCTAAGTAGATCTAGCATGGACTCTATCTTTATCGAGGGAGTCCATTTTTCGATGGAAGAGCTTGTCAAAAAGCCTAATAAAAAAGGACGCATCGAATTTCTGCGTTACAACAGGACGTTGCAGTTTTAGTCGACGTGTCTCTTTATCGAACTTTTTGAACGCGAATCGGAAGGATCACTATTTATCATAATCCGCTTTCTTGACTTTTTTTCTTATCTATATTATATTACATAAGGCGAATATTTTTTGCCTTTTTCATAAATTTTGTTCGTTTTTAGAGGTGAAAACAGTGGAAAATGTATTTGATTATGAAGATGTACAGCTAGTTCCCGCAAAATGCATGGTAGAAAGTCGAAGTGAATGTGATACATCGATTCGATTTGGTAAACATACTTTTCGCTTGCCCGTAGTACCAGCTAACATGCAAACGATTATGGATGAAAAAATTGCTACCTATTTAGCGGAAAATAATTATTTCTATATTATGCACCGATTTGAACCAGAGACAAGGAAGCAATTTATTCAACAAATGCAGGAGAGAAAATTAATCGCTTCCATTAGTGTTGGTATCAAACCAGAAGAATACACATTTGTAGAAGAGCTTGCTGCAGAAGGACTTGTGCCAGAATATATAACTATTGATATTGCCCACGGGCATTCCAACGGTGTAATCCAGATGATTCAACACCTAAAAACCCATCTGCCGGACAGTTTTGTCATTGCAGGCAATGTTGGCACCCCTGAAGCAGTGCGTGAGTTAGAGAATGCAGGAGCCGACGCAACCAAAATCGGTATCGGTCCAGGTAAGGTTTGTATCACAAAAATAAAAACAGGTTTCGGTACGGGAGGCTGGCAATTAGCTGCCTTAAGATGGTGTGCCAAAGCAGCCACTAAGCCTATTATCGCTGATGGTGGCATTCGTACCCATGGTGATATCGCCAAATCGATTCGTTTTGGCGCCTCCATGGTCATGATCGGTTCTTTATTTGCTGGTCATGAGGAATCTCCAGGTGAAACCATTGAAGTAAACGGTCAGCTGTATAAAGAATATTTCGGCTCTGCCTCCGAGTTCCAAAAAGGAGAACGCAAAAACGTCGAAGGTAAAAAAATGCATGTTGAGCACAAAGGCTACTTGCAAGATACCTTAACAGAAATGGAACAAGATTTGCAATCTGCTGTTTCCTATGCCGGTGGAAAGACACTTGCCGCTATTGGCACGGTGGATTATGTTATTGTGAAGAATTCCATCTTTAATGGTGACTGATAAACAGGAGCGCATCTAACTTTAGGTGCGCTTTTTCTATGGGATATTTGAAGTGACTGTCTGAGACGGTTGAACACTTTTCTTGACGGTTTTGCTCGCTTTCCGGACGGTTCCAGTCATTTTCCTGACGGTTTTACTTAAATCCCTGACCGTTTATCACTTTTTCCGGACGATTTTATATGATGTCAACTACACGCGCCATTCTTCCACCCACTTTCTACAATTTTGTGAAGTCCTCCTTTTTTCATAACAGCATGCTATAATGGAGGCAGTATTCTATATAAGGTGGTGTCTTTTTGAAAAAGCGAATAACCATGCTGTCTTTTTTCCTCCTCTTGATCTTAGCTTCGTGCAGCAATAACGACGATACAACTGCGGAAACAGATATTAAATCATTGATTCATGATTACAGTACAGACCAACGTACTGCTGTTAACGCGTCGGTTGATGCGACGCATTTAACCGTGGAAGAAGATAGCGAACAAGCCCAATATGAATTACCCGAAGATGAATTCTTTGTTTCTATTGCTCCCTATGTTCACACGACGCATCCTTGTACATTTCATAGCTTGACAGGGTGTCAAAGCGAGTTGACGAATGCCACGTTTGATGTCTATATTGAAGATACCGATGGCAATGTCATTCTTGATGATACGATAGAATCCTTTGACAATGGCTTTATTGATCTATGGCTGCCAAGAAACCAAACTTTCGACGTAACGATTACTTTCGAAGATAAACAAACAGAGGCAACGATATCCACATTTGAAGATGATGCTACCTGTATTACAACGATGCAGCTTGTATAACACTTCTGTCGTTTGATAACTACTGAAAAAAAGGGATCATTCAGTATCTGTCACAACATTTTTTTGTCATTTTGTTGTATGATAATAAAGACAGAATCAAACGTAATGGAGGACCCTATGAGATTAATTGCAACAGATTTAGACGGCACATTATTAAATGAATTTCACGAAATCAGTGAGGCAAATAAAGAGGCAATTATGGAAGCAAAAAAACGAGGAATCGAGGTTATGGTGGCTACTGGTCGTTCCTATAGCGCAGCCAAAAAACCATTGGAAAACGCTGGGCTTACTTGTCCCATTCTTTGCCTTAATGGAGCAAAAGTATATCTAGAGAATGGTGATGTATTCTCCTCTGCACCGATGACCAAAAAAACATGTACGCAAATTCAAGCGATCTGCGAAACACATGGCATTTACTTCGAGGCATTCACGAATCAAGGTGGATTCGCAAAGGATAGAGAAGCATTCATTGAAGTAATGGTGGACATAGGAGCTACCGCCTTTCCTCATTTGAATAAAAAAGAGATAAGAGCGATGGCGACGAATCGTTTTCAAGAAGAAGAGATTACGATTATCGATGACTTTACCGCACTATTTAACCAAAAAGAGATGGAGGTCTATAAAATTTTAGCCTTTTCATTAGATAATGACATACTGCGGGAGGTCCAACATCACTTCGCCGATGGTCAGCAAGTAGCCGTCACCTCTTCAGGAGAATCCAATTTAGAATTCAACCATCCCCTAGCACAGAAAGGGATCGCTCTTGCTTCCTATACGGAAAAACAAGGGATCGACATGTCAGAAGTGATGACGATTGGTGATAACTATAATGATCTCTCCATGTTAAAAATGGCTGGGCGTGGTGTTGCCATGGGAAATGCCGCTCCTGATATTAAGGCGGCCTGTGATTATGTGACCGTCTCTAACAAGGAAAACGGCGTCGCTTCCGCAATAAAAACGATGCTAGCTGAAACGAAAATAAACCATCCATAATGATATGGGTGGTTTATTCATGCTCATTTGATAACCGTCATTAGCCGCTCTTCGCATATAATGTTCTCTTCTTCCGTGATGAGCAGTTCCATAAACTGATCACTATTCGTAATAATAACTGGTGTTACCATGTCATAGCCTGCCTCCGTAATACCTGAGATATCGAAGGAGCCGATTGTTTCTCCTTGACGAACGCTATCTCCGGTTTGTACCTCCATGGAAAAGAATGTTCCATCTAATTGGACGGTACCTATACCTAGATGAATGAATAACTGTACTCCCTCATCTGATGTCATTCCAATGGCGTGATGAGTGGGAAACAACGAGGTCACGGTCCCTGAAATGGGTGATTGTAACACCCCATTGATCGGGATAATCGCTACTCCTTCCCCGATCGCTCCGGATGAAAAGATTGCGTCATCCACCTCAGATAACGGAACCACCGCTCCATTTAAAGGACTGGCTATCTCTATTTTCGCTAACTTCGTCGTCGTTTGCTCGGTTGCTTGATTGTTGTCATCAAGGGTTATGGTCTGTTCTTTGGTTACGCCAAATAAAAAAGTTAATATAGTTGCCAGACCAAAACTGCTGATAATGGCTAACAAAAATAAGCCGAACCCTTCACCTAAAAAAACCGGTAATGCAGGCAACCCTGGTAAGGAAGCTCCTTTGGCTGCTGTGCCAGCAAATCCTACCACTCCACCACCAACGGCACCTGCCGCACAGCCAATAAAAAAGGGTCGTTTTAAACGAAGGTTGATCCCGTAAATAGCAGGCTCTGTTACACCGAGTAAACCAGAAAAACTGGCGGGACCTGCTAAACGCTTTTGCTTTTTATCTTTTGTCCTTAACCACACACCAAATGTCGCGCCTGCTTGACTAAACACGGCAGGGGCTAACATTGCTGTAAATGTATCTGATCCAAAATAGCTAAGGTTATTAAAGGCAATCGGAACAAGCCCCCAGTGCAATCCAACAATCACCAATATTTGCCAAAAGAAGCCAATCAGTATCCCAGCTAGTATGGCACTATTCTCATAGATGACCATATAGCCCGTTGCAATATGGTCACCCAACAACAAACCAATAGGACCAAATATAAGAATGGAAGCAGGAACCATAAGCGCAATCAGTAATAAGGGAGTTACAAAGGTTTGGAGTGTAGGTGACAGCCAACCATTCAACACATGTTCCAATTTGGCCAACATATAAACAGCAATAATAATTGGAATAACACTTGTAGCATAGTTGGTAACAATAATCGGGATTCCCAAGAATGAAAGATCCCCTTGTTCTTGAAAAATTTCACTTAGCTCAGGATATAACAAGGCTCCAGCGACTACAACCGCAACAATCGGGTCTGCATCAAATTTTCTGGCGGCAGTAAAAGCCAGCAGCATGGGAAGGAAATAAAATAAGCTATCCGAGGCAGCGTGAAACACTTGATAGGTCCCTGACTGTTCATGGAGCAGATCAAGGTTTAAACACAACAGAAGCAGACCTTTAAGAATCCCTGCCCCTATTAATGCGCTTAATAAAGGCATAAATATCCCTGAAATGGTATCTACCGCCTTATCAAACCAGTTGCGTTTTTGTTGTGATGTGGTATTATCAATTGGAAATTGTTTGATAATCTCTCGATAAATAGCATTCACTTCATTGCCGATCACCAATTGAAATTGGCCGGCAATAAAGATTGTTTGAATCACACCTGGTAATTGATGGATAGCTGATTTATTGATTTTATGTTTATCCTTTACGGTAAAACGAAGTCTCGTCGTACAATGTACTAACGAAAGTACATTGGCTTCGCCTCCTATATGGTGGATAATCTCTTTGGCTAATTGTTGTTTATCCATTCTCCCATCACCTTACCTATTCTTTTCCATCCTTGTTTTTCAAGGCTTTTATATACGGCTTGTCACCCGTTGGATATGTAGAGTTAAGTAGATTTTTTCATCATCACCAATCGTCCATTGGTATTCCTTTTCAATATATTTGGAAATTTTTTCACTACAACGATAAGCCTCTGGATACTTCTTTTTTACTTGATCCATCAGAAAAGCATCGGTTGGTTGACCTTTTATGGTTTCCTGACGGGCAAAACGTAAGGCAAAAAAACGAAGATGGGTCAAAAAGCGATCATAGTTTACAGAAAACTCATCTAGTGTTACTTGGTAATGATATTTCACGATCGTTAATATATTGTTCACCATTTTCGTTACCTGAATAGCCTCGTCTATATTATTGCCGCTTAGTTGACTGTTTACCAAATGAAGGGCGATAGCAGCTGCCTCATCGTCTGCAAACCTGACACTGGTAGCGTTCTCAATAATATCTAACGCATGTAAAGCAACTTGAAATTCCTTTTTATAATATTTGCGAATTTCCCACTGCATAGGGTTTTTCAACTCTATCCCTTTATTATAACGACTAATGGCAAAGTGTAAGTGATCTGTCAAGGCAATGTAAAGATAATCATCTAATGGGTAAGACAGTTGCGATCTGGCATATTGTAGAATTTTATCTGCCAATTCCAAGTATTGTTCTGGTGTTTCTTTTAATAATTCCACCAGTTTATCGGAGACAGATTGATCTTCCAGCTTAAATATCTTTTCGATTTTACCCTCATCAATCGATTGACCGACCTTTTTTTGAAAAGCCAGCCCTCTTCCCATTACAACCACTTCTTGACCTTGATTGTTTTGTGATTGCACGACATTGTTATTTAGTATTTTCGATATTTTCATCATAAGAATCCAACCCTTATTCCTTATTTAACAATGGCAATATGCGTCACTTTAACAAAAAAATAATGTACTATTATTCTAACATAATACAGGACACTTCCTTAGTATAAGTTTAAAATCTCTTCCTTTCTGTTACATAAGATGCTGAGTGTACCTGTTGGTGTACACACAGCATCTTATTCTCTGGTATTTCTACAATGAAGGTGTTTAGGTTAAACTTTCTCCATTACTTTGGATCACCTGCTTATACCAGTTAAAGCTTTTCTTAGGGGTTCTTGCTAAACTGCCAATACCTTGATTATCGCGATCAACATAAATATAACCATACCGCTTTTTCATTTCACCGGTGCTGGCACTAACAATATCAATGGGCCCCCAGCTGGTATAGCCGATCATCTCTACACCATCTTGGATAGCTTCATGCATCGCTCTGAAATGAGAGGCTAAATAATCGATGCGATAATCATCTTCCACATATCCATCATCATCGAGCTGGTCTATCGCACCGAGTCCATTTTCGACAATAAACAATGGCTTTTGATAACGGTCATACAATTGATTGGCGGTAATCCGCAGTCCTTTCGGATCAATCGTCCATCCCCATTCCGAGGCTGTCAAATAAGGATTACTTACCGAACCAAACACGTTTCCTTCTGTTATGTTCTGTAGCACTTCTTCATCTGTACTTGTGCATCGGCTGGAGTAATAACTAAAACCAATATAATCAACGGTATGTGCAGCAAGAAGCTCCTCATCACCTGTCTCCATTTCAATCGTCAGCTGGTTATCTTGAAAAAAGCGTTTCGCATAGCCAGGATATTTCCCACGTGATTGCACATCAATAAAGAAAAAGGATTCCCGGTCCATCTCCATCGCTGCCCAAACATCATCAGGATTAGGCGTATAAGAATAAGCCATTCCTGCTGCTAACATACAGCCGATCTGAGCATCGGGAATAATCTCATGGCAAGCCTTCACTGCCAAGGCACTGGCGACCAATTGGTGATGGGCCGCTTGATACAAAACCTGTTCACGATGATCTTCTTCACTAAGTACGATCCCCGCCCCCATAAAAGGAAGGTGCAGCAGCATATTAATTTCGTTAAACGTCATCCAGTACTTCACCTTATCCTGATAACGAGTAAAAATCGTGCGCACGTATTTTTCATAAAGCTCGATCATTTTTCGATTTTTCCAACTGCCGTATTGCTCGACTAAGGCAACTGGAACATCAAAATGACAAGTGGTAACCACAGGTTCGATATTATATTTGTGCATTTCATCAAACAGATCGTCGTAAAATTGCAACCCTGCTTCATTTGGTTCTTTTTCTTCACCGGTAGGAAAAATGCGTGCCCAAGCAATCGATACGCGCAAGCATTTAAAACCCATTTCAGCAAACAAGGCAATATCTTCTTTGTAATGATGATAGAAATCAATCGCTTGATGAGACGGATAAAAAAGGTCATCCTTAGGCTTAAAGGAATCTATATGCCCTTTCATATAGTTCCAGCGCTCTGGACCTGTTGGCAATAAATCAACCGTTGTTAATCCTTTACCATCAGCCTGGTAGGCACCCTCTACTTGATTGGCTGCAAGGGCACCTCCCCATAAGAAACCTTCCGGAAATGTTCTCTTTTGCTTCATGTTTAACCTCCTGCCAGCCATTATCATTATCATAAGTATGATAATGGCGGTATTATTATTTATGCCTCTTCGTTGGTTAAAGTAAGCAATTCATCCTTGGTCGTTACTTCATCATCAACCAACACAATCATGGAATGATATTTATCTGGATTCGTTACAATCACGGGTGTAGTGACTGGATAGCCTGCCTGTTTAATTTGTTCCACATCAAATTCAATCAGGGTTTCTCCGGTTTTCACCGTATCCCCTTGTGCAACAAAACCTTTGAAAAACTCACCATTTAGATTGACCGTATCCATCCCCACATGAATTAATAACTCCGTGCCATATTCGGAAGTTATGCCAATCGCATGCTTGGTCGGAAAAAAGGCTGTTACAGTCCCGTTGACTGGTGATACTACTTTTCCTTCTATCGGTTCGATAGCAACCCCTTTGCCCATTAAACCAGAAGCAAATGTCTCATCTTCTATGGTAGATAGTTTTTTAATATGTCCTGTTAATGGACTAGCTATCATTTCCGTATCTACTGCTTTTGCTCCATTATCTGTTGTTCCTGTTTGTGCATCATTTGTAGTTTTTTCTGTTGTTGAATCATCTTTCCATCCAAAGAAATAAGTGAGCAGGAAGCCTAATATAAAGGCCACTATAATCGCTATAATAGCACCCCAAAAAGACATATCCATGCCATCTGGACCAATCATGGAAGGAATCATAAAGATACCTAAGCCACCCATGACGAAAATCTTGGAACCGAAAAATCCGAGCAAACCACCGCCAACAGCTGCGGCTACACAACTTAAAATAAACGGTCGTTTTTGTGGTAAGGTAATCCCATAAATTGCTGGTTCCGTGACCCCGAACACTCCAGAAATAAAGGCTGGAATACTAAGTGTTTTGATACTTTGTTGACTCGTCTTCAGCCAAACGCCTAAAACTGCACCAATTTGTGCAAACGAAGCAGCAAACATCATCGCAAGAATCGGATCATAACCGAGGGATCCTATATTTGTAAACGCAAGTGGAATCAATCCCCAATGCAGACCAAAAATAACCAGTACTTGCCAAAAACCTCCGACAACAAATCCTGCCACGATCGGACTTAGTTCAAAGGCATAATTAGCCCCAGATCCAATCATATTAGCTGCCCATGTAGCGATAGGACCAATGATAAGAAAGGTTAATGGAATAATAACTAAAAAAGTACAAAATGGTACCAAGAATGTTTTGACTACATCCGGTATCGTTTTTCGGAAAAATTTCTCAATTTTTGACCCAAAAAACGTGGCAATAATAATCGGAATAACCGACGTAGAATAAGTCATTAATATAACTGGAATACCTAGGAATTCAATAAATACCGGTGATTCAAAAACGGTACCAGCAAACAACGTATACAGCGGCTCACCGGCATCAGGTGCGGAGTAAGCCTCCATAGTCGGATAAACTAGTGCGGCCCCAATGACCATCCCCATAAATGGGGTTCCACCAAACTTCTTCATGGCCGTATAACCTAAGAAAATCGGGAAGAAATAAAAGAAGGCATCGCCAATCGCATTGAGAATTTGGTACGTTCCTCCTTCTTCCGTTACCCAGCCTAATGATAAGAACAAAGCATTAAAACCTTTAATCATACCAGTAGCTGCTAACACACCTAATACAGGTGTAAAAATACCAGCAACCACATCTACAAATCGGTCAAGCAGACTGCCTTTTTCTTCATCTTCATCATTTTCGTTTTGACTGTCTGCTTGAAAACCTCCAATTGCTACTACATCGGCATACACATCTGCCACATGGTTACCGATAACTACTTGATATTGCCCACCACTTTTCATCACGGTAACGACACCATTCATGTTTTTCAGCACTTCTGTGTTTGCTTTACTTTCATCCTTTAGCTTAAAGCGAAGTCTGGTAATACAATGGACCACACTGTTTACATTTTCTTTACCGCCGACGTTTTCAATAATATCTTTGGCAAGCTGTTCATACTTCATGTTTTTCCCTTCCTTCTGCTTCTTTTATTGTACTTCAAGTACTCTATTTTCATTGCAACTTCGTTTTGTTTATGTTAACCAGTATGGCAATAAAAAAACCTGAACTGGTATCTATGCACACACATACGTGTAGCGCAGATATCAGTTCAGGTTATGCCCGCCAAAGGTAACATTCCTAAAAACTCATATAAGTTACAATTTATTCATTTGATACTAAAATTATAGCACCTCGCACATACAAATGCAAGCGGTTAATGAAAGATTTATTAAACACAAAGGAGAAGCACTTTTCCTTTTTTTGATGTAAATAAAGGAAACGACAGACAGTAAATTACTTCGAGAATTGCTTCATTACTTCCATCAATTCTTCGATCGTTTCTTCGCCTTCTCCAGACTTAATCGCGTCACTCACACAATGCTTCATATGACGCTCCGTCACGGAAAAACCTACTTTTTTCAAAGCTGCTTGCACCGCATTGATTTGAATTAAAATATCTACACAATAACGATCCTCTTCCACCATTTTCTGTATACCGCGCACCTGGCCCTCGATACGCTTTAGCCGATTGATCAGCAAATCTTGTTCACTCTTTGAACGAGGCTGACTAGGGTGGTGATGCAATGTTTTTTCCATATAATATCCGCTCCTTCTACTTTTAATATACCCCTATAGTGTATTTTTGTCAAACGATGAAAACGAGCTAGCATTTTCTTGATGGCATGGAAAACCTAAGAGTTTATCCAAATAGACCGTGCATTATTTCCCAGGAAATTATGACTTATTATAGCAACTCTTTTTGATCCAAACATAGCACCATATACTTAGAAAAAGCAATATCTGGCCTATAATTACTATCCCATCCCAAAATAACGGATCCTGCAATGGATAAGTCAACCGCGGAATAACCTGTTGCCAAATGTATACGAATTGCGGGATGAAATAAAACGCAAATAACCCGATGGTCAGCAGTGCTCCTACCATGGAAAACAGGCCATACAATTTCACGATTCGTTCTTCACCATCAAACACTTCGGTGGATAAGTCTTTTTTTATCCATGGAATCCACTTCCCTAGTTGGTTTCTGCCATTTTCAAATAGATTATAACACCTTGTGCTATGCTCCAAGACATAGTATACATCTGTTTTCATATAAATACAGCATTGATAAATCGTCTTTATACAAATATCTAATAGGATAACCGATAAAATCGCTTGAATCATCGTTTGGTCGATGAGCACTATTTTTAATACAAGGGTGGCGCATAATAAGGCCTGATCCACATATATACCAGCCAAAAACACCGTATTCTTTTTGCGCAATGACAAATCCCATGCTGCCGTCAAATCCGATTCCAAGACAAGGAAAAATAAGCGATTCCCTATCCCAACATGAACAGGCAAATCATACGAGCGCATAGCCAATATATGACCTAGTTCATGTATACTAAGCAAGACAGAGGTAACGAACATATACAGCAAAAGATTTAACGCCATGGAATCGAATACGAACAAATCAGTGTAAGCAGGGAGTAAAGAAGGGCTAAAGATAAATATACTCCCATTTCCTAATAAGAAAAAAATAAGAATAGGTATGGTAAAACGATGAAATAAAAGTCTGGCTAGTTTCGGCGAGATGTGTTGCAAACGAGCATCAGGCGATTCTGCATGTCTTTGATCCAACTTTTCCCCATCTATTTCTGTTATCAACCCTAACTCCATCAACTGTGAGATAAAAGCCAGTATATCAACGGTTTCACTTGGATACATCTGTCTTACATTCATTTCTATCGTTTGCAAATCCTCATGATGGTTCAGGCGTTGAACAGCCTCTGCTGCCATAGGTGATATTTCATAAAACTCACCGGTATCAGTAACGCACAATATAAAATTATGTTTTTCTGGTTTTAATGTGTAATGATGTAATAAGACATTACTTTGATAGGTTATCTTCACAAATTCACCTTCTGCCATCTCTTGATCAAACAAAGAAAAAAAGAGAATGCCTTCCTCGTCAGCATCCTCTTTACTCTATGATTAGAACCAGAAAATACACCACCAACATGTTGCTTTTACACGTTTTAATTTACGGATTTTCATGTTAAACCTCCCTCTTCTTATTTTTACTTTCATTATGATAGTCAATCCATAATGGATAAACTTCCTTAAAATGTTCGACTACTTGCGGATCGAACTGACTACCGCTAGCCTTCATTATCCTCTCATAAGCCTCTTCAGGGGAAACGGCAGCTCGATAAGACCGGGAGGATGTCATCGCATCAAACGCATCGGCGATCGCTACTACACGGGCGAACAAGGTAATCTCGCGACGTCTTAAACCATCGGGATAACCATGCCCATCCCATCTTTCATGATGATGACGAATGACATCGATATATTCCTTAATCCCTTCTACATTTGCCAAGGCTTCTGCACCGACGACAGGATGTGTTTTGATTACTTGATATTCTGCTTCGGTCAATTGTGAATCCTTCGTTAAGATGGCATCTGGAATACTGATTTTACCGATATCATGCAACAAACAAGCATAATAAAATAATCTTAAATTTCCTTGTTGAGATAACGGAAAAGACTTTAGCAGAATTAATGAATAGTTCGCCACTCTGTCACTATGACCCTTTGTATATCTATCTTTTAATTCTAGAGTAGCAATAATTCCTTTGGCAATATTCTCAATCTGCTGATCATATGATTCACGAAAAGCCGCTACATAACTAATAAACCTGGATAATACGATAAAAGCCACACACGAAAATACGAATACAACAAACAATGGCAGGATAAATACAAGGTCCTGTAAGGCTATCCCCACAATGATATATTTCCCCATCACGCCTAAAAACACCACATAGAAAAAGCGTTTACTTACAAAGATTGGGGAAAACAAAATAAAAATAATCTCAATAATACTGCCATGCGTATAGGGTGTTTCATAGGTTGCATAAAAATATAATTCATATAACATACTGAGCACAATAAAGACAATAAAATATAAATACTTAATGGAAGCCGGCTTATTCTGACGGATTTTATAAATAGCCACTGGTAATAATGCCAAAAGGAAAACATACATCAAAACGTCAACTAGGTTTTTCTGCACATCTGAAGCAAAATTCCACGCTACAATAGGCAGTAAATAATAATACAAAAGCTCATAACAAAAATAAGTCGTATAAAATAACCACAAAAACCAAGTTGTTGCCCTCTTTTCTTCATTTAATAAATTGGCAAACGAATGAGAATTTTGCATATTTATACCTTCCTATTCACATTATACTATATATAGAACCGTATCGCTACGTATTTTTTATACAAAATAATCATACTATAATTTTTGTATCAATGTCGAATTTTGCGTTAAATAGTGTAATACCTCCTAGGTCACTAATTTAATAGGTTCAAAGTCCTCCCACTCAAGATGATAGTCTCTCTTTTATTTTTTTGATTCTTCTTACGGCTTTTTTAGCCTACTTTTCGATATTTGGGCCTTGGTTTTTTTCTTCTTACTAACGTGCCAATTTCGTTCTCCAGTAATTCATCATCGTCGACGTTTTGTTCGAGTAATTCCAAAAACATTTGATATTGTTCCTCTAACGACAAGGCTGAACCATTGCTATTTTTGTTCTTCGAAAGAAATCAATACCATCAACCTTCTTTCCCATCTTTTATTTTATCCTTTCCCTTATTATGCCTGTGGCTAAACATTCCAAACAGATCGCTCTTCCTTACCTCCTACATAAAATCAAAAAAGTATCGAATGACATGGAAGAATACTGGGGCCGTGTAGGTCAAACTATCAATACGACTGAGATAACGTCCTTTTATTTCTTCCCATTTGGTTTGATTCCCTATTAACAAATCTCGTTTTAGTACAGACATGGTCAAACTGCCGATATATCCGGCTACACTGATTAACACACCAGAAACGACACCAAACACTGGCGTAAGCGGCGTCAAGAACGGGAAAAGGAAATAAGCAATAAGGGTTGTTATCATGATCCCTGCAAAGAATCCCTCCCAAGACAGATAAGGATTTGCCGTAGGAACGAGTCTTCTTTTTCCTATATATAATGAGGTGCCATATTGTACCACGTCATTTAATTGAGTTAACACAACCAGATATAACACTAAGTTAGGACCGTATACGGGAGTTGCTACTGGGAAATACGCCAAGTGACTAAGACCGAATACCATCAACATTAATCCCCACTGAGCAAAACTGACAGATCGAAGAAAACCGATCGTTCCTTTACCGATGATACGGGGAAGGGGTAAGAAAAGAAAAACATAAACGGGTATAAAAACAATAAACATTCCATACCAACCAATATAAATCCAATAAAATTGCAAGGGTACCATGATATAAGCCCATAAAAAGAGACGTCGATCTGATTTTCTTGTTTTCATCATGGAAAAGTATTCACGTAATGAAACGAATGATAAAATCATCACTGCAATTAAGGAGACCGTTGTATTAAATAATGTGGCAAAACAAAAAATCACGAACATGCCCCACCAGGTCTTCACGCGCATTTGGATAGCAGAAAAATCTTTTTGTGGCTGCAGTCTCTTAATGCTGTACAAGGCAATGGTTGCGATGATGATAGCACCTAAAATAAGACCTAATGTCCAAAGGGTTTCTTGCAAACTACTCACCTCTTTTACTATGATTTTGATATGTGCC
This sequence comes from Gracilibacillus phocaeensis, assembly GCF_900626275.1. Taxonomy (NCBI): domain Bacteria; kingdom Bacillati; phylum Bacillota; class Bacilli; order Caryophanales; family Bacillaceae; genus Gracilibacillus; species Gracilibacillus phocaeensis. The sequence continues at coordinate 282,475 of NZ_LR131141.1, read as the reverse complement.
CGAGAGTAATCATTATCTCACTTACAAGTAACATCGACCAGATCAAGATTTTCCTATCAAGACAAGCACAAAACACACTAGAATAAACGAATAGAAAAAAATCTCCATAGCAACACCTTTGACCATTCCATATCTAACTTAGTTTTGCGATAAAGGTTCAGATGGGGTTCATCCCGATTTTTTTTATAAGAAACATTCTTCATTGTACTGTAGTTGCGTTATAATGAAAAGATAAAATAGTAAATTAGGTGATAGAGATGGAGAATCAACCATATGTCTATATCATGCTGTCCGATACAGGAACATGGTTTACCAATATGATCAAAACGTATACCAAAGCCCCATATAACCATGCCTCTCTTTCTTTTGATGAGCAGCTTCATGAGATGTACAGTTTTGGCAGAAAAAATCCTAACAACCCTTTCTATGGCGGGTTTGTGAAAGAGAATATTTTTACTGGCACCTATAGTAAGTATCCCGAAACAACGTGTGTTATCTATCGTCTGGCAGTAACGGAACGGGAAAGAGAAAAAATGAGGCGGATTCTGGACGTGTTTATTCGAAATAATCATCGATTTTTATATAATATTCTTGGAGTAATTGGTGTTTCTCTAAAAGAACCAATTGAGTTCAGCAATGCCTATTTCTGTTCCCAATTCGTTGCAGATATTCTTTATCGCTCTGGTATTCATCTATGGGATAAACTACCTGCGATGATTACGCCAGACGACTTTCGAAAAAATCAAAGGTTGGAATTATTATATGAGGGAAGATTAGCTGGATATGTTAAAGAAGCATAAACCAGGTTGGTGAGCCTCCACTAGGGAGAGCGCTCACCAACCCAGTTTGTTGATAGTACATGGTGAAAAAACTCAACATGAAATACGTCGGATAGTAAAGTTTTTTAAAGCAACTGCTTGGCCAATAGTTGATAGGATTTTTTCTTTGCTTCAAAATCGTGAATATTCGTTATCACCATAAACTCATCGGTTTGGTATACTTCCTGCAGTCTTCGCAATTGCTGTTCAATGGCGTCTGGTGTACCAATCAAACACCTTCTTCGATTATGTTTGATCTGATTCAGTTCCTCCGCAGAAAATGTTTTATTCCGTACCTCTGCCGCGCTCGGCACTTTGGTATCCGCACCCTTTCCAACATTTAATAGCCATTTATCCTGGGTCAAGGCAAGCTCTTCGGCCTCTTGTTCTGTCTCGGCACAAACGACAAAAATACAAACAATCGACTGTGGTCTTGCTCCGGTAGTCGCTGGCTGATAAGCATCATAATAAGCTTGTAAGGCTTCTTGTCCATGATCTGGATTAATAAAGTGTCCAAACACAAAATTCAGTCCCAATTCCGCCGCATTCTTTGCTCCTCGTTCTGAAAGTCCTAACACCCAAAGCGGTGGAATATTCTCTATTCTCGGTCCCGCTTTCACCAAACGAAAGGGATGTTCTCGAGGCAAACTATTATTCAAAAAACCATGTAAGTCAGCCAATTGACGCGGAAATTCTTGCAGGCTTTTATTTTGATTATCGGTTAATGCTGACCTCGTTAATGCCGATCCACCTGGTGAACGTCCTACACCAAGATCGATTCGGTCAGGGAAAAAAGCAGCCATTGTCTTCGCATTTTCGGCAATTTTATAAGGGCTGTACTGAGGGAGCAATATACCTCCTGAGCCGATGCGAATGCGATTGGTAACAGAAGCAAGTCGTGTCATCAGTATTTCTGGTGATGAACTAGCCAGACCATTCGTATTATGATGTTCGGCAACCCAATACCGTGTGTACCCCCATTTTTCTGTCCATTGTGCCAATTCCAAACTATTCGCCAATGTTTGTTCCGGTGTGTCTCCTCTGGAAATAGGTGCCTGATCTAATACACTTAATTTCATTTATTGTACCTCCTTCTAATAAAGAGCAGCTGTATAGAAAAACACGTTCACATGGCAGCGAGCTTTTCCATGTAAACGTGTGACGTTATCCTCTTACCGGCCTTCAATTCCAAATAAAGCTCACTTTATCGAAACAAATCCATAAGCTTTTCCCACCAGCTCTTTCCTTCATCTGGGCTCTCTTCTTCTGTTTCTTCTTCTTCATGTTTCACAGCATCCGTCTTAATCACAAATTGAACTGTCTCTACCTTTTCATTCTTATCTGAAACAAAGGAAACAGGATCAAAGTCTGATTTGTCATATTCATTCATCATCTCATCTACTTCACTTTGTAATTGATCGGGAAGGTCTGAGGTTGATTCACTTATTTCATTGGCACCATCGGCTAACTCTCCAGCACCACCTGCTAATTCTGAGGTACCCTCTGGTAATTCACTAATACCATTATGAATCGAAGCATAGTTCGTCGTCAATTCATTCACACCATCGGTATACTCCACAAGACCAGAATGAAAGGACTGGTATTGTTCAGATAGCTCCGCTACGCCGTCCTGTAATGGCTGCAGGGAACTCTCGATATCCAATTGCTCGCTCGCCGAACGCATTTGGTCGGCCATTTCTCCTAAAGAAGAAGCTGCCTCTTCCTGGACTGCATTTGCCTCTTCAATTGTAGGGATAATATCTTCCAAAGACTCTCGTTCTTGCTGATACACCTGTTGTGCCTCTTGTGCCTTTTGATAAGTCGTGATGAGGGCTTCCACCAATTCTGGATCTACCTCACTTTCACGTAAAGCCTGGATATCTTCTTCTGTCACTTCAGAGGTCGGTATCTCCTGAATCGCTTGATCCAATGCCTCAAGAGACTCTAAATAGTTGGTATCCAGCCCTCCAATACCTTCACTTGCTTCCTCTAATCCATTCGCCAGATCTTGTAAAGTTCCTCTTAGCTCCTCTAAGTCTCCAAGTTGCATCCCTTGATTCAATGACTCATTCATCGTATTTAAGGCCGATTGAATGGAACTCGACCCATTCACCAACTCTGAGGAGCCATTGTTCAATTCGGTTAAGCCATTCTGATAACTGGATGAACCATGTTCCAATTCTGTTATTCCGTTATTTAATTCCGACATGCCTTGTTGTAGATCATTGGCACCACCTGCTAGATCTGATAAGGCATCCGATAAGGTACGAAACTCATCTTTTGCTTCCTCCATATCTGGTGAGTCAATAGCCATTGAGGCAGGTATTGCACTAATTTCCATTGACTCTAGCTCAAAATCCGTTACATTCGCTTCCAACACAAAATCTCCATTTTTCTCTGGCATAGCCTGAAAGTTCACTTGTTTATTCTTACCCGAATTCGCTATAGTGCCATCTTCTGCTTGGATATCCTCGAATTTTTCACTGTCTAGTGTGATTGATATTTGTTGTAAATAATTCTCAAAGAAAACAGGATCCACTTGATCATTCTCTGACGTGTGCACTTCTATTTGTACCGTACCATCCTGACCTAAGAGCTCTTCCGCAGATATTTCTTTGCCGTTCAGTCGATAGGTTATTTCATACTGCCATGGTAAGGGCTTTTCTTCTAAATTACCTTGATAATAAAATTGTTCTTGATCTGTCGAGAATTGCATTTGATCCCCGTTTTGTTCTATTTCTGATAAATCGGTTAGATTCTTAATATTTGTATAATCCCCATAGTCGGTTACTTCACCTTGATTATCCAACTCGAAGCTATTGACAACATACATATCCTCTTGTGTTCCATTTGGTTGAAGTGTGGCATATATCACTTCATCTTTAGCTGGATGAATCTCTTCTGCCGCAACCGGAACGGCCGTTAGTATTAACATACCAGTAAGCATCCCTAGGAATAGTTTTTTTATGGTCATCTTATCCCTTCTCCTTAAAAAAATTTGCTTTCCACGTTGTCTTATCCATTACTTTGTCAAACACAACCAGTATGGCTGGCAGGAAGAACAGCACCATAATAAAAGCTAACAGAGCACCACGTCCCAATAAAAGACCAATAGACGATACGATTGGGTTGGTGGAAGTAAACCAGAGGATAAAACCGACACTCGATAAAATCGAGGCAGAAATAACGATGGAAAACACCTTCTCATCAATCGTCTTTTTAATTGCCTTTAGAGCTGGTAGTTCTTTACGGTTTTCTTTATAGGCTTCCGTTAATAAAATCGCATAATCTACCGTTGCCGCCAGTTGAACCGTACTGATGATTAAATAACCTACATATACCAGTGCTGTATCCATAAAATATGGAACAGCCAAATTAATCCAAACAGCTGCTTGAATCGTCAACAACAGTACAATTGGAAAAGAGATCGAGCGAAATGTCACTAGCAGCACGATGGCAATCGCAATAACCGTAAGCAGATTAACTACCACATTATCCCTTTCGACAGTTGTCTTCATATCATAAAGGGTAACACTTTCCCCCAATGTATATGCCTCTTCACCGTAGTAGTTTTCCGTAATTGTCTCGATTTGACCGATTAAAGAAAAAGCCTCTTCTCCTTCCGATTCCGTCTCTGTATTAATAATCATCCGCGCATAATTATCCGAGTAGAAAGATTCTACCTCACTTTCCTCCAAATATTCTGGCGGAATAACCGGACTAACAGTATTGACGTAAGAAAGTACGCTGGTAACATGATTCAAATCTTCTAACTCTTGTGTTAATTCCTCTTCCTTGGCTAAATCGCCAGTCGGCACCAGCACCACAACCGCCGTTGACTTACCAAATGTATCTTCAATGGCTGTTGCATCCTGACCGATCCTGGTATTGTCTGGCTGCTCCCCAGTACCATAAATAAAATTGGTATTACTTTGTGCTAAGAATGCTGGCACAATCAATAATAACACGAGCACCATCACTGGTATCCGCAGCTTCAATACTCGTCTCCCTACTCCTTTAAAAGCAGGTATAATTGGTTTGTGACTGGTTTTGTCGATCCATTTATAAAAGGTTAACGTTAAAGCAGGTAAAAAGATCATCACACTGACAAAGCTTAGTACAATACCCTTGACCAAATTAATACCTAAATCCGAACCAATTTCAAAATTCATAAACGTTAACGCTATAAAACCAAAAAAAGTCGTTGAGGCACTAGCTGCAATCGCTGGAAAGGATTGTTTGATTGCCAGTTTCATCGCAGGAACCGAATCCTCCCCACGGTTACGAAAGTCAGAGAAGCTATGCAACAAAAAAATCGCATAATCAAGCGATACTGCTAACTGCAGTATCGGCGCCACCGACTGGGTAACAAAAGATACCTCGCCAAGAAAAATATTGGTCCCTAAGTTGATTAATACCGATACCCCTATCGCCGTTAGGAAAAAGACGGGCTCCATCCATGAATTGGTAGATAAGATCAATATAATAATAATAATCGGTACTAATAATAAGGCAGCGTATGCCGATTCTGAACCAGCCATCTGTTGTGAATTGGCAGTATCTACTGCTTCTCCTGCTAAGGCATTCTCCTCACCGATTAACTCATAAATCGTCTCTGTAATTGCCACCTCATCCCCTTCACGAATATGTAAAGAAATGAGTGCATGGTTATCTTTATAATAGGTTTCTACTGTATCATGGTCAGCTAGTTCCAACGGTGTCTTGATATCAACTGCGTCATCTAGCCATGTCACTTCACTTATGCCGTCTATTTCTTCCAATTGCTCCTTGTAAATAAGTGCTTCTTGGACCGAAACATCCTCCAGCATAACTCGAGCATTCTCAATTCCCGCATCAAATTCTTGTTCCATTGTATCCATCGCAATGCTTGATGGAGAATCTTCCGGCAAATAATCTGACATATTATAATTGACAGACACCGCAAACTGCGTGATGCCGCTAACAATAGCAATCAGAAAAAACAGGATTACGATTGTCTTTTTATATTTAATAATAATTGATGAAAAGTCTATAGTTGATCATCCCTTCTTGATTTTATCCTCCATCCATTTTATTATTATATAGACATCGTGTTGGATAATCAACAAACAGTTCACGAAATTGTGTCGTAAGCCCAACATTTGCTGAAAAAGTGTTGGGATGTCACAGAATATTCATATTTTTTAGGCAGGAGGAAAAGAAATGATGGAGAAGAAAATCGACCGACGTAAGAAATATACCTTGATGACTTTAAAAGAAAGCTTTATTTCTTTGCTAAATGAAAAGCCTTTTACTGCCATTACAGTCAAAGAAATATGTGAGAAGGCTGACATCAACCGTTCCACCTTTTACACTCATTTCGCCGATCAAGAAGATTTACTTTACCAAATAGAAGCTGAGATTATTGAAGAAATGAATAAATATTTACAGGAAAATGAGTTAGTAGAACACAGATCGGTTCAAATGACGGAGAAGCTTTTAGAGTATATTGAAGAGAATAAGGACATCTGTTACACCCTATTACATCAGCAAATCGGTACCAATTTTGAAAAACGAATCATGCATATCGCAAAAGACTTCTTAATGAATCAAACCAAAATTCCGGATCAGGAAAAGGCCTCTTACCTCAGTACCTTTATTATCAGCGGAGCGATTCATGTGATTAAAGACTGGCTGGCAAACGATACCAAACAGTCGCCTGAACAAATGGCACACATCATTATTCAATTTACAACAAATGGATTGTCATGTATTTCGAATGAGTGAATTATCGCGATACCTTAGCACGGCTTCCGCTGCCATGGAGCGCGATACATATTCCCAGAGCGCTCGCCAAGCGTAAAAACGGCCGAACTCACTGTTCGCGAAAAGGTTCTACTTTAAATAATCCAAATTTGCAGTACTGGATTAAAAAGCAGTACGAACATGTTTGAAGACTACTTAGATATAGATTATATCTTACTATATATCAATCTAGTAATGCCCCCACAAACAAATGATAACTTACTGTTTTCTAGATTTTGTGCTATGATAAAAACGTTAATCCAAACAGAGATGAGGAAATCAAGCATGAAATTGATATCATTTAATGCCTTTCGCACTATTGGCATACCCGGAATAACCTACATCAAACCGGAGCTTATGTTCCGCGAAATGGATGTAATTAAACAAGCAGATGTGATTCTTTTCCCAGAGACTTGGCAGGTATCTACGCTGGTTTACGGATTAAATAAGTCGATTTTTCCAAGTATAGAAACCTTGCAAATCGGGGCAGACAAAATAGAAATGACTCGGGTTCTTCAAGGAGTGGTTCCACAGCACGTTCCTTACACCGAGATTCTTTCCAATACAGCAGCCAATATAACAAAAATACTCGATACATTCCCTTTTCCCTTTGTTGCAAAGGAAGTGAAAAGCTCTATGGGACAAGGTGTCTTTCTGATAACGGATAAACAGGAATTATTAACCTATGCCCAATCTAATGAAGTTTTATACATTCAAGAATACCTGCCCAACGATGGACAGGATCTGCGTGTTTGTGTGGTTGGAGATGAGGTGTATGCCGCTTACTGGCGAAGTGGGCAAAAGGGAGACTTTCTTCATAATATTGCACAGGGTGGTGAGGTTCATTATACGGATATACCCAATGAAGCTGTTCAAATGGTAAGACAGCTTGCCAAAAGACTTCATATTAATCATGCAGGATTTGATGTATTATACAGTCATCATCGCTATTATATTCTAGAATTCAATGTATTATTCGGAAACCAAGGGCTGAGTCAACAGCCATATACAGTAGCTCAAACCATTTATCAATACTTATCCAGACATAATGAACCTCCTTTTCCGACATCACCACTGCCAAGGAAGGTTATCTCTTAATCGTTTGCATACTGTCCTCTAAGTTGATTTAATAGTTGATCTAGGTCGGTTGAGGTCTTTAAAATTTCTTCATAATTTGCGTCTTGCTCGTATAATAAATATAATGTTTCTCTCATGGATTCTATTTTCTGTTCCAATGTCATCAGAATGAAAACTCCTTCTATTTTATTATTGCTACAATCATTCCCTGTTTTGTTCCGTTCAAAACAAAACAGGGATTATTTGTTTTAGAAAAAGTGCGTGTGTTCTTAGCAGATAACTGCATTTCAAATAAAATAACGTTCTACTTATGTTTACACAAAATAAAATTGGCTTCTATTCCATTACAGAAGAAGCCAATTGTACTATTGGATCATTCATTAGCGCTCTGTAGTTCTCTACCTACACGTCTAGCGCTAATGCCTTATCGGTAGTTTCGTGGATTTCTTCTATTAATTGAGGATGATCTAACAACCTTTTTCCATAGGATGGTATCATCTCTTTGATCTTTGGTTCCCACGCTTTAAATTCTTCTGGGAAACAATCCTGCAATAAACCAAGCATAGCTGATACTGCTGTAGACGCACCTGGTGAGGCACCAAGTAAAGCAGCGATGGAGCCATCTTCGGCGGTAACTACCTCTGTACCAAATTGCAAGGTTCCTTTTCCACCGTCTTCGGTATCTTTAATCACCTGTACACGCTGTCCCGCAACTAATAAATCCCAATCTTCAAGCTTTGCATTTGGAATAAAATCTCTAAGTTCTTCCATACGTTGTTCTTTGGATAACAGCACCTGTTGGATTAGATATTTCGTTAATGGGATATTTTTGAATCCCGCGGACAACATGGTGAATAGATTATTCGGTTTCACCGACTTTATTAAATCCCAGTTAGAGCCGGTCTTTAGAAATTTGGGCGAAAACCCTGCAAAAGGCCCGAATAACAATGACTTTTCCTGATTGATAAAACGAGTGTCTAAATGCGGAACAGACATAGGCGGTGCACCAACCTTAGCCTTGCCATATACCTTAGCGTGGTGTTGTTTGACAACTTCTGGATTATTGCATACCATAAAGAGTCCGCTTACAGGAAAACCACCCATCTGCTTCCCTTCTTTAATACCTGTCTTTTGCAATAAATGAATACTGCCTCCGCCAGCACCGATAAAAATAAACTTTGCTGTATGATTTTTGACATGGTTGTTGACGTGATCGCGAACACGAACATTCCATCTGCCGTCTCGATCCCGTTTGATAGATTCTACGGTATGTTGATAAAATACTTCTGTTTCTTTTTCTTCTAAATGCTCAAATAATTTCCGGGTTAATGCCCCGAAGTTCACATCGGTCCCAGAGACAATTCGTGTGGCGGCTATCGGTTCTTCCGCCGTTCGATCCCGCATCATCAAAGGCATCCATTCTGCTAGTTTTTCGAGCTCTGCGCTATATTCAATTCCTTTAAATAAAGGATTTTCCGCCAAGGCTTGATAACGCTTTTTTAAAAAGCGGACATTGTCATCCCCTTGGACAAAACTAATATGAGGAATGGATTCAATAAAATCCTGCGGGTTATCGATTAAATTCGTTTTTACCAAATGAGTCCAAAACTGTTTGGATACTTGAAATTGTTCATTGACATTATTGGCTTTTGTTAAATCCATCGTGCCATCCGATTTTTCAGATGTGTAATTCAATTCGCAAAGTGCGGCATGACCCGTACCAGCATTGTTCCATTCATTGGAGCTTTCTTCGCCGGGCTTATCTAGTTTTTCAAATACTTGTATCTTCCAGTTCGGTGCCAATTCCTTGATCAACGTCCCTAAGGTTGCACTCATGACTCCAGCACCAATTAATATCACGTCTGTACTCGTTTGATTGTCGTTCATGTCTACCTTCCTTATTTTCAAAAATTTACAGTGTACTATTCTTCCTTTCTATAGTGTATCATTGTTTCGATTATGTGTCACTCCAATCCATCATCTAAAACGAAGGACTATTATAAAAGAGACTTACGTTGGTTTAGCCTCTTGCAGCATGAAGAGACTAACAAAAACGTGTGACAGCAAGTCTTTGCTTGCATAATTTCATTCAACTTATATCATCAAAAGAAAATGCTGACTATCGATAAGGCGGGACGCTGTTAAGCAGAGCCCTTTACGGAGTGGTGCGTTTCATCGTTTTATCTGCTAGCATTGGCAAACTATCAATCTTACGACATGGAATAGATGAACTGGCTACTTAACATCATCCGTCTTATCGCTTCTCCGATTAACTCATGTTCAAAATCGTTCTGCCTCCTATTATGTATTGTGCCAAACATGGGATACTTTCTGATCTTACAAGATCGTGCAACACAAATGATCCTTTATTATTTTAAGTAGGGTATTGCTTTCAATGCTGGTGGATTATCAATCGGCACAGCACCTACTTTTTTTTGGTAAAATTCAACTGGCCCAGCGTCTCCAATAATCGCGTAGGCATAGCCTTTATTCTTCATCTCGTTCAAACTATGTACGAGTAGCCTGTAACCAATTCCCTTTCCCCTTGCTTCTTCTTTAACCCCTGTTGGTCCAAAGAAGTTACGGAAGGTGGTATCGATACAGGCAAACCCTAATAATTCATTTCCATTAATGGCAATAAAACAATTGGTTGGTACAGTAGAGCAAGCAACCTCGCATTCGCTCACCCAATTTTCTGCAAAATGCTCCCTCACCCATCCTAACACAATATGTCTCTCTGGTGGCAAAACAGGCCTAATAATGAAATCATCCGTTTCTTGCAGATTATCTAACAATGGCGATTGAAGATTGACCAACATGTCCGTCATTACATCACATTCCTTTCATAGGTTAATAAGCAAGTGGGAGCGTTCATCTTAAATTGAGTTTTTATTTTCATCAATTCTCCTTTTTCACCCACTTGTAATACAGATATTTGATCACTATGCTCATTTGCAATAAACATAAATTCTCCATCATTTGTTATCGTAAAATTCCTTGGCCATTTTCCACCTGTCGACTTCTGATCCAAATAACTTAAGCTGCCGTTTCGCAATACTTGAAAGCGTGATATCGTGTCTCTTCCACGGTTAGAAGTATACAAGTAAGCACCATCAGGTGATAAGTGAATATCCGATCCATAGTTACCCTCTGTTTCGTGTGCTTCTACTGTTGCTATTTGTTGTTTCCACTCCAAATGCTTGGTATATTCATCGTATTGATATACCGAGACGGTAGAAGAAAATTCATTGACAATGTAAACAACCCCTAACGACGGATGAATGGCTATATGTCTTGGCCCCGACCCTTCCGATAATGAAAATGCATTCTTCTTTATTAATCGATGACGCTTATCATCTACACGAAATAGAAATAGTTGGTCCTGCCCTAGATCAGTCACTAAGTAATGATGATCCTTTCCGATGGGATAACACATATGAGGGTGAGAAACATTCTGGACGTCTCCTAATTTATAAGTATCGGTACATGGTTGAACAGTGCCGTCTTTTTTTATTGGATGTAGTGAAATTGTTCCTCCTCCGTAATTGGCCGTTAGTAGATAACCAGACTCTTCCTTTATATGTAGATGACAAGGACCTGCCCCTGTCGATTGACGGCTATTTTCCTGCCAATGCTTTCCTTGATTGAAGAAGATCACTTCCCCTCTCTCTTGCTCACTTATTGTATAAAGAGAGGAAGCTTGTGTACCAACTGCTAGAAAGGAAGGGGAAGCAACACCGGATAAACTATCTTCCCATTGAAATTGCTGCTTATCCGAATGGTAGGAAACAAATTGAATGGTCTTATCTTCCTCTTTTCCATAAGAACCAATCACTAAGGAATAGGTTGTCATATACTCCCTCCTAACTTAATTTGTTGACGATCAAGCACAAATCGCCACACACTTACTGATTGACTAACACCCACATGATGATAAAAGAAACGAGTGGAATCGAGATAGATAGCGATAAAGTAACCATCGCTAATACCCTTATGTTTTCTGCGACCTTTTCCGCGTTACGACCAGCTTGTGTTCGTTGTGACAAGGTATAAAAAACATTAAAACAGACGATAGCAATCATGATAACAGCAGGGATTAATATCTCGCCTTGCTGAAAGGATTGCCCATTTCCCAAGACAAATCCTACAATAACTAACAAAATAGGAAGCACTTCCACAAAAGCAATTCTTAAAAAAAAGCGTTGTTGCGCTTCCGCCATCTTTTCTGGATTCTCAATGATGGCATCCAAGGTTTGACGATAAATCATCATAATACCAATTCCAGCAATAACAGCTGCTAGAGCAAACAAATACAATATCATGGTCTTCTTTCTCCCCTTTCTATTTTGAAATCCCAACAGATGAAAAACTTATCATCATCATACCAGAAAGGGGAGTTGATTCCTATTCTTTTTATTAACATAGATTAATAGATAGGTAATACGTGAAAAAACACATTTGGCGAAGCAATGCGATAATAGTAACTGGACCAGCCAAGCCCGGTGGAGTTAGCTACTTGATGGTTGTATGGCAACCGCTCTTGTTCCAGTTCATCTATAGTCGATACCTCCCCTCTCACATACGTATTCACTCGTTCTGCTGCGGTTTGCAATCGAGCAATTAAGCCGCCATAGCGAATATCAATTACTTCCCAACCAAATGGTTTATTAATAGTTAGCCATTGCTCTTTATGGGCTGCGTGCAATACTCGTACTAATTCGATAATTTCCGGGATTTTGTTATCAGCGATATCACGTAATACATCGAAATGCTTAGAATCATAAGCTTGCTTTAGTTCAATACCAATGGACGCTTTTTTTGCTAGGACATCACAAAGCTTTTCAGGAACTTCCATGATAAAATCGAGGGAGGTCTGCTCCTTTCTTTGCGATCTGATTTTTTGTGCTAATGCCTGGTAATGGGATCCGATATCTAATCCCTCGATGTGCTTATCAAATAAGCCAAGCAGGACATCCTGCCAAAGTAAAAACTTGGATGGGTTCGTTTGATCCAGATTTCCCTCTTCCACACCAGGGATATTATCTAATTGACTCAACAAAAGGAATTGCTCCGCTTCTAACCCGGTACAGAATTTAGTCCGACGATAGAGATGGTCTGTGCTTACATTCGTTTGGTATTGATGCTCCGCGTATAATTGCAACCCCAGTAAGGCGCTGAAACAGTTATTCTCATATCCGTCATCTCCCCACAAGGTAACAAATACATCTTGAATACCTTCTTCCTTGCTGGCTTGCAGGGCTGCTTTACTTGTTTTTAGTGACAAATCATATTTGGTAGCAAATGTGTTCCACACCCAAATACCGCCTGCAAAAGCCGGGGTTTGACCTAATTTTTTATGCTTAGCAATTAGTGTTTTATAATCTTCTTTCTTTGTGTGGAAATAGTCCCAATACATGAGCGTAACGCTGCTTGGAATCTTACCCTGCATTTCTTCCGATATCTCTGTCTCCATGTTGTATTGATCTTCACCAGATTCCGAAGCAAGCTTGATAAACATATCACTCCAAAGCATCACGCTTAGCCCTAGTCCTTCCGTGATTTCGATCACACGATCTAAATGCTCTAACATGATATCCAAACGATCACGATAGCCAAAGCGATTCAAATAAACGCCCCTGCCTAACTCTTCTGCTTCATCCATCCCTATATGAATACGATTACTTCGAAATGGTTCCTGTGCTGCTGTAATCATTTGCCGCAAGAAATCATACGTTTGTTCCTGCTCTGTAAGCAGCACACCACGTGTATCCTTTAAATATGCCGCTGCATCCCACTTCAAAAATTCTTCCAGGTGAGCTAGCGTTTGAATACACGGAATCAGCTCAATCCCCAATTGGTAGGCATAATCATCCAATTCCTTTAATTCCGCCTGACTATATCGACCTCGCATATAACCAAAATAAGGTTGTTCCTTTACTTCATACGTATCTTCCATGTATAGCATGGCGGCATTGAATCCCATCAGCGCAAGTCTTCTAAACATTCCTTTTAATTGGTCTACCCGCATGACTGCATTTCTTGAAAAGTCGAACATCGGCCCCATCGATTGAAATTGTGGCGTTTCTCTTAGTTCAAACGCCTGACCTTCTGCTAGTCTTTCAATAAATAAGCCAAATGCTCGATATACGTGGTACGGTTTCCCGTAATAAATAATTCCTTCTCCGTTACGATAAGAGATGACGGTTTCTTCATCCGTGTTCTTTTCGATGGTTAAGCCGATTCCCTCAGCCTCAATGGAGACATTTTGCTCTTCAGCTAGTTGCTCTAATCCCGTTAGAAATGGTTGGTAGTTTCCTTTTAATCTAATCTGCACGCTGCCCTTCCTCCTTCAGTAAATTGACTTTCACAGACATACTCTCTCTATTTTCCCTTATTTAAGAGAAAAAAGCTATTTATGTTAGCATTCCCCTTATTCATCTTATACTTCGTGATAACCACAGTCTACCCCGAAGCTTCTATGGACTATGTCGAGTATTCAACAAGCAAGATTGAACATCTACGACAAGGCTAGCTTCAGTTGTCGCTTATCCTTTTACTGCTCCTGAAGTAGCGCCTTTCTCAAACGTTTTTTGTGCTAAAAGGTAGAATATTAACACGGGAATAACCGTCATGGCGATTGCCGCCGTCATTAAGCCATAATCCGTACCATATTGTGAACTTACATTAGATAATAATACGACAATAGGCGCAACCCTCTCATGAGAAACAAGTACCAGAGACGAGAAGAGATCGTTGTAAGACCATAAAAACACAAAAATACCTACGGTCGAAAAGGCTGGCAAGGAAATCGGCAGGAATACCTTGGTGAACATTTTAAAACGGCCGCATCCATCCATTACAGATGCCTCTTCCAATTCTTTAGGTATAGTCGCCATATATCCGCTAATCACTAGTATCGCAAATGGCAGATTTCCGGCAGTCTGAGGAATAATCAATGCCCGATAGGTATTAACCAGATCCATACTAATCATCATTCTATATACTGGTACAATCGTGGCAAAAGCCGGTATTAATAAACTGGCAACCAATAAAGCTTGTAATAGTCCTCGTAACTTGAACTGCATCCGTGCCATCGCAAATGCGGCTAGTCCGCCGATAAATAAAACGAGTAACACAACGGAACCTGAGATGATAAAACTATTGAGATAACTCTTTCCAATATTAACTGTCTCGAATGCATTGACATAGTTTTGTATCGTTGGATCAGAAGGTAATGCGAAGGTATCGGTAATAATCTCTCGAGATTCCTTAAAGGAATTTAAAAACACCCAAGCTAGCGGAAAAATCGTTGTCATTGACCATAATGTCAGCACCACGTAAATAAATATTTTTCCAGCTTTTGATTCGGCAAAATACCGCTCTTGAAACCTCTCCCAAAATGTCATTTTCTTTTCTACAGCATGTGCCATAATGGTAAACACCTCTTTTCTAAATCTCTAGTAAGTTACCTCATCATTTTTTAATAATTTATTGGTGATAAAAGCAAGCGTTAAACCTAAAGCAACGATTAAGACAGCTATTGTTGCGCCGTAACCCATTGCTGTATCTTCAAAGGCCTTCTGATACATATACGTCCCTAACACTTCAGACGAATTACCAGGTCCCCCTCGTGTAATAATATAGACCAGTTCAAATATTTTCAGTGTTCCTGTGATGGCGAGAACAATACAGGTCTTTAAATCGGTTACAATCAAAGGAATCGTTAGGCGAAACATTTTTTGCACACCGGTTATTCCTTCTAGTTTTGCCGCTTCATAGAAATCATTAGGTATTTTTTGAATAGCCGTCAGTAATATAACGAAATAAAAACCTACATAATTCCAAATGGTCGGGATGGCCACCATATAAAGAGAAGATTGTTCGGTCAACCATAACACTCTTTCCCAGCCTAAATTAACCAATATTTCATTTAGCAATCCATTGCGATAGTTATAAATTAACGTAAACAATAGACCAATTGCCGCTCCTGAAATAACAATCGGAAAGAAAAAAGTCGTGCGATAAAACCCCGCCCCTTTTGTAATTGAATTCACCATGATAGCCAATACCAGGGCAATCCCAACTTGAAAAACGGTAACGTATATCATCAACTCAATCGAATTGAAAAAGGCCGTTCGTGCGATCTCATCATTCCATAATCGAATGTAATTATCCAAACCAATGAAAGTGGAATTAAAAAAACCGTCTGTCTTATAAAAACTTTGTAATAGATTATTAACAAAGGGGTAGTACAAAAAAATCCCAGTAACCACTATTGCTGGTGCTAAAAAGAGGAATATATATATTCTGTCACCCTGCATACCCTTCATGAAATCCCCTCCTATGTTTCGTGACATCATTTTGTCTCTTCATCCCTTGAAACATACGCTTTGATAAGAGACTGACAGTCTTGAGACAACAAGAAGGTTGACCTGTTTGCAGACCAACCCCTCCTGTATCTGGCCTTCTGTTATTCTGCCATTTCCGCTGCTTTCTCCAGCACTTCCTCGCCCGTCTTTTCACCATTTACAATGGCTGGCACACTAGTGCGCAAATGGGTGAACGACTCTGGATTAATACGGTCATTAATTGGTAAAGCTACTGCTGGAGCATTGGCTACTAAGTCATGACCTGCTTTCAAATAGTCAGGTAAGTCCGCTAATTCTCCTTTGGCAGGAGGCTGACCAGTAGCTCCAGCAATTTCTACAATCGTTTCCTCTGAGGTTAGATAATTGAATAAATCAACCACAGCATCTTTTTTGCTGTCATCTTCGTAAGCCTTCGTACTAATAAACCAACCTTGCGAAGCACCGCCAACTAGTTCTCCTGTTTCTCCACCTTCCTTGATTGGCATAGGCAGTACCGCTACGTCTTCACCCATACCAGCTTCTTCTAATTGCCCCCACAACCATGATCCTTCAAATATCATTGCTGCTTGCTCCTGCTTAAACAATTCTTGAGCTAATGCCAAATCAATCGTGGCAGCATCTGGTGTGAATGCACCCATATCGGCATGTTTTTTTATTAAATCCAATCCTTCTGCCCAAGCTGGATTACGATCAGCTAATTCTGCATTATAATTTTCAATACCGCCAGCTGCCAATGCATAATGTTCCACTACATAGTAAGAATCCTCGGTTGACGCTGCGAGCGGTACAATTTCATCTGTTTTTGCAAATTCTTCAATGGCTTTCTCGTAAAGTTCCCAAGTGGTTGGCAATTCTATACCATACTCTTCGAACAAATTCTCATTGACGAACAATGACTCATAAAAACCGGATTGTGGTGCAGCATATATGTTTCCATCGCTAAATCTTTGCTGCTCCAGCATGGAATTATATCCACTCAAATCAATACCATCTGCCTCTTCCAGGTTTACGACTTTGCCTTCCTCGATAATTCCTTCTGCATCTACTGTATTAAAGTAGAACATTAAATCTGGTTCATTATCAGAAGAAAAATCGGTGTTCACCTTGGTACGAATCGTGCCTGCATCCGCTGACTGTGAATCATTTTCAATGGTTACATGGGGATGTTCTTCTTCAAACGCATCTAAGGCAGCTTGGAATACTTCTCCGGCCGGATCTGTCCCTGCCATCGTTGTTACTACCCGCAAATTCACGTCTTCTTGGGTATCACTTTCTGAATTGTCATTACCATTATCAGCATTCCCTGATGCACCTTCATCACCACTGCCACATGCCGCTAACCCTAACACTAATAATAAAAGCGCTAACATCAATCCCCACTTCAGTTTTTTCATCGCTAATTCCCCTCTCTATTTTTAAAAATGCGACTAACTTTGTCAAGTTGTCTATACCTAATATAATCCGATGCTTTATATTTGTCAATACATTCTATTAATTTGTTACTACATTTATAAAAACACTATTAAATCAATGTTTTATAGATATATATCTAAAATCGTTTGTCATTATGTCGAATTTTATCTAATTAAAACGAATAATAACTATTATTTTTTCTATTTGTTACTACATTAGAGGTATATACCACTTTTAACACTCTGGTGACACTCTTTTTTTAGCTATTTATGAATATTAAGTAAACAAATCATATAAGGTATAGACAACCATACTTTAAACTGTTATCCTATAGATAACTACGATAAAAAGGTGTGAAATGACGTGGACCAAGCAAAATTGTTGATAAGAAATATACAAGTGTATGGTGCTAATCAAACAATCCAACAGGGCTTTATTAAAATCAACCATGGAAAAGTGGAAGAAATAGGCTCTGCCGATTCATTAACGCAAACAGAAGGATATCAACTCATCGATTTTCCTAATCAAAACATAAAAGCGATACCTGGTTTAATCGATGTGCATATCCATGGGGCAAACGGAGCAGATGTAATGGATGGCACTGCAGCTGCCCTTGAAACAATGTGTCGAGCCTTACCACAAGAAGGAACCACTACCTTTCTTGCTACTACTATGACCCAGAGTGAAGAGAGCATTGAACAAGCTTTACAAACAACGGCAGCCTATATGAAAGCACAACCTCAGCGTCAAGCTGAAATAGCAGGCATTCATTTGGAAGGACCTTTTGTCAATCCAAAAAGAAAAGGAGCCCAATCAGAAAAATATATACAGAAACCAAATATAGAATTATTTCAAAAATGGAACCAACTTGCTGAACATCAGATTAAATTGGTGACCTTAGCACCCGAACTAGATGATGATCATGCCTTCACCAAATACTTGGTCGAACATGGTGTCATCGCCTCTGCGGGCCATACGGATGCTACAGCAACTGAGATTAGTGAAGCGATCGAGCATGGCTTGTCGCATATCACTCATCTATACAATCAAATGAGAGGATTTCACCACCGAGAACCTGGTGTGGTAGGCGCAGCATGGCTTCAAGATTCATTAATGGTCGAGCTAATTGCTGATGGCATTCATTCGACCCCTGAGGCAGCAAAAATTGCCTTCGATTTAAAAGGAAAGCATCGATTACTTTTGATCACAGATGCCATGCGGGCAAAATGTTTGCAAGATGGAGAATATGAACTTGGCGGGCAAAAGGTATCTGTAAAGGATCAAAAGGCAACACTTGAAGATGGCACGATTGCTGGCAGTACCCTGCAGCTCCATAACGGTCTGAAAAATATGATAGAGTTTGCTGGCTGTACGATGGAAGAAGTTATTCAGATTGGTTCAACCAATGCCGCTGCCGAGCTAGGAATAGACGATCGCAAAGGGTCGATCGCAGCAGGAAAAGACGCAGATATTGTGTTATTAAATGAAGAGAATAATGTACTCCTCACCCTTTGTCGAGGAGAAGTAGCATATGAAAGGAAGGCATGAAATGGAATTAATTAAAGCAAAAGATTATCAGGATATGAGTAAAAAAGCAGCAGAATTTATTATTGAGAGAGTGAAATTAAACCCTAATGCAACGATTGGCTTGGCTACTGGTGGAACACCGGTTCAAACCTATGCTAATATAGTAGAAGACCACCAAATAAACAAGACATCCTATAAGAAGGTGACGACGTTTAATTTGGATGAATATGTGGGGTTACCGATTGAAGATCCCAATAGTTACCATTACTATATGAAGGAACACCTTTTCCAGAAAATTGATATTCCGACAGATCGGACATTTCTCCCAAATGGCTTAGCCACAGATTTGGCAGCCGAGTGTCAGGCATACGAAGAGCTAATCAGCGCCAACAATGGTATTGACCTGCAATTATTAGGTTTAGGACAAAACAGTCATATCGGTTTTAACGAGCCTGGAACACCATTTGATCAACGCACACATGTTGTCGATCTAGCAGAATCAACAATCGAAGCCAACGCCCGTTTCTTTGAAACATTAGACGAGGTACCGAGACAAGCGATTACGGCAGGAATTAACACGATCATGGACAGTAAAGAAATCTTATTGATTGTGTCTGGCCAAGAAAAACGCGAAGCCTTATCCCAATTACTTACTGGAGAGGTTTCTACTGAATTCCCTGCTTCTATATTAAAGACACATCCTCAAGTTACCATTATAGCAACCGAGGACGCATTGTGAAAATCCTCTATTAGGAAGGAGTTTTAGATATGATCGATAAACAATCACCGATCCCTATCTATCACCAGCTAGAAGAACAAATCAAAGGCAAAATCGAGAAAGGCGAATACATGCCAGGCGACTCCTTACCGTCTGAACGGGAGTATGCAGAGGAATTGAATATCAGCCGTATGACCGTGCGTCAAGCCATTACTAATTTAGTAAATGAACGTTACCTTCATCGCATCAAAGGAAAAGGGACCTTTATCACCGAAAAGAAATTTGAACAAAATTTAAGCGGTCTTACCAGTTTTACAGAAGATATGAAGGCACGAGGGATGAAACCTAGTAATAAATTAGTTAATTTCGAAATTGTTCCTGCCAAAAAAAGCCTTGCTAGTCAATTAAATATCCCTGAGCACTCACCGATCTATGAAATAAAAAGGATTCGGTTGGCAGAAGATATTCCAATGGCCTTGGAACGCACCTATGTTTCTGCCAACTTGATTAAAGGCTTGACCGACGATATTGTGCAATCTTCCTTATACCAATATATTGAGGATGATTTACAGCTAAAAATCGGCAAAGCGAGTCAGCTGTTTGAGGCGACGATTGCTAATGATGAAGAAATGGAGTATCTAAACATTCCTGAGCATTCACCAATCTTGCTGATGAGGCGTATCACCCAGTTGGAAGATGGCACTCCTTTTGAAGTAGTGAAGTCCGCTTATCGAGCAGATCGATACCAATTCATGCTTGACTTAGAACGTTAATATATAAGTTAAATCTGATAGGTGCTCTTGATCCATTTACGCGCCTTTCAGCTCTGCTGAAAGGCTTGTTAATGGGAATTCACACGAATGGATCAAATTAGATATTAGCAGGAAATAATGCATGCAAAGACTTACATAATGTGAATGCAATAATAGAAATAATAAACTACCACAGGAATTCATTCCCTGTGGTAGTTTTCGATTTTAAATGCCATTTTATTGGTTATTCATTAATTTTAAGGCTTGTTGAAGCACTTGATCTCCTTGCATTAAACCAAAAGCCTGTTGATTAATAAGATCACACTTTACGCCCTCCGGTTCCAACTTCTTCCTGATGCTCTTTTCTAAATAACGCACTTGAGGACCAATAAGAACAACATCCAACTCATTGACCTGATCATGAAGATCTGCTTCAGATACTGCCTTGATCTCTGCCTGTATCTGTTTTTCCTCGGCTGCCTTTTTCATACGTTCCACTAGCAAAGAAGTCGACATACCCGCAGAACAAACTAATACAATCTTCATTTTGTTGCTCCCTCCAGCTTATTCAACCTTTGATACACTTCTATCATTTCTAATGCCAAATCCTTAACCGTTAATGCCATCATCAGATGATCTTGGGCATGGGCAAGAATGATGGACATATACTGCTCATTTGGATTGTTTATTTCCTTATGTAATAAACCTGTTTGTTCGTGATGAGCCTTGATAAACTCTGCATCTGCCTCCTCCATTTTTCCTTGTGCTGCTTCCATGCGATTAACTTTCGCTAGCTTTATCGCCTCCATAGCACATGTTCGTGCATTTCCTGAATGAAGGATAATCGCAAAAGAAATACGTTGTAACTCTTCTTGTTCTTCTAACATCATGCATCCTCCGCTCGTTGTTTGGGTATATACAATGCTGCCAATAAAAAAGGAATATAAATAATGATGGCTACTAGTAAATTTACTAGCTGCAATGCGATACCTCGCCAACTGCCACCAGTCACCAGATAACCGCTAATAATCGGGGGTGTTGTCCAAGGTAAAAAAGCCACGGTTCGCGGAACGAGACCAATATACAAAGCTGTATAAGAAATAATCGTCAACACAACAGGTACCAAGACAAATGGAATTAACATAATGGGATTTAATACAATTGGTAAACCGAAAATCACAGGTTCATTGATATTAAACAAACTTCCTGGTGCTGCTAATTTAGCGACTTCGCGATACGGATGTTTTTTCCGAGATTGGATTACCAAGAAAACCGCAGCCAATAAGGCAATCGTAGTACCTGCACCCCCCATAAAAACAAAGGTATCAAGAAAGGGTTTAGTGACAATGTTAGGTACCTCGTAAGCCGACATCCCCATACGGAATAACCGCAAATTCTCCTCAACCAATGAGATATAAACAGGTTCGGTAATAGCACCAATAATATTGGTTCCGTGTAAACCAAAAAACCAAAGGATATGTGTAAGCATGGACACAATGATGGCCGCCGGCAGAGAGTCACCTAAACCTTGAATAGGTTGTTGAATAACGAAAAATATAATTTCAAATACATTAGTATCTGCCAGAATATCTAATAAAGCTTGACATAGACCAACCAAGGATAGAATTACCATCATTGGAATCAGCGCTCTAAAGGAATCTGTTACACCGGCAGGCACACCAGCTGGCATTTTAATCACCATTTTAGGCTTTGTCATCAATAACCGAAATAATTCCGTTGTCAACAAGGCGATAATAATTCCTACAAATAATCCTTGCGTCCCGAGCCATTCCATGTTTAAACCAAAATCTTCTGTTACTGGGACCAGTATCATATAAGAGGCACCAGACAAAAGGGCAGCAGGTAATCTATCTATATTATAGCTTTTAGCCAAATGATAGGCAATGGTAAAGGAAACAAGCAAACCGAGCACAGCAAAGGTACCTTCCCAAACACTGCCTCCCACCTTCTGCCAATTACCATTCCCAAAAATACTATTCAGCCATGACACCAATTGAAAGCTTCCCAGTGGCGGGAAATTATTGATTAGAATGGCCAATGAACCAATGATGACAAGTGGCATAACCGCTACAAAACCATCCCTAATCGCTACCAAGTGTCTTGCTGCCCCTATTCTGCCAGCTACTTCGATAAATCGTTGCACGAATTTATTCATTACGTTATCGACCTCCCCTTCATACCAATTGAGGTGTATTAGGTTTACCGCATTACAACTTTTTTCTTCGTAGAAGTATTCAAAGTCGTTATCCGCACTTTATTTTTAACCGCTTTCACAACGATCCCTACGCTTATCCTGTCCTTGTTATCTATCGCTTCGTACCTAGTTTACCCTATTTGTACCTGCTAAAATGAAATGAAATACTAATCCGCCCTGCTACCATACCCGTTACCTTTTTATTTTTTACTACTATGTATAATTCTTCTAACATATTTTTCTAATATTTGCTTTATTTTTAATACAAAAGTATCATATAATGAAGTGAATGTAAACACTATTCCTTGATTATCATGATTGGTTACTACGTTTATTTACTTGTCATCATAGCCTTTCTTTAGTACACTAACGTTAATATCTTACAGAGCAGTTAAAGGAGAAAATAATGGAGAAAAAACAATCCTTACACGCACATATCAAAAGTGAATTACTGGCAAGGATTAAGAACGGCACTTACCAGAAAGGTGAAAAAATTCCAACCGAACTTGAACTATGCAAAAATTTTGATGTAAGCCGAACCACCGTCAGGGCCGCGTTAAACCAATTAACCCTAGAGGGATATTTGGAACGCACCCAAGGGCGGGGAACTTTCGTAGCTGACAAAAAAGTACATCAAACCCTGTCTCAAACCGTCAAACGCTATGTCGATCAAGTGGAGGTGCAAGGAAAGACCGCTGAGATTATCTTAATTGATTTATCGGTTATACCTGCCAGTGAAACGATTCAACTGGCATTAGGTGTCCCTCCTAATGACCCGATCCAAAAGATTGAACGTGTCCGCAAAGCCAATCATTCACCCACGCAATATGAAATTTCTTATATTCCATGGAGCACTGCACCTGGAATCACAAAAGAACAAGCAGAAACTTCACTCTACAATGCCTTGAAGCAGGATTTCCATGTGGCCATTGCCAAAACAACAGAACATATCGAGCTTACCTTGTCAGACGAAAGCACTTCTTATTATCTAGATTCAGAAATTGGTCTTCCCTGTTTTTATATCGAAACCGTTGCCGAAGACCAAGAAGGGAACAAGGTTGAATACTCACAATCCTATTTCCGTGGTGATAAAACCAATTTTGTCATCGAGAGATTGTATCCGGAAGATGCAGAAGTATAAGGCAGAGAGGAAGAGAATATTGGATATTTTATTCAATGCCGATGATTTCGGAATAACAAAAGGGGTTTCCAACGGTATTATTCAAGCACATCAGCACGGTGTTATTTCTTCGACTACCATAATGATGAACGGTTTAGCAGTAGATTATGCCGTTGATCTAGCCAAACAATGCCCCTCTCTAGACATTGGGTTGCACCTTATACTTACTTCTGGAAAACCTTTATTTTCTCCTACGTCCAGCCTTACAAATGAACGGGGTATGTTTCGTTTCACCAATCGTTTTTACGAAATGGATATACCTTGTTTAGATGATGTAAGAGATGAATGGCGTGCCCAAATTGAAGCCTTTCTGGCAACTGGTCTTCCTCTTCACCATCTTGATAGTCACCATCATATCCATGGCTGGCAGCCGTTAAAAGAGATAGTAATCGAATTAGCGGATAAATATCAGATTCCCGTTCGTTGTCAAGATACTTTTCGAGACAGGACAGACCTGTTGCTAACCGAGGCACTTTGGGTAGATTTTTATGGTGATGGTGCTGGCCTAAATATTTTCGAACGGCTACATACATACTCTTTTTCTTCAGTGGAAGTCATGACCCATCCTGGACGATGTGATGGTGATTTGTATACAATGAGTTCTTATACCGTTCAAAGGGAAAAAGAGCTGGATATACTATGTAACCTCTCCATTCCAAGCTGGGCGAATGTATTATGAAATAATAGTTTAACGCGCTACATGGACAGTTTGATTATTTATCGTACCAAATTAAAGAAGGAATGCATGCGAATTCTGGTAAAATAGGTATTTAAACGATGTTTATCCTAAATAAAAACACATATATTTTCTAAAACTCCCAAACAGGTATAGACTTCTATATTTTAAATTGCTATTCTAGTAGTGTTAGGAGGAAATCAGAATGACACATACATATGTTTTACAAAATCTCCAAGTAACTACTGGGGAGAAAGTCGACATCATTATCCGAGGTAATCAGATACAACACATTACCAATGCTGGTCAAGGTGCAGCACCAACAGCTTACGACTATTCCGGTTGTTACGTCTCAAAAGGCTGGATCGATTTACATGTCCACGCCAATAAAAAGTTAGAGCCCTACGGGGATGAACTCGATTTGATCGGTGTGCAGCAAGGTGTTACCACCGTAGTCGATGCAGGAAGTTGTGGCGCAGATAGTGTAAGCGATCTCTTCCCCACCACTGATTCTGCCAAAACTAATCTACTTGCCTTTCTCAACGTCTCAACAATTGGTTTGCAGCGAATCGATGAATTATCCAATCTAGATTGGTTAAAGGAAGCTGCTTTATTAGAAACCATTGCAGTACACCCTACTAAGATTGTTGGTTTAAAGGTAAGAATGAGTAAAAGCGTGGTAAAAGACAGCGGCATTCGGCCATTGCAGATTGCTCGTTCTTGGGCAAA
Organism: Gracilibacillus phocaeensis; assembly: GCF_900626275.1. Taxonomy (NCBI): domain Bacteria; kingdom Bacillati; phylum Bacillota; class Bacilli; order Caryophanales; family Bacillaceae; genus Gracilibacillus; species Gracilibacillus phocaeensis. Next base: position 257,217 of record NZ_LR131141.1, on the reverse strand, counting down.
ACGCACTTCTTTACCCTTAATGGTCCATATTGGATCTGGTCCGCCTGATATAACTGATATTCTCCCTCAACTAGAAAAAGGAGATATTATCACGCATTTTTTAAATGGCAAAGCTAATAACCTTTTCTCCGAGGATGGTCAACCACTGCCCGAGCTCTTATCAGCGATCAACCGGGGTGTACGACTGGATGTAGGACACGGCACGGCCAGTTTTTCCTTTCAAGTGGCAGAATATGCAAAGAAACATGCGATTCAGCCCTTTTCGATTAGTTCAGATATTTACCGGGGAAACCGGCAAAATGGTCCTGTATACAGCCTAGCTGATGTAGCAAGCAAATTTCTGCTGTTAGGATACAGTCTGCCGCAAGTAATCGATGCTGTTACCCTTCTGCCTGCGCAAGCAATCGGCAGACCTGAGCTAGGACAGTTGAAGACGGGGACAACAGCTGACCTTACCCTTTTTGAGGTTAGACCCTCTCAGCAAATGTTGACGGATTCAGAAGGGAAAACAAGAACAGCAAAACAAATGATTCATACAGTAGGAGTGATAAAGAATGGAGAAATCATTACATCATAAATATGGTCTAAAACGAGTCGTCAATGCAAGCGGCAGAATGAGTATTCTTGGGGTTTCAGCTCCTAGCGATTCCGTTCTGGAAGCAATGAAAACCGGTGCGCAAAACTATGTCGAAATAGAAGATTTAGTGGATAAAGCGGGGGGACATATTGCGAACCAACTACATAGTGAGGATGCAGTAATTGTTAATTCTGCTTCAAGTGGCATTGCCTTATCGGTGGCTGGCATGATCACAGAAGGGAACCAACGAAAAAGCCTGCAGTTACATCAGCAGCCCATTCCCAAAAACGAAATTATTTGCTTCAAAGGACATAACGTACAATACGGTGCACCAATCGAAACAATGGTCTATTTAGGTGGCGGAAAACTTGTAGAAGTTGGCTATGCGAACGAAGGAAAACAGCACCATATCGCAGAAGCCATTAACGAACATACTGCAGCAATTCTTTATGTTCAATCCCATCACGCCGTACAGAAAAATACCATTTCGATAGAGGAGGCTTGGCAAGTAGCTCAAGCCTATAACATTCCTCTCATTGTCGATGCAGCGGCCGAAGAAGATTTACGTAAGTACCCTGCTTGCTCTGATTTAGTGATTTACAGTGGCTCAAAGGCAATCGAAGGTCCGACATCCGGTATTGTCGCAGGAAAAAAAGCCTATATCGATTGGGTCAAGGTGCAGCTACACGGGATCGGCAGAAGTATGAAAGTAGGAAAAGAAGCGAGCTTTGGACTGCTGCAAGCGTTAGACCTTTTTTTCACCAAAACCGACCACAGCCAGACAGAAAAAGAAAGCTTGCGATCCTTAGAGAAATTATCTGACTTACCTGGTGTTTCGGTAGATATAGTACAAGATGAAGCTGGACGAGCCATCTATCGCAGCCGTATTCAAATAGATGCTTCTCTTGCTGGTAAAACAGCGGAACAAACCGTGACAGAGCTTAAAAATGGGGCTATTGCCATCTATACGCGTGACTATGGTAGCAAACAAGGCTTCTTTGATATTGATCCTCGACCACTAAAAGGGAATGATATCGATGTTATCACAGAGCGCATACAAGAAATTTTAGGAGGAAAATAACTTATGTCCATCACGGATCACTTTTATAAAAATCGCGTTGCCATTAATGTACTGGCTAATAGCATAGCGAATGCTCAAGAAATCTATCAGACAGCGGAAGGCTTTGCCTTGATCGGTGTCTTATCCAAAGACTATGACAATGTTCCAAGCGCCGTCCATGCGATGAAAGAGTACGGCTCAGCTATAAATGACGCCGTATCGATAGGTCTTGGAGCAGGTGACAGTAAACAAGGAAAAGTTGTCGCAGACATTGTGCATACCTATCCTGGTAAACACGTGAATCAAGTATTCCCATTTGTCGGTTACACCCGAGCCAAAGCTGGCACAGATAAGAGCTGGATTAACTGTTTGGTGACACCAACCGGTCAACCAGGATATGTCAATATTTCTACAGGTCCACACAGTGAACAAGGCGAAAAAGCAATCGTATCCATTCATTCCGCCATCAACCTCATCAAGGATATGGGAGGAAATGCAATCAAGTACTTCCCGATGAAGGGCCTATCGACAAAGGATGAATACCAAGCCGTGGCAACTGCTTGTGGGAAAGCTGATTTCGCCTTGGAGCCTACCGGTGGGATCGATCTTGACAATTTCAGCGACATTTTAGAAATCGCCTTAGCCGCAAAGGTGCCCAAAGTCATTCCACATGTTTATTCATCGATTATTGATAAAGAAACAGGAGCGACTAAAACGGAAGACATCCAACAGTTATTAACAGAAGTGAAAAAGCTGGTGAATCAATATGGTTAAGACGATTGCCGCCTTTGGTGAAGTAATGATGCGTTTAGAAGTGCCAGGTCATCAGTTACTACCGCAAGCTAATCAACTACAATACAGTTTCTCAGGGACCGGGGTAAATATTACAGGTAGCTTGCATTGTCTAGGGTATCCTACCCGTTTAATTACCACATTGCCAAAAAATTCATTAGGGGATGCAGCGATCGCTTACCTGCGTAAATTAGGGATCGTCACAGATTCCATCGCACGAGCGGGTAAATATCTCGGTATGTATTTCTTAGAAAATGGTTTCGGGGCACGATCCAGTCGTGTTACCTATTCCAATCGATTAGAAAGCAGCTTCAATACAGCGGAGACCGCTATCTATCCTTTTGATGAACTGGCCAAGAATATTCAGCTTTTGCATGTATGCGGGATTAGTCTAGCCATGAACGAACGTGTGCGGGCCCAATTAAAACAATTGGCTGGCTTGGTTAAGCAACAGGGCGGCCAAGTGGTATTTGATTGCAATTACCGTCCCTCACTTTGGGGCGAAAATGGCTATCAAACAGCTAGACCGCATTACCAGGAATTGCTTGAATTAGCCGATATCGTGATGATGAATGAAAAGGATGCTTTATTTACTTTAGGCTACACCTCTTCGCACACATCGAGAGAAAATCAACTGGAAGAACTGATACCCCAGATCGCAGAAAAGTATCAAATCCCTATTATTGCTGGGACACACCGTGATGTTCATGAGGATGAGACCAATTCCATTCGCGGGTTTCTTTATCAAGAAGACAGTTTCTATTATGCTGATCAGCAGCGCTTTGCCGTACTGGACAGGATCGGGGCTGGTGATGCCTTTACAACTGGCATTATCCATGGTGTATTACAAAAACAAGCACCTGCTCACATTATTTCGTTTGCAGTTGCCTCTTGCATGTTAGCGCACACGATTACCGGTGACACATCGCTCGCCTCTGAGCAAGATATTTTACAGGCGATAACAAACAAACGGCAAGATGTAATTCGTTAAGCCAAGGTAGTTATCCACCCTTGTGACACAGCATGTTTCCATTAGACATGATCAAACCAAAATAAAACCGGAACTACGATTCGTTCAAGGTCAAATCATTAGTCCTATTATACTCAAGGTTTATAAACTTCTCTAGCTTAAAAAAAGCCAAGGGGCACTTGCTGCCTTGGCTTTTTTCAATTAACCTTATCTATCGTAAACGTTGGGGCATATTGATCCTATTTCGACAGTTCATGAACCTACTCCATTTGCGGTTTGAGTAATTTTCCAGCTCGGATAAAGATAAGATAGTAACTTAAAAAACAGAGCAACACTGGAATAATCCCACCATATAACATCAAGAATAATGGATGAATCTGATACAGCATATACAAGGCGACCAGAGAAATGCCTATACTAGAAATCGTATAATGCGGGAAAGACAAGCTCATCAACAACGCCTTTCTAAAGCTGGCCCAAACTCGCAACTGCACATGGACGGTGTCTGCCATAAAATAACTACTAAAAGCGAGCAAAAATACTGTAAATACCAGATACGTATAAAACAATGGGGACCCTATTTCTGTCTGTAATAATTGATAGTTGATCAGCCAAATCCCCCAAACCAACGTTATCACCAATCCACCTAGTAGCGCCTTTCCATAATTTTGACGATAAAACAACCAAAAATGGCGCAATAATTGATGGTGCATTCGGTGCATGACTGCCCGCCTCACCAAGGCAAACATGGCGACAGTAGCCGGAAAAAAGGTAAAAGGAAGTAAAGCAATAATGGTGAACAAGATCCAATATAGTTCTCCCATGTCTTTGGCATACAGCATAGCTAATGACAAATAGACAATCGGGAAATTGAAAGTCAGCCAGATCAGATTAACCCTTAATAACCTCATGAGCCAATCACACACTCGATACAGTCTACCAGAAATTCCTGTCCATTCCATTTCTGCTTCCCTCCTTTTTCTTATTTCCTCTCTTATTCAGCAGATAATATCGTTAAATTCTCTTGCCATTTCTCGGTTTGGAAATCAAGCAATTGCTGATAACCTACCCCTTGCGCTGCTTCTTCAGCTGTTGCCATGATCTCTTCCACTTCTTCATCACTCTGCGCATAGATCGCCTCGGCACGTGCTTCCTCAAATATCTCACCAATGCGCTGTTGAATAATACCTTCTTCACTTTCTGGAAGTGGATTAATATTCAAATATTGCGTAGCGTCATATTGGGTGTCCCAAGTAATTGTACTCTGCCAATGCGTTGTCCAATTCCGCTGGTCCTCAGGCAGTGTAGCCTCGAAATTTGCCTTAGCCGTATCTAGGAAATTGGAGTTCCCATTCCACTGGAAGTTCGCCGTATCTTCTTCAATCTTGGCTAAACCTTCTGGATCTTCATGGTAGGCATCGGTGAATTGCGGAAACCCTTCTCCATCGAATCCATCCCAATACTTGCCCTCAGGTCCAAAAATAAGGGAAGATTGACCTTCAGGACCTGTTAGCCAATCCAAAAAGGCAAACACTTTCTCTGGGTCTTCTGCACCTTTCGTAATGACACTCACATTCCACCCCATCATATTGTAGGAACCTGGATAGATTTCATTTTCGTCTAAGCCTGGTTCATGGATTGGCCAAATCATAAAGTAGCCGCCATCAGGATTTTCTTCTTGCAAGGTATAGTGACCTGTACGCGCATGGTCGGTCGGACTTGCCGAAGCAAAAACAGCAATTTCACCAGTCGTTACCTTTTCAATCACCATATCCTGATCTTGTGTTAACGCATCTTGAGTAATTAATCGTTCTCTAAATAGTTGACTTGCATATTTTAAAGAGTCTACATAATTCTCATCGGTAAAAATCGATGTTAATTGATCTCCTTGCGGTACGGCAACATTATTAATATTCGCCGGTGACTCCCCTTCTGCAAAGGCAGAATATAATACATTAATTCCCTGCCCATCCAAACCTGTTTCAAATGGGATAACATCAGGGTAATTCTCTTTAACTAATTGCAAATAAGCGTATAAATCCTCGGTTGTTTCTAATGCAGGTGAGCCTAGCTCTTCATAGATTCCTTTATTCACAACATATCCTGCATTTCCAAATGGACTGGAATTGTACCAGTTCGGGAATTGATACAGTTTACCATCGTCAGAACGCAGCATATTGATTCCCTCTTCCCCAAACCAATCCCTTAAATTCGTATATTTATCAAGGTATGGATCTAGAGGAACTAATGCCCCACCTTCACGTAATCTCTCCACGTCAGGTCCCCTATCTGTCCAAATAAAGTCTGGCAAATCGCCACCTGCAATCATTGTCGTTAGCCTTTGTTCGGCATTACCACCACCATCAATTGCCGTGATATCTACACCCTTGTTTTCCTTAATCCATTCAGTTGCTTGATCATCGCCCCAGCCAGGCATGGTGTACCAGTCATAATTACCAAACATAGTAATCTCTAATGGCTCATCACCAAGCACGAATGGATCTTCCTCTGTTGTTTCCTCCGCCTCTGCCTGTTCATTATCATCTTCGGTCGATTCGTTGGTACTTGAGTCTGAACACCCCGCAATGATACCGACAGCCAACAAGAAAATCAGTAACATATACCAATATCGCTGCTTTTTCATCATCACTTTCTCTCCCCTTTTTTCTTATTTTTTTGACTTTTCCAGTACATGCATCTGGTAAAAGTCTATATTTAAAGCATATAGCTTTAAAACAATAGTCAACGTCGGTTTATTCTTTTAACGATCCGATTAGTACCCCTTTAACAAAGTGTTTCTGTACGAAAGGATAAACCAGCATAATCGGAATCGTCGCCACCATCATGGTTGCCATGGATAATGACTTCCCTGTTACCTTGGCAACATTCGACATATGGGCAAGTGCTCCAGCGTCTAATTGGCTCATCTGTGACGTAACCGTGTTTGAATTTAACACTTGCCGCAACAGCGTTTGAATCGGAATCAAGTGCTCAGATGTGATATATATACTAGGAAAAAACCAATCATTCCAATGAAAGACAGCCGTAAACAATGATAACGTCGCAATAACCGGTCCTGATAATGGTAAAACAATACGAAAAAATATCTGCCAATTACCACAGCCATCAATCTTGGCCGACTCTTCCAGACCTTTAGGTAATTGCTGAAAAAAGGTCCGAAAAATAATCATGTTCCAGACCAATACCAAAGTCGGGATGATCATCGCCCAAAAGGAATCCATTAATCCTATCCCTCTTACTAATAGGAAGGTAGGAATTAATCCCCCACTAAAAAACATCGTTAGTAAACAAAAAATCATGAAAAAATGTCTGCCAATCAATTCTTTTTTAGACAATCCATACGCTAATAAAGCGGTTACAAGAACTGACAAAAAGGTTCCTATCCCTGTGCGCAATATAGTGATCAGAAAAGCATTAAGCAGACGCTTATCTTGAAACACTACTTGATAATTCTCCCAGGTGAATTCCCTAGGCCAGAAAGTAATGCCTCCTAACATCGTATCTTTTCCCGCGTTAAAGGAAATAACGAGAGAGTTCCAAAATGGATAAAACGTAATAAATGCTAAACCGATCAAAAACACATAGATGAATATGATCATTATGCGATCACTTAACGTCGGTTTAATCATAACTTCACCTCATTTCTTGTAAGTCCATTTGTTCGATTTACCATAAGCTATTCCCTGACCTTCTGGCCAGATAGTTAGCTAAGCTCAATAACCCTACACTGATAACTGCCTTAAACAACCCAATCGCCGTAGCATAGGAATATCTACCGCTCCCTATCCCTACACGATAGACGTAAGTATCTAAAACATCTGATACAGACCTCAAGATCGCGTCATCACCTAAAATCAATAGATCCTCAAAACCAGCGTTCAATAAATTACCCACTTCTAGAATAAAGAAAATAACGATAATCGGCATAATTGATGGAATCGTTATCAAAAATATTTGCTTGAACCTGCTTGCTCCATCCAATGCGGCAGCTTCATATAATTGTGGGTCAACCCCTGCAATGGCGGCAATGTATACAATAGAAGCAAATCCAATCGATTTCCATAAATTTGTTGATACAATAATCGTCCAAAAATATTCTGGTATCGCCAAAAAACTGAGCGGTTCATCGATTAATCCTGCCTTTTCCATGGCCATATTTAAGCTGCCATTATCTGTGGAAAGAATCGACATCGCAAACCCTGCGACGATAACCCATGATAAGAAATGTGGCAAGTACGTAATAGTTTGCACGGTTCGTTTAAATGCCATGTTCTTCACTTCATTCAACATAAGCGCTAACATAATCGGTGCTGGAAAACAGATTAGTATCTTTAAACCACTAATTACCATCGTATTTCGCATGATTTCCATAAAACGTGGATCATTAAAAAACATTTCAAAATGCTTAAAACCTACCCAAGGACTATTACCCATTCCATCAAAAAGATTATAATCTTGAAAAGACATCAAAACACCATACATCGGTATGTAATTAAATATAAAAATAAATAATAGTCCCGGAATAACCATAAGTTGCAAATCCATTTGTTTCATATACCGAAACAAAAAGGGCTTCTTTTTATTTGATCTTCCTTGTGATAACACCATTTCCGATTTATCTTTCATTTTACCCCTCCATTCTTTAATTATAGTTGACTAGTCCAAAAATCATAAACAAAAAGTTAAGATAACTATACCAGTTTGTTTTTAACAAATCAATCCCAAACTTTAAAAAAATATATTTCAACGTTGTTTAAGAAATAAATTCACATTTTATTCAAAAAAAGATTGACATATATCGGGTTTTTTTTTAGAATTAGGTAATGTAAGGGATTTCATATATTGGCCAGAAAGGAGGTTCGCAGTAAATTTACTATAATTCTGTTTTTTGTCTATTTTATTGGTATAGACATCTAGTTATTAAAAAGTGAGAGGAGTATTATATGACAGAACAAGCAGCTATTTTACCAGTAAAGATGATGAAAGTAAGCTTGATGACGATTGGTTTATTTCTTATTTCTTTAGCCTTTGCCTCGATGGTTTCCGCTCACGGCTATGTGAATAACCCAGAAAGCCGGGCTGTTCTTTGTGCAGATGGTGTAAATAATGATTGTGGTGCCGTTATTTATGAACCTCATAGTCTTGAAGGACCGGGCAATTATCCAGAGCAAGGGGTGGCGGATGGACAAATTGCTAGTGCCGGTGGTGTGTTTCCTAAATTGGACGAGCAGTCTGAAAATCGTTGGGCTAAAGTTCCTATGTCAAGCGGTGATTTTACCTTTGAATGGACATTAACTGCTGCCCATGCCACAGAAGATTGGGATTACTACATTACCAAGGAAGGTTGGGATCCTAATTCACCATTAGAGCGTTCTGATTTTGAACTATTTTGTACGTACAACGATAATGGACAGCGTCCTGGTTTTACAGTAACACATGATTGTGACATTCCTGAACGTGATGGCTACCATGTTATTCTCGCTTATTGGGAGGTTGCTGATACCGCAAATGCTTTCTATCAAGTAATTGATGCCAATTTTGACGGAGATTTCGTCGAACCTGGCGATCCCGATGAGCCAGGTGAACCTGGCGATTTGCCTGATCCGTGGGATGCCTCTCTCGTTTATGTCAATGGGGACCGAGTAAGCTATCAAGGTGCTGTTTATCAAGCGAGATGGTGGACGTTAGGCGAGACGCCAGGAAATGCCTATGTTTGGGAATTAATCAGTAATTAACTTGTTTTCAAATGTAAATACCTCTTTTTATATTAAATGGATGGAGTATATGCATGAGGCATATGCTCCTTTTTTATTGATAGACCAATCCTTTTATAATCAAAATGTGGTCGGTAAAGGGAGCGGTCTGGTTTTTACCCGGTTTCTTAATGTTTCTTTTCACTTATCACTCCCCTATAAATTCAACTGTCGCCCTATGTCGATTGACTATACAAAAACTTTTCCTGCTCATAGAGTATAGTGTTCACGATATTTATTTCCAAGAGGAGTGTGGATAGAATGGGTAGTGTTACACATGATTGTGTTTGTGATGTCGTAAGGGCGATCGCAGAAGCACAGGAAGACGTTGCTGATCAGCACTGCGACGTCAGCTGTCACCGTTCGATTAGAAATTTGGTTTCTCCAGATTCCGGTAATGGTTACGATACCGTTCCTTTTATTCTTTATAATAAGAAGGGCGAGCCATTTCGCGGTGTTGGAGCAGGGATTGAAAGCAATGGTACAGCTACGTTCTCCTGTGTAGAGAGCTTTGTCTTCCGGGTAAGTGAAGTGAATGACTGCTGTGCTATGTTGGAATTGTTAGTGTTTGATGGCGACAGTGCAACGGGTGATATGCCTTGTGATCAAATTAGCGGCGAGGCAGTAAGCAGCCTTGAGCGTACGGGCATTTGTATTACCGTCGACTTAAGCTGTTTCTGTGCCATCTCCTGTTTACCTGCTGTATCGTTGTTGTAATGCCCCTATGCAGCACCAAGACTTCTTGGTGCTGCTTGGCATTATTTTCCCTCGTAAACCTCTTTTGAAATGAAAATCTCCTGATTCCCTGACACATATGGTGCAATGGCATACTGCTGAAATACGAGTGTGATGCCATCATCACCAAAATAAAATGCCGTATCCTGTGTTAATGGAATATCTTCGCGTTTTAAATCAGGATAAAATACATCTGGTCTAGCAATCGCATACTCCCAGACATAATCCCGTACTGCCTCTATTTTTTCTTCATTGTTTAATATATCTGTTACATATACTCGTTTTTTTGCTTTTTCATCGAAATTAAATGATTGAACAACCGTATTGCCATGCGCTCCGCCGCTAAACATATAATTGCTCGTTAAAATACTTAACAAAGAGGCTTGATTATACTTTACTTGATAATCAGTTTGATACTCTGCATGAAAATCGTATTGCTCTGCTTCCTTTTCATTGTTACGCATCTCTTTATAGGATTGCTTGATATATTGTTCAAATATCCCATTAATTTTACCCTCAAAAGACTGGTTATCCATTTCAGATACTTGAGGATATTTTAATTCTACTTTATCCTTAAATAGTTGATCGGTTACTAAGGCTGTTTGATCTTGTGCCATTACCACGGAAGCATGACAGACAAAAAACAACAGGGCTGCCATCACAAGTATTCTTTTTTTCATTCTTATCTCCACCTTCTTATTTGTTTGGCATTTTCGTTTGCTTGTCTCATCTATACACATTTTTCTCTCTATGTAGATATTATGTCTCAAATCAAGTGAAAAAATGTGTTAAAATACCTTATATTCAGAAAGGAGTTTATTATGAAACGTAAAGGTAAAATGCAGCATTCCACGATCTATAGCACATATCTGGATGAAGAAATAGAAATCAAATGGTATATTCCGGAAGCATTCACTCCGTTTAACGACTATCAATTATGTGTGATGCAAGATGGGAACGACTATTTTCAAATAGGAAAAGTTGCAACGCTCAGTGATCGGTTACATGAGTCCATGGAAATTGAGCCTACCATTTTCATGGGAATTCATTACCAAAATAAAGAAGATCGTGCTCAAAAATATCATCCAAAAGGGACCAAACAAACAAAATATATCGAATTTTTGGTTAAGGAAGCCATCCCGTTTGTTGAAGAACAGATACATATTACTCCTGTTCGTCGTGCCTTGTTAGGCGATTCCCTAGCAGGAACATTGGCATTAATGGTAGCAAGTCAATTTCCGAGTACATTTGATACAGTGATGATGCAATCACCGTATGTGAATGATCAAGTATTAACAAGGGCGAAACGGGCACATACCTATGCCCACTTGGCCATTTTTCATTCCGTCGGCACCGAGGAACAGGATGTAGATACGACCATGGGAGAGCGACTGGATTTTCTCCATGGGAACCGCTTATTACATGATGTGTTGGCAGAACAGCTTTCTCAATATCATTACCATGAATTTCAAGGCAATCATACCTGGACATACTGGCAGCAGGATTTAGAAAACATGTTAAAGACAATGTTGGCATAAGGAGAGGGGACAAACGATGGAAATCATCGAGGCAAAAAATGAAAAAGTGTTAGCTGACGGCTACAAGGTGCGTTTTGAGGTCTTTGTCGATGAACAACAAGTACCAAAGGATCTGGAAATAGATGAATGGGAAGAAGCAGCCACCCATTTTGTTGGTTATAGAAATAATCAGCCGATCGCCGCCAGCAGAATGCGTTTTGTCGATCAATATGCAAAAATGGAGCGAATTTGTGTGGTAAAAGCACATCGCAATCAAGGACTTGGCAAAGAGTTACTGCTCTTCATGGAAGATGTGGCTAAAAAACAACAATATACGAAAGCAAAATTAAATGGCCAAATACAAGCAGTAGACTTTTATCAACATTTGGGCTATCACATCGTGTCTGATGAATTTTTGGATGCTGGTATCCCTCATGTTACCATGGTAAAACAACTCCTCGATTAACTCCGAGAAGCCTCAGCGTTACACTCCGCTGCGGCTTTTTTCTTTTCTTTTTTTCAAACAGATTTCGTTGGTATGTAAATCCCTTTTTGGAACACCCTAAGGAAATATACGATAACCCTAATGATAAAAAACACCATTTAACTGGAGAAGGTCTATTGGATGCATATTGCACCATTAACCTTCTTCCCTCTTTAGCCAGATAAATTTTTCACCAATTCATGCTGCGACATTCTTGATTGGAATAGAAAGGAGCATAGCCATGCATTATGGTTCAATTTTTATAGAAACACTGTTTGGTTTTGTCATGCTGTTTCTCTTGACGAAGGTACTTGGAAAAACACAAATCAGACAACTTACTGCCTTTGATTTTATTTCTGCCCTTATATTAGGTGAACTAGTCGGGAATGCGCTATATGATAATGAAGTGGGCCTGATGGATATCGGCTTTGCCATTCTGCTATGGGGAACATTGCTCTATCTCACTGAGTGGCTCACCCAAAAATTCAAAAGAACAAGATCCTTATTGGAGGGGCGCCCTTCACTTGTTATTCATAAAGGCAAATTGCAGTACGAGGAAATGAAGCATGGAAACCTGGATACAAATCAACTGCTCCACCTATTACGCTCAAAGGATGTTTTTTCGATTCAAGAGGTGGATTATGCCGTACTGGAAACCGACGGAACGGTTTCAGTATTGAAGAAGTCGACCTTTCAACAACTGACTCGCCAAGACATAAACCTAACACCGGAAGAGGTAGTCCTGCCTCGTATGCTAATTAATGATGGAGAAGTGATCTGGGACAGCCTTGAAGAAATCGGTAAGGATAAGGACTGGTTGATACAGGAGTTGGCAAAGCAAGAAGTGTCTGATATACAAACGATCTTCTATGCGGAATATGTAAAAGGACAAGAACTATACCTTCAAAGCTATTAATACATGTACAAACAGCCCAACTAGACTGCTGGGCTGTTTATGTGTGCATGAAGCCCTTTTATAAACATTTAAACTGTCGCCTCAAACCTTCTTCCTTTCCCTGTTATTTCAGCGGAGACCGTTTCTTGCTGCATAGGGTCATATTTTTGCGAGGTACTGGCTTGTTTTTTTCTTTTCGATCGTTCTTCTCTTGCCTTTTGGTGTTCAGACATTATTTCATAATATTGCCGATCAAATTGACTTGGGTATAACTTTTCTACTGTATAAGGAATTCGCTTGGTTTGGGTAATACGGTTTTGATACTGTTGATACTGATAATGATCTACTGGTATGATATAACCCATCTTATTCCCTCCCCAGCCCCTTGTTTTATTGTCTTTTGTATTCTATACCCGCTTTCTTCTATAAATAATCCTATACGTTTTTCGAACATGACAAAGAAGATAGGCTACCGCCTACCTTCTAGCTAAATCCATGAAAATGGTGGTCGATTTGGACGATCATCTGATTCCTCGTTTTCGTGCTTTTCGTGATCATCCTCTGCTTTGACTTCTTCTACTTCTTCCGCTTCCACCTCGCGCTCTCTTCCCCTGAAAAAAGGATCACGATGGCGTTCTGGCTCGATGCGAACATTCTCTGCCTTAATCACTAGATCCTTAACATGAATGACTTTCTTGTTCTCAGACAATGGGTTCCCTCCTTACTATCATACATAGTTGAAAAATGAATATGATCGATACATCTTATGCAATCGACAATGATAGGTGCTAAAAACCAATAATGTCTATTCTTTTTATCTGTTCTATCGGAACGGTTACTGGTTGTGCCTTACTGCTTATCCTTAATGTCACCATATCTTGTTGATAGTCTTGGATAATCCCTAGATACTTTCGTTTTTCTGTCATAATTTCACACTTTGCCCTTGGTACATGAGATGGCTTAGCAGCAAAATAAGTAACCTTTTCTTCTATTGTCATGTCTTTTACTTTTTTCTTTTTTGCTAACGGCTGCTCTATTTGATTTGCTGCCACGCGGGATGGTTTACCCTCCGATTGGTAGCTGCTTTGCATGCGGCGGACGGGCTTGGTGAAATCAGGCTGTGCAATATACAATTTGGGACTTTCTTGATCTTCTTTAACAAAAGCCATTATCATGACCCCTTTCACTCTTCATCTGTTCCATTATATGTTATCTGCCTAGACTTGGTGAGACATTTTCTCCATTTTTTCTTTAGATGGGTGACAATCGTCTATACGCTTGCTGTGTTATCGCCATACATTAATATTGTGACAAAAGCTTAGTAAAAGGAGTGTTTTTTAAATGGGAAAAGTAGATAGTTGTCAACAACAACCAGAGAGCAATAATGATTGTGTCTGTGAAGTAGTTCGCGCCATAGCCGATGCTCAGGATAATGTCATCGATCAACATTGTGATGTGAGCTGTTCACAATCAATTCAAAACTTGGTATCTCCAGGGAGTGGCAATGGGTTAGATACGGTACCTTTTATCCTATATAATAAAAAGGGGCAGCCATTTAAAGGATTCGGTGCCGAAATTGATGGTTCTTCCCGACGTTTCGAGTGCTTCAGTTCTTTCGTTTTCCGTGTGAGTGAAGTAAATGATGACTGCTGTGCTGTATTGGAGTTATTGGTGTTTGATAATCAGGATAATGCCTGTCACAGTCCTTGTGAACAATTAGATAATGAAGAAGTGCAGGATTTGGAGCGTACAGGTATTTGTATCACAGTAGATTTATCTTGTTTCTGTGCGATTACTTGTTTGCCGGCTGTTTCAGTATTATAAGATTCAGCCAGGTGTCTGTCACCTTCCTTTAGGCTGTTGTATTTCTGTTTTTTTGCTTAACACAACATGTGTATCGTCCTTTCTATCTGGAAAGGACTTTTTTATTTTAAGAAAATAGGCGATCCATGGCATAATAGGATTTAGAACGATATTGACCATGAGCTCATCGGAAGTGCAGTTGCTTCTTTGAGTTATCTATAAAAGAACGGGCGGGTTTAAGCACAATTTTCTCCTCGACTAAGAAAATATCTATTCTCTATTATCCTGTTTCAATGAGGATTTTTTATCTATTAACAAACCGTTTATTTTCAGTTATCATTTTATACGTTAAATCCATATAATCCTAAATATGTTATAGTTGATTTATATTTCTGTTGACGATAATTACGAATAAATGCAATATTTTTTAAAGTAGCTGCAAGGTGCATGGTGATGATAGTTAAGGTCATTCCTCTAATTATCATTGAATAATTAATACTTGAATTCATATATGAAAGTTTGCTAGAATACAAAACGTTATGTTCAAAAACGAATAAAATGTGATATTAAGGGTAAGGTATACTGTGGACTTATACAACATGGAAAATTCATGGCAACCAGAAAGGATGATTCGATGAAAAAAGTATCGCCAGTGTTTTATATCTCGTTAGCTATCTGTCTAGCATTTATCATCTGGGGAATAGTCCCCAGAAGTGTATGGCCAACATGGAATCTTGATCATATTACTGGTCTTATTCAAGGTTTCTTAGTTACTCGTTTTGGTTGGTTTTACTTGTTAATTGCAACGGTATTTGTAGGTTTTGCTATCTTTCTTATCGTTTCTAAGTACGGTAATATTGTCTTAGGAAAGGATTCCGATAAACCTGAATATAATTATTTAACATGGTTTGGTATGTTATTTAGTGCAGGAATGGGAATTGGTCTGGTTTTCTGGGGGGCTGCGGAACCTATTTCACACCTACATACACCTCCCTATCCGACCGCAAATGAGGCGGAAGCAGCACGTGTTGCTATGCAGCATAGTTTCTTCCATTGGGGCTTTCACCCATGGGCTGTTTATGCGACACTAGCTTTGGCATTGGCCTATTTCCAGTTTCGAAAGGACGAGCCTGGATTAATTAGTAGTACCTTAAAACCGTTATTTGGTAATAAAATGAATGGCGGCTTCGGTACTACGATTAACGTGATTGCCGTTTTTGCTACCGTATTTGGTGTGGCAACTTCTTTAGGGCTTGGTGCACAACAAATCGGTAGTGGTATTGAATTTATTACCGGCTCTGTTACGAATACCATTGGTCTACAGTTAATTATTATTGCAGTTGTTACCGTATTATACATGACTTCAGCCTTGACAGGACTGAATAAAGGGATTAAATATTTAAGTACCACTAATATTGTGGTAGCTATCCTATTAATGTTATTCCTATTATTTGCAGGTCCTACTAATTTTATTATGAATTTCTTTACAACTACCTTAGGTTCCTATGTATCGAATCTCCCAGAAATGAGCTTTCGTATGGCACCATTTAGTGAAGACAATTCAAGCTGGTTACAGGACTGGACTATCTTTTACTGGGCATGGTGGATCGCTTGGTCACCGTTTGTCGGGACTTTTATTGCCCGTGTATCACGAGGACGTACGGTACGTGAATTTGTCGTAGGTGTATTATTAGTCCCAACCATCTTTGGTGGATTGTGGTTTAGTGTCTTCGGCGGTTCAGCAATTTCCCTTGAGATGGAGCAAGGGGTCGATATTATGGGTGTCATAAACGACCTAGGTGAAGAAGCAGCATTGTTCACCTTACTAGAAAATGTACCTTTTTCTATCTTGCTTTCTATCCTTACTGTTATATTAATTAGTACCTTCTTTATTACGTCAGCCGATTCGGCAACTTTTGTATTAGGTACACAGACGATGAACGGTACACTAAACCCTAGCTTTCAAATCAAAGTCGTTTGGGGTATCATTCAATCCGGTACTGCTGCCGTGCTATTATGGCAAGGTGGGCTTGGTGCCTTACAAACCGCTTCGATCATTGCGGCCTTTCCGTTTGCGATCATCATGATTATGGTTATTCTATCAATTGTGAAGGCATTTAGAGAAGAGGCTAGACAATATACACTCCGAAGCGGACCGAAAAAAAGACAAAGAGCGGAAAGATAATATAAAAAACCAAGGCTTTGATCAGCCTTGGTTTTTTATTGACGTAAAATCCTCACTCAATAAATCGATCTTTATCCTCTGGTTTGGGTATCATACAGTGTTCGCTTTTGCCAAACCAACGATAACGGTTATTGGCAATCATTCGATAGATCGGATCACGAAGGAAGCGAGGAATCAATCGAAAAACGGTCAAAAGAGGAT
This sequence comes from Gracilibacillus phocaeensis, assembly GCF_900626275.1. Classification (NCBI taxonomy): domain Bacteria; kingdom Bacillati; phylum Bacillota; class Bacilli; order Caryophanales; family Bacillaceae; genus Gracilibacillus; species Gracilibacillus phocaeensis. The sequence continues at coordinate 240,224 of NZ_LR131141.1, read as the reverse complement.
AGAGACGATACAAAGAAGAAACTATTTTCAAAGCCGCCGTCGACTGTTGGTAATAGTCATCTCCTTCGATCAAGATCAAACTATCCAGATCAGCAGATATTTGATATTGTTCAACCAGCTGTTTGCCAACCTGACTTTGCAGTGAGGCAAACTGGAATTTCACCTTCGGATCACGCTTAATAACAAATTGTACACTGCCATTACAGAAATTACAGACCCCATCAAACAAAATAATCTTCTTCATTATCGCTTCACCCCTTTCTTACCTCTAGTGTAAAACAACCCTGCACCATTCGTAAATGATACAGGGTTGTTTTGCTAAACGTGTTCTAATAGTTGACGCAGTTCCTCTGCGTATTGAGCTGAACCTGTTACTACTAATCGATCTTGCAAGCGTAATTCCGTCTCACCATGAGGGACGATCGAATCATGGCCGCGGAATATCCGTACCATAATGACATCTCCTGTAAATGGAAATTCCCTCAAGCGCGTTCCTTCATAGCGGCTATTATTCATATTAATTTCATAGAGCGCACTTTCCTGTTGTGTAAAGATATTCGCTACATTTGGTGATTCAATCAAGGCCTTTAATAATGTCTTCGTAGACAGTATAACAGAGAATACATCTACCCCAATCTCCTTTAATTCCTTCTCTACCACACTTGTTTCAATACGAGCGATCACTCGTTCCACTTCTTTTTCCTTAGCAAAGCTGGCAATTTCTTTATTCTTCACTTCATCTCCAGTAGTGACCACAACGATATCATGTTCAAACACACCGCTATCTTCTAGTGTAGTCAAATCATAGTTATCTAATTCATTAATATGAAAGGCGGAGCGTGTGACCTTATCATCATCCAGCTTTTCTAACTTGGTATGGAATAAATGCGCCTCGAAATCATCGGCATCTAGCTCCCGAATAACGGGCATTGTTGCTTGATTAATACCAATAAAAGCAACCGATAACTGATGGTCCGCTTCTTCTTGATTGACATAAAATTTCTTAAAGAGTGCAGGTGTGATAATGCAAGATAATACCGCCACCAACACAAGTGCCCCATGCATTTCACTCGTAATAATCTCCATTCTCTCTCCAATGGTCGCCGCTGCAATCACTAAGGATAAGGTGGAAGTAAGCAACATACTTGCTGCAATAACAGTATTTGTGTCATACCACTTCTTTAGTATAGCAACTGGAATCACTTTCGACACGAGCAAAGCTATGAATAGAAGTGGAATAAGAATTAAGACTCTCGGCTCTTCAAAAAGTGCCCATAAATCTAATTCTACCCCTACCATCACAAAGAAAATTGGAATGAAGAAACCATAACCAAAACTATCCAATTTTTGAATTAATTCTTGGTTTGGTGATAATAAGGACACCAAGGCACCTGCTAAGAATGCACCAAGAATATTTTCTGCCCCTACCGATTCAGATAAAGCAACCAAGAACATAATCAGGGTAAACACTGCTCGTGTCCCGATTTGAATCGTACCCTTGGACATTGCCTCGACAAAGGATTGCTTGCGGAAATAGTTCCCTAGGAAATACAGCAAAATGCCAACAGCAAAAAGAATCAGCAACAACCACATATTTCCGGTCCCTTCACTGTAAAAGGAAACAAATACAGCTAAAAGAATCATAGTAGCTAAATCAGCAATGACCGCAATTAATAATATCGTTTGTCCAACGGTTGTTTGCATCGCTTGCGCTTCTTTAAGCGTCGGTACTACTACCCCTAAGGATATGGTCGAAATGATTAATGTCATTAAAAATACATTATCAATAAAACCCAACACAACAAATAAATAGGATAATAAAAAGGAAACGATAAAAATCCCCACAAAAACTAAAGACGCTAAGGCAACGGGATTGGGCATATTTTTCTCATCACCATTTTTCACTTTGCGTTTTTGTCTTTTACTCGAAAAGATGGTGAAATCTATCTCCAGTCCACTTAAAAACATGAGAAAAATAAAGCCCAATGTGGATAATATCTCTAGCCAATTGCTTTCATCTACCAAATCAAAACCGCTATAGCCTATAATGAGACCGATAATAATCTCAGCTACTACAACGGGAAGGAATTTTATCTTTAAACGATGTAAAATGAGCGGTGTTAATAAAGCCGCTACTACTACAATCAATAAAGAGCTAACTGATTCTCCGTGTTCCATATCTCCCGTAACTCCTTCCAAACTAAATTAAAAAACTCATAAATGCCGTTGCCAGACCAAAATAAATAAAAATGGATATTAAATCATTAAGTGTGGTAATAAATGGCCCAGAGGCAACTGCAGGGTCAATATTTAGGCGGTGCATGATCAAAGGAATCACAGCACCAGAAATGGTTGCTACTAAAAGGGTAGCCATAATGGAAATGCCCACTAATAAACCTAAGAAGAAGTCGCTATACCAGAAGGCAATTAGCAAGGTAATAATCACACCACATGAAAGACCTGTGATAACACCTGTTTTCGCTTCTTGCCAAATAACCGAGGCCTTCCCTCTCTTATCCATCTCCCCTGTTGAAATACTTCTTACAGCAACCGCTAAGGCTTGTGTACCTGTATTACCAGCCATACCAGCAATTAAAGGAATAAATACAGCCAATATCGCCACTTGTTCTAATGTCGCCTCAAAACGCCCGATTACACTCGCCGTCACCATTCCTAAAAATAATAAGATAATCAACCATGGCAACCGTTTCTTTGCTGATGAAATAGCCGTGTCACCACTGCTTTCCACATCAGAAATACCGGCCAGCTTGGAATAGTCATCGCTTGCCTCTTCTTCCATAACATCCATAATATCATCAACGGTAATGATCCCTAATAAATGGTTTTGAAAATCAACTACTGGCAGGGCTAGAAAGTCATAGTCACGCATCATTTGAGCAATATCCTCTTGATCTTCTCCCGCTGGTACCGAAACCACTCTTTCACTCATCACTTCATGAATCTTCAGCGACCCTTCAGCAATGATAAGGTCTCTTAAGGAAATAACCCCGACCAAACGCTTATAGGAATCCACTACATAAATATAATAAATCGTCTCTGCGTCTGGAGCTTCTTTACGCAAATGCCGCATTGCTTCCTTGACCGTCATCTCTGTATGAATCACGACAAATTCTGTCGTCATAATACTTCCAGCTGTTTTCTCTTCAAAGTGCAATAACTTCTTAATCTCAGCAGAAGACTTTGGCTCCATAATCGTTAGAAAGCTGACCAATTTATTGTTATCTAACTCATTTAGAATATCTACTGCATCATCAATCGACATAAATTCCAGCACTTTGGCAGCAAAAGCAGGCACCATTTCCGTAATAAAGGTGGTAACTAAGTCATGATCTACATTCTCAATTACTTCTGCCATTTCTTCCGGGGATAAATATGAATAAATTAAGAAACGAATCTCCTCAGATTGTTCTTCGAATATTTTGGCTTGATCATAGGGATGTAATGCCAAAAACTCGGCACGAAACTGACTGATTTGTTCGTTAATCAGTGCCTGTTCTATTTTATCCCACATTGCCATTCGCTCCTGCTTTTCTAAATGTTCCATGATCTCAACCCCCTGTTCTAAGCAAGTCTCTTGTTGTTCTCTTCCTTCATTTGTTTCATCAGGTGAAACTTCATGCAGGGCAGGGATTCTCCCCACTGCATGTTAGTTGAAGCAATGAAATCATTACTGACTGTTAGACACCCTCATTAGAAACGTTATTTCTTGAAGGGAGGTTCTGACAGCCAGTTACACTGCAATAAAACAAATAAGATGTAAACAGAATAACACAACTTGAAAAAAAATACGTAAATTTTACACCTTTTTTGGCAAAACTAAATACTACCAAGCCCAAGACGAAAACTTGAAACAAAGCAAGCAAAAATAGCTAGATAAGTTGAACTTATAAATGTAACAAAAACCGTGTTATAAATAAGTCTTTGCTCCCATTATTTCTTGATAATCTAGTTTGATCCATTCGTGTGAATGACCATTCACACGAATGGATCAAGAGCAAATATCAGATCAATGAGAGATTATTTCATTCAACTTACCTATATTATTTCTCAAAAAACTATTTTTACACTATACTAGACATAGTCTACTATTTTCAAGAAAGAAAGGTCAAAAAAATGTTTGAACAAAATAATAAATCAAAGATTGACTACGCCTTAATATTAATTGTTATTCTACTTGCCATTATTAGCGTATTTACCTTATATACCCTCAATCCCTATTTAAACCAAAACCCTTTATACCAGAATATGTATTTAAAACAAATCGTATGGTATATTGTTGGTTCTATGATCGCCGCCGTTATGATCGTGTTTGATTACGATAGGCTTCGGCAAGTGTCGATTATACTTTATGGTTTAGGGGTACTGTCACTTGTTATGTTATATTTTCATTTTCCTCCTGGCATTGCCACCACCGTAAATGGTGCCTGGGGTTGGTTTAAATTCCCTATAATAGGGACCTTACAACCAGCTGAATTTATAAAAGTTTTCTTACTTATTTTTCTCGCTCATCTGATGGCCATCCATAATGAAAAATATCCAGAGCACACCATCAAAATGGACTTATGGTTACTAGCAAAAATGGTCATTACTGCTCTTATACCAATGGCCTTTCTAGCACAACAGCCAGATTATGGTGCAGTACTTGTATTAGGCGCCATCACCATTTGTATGATCTTAGTATCAGGTATCAAATGGCGTATCATCTTGGTAATAGGAGGAAGCATCTTTATTGGTTTCGTTGCCATGATTTATCTTTATTTACACTATACGGACGCCGTCAATCAGTTCTTTTATGATAACGGAATGTCTCATATTGTTTCTCGTTTTCAAGGTTGGCTAACTCCTGATGAATTTGCCCAAGATGGTGCCTATCAGGTTGTCAGAGCGATGCTCACTATCGGTTCTGGTCAATTGATTGGCAAAGGTATTGGAGGCTTTGAAATGACAACCCGAATACCAGAATACCATACGGATATCATCTTCTCTGCAATTGCCGAGCAATTTGGTTTCTTTGGCTCCAGCATTTTGATACTGGTTTACTTTTTACTTATTTATCGATTGATTTTTATCGCCTTAAAGTGTAAAGACCCGTTCGCTACTTACATGATTACTGGCATTATCGGTTTATTTACCTATCAAGTATTTCAAAACATTGGCATGCTTGTACAACTTCTTCCTGTAACGGGTCTGCCGCTTCCCTTTATTAGTTATGGAGGGAATTCCATTTTAACGTACATGTTAGCGATCGGCATCGCCTTAAGCGTCTATTATCATACCAAAGATTATATGTTTGATGAATCATAAATTCAGACAAAGAAGGGAATGGAGCTAATGAAGCTAGATATTATCGGAGATATTCATGGGTGTTACCAAGAGTTAACTAGCTTATTGACAAAATTAGGTTATCGATGGCAGAATCGCAAACTTGTTCACCCTGACCATCGAAATCTCGCCTTTATTGGTGATTTAACAGATCGTGGTCCACAATCACTAGAAGTCATTCGACTTGTTTATGATATCGTTGTGGATCAGAAACAGGGATACTATGTGCCTGGTAACCACTGTGACAAGCTTTACCGTTTTTTCCTCGGTAATAACGTCCAGCAAAGACATGGCTTGGAAACTACCGTCGCAGAATGGGAACAGCTTGATGAACATGATAAACAAGAAGTAAAAGAGATGATGTTGACACTCTACCGACAAGCGCCACTTTATCAGTCATTCGATTCGCTTCATACCATTATTGCCCATGCCGGTATCCCTGAAAAATATATTGGTCAGCATGGCGGGAAGGTAAAAACCTTTGTATTATATGGTGATATCACTGGGGAGACATTACCAGACGGACGACCAGTAAGAAGGGATTGGGCCGCTCATTATCATGGAGATAAATGGATTGTATATGGACATACACCTGTCCTGGAGGCTCGTTTCGTGAATAAGACGGTCAATATTGATACAGGCTGTGTTTTTGGTAACAAGCTAACCGCTTTTCGCCTTCCAGAAGAAACGATAGAAGAGGTATCCTCTCATTTACCTTTTATAGCGGAACGTTTTCAGTGAATGGAGGCTGGTCCAAGAAGGAAGGGAGGCTTAGCGGATTGAATGCAAATAAACCCGTTAATATAGTAACCATACTTAGTAACCGTTGAAATATTGTGTTGTATTTCTTTGATAATATTGCCAGGCTGCTTTCATATCCTCTGCTATCGGCAGTTCAAAGGTCATTTTTTTCTGAGTAACCGGGTGGTCAAAACGAAGATACGTGCAATGCAGTGCCTGTCTTTTTAAAAAGGAAGTATCACCGCCATATAGGCTATCGCCAATCAACGGATGACCTACGGATGAAAAATGGACACGAATTTGATGGGTCCTTCCCGTCTCCATCTTCATCTCTACTATGGAAATCGACGTTCCTTTTTCTATCACACTATAATGAGTAATGGCACGCTGTCCTTCTTCTGCTACCTCGCGTTCAATAATTGAACCTGGCTTTCTAGCGATAGCTGCCGATATGGTTCCCTCATCATTTAATAAATGTCCAGAGATGATTGCCTGATATCGCCTGTTCACCTTATTGTGCTGTTGCTGTTGAAACAGAATGGAATGACTATAGCGATGTTTGGCCACTAATAGTAACCCTGAGGTGTCCCGATCTAACCTGGTGACTACATGGACCGTATATGGAATCTGTTGTTGATCGTAGTGATGAATAATACCATTCGCAAGCGTACCCTCAGGGTGATACACAGAAGGTACGGTTGGCAAAAATGGTGGTTTATTTATCACTAATACATCTTCATCTTCAAATACAATGGTAAAAGGAATAGCTCGTGCAAATAATAACCTACTGCGCTGTTCAGGCGGGAAGGTAACTTCTACTTGATCTCCCTCTTTTAGTAGGTAGCGAACCGTCACTTCCTGATCGTTTACCACCAGTTTACCACCATTATATTTTATATCGGTTAACATCCGCCTTGAAATATTCCTTGTACTTCTAAGATAATCTCTTAACAAAAGTCCTTTGTTTTCTTGATTGATTTTCCATTTCACCATTCTTCACCTTCATCGTTTAAGATCGTTCATCAGAAATAAAGGAATCATGCACCCTCTTCCAAAAAGGAAATGGTCTAAATCTAGCAAATCGAATCTTCTCATTGGCCACACGACATTCGATACGGGCAACATTATTATATACTTCCGTCATATGATCAATCGTAATCAAAAAATTTCTCTCATGATAGATCGGCAGAAATTCACAGACATGGTGTTTCGGCAAAATTAATGGAGAACCAATCGTCCGGTAAACACGATTATTAATCGATGCCATTTCTGTAATTTGTAAAGCATTTAAAGAAGGATGCAGGATAGCGCCACCTAATGCCTTGTTATAAGCTGTACTTCCAGAAGGGGTGGAAACACATAGGCCATCCCCGCGAAATCGTTCAAAATGCGCCCCTTTAATATGCACATCCATTGCCAAAGTACCATCTGCAGACTTGACCGAAACCTCATTTAAGGCTAAAAAATGTCTATATTCCTCGCTGCCTACTGGATGAATTTTAATATCGAGCAAGGGGTATTCCACTACCTCAAAGGGGCGTTTCGCAATATCAATAATCAGCTTTTCTACTTCTTCCGGTACCCAATCCGCATAAAAACCGAGATGCCCGGTATGCACCCCGATAAACGCTGTATCTTTTAAGCGATGTTGATAATCATGAAAAGCCTGCAAAAAAGTACCGTCCCCACCAACGGAAATAACAATATCTGGTTCCGTTTCATCATAATCAAGTGTAAACCCTTCTAAATATTGCTTCATTCTGGCTGTAATTGCTTCTGATTTACCGTCGTCCCTTGATAGAATACAAAACCGCATCGTCCGCTTCCCTCCTTATTTATGGTTTATTTTATCCGTTCGAAATATACGCTGCGCTTCTTGGATTTCATCTTTAATTTTGGACATCTCTTCATCCAGTTTAAAGGCAGCTTCAGCCGCTCGTTTTAAACGCGCACTGATTCGTTCCGGTATCTTCCCTTCGTATTTATAGTTGAGGGAATGTTCATTCGTTGCCCAAAAGTTCATCGCCAAAGTGCGAATTTGTATTTCAGCAATAATTTTGCGCTCACCATTAATCATGTCTACTGGATAAGAAATAATCAAATGATAAGATCGATAACCACTTTCTTTTTTATGATTAATATAATCGCGTTCTTCAATTACTTCAAAATCATTACGTGATTTCAAATGGGACACAATATCATCAATGTCATCAACAAATTGACAAACAATCCTTACCCCTGCAATATCTTGCAGTTCTAATTCAATGTCCTTTATATGTATATTTTTTCTTTTCATTTTTTCTTTAATGCTGGAAATAGGTTTCACTCGAGCTGTAACAAATTCAATCGGTGAATGGCTTGATTCATGCTCAAACTGTACTCTCATTCCTTTCAGCTTAACCTTCAATTCCTCGACCACTTGGGCATAAGGTGCCAAGAAGTTTTTCCAATCCATGGTCAGCACCACCTATTTTACATGTTTTTTGTGATAGTCCGTTCCTTGTTTATGACAAGTGTAATGTTTGTCATCTGTCTTCATTTTACCATATAATATGATAAAGAAGGAATAATAGACGTTTACTTCTTCTTGAAAAGGTTGCGAAAAATCTATTTACTCCTTTGCTGCTAAACTAAGCGTTTCATAGACAGGAGAGGTTTTCCCGTATTTCTCAACAACCTCTTATAATAAACTCCAAAGGGTAGGTGAATAAAATGACAAAGGAAATCGAGATCGAATTCAAAAATATAATTACGAAAAACGAATATCAGTCATTAATGGAACATTTCCCATCTTGCCATTGGCAAAGAACACTTCAAAAAAATTATTATTTTGAGACAAATGATTTTGCCTTAAAGGCTTATGGGTCCGCCCTGCGCATCCGAGAAAAAGAACATACATTTCAACTAACATTAAAAACACCTAATCCAGATGGGGATGGTTTATTAGAAGTACACGCCTCATTAACACGGACAGAAGCACAGCAATGGATAAACGGATCCATCCAACCAAAAGAAGGAGTATCGGAGGCCTTGCTGAGAATGGGTATCCATCCCAATGATTTATATTATGGAGGCATGCTTCAAACAGAACGATTCGAATGTAGCTATAAAGAAACAAACCTTGTTTTGGATAAGAGTCAATATAATGGTGTATTAGATTATGAATTAGAAGTAGAAGCAGACAGCAAGGCTTATGGCGAATCCATCTTCCAAGACATCTTACAACAATTAGACATTCCCAAAAGAAAAACGGACAATAAAATTGCACGTTTTTATCAAACGTTATCGTCTAACCAATAGGTCAATGGAATCCATTATTTTGTAACAGTTTCCTTTTACCAAACGGCTGTTTAACCGTTCCAACCTCTGTTCGATAACAGCGCTTTTCCTTTTTTGTCAAGGATTTAGCCTTACAATCACATCATTTGATTGTTTGATATAAAGGCTGTTACAATATAGAAACAATAATGATAATGACTAGATTGGTAACAATGAACGAGAAAGGTTTGGAAAATAATGAGAGATACTACAACTTCTCTTTACCATGCTATTGGTGGAGAGGAAACAATCAAGAGATTAGTAGAAGCCTTCTATGCCAGAGTAGCGCAGCATCCTGAATTAATTCCGATTTTTCCTGATGACTTTACCGAAGTTGCAAGAAAACAAACGCAATTTTTAACTCAATTTTTTGGCGGGCCTCCACTCTATATTCAAGAACATGGGCATCCGATGCTGAGAAAACGTCATTTGCGTTTCCCTATTACACCATCAAGACGTGATGCTTGGTTGTCGTGTATGGAAGAAGCGTTAACGGCTTCCGAAATTGCAGAGCCATATCGTAGTGCTATGTTTGAGCGGCTCACATTAACAGCCAATCACATGATGAATACACCCGAACAGAAAGGAGAATCATTGTGAATTGGAAATATGCCGGATCTTGGAACAAGCAGGATCGCAACCAAACAACGCATTATCATTTTATTGATATTTTAAAAAAACCTATTGAAATATATATATTTATTGATCCATTATGTCCAGAATGTTGGGCGTTAGAACCTTATATCAAGAAATTATCTATTGAATACGGTCGTTTTTTTACGGTTCGTACCGTTATAAGCGGACAGGCAGATAATTCCCGTAGAGAGATTTGTGATAAACCTCGGCAGTTAAAGGATATTTGGGAAAAAACAGCTAGTCGAACAGGAATGCCTTGCGACGGAGATATTTGGATGGAAAATCCTATTCATTATCCAAGATTAGCTTCCATTGCGATTAAAGCTGCAGAATTGCAAGGAAAAAAGGCAGGTAAACGATTCTTAAGGAAACTACAGGAAATGGTTTTTTTGGAAAAGTTGGATATCTCACAAGAGCATGTATTATTAGATGTTGCTGACCAGATTCACTTAGACGTGGAAGAGTTTCAAGAAGACTTATATTCGTGCTCATCCAAGAAAGCACTGAAGTGTGATCACAAAATCACAAAAGAAATGGAAGTCGATGATTTGCCAACAATGGTTTTCTTTAATGAATCAGAAGACGAAGCAGGCTTGAAGATCTCTGGCACTTTTCCTTATGAAGTATATGTTAAAATTCTCAAGCAAATGTTACAAAAAGAGCCTCTCCCCGCAAAAAAACCGAAATTATTAGATTTTATTTCTTATTATCATTTTGTGGGAACCAAAGAAGTGGCAGTTGTCTACGATTGGTCCATCGAAAAGGCAGAGAAAGAAATGAAAAAACTACAATTAAAACAGCTCGTAGAGAAAGTTCCTGTCAAATTCGGCTGTTTTTGGAAATATGCGAAATGAATAAAGAGGAGTTGTTTAAACAACTCCTCTTTATTCCTATAGATAAGGGATGGGAGATAAATCAAGTCAAACAAAATGGGGTATGATTGTTTAACTTACTGTAACTATATCAGACCTATAACAAAGTATCAATAACTTTGTTCATTGTTTCACAAAAATGTCACGATTACCATCTCTTCTTCTCCATCTTTCTCTTTTTTTGCATGATTGTCAGCCCCAATGCATACCTTTACAATAAAATATCCTTTATACAATTACCGATAAGATGGAATATGAATTTGATGCTTCAAGTCAATTGTTATTAGTAGTGTAGACTAGCGTTAGATAATTAGTCAGAAAGGTGGATAGATAATGAAATTGTTATTATGGCTTATTCCATTGTTTGCGTTTATTTTAAACATCTTTGGTCTCATGCAAATGATTCCACTTTATCTCACCATACCACTATTATTCATCTCCATCTACACTACCATTTATTTCTATCAGCACAAAAAAAGCTTCAAAGGATTCAAAAGCCTCACTCGATGATCGAAAACGGAAAAGCAGCCAATGTGTTGGCTGCTTTTCTGTATATCTATTTCACTTCTTCTAAAAGCCGTTCCATTTCTTCTAGTTTCTCTTCAAATACTTTTAAAGCATTTTCAACCGGAGTGCGCTCGGTCATATCCACACCAGCCTGTTTTAATACTTCAATTGGATAATCACTGCTTCCTGCCTTTAAAAAACCAAGATAGCGTTCAACAGCTACATCCTTCTCTTCAGTAATCTGTGCCGCTAGCGATTGAGCAGCAGCATAGCCAGTAGCATATTGGTACACATAATAATTGTAATAAAAATGTGGAATCCTGGCCCATTCTAAACCAATCTCTTCGTCTATGACCAAATCATCTCCAAAATATTGTTTGTTAAGGTCATAATATACCTCTGTTAAACGATCTGCAGTTAAGGCCTCTCCTTCTTGTGCCAACAGATGAATCTTATGCTCAAATTCAGCAAACATGGTCTGTCTAAATACCGTCCCGCGAAACCCTTCTAAAAAGTGATTCAACAAGAATAATTTTTCTTTCGGGTCTTCTGTATTCGCCACTAAATATTCATTCAGTAACGCCTCATTACAAGTAGAAGCCACTTCTGCCACAAAGATGGAATAATTACCATAACGAAATGGCTGGTTTTCATGTGTATAGTGGCTGTGCATCGAATGACCAAGTTCGTGTGCTAATGTAAATAAATTATTCAAATTATCTTGCCAGTTCATCAAAATATATGGATTCGTTCCGTATGCGCCGGAGGAGTAGGCGCCGCTCCGCTTTCCTTTATTCTCTTCCACATCAATCCATCGCTCCGTGAATGCCCGCTGTAACACATTTAAATATTCATCACCAAAAGGTTGCAATGCCTTATGAATAATCTCTTGCGCCTTTGGATACGAATATGTCATATGCACATTCTTGACCAACGGGGTATACAAATCATACATATGGAGTTCGTCTATATCAAGAATTTTCTTGCGTAAAGCAACATAGCGCTGTAATAACGGCAACCCGTCATGTATGGCCTCCAGCAAATTATCATATACCGCTTCAGGTATATTATTTTTATTAAGGGCAGCCTGTCGGGCGGACTCATAGTTTCTCATTTTAGCGTAGAAATTATCCTTTTTCACCGTGCCTTGTAAAGTCGAAGCAAAGGTATTCTTAAAGCTGCCATACGTATTGTACATCGCTTTAAAAGCGTCTCGTCTCACACGTTGATCCTTTGATTCAAGGAAATTGATATACCTACCATGTGTGAGATCCACTTGATTACCATCTGCATCCTCAATAGATGGAAATGTTAAATCAGCATTATTAAGCATGCCAAAGGTTTGTGAAGCATTATCGGTTACTTCAGAGGCTTCTGCTAATAACGCCTCTTCCTCTTCTGACAACACATGTGGGCGTTGACGATTAATTTCATCAAACGTGTGTTGATATTGTTGCAATCCTTCATGCTGCTGCACATATTGTTGTAATGTTTGCTCATCCAGCTTTAGCATTTCTGGTGTAATAAAACTCATTGTACTGGAAGCCTGTGTAATTAAATTCTCCGCCTTCCCATTTAAGGCTTGATAAAAAGAATTGGTGGTATCCTGATCATATCGCATATGCGCATATGTATACAATTTGCTTAGCCTTTCCGACACCTCATCTTGTAGTTTTAATAACTGATAGAGATTCTCTGCACTCTCCTGCAATTTACTCTGAAAATCAGCAAATTTGGGTAATAATTGTTGAACAGCCTTCCATTCTTTTTCCCACTCTTCATCAGTAGCAAAGATGTCTTCCAATCTCCATGTATACTTCTCTGGTATTTCTTCACGAGCTGGTAATGCCTTTTGTGCTTTCGCCATCTAAATCTCCTCCTACACATACATTATTATTTCTTTCCTTATTATAACTTATTTTACGCTAATTCATACAGTACTATGATTGATTAGGTATTGTTCTTGTTTGATTGGTTGCAACACCGAATATTTTATTAATAACTGAAAATATTCCTTAATAGGATCCACATCTTCTTTAATGAAAGGGAATTTACGAGGTGAAATGTAGTATTCATACATAAAATGCCTGGCTTCTGAGAGAGAAACACTTCTATTCTTTCGTAACAAATCAACATAAAGTCGAGATTGCCATATCCAAGGTGGTACTTTCATTCGATATTGCGAAACAATGGGAAGATATACAAAATGAGGTAGGGTGGCAAGTTGTAGCTGATGTAAATAAAGCCACTGCCGCCACATCGTTTCTTGCTGATGATGGACAGAGACAGGGTGATGAATCCAAGTTTTTTTCTTCTTCTGCCAAAAATCTCGGAATGCTTGAGCGGCACGATAGTGAGGATGAAAAAGATCTCGCCACGTTAGTTCAAACAACTTTTGGGCCTTCAACGCTCCGAAAGTCTGTGTTTTAGTGAGAAAAATAACATCCTGATATTGGATCATTTGTTTCGTATTGGAACAATAATAATAAATAGACAAGGGATAATTGGGGTGAAACTGATAAAGGAAGGCATGTTCTGTAGTAGTAATACGTAAAGAATTGGCTGAAAGGCGCCGCATTCTGTTTCCACCTAAAATCCAAATAGGTATAATATTGACTGATCGATATCCAGCCGTTCGATCTAGTATTTCTTCGCTAGAAATTCTGGCACATTGATATTCGATCGCAATTCGTTTATCAGCCAAGTGCAAGAGAATATCTGCTCGTTGCTTAATCTCTTCAACATAATATTCTAAAAACACTTGATATCCTTGATTCTTCAACCATACGTAAATATCTCTCTTCCCTGTTTCATGATAAAGGCTCTCTCCAGACAAATCACAATGCGCCTCTCCTTTATGGGCAAAGTGGGCAATGTTTTTAGTACCTGCCCGCAATAATAATTGCTGTTGACAAGCCGGGCAATAAAAGGTTTCCTTCCTCATTTGTTGGAGTTTCTTTCGATTAGCATTCCATACAACCACAACCTCCCCTTTTTGATTTACTGCCTGTAACATAAAAAACACCTCCATGTATAATGATTCTACATAGAAGTGTTTTTTCCTGCCTAAGCAGCATCTTTTCCTGGAATGGAATTTTTGATAAAAAAGGCTAAGACAAGCCCAATTACAGCAAAGACACCAGCCACAAAGAAGGACACATTCACACCATGAACATAACCTTCTAATCCCTCTGACGGGATTGCTTGGTTCATCATAACGGAAATCAATAATGCTGTACCAATGGCACCAGACATTTGTCTCATCGTGTTGTTCATCGCAGTTCCGTGTGGGATATATTGGGTTGGTAACTGATTTAAGCCCGCTGTTGTAACAGGCATCATTACCATCGCCACTCCCAGCATACGCGCAGCATTGACCAGTGCTATATAGAGCCAGGTTGTTTCTGGCGTTAACACGGAAAACATAAAAGTAGTCACTGAAATTAAAGCTAAGCCGGATATAGCAAGCCATTTTCCGCCAAATTTATCAAATAAACGGCCAGTTACAGGGTTCATCAAGCCCATTAACACAGCACCTGGAAGTAAGGCAAGGCCAGATTCCACTGCATTATATCCCAAATAATTCTGCATCATAAGCGGTAAAATAATGGCACCGCCAATCATCGCCAAGAATGAAATCATCCCAATCGCTGTGGTCAATGTAAACATTCTGTACTGAAAGATACGAAACTCCAAGATTGGCTTTTCCAGTTGTAATTGACGGCGAATAAAGATCAAAAGAGTGATGCCGCCGACAATCAATGGTACATAAACCATCGGACTTCCCCAACTGTGATTAACATCACCTGCCATACTGAAACCATACAGTAGTCCACCAAAACCGAGGGTAGACAAGATGATCGAAAGAACATCCACTTTAGGGAATGTTTGTTTCGTAACATTTACTAATATTTTGTATGCTACGATAATGTCAATAACAGCGATCGGTAAGATGACATAGAACAAACTACGCCAATGGAAATGTTCCACTAACCAACCGGATAATGTTGGACCGATGGCTGGTGCAAAGGCAATAACCAGCCCAAACATTCCCATTGCTGTACCTCGTTTTTCAATTGGAAAAACCAAAAACATAATGGTTTGCATTAGCGGCATCATAATTCCAGCGCCACTTGCCTGCAGAACCCTTCCAACCATTAACAAGGAAAAACTTGGTGCGATTGCTGCGATTAATGTACCAATAGCGAAACTACCCATTGCCGTTAAAAATAACGCTCTCGTCGTAAATCGTTCAATTAAAAAAGCCGTTACAGGGATCATAATCCCATTAACGAGCATAAAAATCGATTGAAGCCATTGAGCAGTAGCTTCATCAATCTCCAAATCGGTCATAATGTGAGGTAGTGCTGTACCTAATAGTGTTTGATTCAAAATGGCTACAAATGCCCCTGATATTAATACTACCATCAATGGGGTTCTGTTAATAGTTGTTGTATTACCTTCCATATTATTCCTTCCTTCTTCTTTTACATACTTTTATATCATAACACAGATTATTTCGATTATTGAAATATATACTCACATTATTCTCAGATGTTGCTACATGATAAAGTCTCCAAATGGAAGTAATCTATGTATGCACCAAATAGTTCTTTAACTGGCCTAACCCTATACCGTCGCAAAGTTTCTCAAATACTTATTTAGTCCAACAGGCTGTTAATAAGATGGAATTATATGAACTAACCCACTTTTTATAGAGAGGTTAGCCGTACCATCCACCTTATCATTATTTAACCAGAAGCTTCCTTCAGTTTTATTATATCTAAAACCGCCCAAACACCTATTATAATGGAGATTGGATTGCCTGCTTTATTGACCAAAAAGAAGAAAAAACTAAGCATCAAAATCGATACTTAGTTATCTACTGAAATGTTCACTTACTTGTGCAAGTGCTTCCTCTGCAAAAATCACTTTACCATACTCTTCTACAATAAACACAGTTGCACTTGATTCCTGACCATATTCCAGTATTTGACTAATCAAATCTTCTTGTTCGTCATCTGAAAGGAATTCTTCATCAAATCGAGTAATCAACATGTACTGATTATCATAGAAATATAACTCGTCTTTCATCCCTTCCGCCTTTTCAAACACATGACTTAACTGGATAACATCCTCTAGTTCCCTAAATTTCACTACGACAACAAAATCTTGACCATATTGTTCTATCTGTGCCATTTCTTTTTCAGAGGAACCGAATTTCTCTTCAAGGAGTGTCTCAATTTTATCATCCACCGGCATATCAATAGTTTTACCTGATTCGGTAGGCAATTGCAGGTTCTGACCATCTTTGGACAACTGCGCCTTCGTTACAACAATCTCTAACCCTTTTTCAAGTGCCTGTACCTGAATCCATAATGGTCCATCGATCTGGAAATCTTCTTCATTATAATTTACTTCGTCCATTACCTGCCAGAAAAGCTGTTCACTTCTCTCACGGTTATACCAGATTTCCTCTCTGTCAAAACCACGATCTTCTATATCCATGTAAGAGATATAAAATTTAATGGTATTTTCGTTTATTCTCTCAATTTCCATTATAAAAACTCTCCCTTCATTTAAAAGTAATGGGGTTGGAAGGGACATTATTGCAAGAAAACCCTTATATAATAAATACCCTTTTTTCAACTATTATAAGCGATGTTATCTATATTGTATGACAAAAAGGATGATTTTGAAAACATTTAAAGTTAAAAAATAAAATTTATTGTATCGATGGTATTAACTACTGATTGTAGCGCATTCTTTTTATATTGTCACTAGTTATATGCTGGTTTTTTAGAAAAAGCAGGTATTACCACTTTAAGATCAGGATATTCAACAAGCTGCCTCGGTGCAATCATTTGTATGACCTCTATTGCTGGCACTCTCATTTGATCTGCCTTTCCCACGTATCTACCCGGGAATTACTAATTATCCACATCTCACAATAAAAGTCAAGTATTAGCCGTTGTTAATGTCCTGTATGGTGCAAAAAAAGCAGATCTTTTATTTGTAAGATCTGCTTTTTCAAGGGCTAAGGTAAGGAAAGTGGCATTCATTGTTGAACACCTTTATACTTTTCACTCATTTAGTTGACCATACGTTGAGCTTCTCTTAATTGAAAGGTACGCACCGTGCGTGGCAAGAAGCGTCGAATCTCATCTTCGTTATAACCAACTTGTAATCGTTTCTCGTCTATAATAATCGGTCTTCTCAATAAACCTGGGTTCTCTTGAATTAACTGAAATAAATCTTTTAGTGGTAATTGGTCAAGATTCACATTTAGTTTTTGAAAAACCTTAGATCGAGTGGAAATAATCTCATCTGTTCCATCTTCTGTCATTCTTAAAATTTCTTTAATCTCATCCAAGCTTAAAGGCTCTGAGAAAATATTACGTTCTGTAAATGGGATATCATGCTCCTCTAACCATGCTTTTGCTTTACGACATGATGTACAACTAGGCGAGGTATAAAGTGTTACCATAAAACTTCACTCCTCAATAAAATTTATAATGTTAACCTTCGTAATTTTCATTTCTTATTACTTTAAAATTACTATAATCTATCTTCTACTAATGTAAGTATACTATATTTCAGCAAGTAATGATAGGGTATTATGTGTTTTTATTCACTTTTTACACATTCTTAATAATGCATTGAGAATGAATATCTGTGGTCATTTCTCCGTCTTATCTCGTATTTTTTGTAATGAATGAAATATATCATCTACCTCCCGGTTGGTATCGTATTTCACCGCTTCTTCCACTGACTGATACGTTCGGCCATATACCTCTTCATCTTTATAGGTATGGATATCTTCATACATTTTCTTCATTTGCTGATAAATCTCTTCCTCATTCTCACCATGTGGTGACCAGTATAAGATTTCCAACGCGCTCGACTCATTGGTTACCAAGGACTGATGTGTGTAACCAATAGATACCGCATGTTTAAAGCCTTCCCGATGATAAAAATGCAGACGCTTCGATGTATCTGAATCTGAATAATCCAGTGGCTCCACTTCAAGAATAATCGGTTTATCCTTTTGTTTTAACTTGTCAAAAAGCTTGTGGCCGATTCCTTGTCCGCGTGACTCTTTTGATACATATACATAATCAATAAAAAGAAAAGTGGGGAACTCTGCATACATCATTACATGATCCGGGCCTTCATCTTTAAAATAAATGTCCCCTTTTTCCTTTAATAATAACTCCATATGCTCCTGCGATTTCATTTCATCTTTAGGAAAATATCGTTGTAATTTCTCATACCAATTCATTAGACAATGCCTCCTTACTACCTGCGACCTTCAACAACTTATAAAGTATTATACCCTTTTCCAATAAAAATAATCATAAAAGTGTTAACACTCCACCTTTTTTTATATGTTTAATCAAGCGGGGTGTAATCGACCCCTTCTGTATAACTATTCCCTGAATTCCAAAGCAAGAATTCATCAATGCCATTCTCATTTAATGCCTTAATCTGTGCCTCTACTTCACTAACACCGTATTCAAAGGTAGGACCACTATATAACCATGGTGCACTGAAATCTTGAATCCACGGCCGAGATACCGGTGCTTCATCCAATGCATCAAGCACTTCATTCTCTACTTTGGCATATTCATCTACTAAACGATAAGGCTCCTCATCTGGATTGTCAATACCAAAGTATGGCGTCCAATGACTTGGATAAATCATCGAAGAGATCACGTCGACATTATCAGAAATTCTTGAAAAGTTTTGTCCGATACCTGGTGTTTCTTCAATCGTTGCTGCATAGCCAAAGATGTCTACAGACACGTCTACATCATAATCAGAAAGCTCGTCTCTTGCATAGGAAACAAAGTTAGTTACTGCTTCTACTCTTTTCTTAATATTGTTCATATCAACGTCTTGATAATCACCTAAGTCATATTCTAATTCTTCATCTCTGTGCTCAAATCCTTCTGGAAAACGAACATAATCAAATTGAATTTCTTGAAAGCCCATTTCTGCGGCCATTTTGGCAATTTCGACATTATAATCCCAAACTTCTTTTTGGAAGGGGCTGACAAATGCTTCTTTCTTATTATTTTTCCAAACTTCACCATTTTCTTTAAATGATAAGTCTGGTCGTGCTTCAGCAAGTTGTGTATCCTTGAAGACAACAATTCTGGCAATAGGGTAAACCCCTTCTTCCTCCAGCCGTTTCATCATGGCCTCTGGATCTTTAATCACTTCTTGAATCGCATCCTCATAAGGAAGCTCCTGCTCAGGATCAACGGTAATATGTCCCCCGTCTTCCTTAATATCAATCACCATACTATTCAAATCCGTGTTATCAATTAAATCGAGCAGGGAGTCAAACCTACTTCCTCCTGCAGAATTCCCGGTGGCATACAGACCTCTTACTGCATCCGGATATTCAAAATCATATCCAGAATCATATGTAAACCTGGCGAAATGTTCGGGTGACTCATATGCATTAGCTGCAAATGTGTTCACGGAATGCGCTTGTGCAATAAGTACGTCACCGTCTCCCGCTGCATTCACTTTATCGGTAACCATAAAGGATGAAAGCAAGAGCATTGCCCCTGCTGCTACTTTTACGTATTTATGCATTGTCTATCAAACTCCTAAACTAAATTTTATGTATTTCTCCATTATACAGAAAATCCGTTCTTTTTTGTGTGTTTTTCACAAATTTTTTAAAAACGATCCATTAGACTGACTAACAGCTGTTGTACCATAATCTCGATCACAAATGTTGAATGCCTTCTCTGCACCTCTATTTGCTTCATTAGACATGAAATCACCATATTTCTATATGTAAGAGGATGTTCAAAAAGGAAAGAAGGTAAAAGGAATTTTTTAAACTTCCTTTTACCTTCTTGGTTATACCCCGTTTACTAACTTTTTAATCGCATCCAAGTTAAATTTTAACGATTCTTTTGTTGGGTATGCATTACTAAAATCCTCCATACCGATATTACCGTCATATCCTACTGCCTTCAGGTCCGTTAACACTTGTTTCCAGTCTACAACACCTTTATCAAGTTGCGCCCACTGCACTTGCCAATTCACTTGGTCATCATCCGTTTGTTTGACCCATTGAGCATTCTTGACATGTACATGAGCTAAATAATCGCCTAATAATTCCATCCCCATGCGATAATTCTCATACCCTTCATGCACCATATTACCCGGATCATATAAGACACCAATATGGTCAGGGTTTAGCGAGCGAACCAAACGATAAGCTAAAGAAGCGCTGGGAGTGATCGTTTGATGATGTGTCTCCACCAGTCCTTTCACCCCATATTGTTTACACATTTGTTCTGCTTCTTGTAAATAATGCAAAGCACCCTGATAAAGATCATGATAGTTACTAGAGCGATCATAGCGCGGTACACCAAGTCGAATGGATTTAGCTCCAAACTTCTTGGCAACATCCAATACCCGTTCCGTGGCTTCTAAATCACCACTTGTTAGATAAGGGGTAACACTAAAGGTCTCTATCCCATTCTCTTTGGCTGTTTGAGCAAGCTGCTGGATCTCCTGATCTGATATCGCAGGGTCAATCGTACATAAATTATTTCCCCAAAAACTGGTTTCCTGCTTTTTTACTTCCTCAGGAGTTTCTTTAAAGCGCCATTCTACTCCATCATAACCGGTCTCCTTTAAATAATGGATCATTCGTTCCGGCGTGGTATCTGGGGCCATCACCGTAAATACGGAAAATTTCATGTTACCCTTCCTTTCGTCCATTTAATAAGTTCCATCCACGTCCAAAGAAACATTAGCAACCTTCTTCTCCACTTGAGAATGCTGGATTCTTTCTTGTAATTGTTGATAATATAATTCCTCATCGACCGGAAAATCGACCCAATCATCCATCCAAGTGGACAATTGCATAGCATTGGATAGCGTTAATCCCTTAATACCTTCTTCACCTGGTGCCAATAGGGACGTATCATGCAAGATAGCATTGATAAAATTTTGTGTAATACCTGGATGACCAGTTTCCGTACCAGTGATGGGAACTTCGACCTTCCATGCCTCTGGCTCACCAAATCCACCTGTATATTCACGATTAAATGCAGGCTCTGGTACACGCAGCTGCCAAAAATCTAACTTGCCATTTTCTACAACTACTTTTCCACGATCACCTGTTATCTCCAAACGATTGGTACCAGGAGCTTCCCCAGTTGTTGTGATAAATACAGCCGTTGCCCCATTTTCATATTCGGCATAAGCTGTCACATCATCCTCTACTTCTATATCACGATATTGTCCAAAGCGGCAAAAGGCACGCATTCTTGTCGGCAGCATACCTGTCATCCATTGCCATAAATCTAACTGGTGAGGGCATTGATTGATCAGCACGCCACCACCCTCACCTTTCCAAGTCGCACGCCAACCACCTGAATCATAGTAACTTTGAGAACGATACCAATTAGTAATTAACCAATTGATGCGCCGTATTTCTCCCAATTCACCATCTTGAATTAATTCCCGTAATTTTTGATAAAGTGGATTAGTACGCTGATTGTACATCATGGAGAAGATCTTACCACTTTTTTCCGCCTCCTCATTCATTTCACGCACTTGTTTCGTATAAACTCCGGCAGGCTTTTCACATAACACATGCAGGCCATGTTCAAAGGCCTTTATCGCCAAATAGGCATGATCATAGTGCGGTGTCGCAACTAATACGGCATCTACTAAACCAGAAGCAAAAAAGGCATCTTCGTCCACAAATGTTTGAACACCTTTGCCAAATTCCCGTTCAAAAGCGGTAATAGCTTGTGCATCATGATCCAATATAGCGGTTAACCTTGCCCCTTTAATATCTCCTTGTGAGACATATTTAGAATGGGAGGTACCCATATTCCCAACCCCGATAATACCTAATCTTACTTCCTTCATTTATCCAACACGTCCTCTCTGTTTTTTGCTAATTTAATTTAAAACCCATATTTAATGGTCATGCAAGGCTGCGTCAATCGGAAAATCTTTCCCTGCCCAAGCCCTCTTTGCCGTCCATTCTTCTGGAGGATCTTGCCAAAAAGCCTCCTCGGTTGACAATCCTAATGGCAAAAAGATCGCTGTACATAAGTAGAGACTTCCTGTCGTTATGTAACCTTCGCCAATATTTGGCTGATGGCCAGACAAACCTATTTGCAGCCAACCTTCTTCTTGAAACATACCAGGGATGGCTAATGTTCTTTTTATAACAGCAGTCAGCCCTGACCGAACTTGCGCTGGTGTCAAATTAAGAGGTAAATCTTTTCTCAATGCCGATTGCGAAAGCGCTTGAAATGCTCCGAAACGATAGGCCAAAGAACGCCCAACCGGCGGATAGGTTCCTTCTGGTGAGATTTGTCGTTCCAATATTTCAGCATACCTTCTGCCTCTCTTTAATACGTCTTCATAACGCTCTTGCCAATCAGGGTATTCATGTCCCACTGCTGCCAGTATGTCTACAAGCATGGGATGAATGACAAAACTATTATAATAATCAAAATGGAATAAAGAACCATCACGATAGAGCCCATCACCGATATACCATTGCTCTAACTGCTTCAAAGCATAGTCGATACGTACCAAATCCCAATCCGACTCTCCTGTTTTATAAAAAAACACCTCAATCATAGCTGAAAATAACAACCAATTGTTAAACGCAGGCTTTTGTGCTCTTGTTTGCTGCAAGGCCTGGATTACATTGTATTTCGTTTGTTTATCCTGCTTTTCCCATAGTTCATGAGGAGCTCTTAACATGGCATGCGCTAAAAAAGCAGTATCAACTAACGGCTGCCCTCCATTAGCAAAATGCATATAATCCGGAGAATTAGGATCTGTCCCTGCCTTGATGGCTTCTCTCGCAAGTTGAGCGTAACGCTGACGAAGTTGTTCCTCTTCTTTTTCCTCATGCTTTCTTTCCAGCCATGGAGCCATGCCGTTTAACAATCTTGCCAGCGCTTCCAAATAAGTATAAGCTGTTCGATCCTTGCTTCCGACCGTCTCTACTGGCATCACTTGTTTTAATTGTCTTTTTTCCAATGCGTGAAGAACTGGATCAGCAATTTTCAACATGGTTTTCAACCAATAGCTCCGATCTGGATTAATCACGGACATCTCTTCCCACCTCCCATTCCTTTTTTCTTCACATAATTGTAGTCTACTTGACCCAAAAAGGTTTGTCTAGTACAGGATTGCCTCGTTTTTGTCTTTATTATGCCGATCATTGCACTGTTCATTATATTCCATATTACCTTTTTTAGATAAATGAATAATCATTTTAAATGGAAAGGAGCAATAAGACAGGTGATCTGAAAGGGAAAACACTTGCAAAAAAACACCGCATTCTATATAATACAATCAAATAACTCACATATTCGGAAAAGAAAAAATAGTACTTCTTTGCCTCTAGTTGAAGAGAGCCTATGATTGCTGAGAATAGGTACTAAGTAAAAGAAGGAATTGGGCTTTTCATGCAATTTTCCATGCTTGCTAGGCAATACAGTAGCATTCAAGTGATCATTAATGATGATAACAAGGGTGGCACCGCGGTTCATTCGTCCCTTAGCACAGGGAATGGATGGGCTTTTTTTGTATGAAAAAAATGGATAGAAGAATGATTTTATGCCAACTGAAGCTTTTCCCTTATTCTTTTCGTAATAGTAAAAAAATGAACAGAGGTGAACAAAATGAAAAAGATTTTTTCAGGAATTCAGCCGAGTGGTACTCTAACACTAGGCAATTACTTAGGTGCTATGAAACATTTTGTCGAATTACAAGATGACAATCAATGTTATTTTTGTATTGTAGATGAACATGCACTGACAGTTCCCCAAGATCGACTGAAATTAAGAGAGAATATTAAGTCACTGGCGGCTTTATATATTGCTTCCGGTATTGACCCAGAAAAATCAGTATTATTTATCCAATCAGAAGTACCTGCTCATACTCAGTTGGGCTGGATGCTCCAGACAGTCAGTTATATTGGCGAGTTAGAACGGATGACTCAGTTTAAGGATAAATCAAAAGGCAGCAAAGAAGCTGTATCTGCCGGATTATTAACGTATCCGCCATTAATGGCTGCCGATATATTGTTATATGGCACAGATATCGTTCCAGTAGGCGAAGATCAAAAACAACATTTGGAATTGACACGTGATCTGGCGCAACGATTTAATTCGCGTTTCAACGATATCTTTACCATTCCAGAAATTAGCATACCAAAGGTCGGTGCACGCATTATGTCGTTGCAGGATCCTACCAAGAAAATGAGTAAATCCGATCAAAACCAAAAAGCAATGATCCTTATGCTGGATACAGAAAAACAAATAGAAAAGAAAATCAAAAGTGCTGTTACAGACTCAGAAGGCGTTGTGAAATACGATAAAGATAACAAACCAGGTATTAGCAATTTATTAACGATCTACTCCTGCTGTACAGGTGAATCCATTGAACAGCTAGAAGAGAAATATCGTGATAGTGGTTATGGAGAATTTAAACAGGCGACAGCGAATGTAGTTATCGAGACATTACGTCCAATCCAGCAGCGTTACGAAGAGTTAATTCAAACAGAGGAATTAGATACCTTATTGGATCAAGGGGCGCAAAAGGCGAATGCCGATGCCCAGAAGATGTTAATCAAGGCGAAAAAAGCAATGGGCCTTGGACGTGTGAAGAAAAAGAAATAACAGGCTGTGTTCCAAAATCCAAGCATTGAAATCCTAAGGAAAAACGACCCGTCAAATATAGACCGGGTCGTTTTTATGTACAATGAGAAAAAGGGGCGAAAGTGATGGACTATACCATTACCTAGTACTTTCCCTTTTTCAAAAAATTTAGAACGATCGTAGTGATTTGGTTGTGTAGCTTGCCTGCTCCCTTTCCCAGATATCCTCATAAAATGCTTGTCCTTTACTAATCAAACGGCAAAATTCTTCATGTTTTTTACTCCATCCCTGAATCAATTCTTGATAAAGGGTGTACCATGCCTGTTCAAATGTCATGTTTTTTATTTGATGATATTTCTCTGGCTGCCATTCCGTCATCCAGTACCTTATTTCCTCAATCTTTTGGTTAACCTCTAATTGATCCAGAGCAATCATAAGCAATTGTTTTAGCTGCCGTTCCTTACGAGTTAAGCCGTTCATATATTGTGGTGATAACGATAAAATGTGGTATTCTTTTTTTGTATGACTTGGTAATGGATAGGTCTCGGCTGTTCTTCCTTGAAGTAATTCTAACACGAGTCGTTCTTGACGAGGGATAAGCCTGCTTTTTCTAATTGGAATATGATATCCCATCGTATCAAACGCCATAATAGAAAAACCATTGGTAATGATACAGGCATAATCAAGCGGCTGCCTTTTCTGATTTTTTCGCACGTAAGCTTGTTGGTATATTTGATCTAAAATTGCTTCTGGAATATCCTGCAAGTCATTCTCGATATAATCATACGTCTGATCGTCTATCAATAAAATAGGGGCCTGATCCAGAATTTCAATGC
Organism: Gracilibacillus phocaeensis; assembly: GCF_900626275.1. Classification (NCBI taxonomy): domain Bacteria; kingdom Bacillati; phylum Bacillota; class Bacilli; order Caryophanales; family Bacillaceae; genus Gracilibacillus; species Gracilibacillus phocaeensis. Next base: position 214,298 of record NZ_LR131141.1, on the reverse strand, counting down.
CATCTGATTTTCGCCACTCATGAAAATCACACACATTATAACCGTTCTCTTCTCCTTCAAACCAATTCACCCAAACGTCGTGTAGATATAGCATTCTTTTATCCCTCACTTTGACTAATCTCTTTAATGATCTTTAATGAACAGTATGGCCAATATCGGATAAATTATTCTTAGCCTGTTATTATTTAACAGATATATTTGTTATTTTTTGTACACTAATCCCCATAAAGAGGAGACCAATGAAGAAGAAATAACATTCTATTCTTGTCTGAATAATGGCCACATAATCAAGAAAACTTAGTCCAGCTGGTATAAAGTTTAAATATAAAATAGCGGATACTCCTCCAGAGATAGCCAGTCCAAATCCAACTAAAAAACAGACAATATACACCATATTTTTTGCCCTCCAACGCTTTGTATGATGTATATGTACAAGCATAGGAAACTATGCAAAACGATCACCTGAAGCTTTCCGAATTCAGCAAATGAGTGCAAGTCGTATTATCACCAATTCGACTGTCAATAAGATGGTTGATAAGCAATGAGTTTATGTTCACATATGTAAAAGACCAAAAGCATATAAAAATCGAGAGAAGAAGCACTTGGCCCTTCTCTCGATTTTTATATAGCTTATTCTATTTCCTTTGTCTTATCAGCTCCAGATTTACTGAAACTTTTTAAATACGAGTGTTACGTTATGACCTCCGAAACCAAAGGAATTGGAAATCGCAAACTCAATATCTTTTTGTAAGGACTCATTCGGAATATAATGTAAGTCACATGCTTCATCAGGTGTTTCATAGTTCGTTGTTGGTGGTAAAACCCCTTCCTGAATTGCTCTTACACAAGCGATTGATTCAATGGCACCAGCCGCTCCTAATAAATGACCAGTCATGGATTTGGTGGAAGATATATCCACGTTGTAAGCATGATCATGGAATACCGTTTTGATTGCTTCTGTTTCAAACGCATCATTATACTGCGTACTCGTCCCATGTGCATTGATATAGCCCACTTGTTCTGCGGTTATTTCTGCATCTTCTAATGCTTGTTGCATCGAACGGGCAGCACCTTCGCCATTTGGTGCAGGAGAAGTGATATGATAAGCGTCTCCTGTGGCACCATAACCGATGATTTCCGCATGAATAGTGGCGCCACGCGCTTGGGCAGACTCTAGTGATTCTAGAATAAGGATCCCTGCCCCTTCCCCCATAATAAAACCATCACGATCTTTATCAAATGGACGACTTGCCGTTTTCGGATCATCATTAAATGATAATGCCTTTGCCGTCGAAAAACCGGCGAATGCCATTGGTGTTAGTGGTGCTTCTGCCCCACCGGCAATCATATAATCGGCATCTCCGCGGGCAATAACTTTAAAGGCATCCCCGATCGAATTTGCCCCTGAAGAACAAGCGGTAACCGTACAGCTGTTAATACCCTTGGCACCAAGCTGGATTGAAACTTGCCCGGCAGCCATATCCGGAATAAGCATTGGAACAAAGAATGGACTCACCTTGCGATATCCTTTATCCACAAATCGTCTAAATTGTTCATCATAAGTCGCCATCCCGCCAATACCAGAACCAATCCAAACACCGACACGATTGGCGATTTCATCGGTAATATCTAAGCCAGCATCTTCCACAGCCATACGCGAGGCTGCTACTGCATATTGCGTAAACAAATCCATGCGTTTTGATTCTTTCTTATCCATAAAGTCTGTTGCAACAAAGTCTTTGACTTCACCGGCTACTTTTGCTGGAAAATCATCTTTATCTACTTTTGTTACATAGTCAATCCCAGAAGTACCTGATTTCAAATGATCCCAGAATTGTGAGACAGTATTTCCCAAAGGTGTAATAGCACCCATTCCCGTGACTACCACTCGTCTTTTGCTCATTTCATTTCCTCCTTCGATTTATTTACCCCATTTTATTGCGACAGCGCCCCAAGTCAATCCTCCACCGAAACCGACAAGAACCACTAAATCGTTATCTTTTATTTTACCGTTTTTCACAGATTCAGACAAAGCAATTGGTATGGAAGCAGCAGAAGTATTACCATACTTGTTCACGTTCACTGCCATTTTGTCTTCCGCAATGCCTAATCGTTGTCTGGCTGCTTCCATAATTCGAATATTGGCTTGGTGTGGGACAAGATAGTCAACATCTTCTTTAGCATAACCAGCTTTCTCCACCACATGAACAGACGATTCAGGCATTTGTCTTACCGCAAACTTAAACACCTCACGTCCATTCATAAATATATATCGATCGTCTTGTGACAAATGCTTACCACCACTACCATCAGCGCCTAGCTCGAAGGACAAGATCCCTTTATCTTCACTTACAGGACCAAGTACTGCTGCACCGGCACCATCTCCAAATAGGACACACGTGTTGCGATCCGTCCAGTCCGTAATTTTCGACAGTTTTTCTGCACCGATAATTAAGATATGTTTATAATCTCCTGTTTCAATAAATTGTTTCGCCGTAATCATGGCATACATAAATCCGGCACAAGCCGCACTCACATCCATCGCTGCTGCCTTTGTTGCGCCTAAACGCTCCTGTAACTTACAAGAAACCGTTGGAAATGGCTGATCCGGAGTAACCGTAGCTACCAAAATCAAATCCAAATCTTCTCCTGTTATATTAGCATCCTGTAAGGCTTGTTCTGCGGCAAAAAAAGATAAATCCGATGTATTTTCATTATCTCCGGCAATTCTGCGCTCTTCGATACCAGTTCGTGTTCTTATCCATTCATCGCTCGTTTCTACGATTTGTTCCATATCTTTATTCGTTAACACTTTCTCAGGAACATAGTGTCCTACTCCAAGAATACCTGCTTTCACTAGCACCCTTCCTCTCAAAGGATTTATTATCAATTATTAAGACGTGGTACTAATTTTAAAGCAAGCTTGATTTTTTTTCAAGCTTCTTCTCTGTAAAGAAAGGACTTTACTTTTTCACGCATCTGTCGATATAAGATTTGTGTCTTTTTTTCTACTGGTTATACAAACGAACAATGAAAGGATGAGTAATGATTGAACAACTTTTGTAAGGAATGTGGACATGCTTTAAAGGAAAATGCCCATTTTTGTCCAGAATGCGGCACACCTAATACGGTCCAGCAGCCCCCACCAAAGAAGACAACATTTATCGGAACAAAACGTAAGCAATTATCCAAAAAACAAAAGATCGTCTCCATAAGTATTGCAGGGGTGATTATTTTGTTATTTAGTGCTTATCAAGTTGGAGCGTTTATAACGGATAAAGATCGTTTGATCGGACAATTTGAAGAGGCCCTAATTGAAAAAGATAGCAATGCCATGTCGGACCTGTTATCAACAAGTGATGACCGTATGGAAATAAACGAAGATAACACCCAGAGACTGATCGATCGAATAGAAGACAACCCTTCACAACAAAACTATTTTGTCGATGCCCTAAAACAACAAGGAGAAGCCTATGATGAGGGGGCAGCATCTCCTATGACAAATTCCGTTTTCTCTCTTGAAAAGAAAGGGAAAACAGCACTAATTTATGATAATTATCAAATTGAAGTGACACCCTTCTTTTTTGAAGTGGGAACCAATATGAGTGATGTACAGATTTTATTAGATGGAGAAGAGCTTGCTATTAGTGATTCTGATACTTACTCAAAGGAATTTGGGCCACTGATGCCTGGTACATATCACGTAACGGCAACCTATCAAAACGACTACACCATTTTAGAGAATCAGGCAGAATTATCACTTTGGGAAGCATCTTATGATCAGAATCAATTACTGGACTTATCATTATACGGGGAATACGTCTCACTTTATTCGGAATATGCAGATATTGCCGATTCTACTGCTTTTTTTGTGAATGATCATGAAATCAGCATGTCCGAAGATGAAGATTTTGGACCTGTTTCAATTGATGGTTCTGTTGAGGCATATAGCACCCTTTCTTTCCCTTGGGGAGAAGCAAAGTCAGAGGTAACGCCGATTAATAGTACCTATTTAGACCTGGCTGTACCCAATCCTTTCTCAGAAGAGGTGCGTACAGAAATTATAAATACCATTCATAGCTTTGGTGAAGAATTTGCCGCTGCACAGCGCGAACGCGACGTCTCATTATATACAAACATATCCTCAGAATATGAAGAAATAGCTGCTGAGGAGTTTGAATATATGAATGAGTATGGTAATCGCTGGACTGGTTCTTATCAAAAAGTCATCATTGATTTGGATAGCTTTTACCTAGTCAAACAAGACGAGCAATTTATCTTAGATGTCAATACCCAGTTTCATTATGCGGATGTTGCTTCTTATGATGAAGACGATGACGATATAGAAACGGAAGATGAAATAACCGATTTATCAGTGGAATTGATCTATGATAACGAAAATGAGGCATGGCTGATCAATGATTACAGCTCTATTTGGGCATTCGAAGCCTCAAATACAGAAGAACGAACAGCAGAAGAACAATAATCCATTTTAGAAATGAACGCTAGCTATTTGCAGCGGATATCAAATATCTTTCAAAGGAGCGATTTATAATGCAATGCACACAATGCCATGCACAGCTAGAAGAAAATGCGAAGTTTTGTACGAATTGTGGTGCCATGGTAAATGATGAAAACACTTCGGAAACCATCGCAGCAAACACAGCTGAACTTGTTGAATCCAATAATAACCCTTCCTCACAAACCAACGATTATGTGGAGCAAGGGAAAGTTATTAGTAAGCATTACTGGAATTTTATTCGAAGAGCACTGGCTACCCCATACTTAACGAGTAAAGAGGTAACACAGCAGGAAAGGATCAATGGCATTATCACACTTGTCCTCTTCTCTATCTTATTACCGCTATTTACTTATTTGAGTATTCGCAGTTTATCAGACGGTTATATCGAACCGCCGTTTTTCGATGTTGTCATTAAACCTTTCTTTGGTCTGATATTGTTTTCTGCCCTTCTGACTCTCGTGAAATTTGGTGTAGCTAAGCTCATGAAAGCCCAAATCGATTTCTTTGGTGTATTGACCACCTATGGCACATTAATGGTCTTACCAACTGTTGTCGCATTCGCTTCATTATTGTTATCTTTTTTTAGCAGCTATGGGTTTAGCATGATGCTCTTCATTCTTGCCATAAGCATCACATCCGTAGCAAGCATGGCAACGATCTTTGCAATTAAAACAAAGGCACCGGAAAAGAGTGGTTTAGACGTCATCTATGGCTTGCTTATCACTTATCTCGCTATCGCCATTATCCTTTTAGTGATTGGTGATAGTGTTCTTGGCAGTTTGCTAAACGAGTTAGAAAACATGTTCTATACCCCACCATTCTAAAAAACCGGGCTATCAAGCCCGGTTTTTCTTAAAAGATAAGAAAGTATAGAATTCTGAGTATGATTGGACGTGGACCGATTTTGATCTTAAACGAATGGTGGTACCGATAAGATGGATGATGTAAAGTATCTAGTTCCATTATTCCATGTAGTAAAGTTGATGGTTTGTCAGTACTAGGAAACGCTCCGGAAACAGGTTCCGTTTCGATGCATAGGACATGCAAGTGCAGGTGTGGCAATTGTCGTCGTGATCTTAGCATGCGAACCTTCATGTCTTGGCTTTAGCCTCTTCGTCAGCAAAGATCGCTTCCTGCGGGATCTTCACATGGCCATTACTGCAAGATGCGGCATATGTAAAGTATTCTAGATACTGGAAGGCTTTCATCATCATAATCACTTTATGACTGATGAGGCAAAAGACCTGTCTCGACATACTCTTCAATTAATTGATCCAAATGCTGAACAGTTGCTTCTGGTACTTGTTCGCTGTATGGCCCTATCGTAATGACCCCTTCAGCAAAGCCAAAATTGTATATACCGCCAGTTAATTCCCCTTTTGTTAACTGTTCGATTGCATACACGTACAGTTTATCAACATGCTGCTGCGTACTTGTTAATACCGACTGACCACCATGTGGCTGCTGATCATTTACATAACCAATCGAATGAATCCCATCATTCATGGCCGCTTCTACAACTGCCAAGCTATATGCATCTCCTGCTGGATAGACCACATCAACGTTATTATTCAGCATTTGCTGATAATAATTCAAGGCCACTTCCGATTCATCCCAGCTATTTACATAGCGCACATCGACCTCAGCTTCCTGGTTTTGGTAAAGTACACCTTCGTAAAACCCTTCCACTTCAGGCTGCCACTCAAATGCAGCGAGCACGCCAACATGATCATTCTCCGACATGTCCCCTGCCAGCATCCCCGCAAAGAAGCCCATTGCCAACGAATTGAAGTTCAAACTGATTAAATTATCCCCTGAATAACCTCCGTTAACATAAATAAATTCAATATCAGGATAAGATGAATGCAGCTGATTAAAAAATTCTCCATAGTTACTGCTATGCCCTATAATCACCTGCACTCCTTGATTGGAAAGTTCTTCTACCGCTACATTTACTTGCTGTTGTGTTTGTACTCCTTCACGAAAAAAAATCTCTGAATCAAATTCTTCTTCTATATCTAATAAACCATGATACCCTCTGCTTCCCCATGTTTGATCATTAATGGTATGCTCAATTAACATGCCAACACGTTCAACCTTGTTAGAATCTCCTTGTTGACAGCTGATTAATAATGGAAGACCGATTAACATGAGGAAAAGCAACATCATAAACCTTCTCAATTAGTGCACTCCCCAGCAAATTGAAATTTCATTCTCCGTATAACCTTAGTACTATTCTATCGTCTCTTCTTGTTTACGTAAACCAAGAACGTATTACAAATTGATTACAAATTGAGCGTAAATAGTGGCATAAAGCCTTTTTTGTTTCTATTCACTAATACTTTATTTTATTAAAAAAGTTTGGTAAAATGTAATAAGTGTAACAGAAAGACCATACATAAAGGGCGTCCTATTCATGATCATGCTATGAATCATAGCGATGATCGGATACCTTATAACAAATTCTATTTTTTTTGGTATTATATTCAATGAGAAAGAATATATTGAAAGAGGTGAAACGGATGAAATATTTTGCTACTATTTTTTGGGCTGTCTTGATTATCACGGTTGTGTCCTATGTGTTAACAAGTATGGCAGGGCAAGCTTTTAACATTGGGTCCACGCTTTCGGTTGCAGCCATTTTTGCCGTAGCTGCTATCGTCTTGGGTGAAGGTATTTTGAAAGAAGAAAATTCATGAGATATACTTAGGTCTATTGCTAACCCTTGTCTTTCCTTCTTGACAAGGGTTATCTTTATGAGTCGATTGTGTTAGGAGGATATAAATGGAAGATTTCATATTATTGATTAAATACCTATTTTTAGGTTTATTACAAGGCTTTACTGAACCAATCCCTATCTCATCCAGCGGGCATTTAGTCTTAGCCCAAGAGATTTTTAACGTGGGAATTATCGAAAACCTCTCCTTTGAGGTACTGGTTAATTTCGGTTCTTTAATTGCGGTATTAATCATTTATTGGAAAGACATTATTAGTATCGCAAAAAATGGTATTCAATACATAGGGACAAGAGAAACACGATACCACTCCGATTTCATGTTTATTGTCTATCTTGTAGTTGCCACTGTACCAGCTGCTGTACTTGGTCTCTTTTTCGAGGATCTTATTGCCAAGACCTTTGGTGGTAAGGCGAGTATGGTTGGTATTTCATTGTTAGTTACCGGGGCAGCCTTATGGATCATTCGTAACATCCGAGGTAGTAAAAGCGATGGGGAGTTGACCTGGAAGGATGCGATTATTATTGGGCTTGCTCAAGCCGTTTCACTGATACCTGGTATAAGCCGCTCAGGTGCAACGATTGTTGCTGCCATGTTATTAGGTTTGAAACAAGAAACAGCTTTACGTTTTTCGTTTCTTATGTTCATTCCAGTAAGTGCTGGTACGATGGTTTTATCAATTGGCGATGTGATTCATGATCCAAATATCCAAACACTTTGGATTCCTTATGTGATTGCCTTCATTGCCGCCTTGATTGCTACCTATTTTGCGCTGCGCTGGTTTATGAATATTATGGCAAAAGGCAATCTTAAATATTTTGCCATCTATTGTTTTATCGTAGGTATTCTTGCCTTTATCTTGCTTTAGTATACGTAAAAAGGCGATTTCCCAAAAGGGAAATCGCCTTTTTTAAAATAAAATTAATCCGGAATTCCAAGGGCAATTTTGGCATATCTAGACATACGTTCTTTAGACCATGGAGGATTCCAGACAATATTCACATCCGTGTCTTTCACCTCAGGAATATCTTCCATTACTCGCTTAATATCTTGTTCAATGTGACCTGCTAAAGGACAGCCCATCGCCGTTAACGTCATCGTAACCGTTGCGATCCCTTCCTCATCAAGCTCCACTCCATATACAAGACCTAAGTTCACTATATCTATACCAAGCTCTGGGTCAATGACATTCTCCAAAGCTCCCATTAGGTTCTCTTCTAAAGCCTGATCCATCGTATCCCTCCTTTAAGTTTCTTGCCCTTATTATAAAACAAATCGCCCGACATTTAAAACATATATCCTTATAATTGATATTCTAGCCAGTTAACAAACTCTATCGTAGCAAAACGGCTTACCTTATGACCACTGTCTAATTGTTTAAGAAAGGCAATATTCTCTGGATTTTTATAAAGGTGGATGACCTCCTCATAAAAACTATAACTGTGATCAAAAGGTACTACCGTATCCTGTTTCCCATGCCAAAAAAATAGCGGGCGCCCAAATAATTTTTCTGCTTGCAGGGATAAATCGATTTCCTTTATCTCTTCTAATAGATTTTGCACCTCTTCATCGGATACAGGAAAATCTGGCTTATGTTCTTTCATTAAAGCAATCCTATATTCAGCATATTGTGTTAATTTTGGGGAACCCATCAGCACTCCCGCTGTCTTAATCCAGGAAAATTGTGTTAACGCAGCCGCAGTGGTCATACCACCCATGCTGGTACCTGCCAGCCCAAATCGATTTCCTTCCAGTAATCCTTTGGCAACCAGCTCTTGATAAATCATCTCAATATCATCTAAATTTTGTTTGATAATATCGAAAAAACGCATTTCCAATACCCCTTGTGACAGGTCTTCTTCCCTCTCTCCATGGTACAAGCTATCTGGCAATATCACTCGATATCCTTTTTCCGCCAACAAATAAGCGATGGGCAGATTATATTCCTTTGCGCTCGTAAAACCATGCATATACGTCAATACCGGCAATGGCTGATCTTTTTTTGGGGCTGGGGCAATATGTAACAATGGCAGGTGATTCCAATATTCTTTATTTACAACAATCAATGGTGACATTCCTTTCTTATTCCTATTTTTAAAAACGGTACAATAGATACGATTCTTCTTTTATGATATAACTTCTAAAGCAAACTTTCAAAAAATTAAGATAAACCAAGCAAAATCTGTCCATTTCTTTATTACTAATCCTTCATCAGCGGTTGATGTGAAAATTACTTCACTTATTACATATCGACTCATTCTGGCGATTAACATTGTAATGATGAAGTGAAAAATTGTCGCAAAATCAAGATATACTTCCCAGATACAGTAACATCTCATCGATAAAAATACGCGCTTTAAAACACACAAGAACTTTACATCATATTCATTTACATATAGACTATATTTAATAAAGAGGTGATAATATGCAAATGAACAGACATTTAATCGCACTTGATCTGGATGGCACATTATTAACTGATCAAAAGCAGATTAGTCCTTATACAAAACTAGTCCTTCAACAGGCGGTAGAAGCGGGGCACATTGTTGTCATTGCAACTGGGAGACCCCATCGTGCCAGCATCCAATATTACAAGGAACTTGCTTTAGACACACCTATGGTGAATTTTAACGGGGCCTTAATCCATCATCCTTCCGACAAAAAGTGGGATTCTCTCCATTCTCCATTGCCGAATCGCACGGCAAAAAAAATTATTCAAACCTGTTATGATCTGAATGTTAAAAATATTTTTGCAGAGATGATGGATAGTATGTACTTAGATCGTTTTGATCAGGAGCTTGTGGATGTTTTCACTACACCTGACGAACGAGAATCAATTACGATTGGCAGTTTAAAGCAATATTTGCTGGAAGATGACCCAACTTCCTTATTAATCCACCCAGAGGATTATCAAGTTGATGATTTACGGCAATATTTAAATGACCATCATGCCTCCATGGTGGAACATCGCAATTGGGGAGTACCGTGGAATGTGATTGAAATCGTTCGAAAAGGAATTAATAAAGCAGTAGGCTTAAAGAAAATCGCTCACTACTTTCATATCCCAGCTGAGCGGATTATCGCTTTTGGAGATGAGGATAATGATTTAGAAATGATCGATTACGCTGGTGTTGGTGTGGCAATGGATAATGCCATTATGGAATTAAAGCGGATCGCTGCCTATCATACAGCAACTAATGAACAAGATGGGATCGGTGGCTTCCTATCCGATTATTTAAAATTGGAAATAGCACCTTTAACTACTAAATCATCACTCACATAAAAGCAGCATAACCGACCATACTATACATGAACGTCACCACATGATGTTCATGTTTTTCTTCGTACTGAGCCAAACATGCTACTGTGAATCATGATGGTCATCGATTGATAAACCTAGTGATTCCTAATTGGAGGTTTTGTAAATGAAAAATCAAATGATGGAACAAGCAAAAAACGCTGTAAATCGTATGATGAACCGTGGATTTGATGAAGAGGACAAACAAGCGGCACAGTCAGCTATTCAAGCAGCCATGACCCAAGCTTCGGCAGAAGAACAACAAGAATTACGCCAGCTTGAAAAACAGCTGCAACAGCAAAATCAACTAAAGTAAGAATGCATCAGAATGAAAAGGCAGAGATAGGAATTTCTATCTCTGTTTTTTTCGATGCTTGGCTATCTCTTTGCTTTGCTTCCCGATAAAACTTTGATATGATTAACCTTAAATAAGTTGTTCAAAAACACCAGTAAACGTAACGAATTTTGAACATGTACTTAAATACATAATTTAGTCGGCTTGGAAGTCGGGTAGTTAACAAAGGAGGCACTAAAATGAGTATTCATGTAGAGTCAACACCTAATCCGAATGCGATGAAATTCAACAGTGATAAACTGATTTTTGAAGGTAACAATAGTATATCGGTCATGCCAGGTCAAACAAGCGAACATGGTGTGTTAAATGAATTAATGAAACTTGATGGAGTAGATAATGTCTTTGGATTTCAGCACTTTATAACAGTGAACAAAAAATTCGACGCAGAATGGGACGAATTAATCGAAAAGGTAGAGGCCGTTATCGTCAGCTTTGGATACTAGAAGTTAAAAAACCGGGTGGATCCCGGTTTTTTTATAAGCAAAGACAACATTACCTCCGATATAACAGGTGCTGGGACAGTTTTAATCTTGCAATAGACGAACTATAAAATTTCATAACAACACCTTTAACCATCGTACCTAACTTGTATTAATGAAAATGAACCTAGTATTATTTTTGCAAAGTTTCTCTTATTCAAACTTTGTAACGTTTTCTAAAATGGTTCAATCATTTCGCCTAAAGAAACCATACACACCAGCCGTTTGAATAACATTGGCAAAGGCATTCTCATCCACCTCACGAATAATTCGCTCCAAATCATATAATTCATAACGAGTAATAACCAAGTATAACATATGCTTATCTTCTTTCGTATAGGCACCTTTTACGGGTAAAATGGTAATGCCACGAACCATCGTATCGTGAATTGCCTTTTGTAATTCATCTGCTTTTTTAGTAACAATCATCGCCGTAATCTTCTCATGACGAGTATGTATCCCATCAATCACTCGTGTAGTTACATACAACCCTATCAGTGTATATAAAGCATTTTCTGGCTCATTTAACACACCTGCAATCATGATGATGAAACCATTAATTATCATCAAATAACCGCCAATTGGCTTGTCTTTCATACGAGAAAGAATCATAGCAATAATATCTGATCCACCAGTAGATGCACCCCATTTAAGTGTAATACCAACACCAACACCAGCAATTACGCCGCCAAACACCGCATTGAGCATTATATCACTTGATATCTCAATAATGGGAATAACTTCTAGAAAGAAGGATGTCGCTACCACGGAAACAAAGCTGTATATAGTAAACCCTTTTCCTACCATAAACCAGCCAAGAATGGCTACAGGAATATTGAGACATAATAAAATAAGACCTGTACTAGCAAACTGTAGCCCTAAATATTCTTGTGAAACAGTAGTAAGGATCTGTGCCATCCCAGTAAAACCACTTGCATATACATTGGCGCTAATCATGAAGAAATTCAACGCTATTGCATTAAGCACTGCACCAATTATTACAATAAATATCCTTTTAGCCTCCATCAAGAACACGATTCATTCCTCCTCATTTATGCTTGTTCCGATCATTCACACAGGACTAAACTATACTAAAAAAACACAACACTTCCAAGTACTTCACTATCATTTTTTGATATTTATTTGAGAAAGACGTAACTAAGTTCTCATTTTACCGTAAAAAACATGGTTTAGCTACTGCTTGTTGGCGGAAAACGTGTTATACTCTTTCTAAGTCTAAACCAAGTATAAATCAATCATACATGATGGTTATACAGAACAAATAAGGGGGGATTTTGATGGCAGTAAAAATACTTGCCGATTCAGCCTGTGACCTGACAAAAGAGGATTATCAGCGTTATCAAATAGAGGTACTTCCTCTGATTGTTCAGCTAGATGGAAAGGAATATGAAGATGGGGTTTCTATCTCTGCCAAAACGATCTATGATGCCATGCGTGGTGGTACCACACCGAAAACAGCCCAAGTAAGTGCCCAAGCGTTTAAAGACACCTTTGAACGACATGCGGCTGCAGGGGACCAAGTGGTTTATTTTTCCTTTTCTTCTCAGCTTTCCGGAACCTATCAAGCCGCTAAATTGATGGAACAAGAAATCAAAGAAAGCTACCCTGATTTCACCCTTCACGTCGTTGATACCAAGTGTGCTTCACTCGGCTATGGCTTAGTCGTGTTACGAGCAGCTGAGTTGGCCCAAGCAGGTGCAGATGTAGACGAAATACTGAAGACAGGACAGCATTATTATCAGCATATGGAACATATTTTTACCGTAGACGATTTGGAATACCTCTATCGTGGCGGTCGAGTAAGTAAAACAGCCGCTTTTGTAGGTACGTTATTAAAGGTGAAGCCACTCTTACATATGGAGGATGGTAAATTAATTCCATTAGAGAAAATACGTGGCTCCAAAAAAGTGTATAAACGCATGATCGAAGTGATGGAAGAACGAGGAGCAGACCTCGAAAATCAACGAATCGCTATCAGCCATGGAGACGCACTGGAAACAGCTGAACAGCTAAGCCAATTGATTCGTGACAAATGGCAAGTGAAAGATATAAAAATAAATATGGTTGGATCAACAATTGGCGCTCACTCCGGCCCTGGTACGATTGCCTTGTTTTTCCTAAATGATTCGCCTTTATAATAGCGGTGTGTCCCATCAAAACCATGCATCTTTGAACCTGGAAGGTTTTGTCACATAGCTTTCCAGTATCAAACCACATACTGGACAAATCAAGTGTTCGACTGGGGAACCTAGCATTTTACCTTTGGGCATAATGACACCATAACCATGCTGCATGCCCTTTCCGAAGTCTGTCCCTCCACATTTGGGACATTGCTTTGTTTCATGAGTCATAATCAATCACCTCTTTAATGTGATATACGAACTTATCCTTCTCATGGTTTCATTATTCTTCCTTTAATCCACAACAAAGGCACTAGTGTATAGAACAGCTAGTGCCTTTTCTTGCTTATTTTTCTGCCTGCTTTCCCTTTCTGTTTAGGGCTACCACAAAGAAGACAAAACCTCCAAATATGACTGCAACTAAGGAAAGAAAGAACCAGTTCAAACCGCTATCGTCCTCTAATACAAAGATATTGCTTGTTTCCCTGTCCAGAATCATGCGATAAGAACCGTCATCCTGTTGCCTGACAATATCATCATCTAAAATCCCTCGTAACTGCATGTCATCCTCCACATCATTCAATGCAACGGTCTGCGTTTCGGTATCATTATTAATCGCTACATACATGGTTTGTTCTGAAGAAGAACGCTTGAATACAGTCATCGCACCTGATTCAGCTACAACTTCCAGTTCACCTTGCTGTAAAGCTGATGAGTCACCCCGAAAATTAGACAACCGATCTAGATGCTCCGTTAGTTCTTCATCGGTTTTATTTAATTCTGCCATGCGGTGATCCGGTTCGTCTGCCCCATTATCCATTGGTACTTCCACTCCTTGATAAAACAGAGAAGAACCAGGTAGCGTATATAACAAGGTTGCTGCCAATTTCCACCGGGTCACAGGATTGTATCCTTCCTGAACCGATTCAAAAGCAAAACGGGGCGTGTTGACAGATTCGATAAAGTGTATGCCGGACAGATCTTGCTCTAAGATAGGTGTAATCGATTCACCAGGTTGCTTAAGAGCGTCGACTGCTGCCGATTGAAAGGTGTTGTTCATATCATTTTGGTCATTATCCCCATCATATATAACCGTTACATCCTCTTTTTCCGCTTGCAGACGTTGATTTAATTCCTCGATAAAATCATCTGGCGTCTGTTGATTCACATAAAAGTGAAAGCCATCTACATTGGATGTTTGCAGCCAATAAATAGCTGTCTCCATCAAGTACTCTTGTACATCCTGATTACTCATATCCACAGTTGGCAAATGCTCACCCAATGTATTTTCGGTGGTCTCTTGCACCCAGTCCATTTGTTCATCATTCCAGTTATGTTCAGAACTGACATGACTTAATGGAAAATCTAATATGACACGCATATCTCTTTCCTGCGCTTCTGATACTAGTTCTTGCAAGATAGCTATATCACCAAAGTGCGGATTAACACTTTGAGCCGATGTGATATCAAAACCATGATAAGACTCTGCTTCCATCACCGGACTTAAGTTGATCATGGTTATCCCCAAATCACTTAAATCATCCATTTTATCAATAATTCCCTGAAGATCTCCCCCATGATAGGCATCTGAATCATCAATATCAATATCGATATCATTATCATTGTCTCCATTATTATAGCGATCAATCAGCATGTAATAAATGCGTTCATCTGCTTGTTCGGCTGCTTCTGTAGATATAAAAGGAAAGATTAAAAACAAGAAACAGGTCATCATACATGCTCTTTTTATATATTGCATAATAGTCCCCTTTTCATAATAGTTATGCTTCTATTATCCTTGAGACCAAATCAGAAAGTCAAATGAATATTTTTTATTCTGTATGAATTTTTTGTGAAGAAGTAGATGTAACGAGAACGCAAATGAATGACTAAATATTGTAGCATATTTTTCTTATAAAAACATGAACATTCCATTTTAAAAATATTCATTTCAGCAAAAATCATCAAATAGCCAGGCACTATTCCGATTATCTCCCCTCTGCACCTTATGAAAATCTACTTTTACCGTTTTGCCTTGCCCGCCATAAAGCGATAAGATGAAAACAAATTCATTCTAACAAAAGGATGTGGTATACTAATGTTAACCGCAGTAAAAGAAGATACGCATGATTATCGCTCGACACCTCCCGATTATGATGGCCTATGGAAAAACATTATTCAAGAATTGTTTCAAGCATTTATGGCCTTTTTTGAAAGATAAGAAAGTATAAAATTCTGAGTATGAAAGGATGTGGACCGATTTTGATCTTGAACGAATAGTGATACTGATAAGATAGATGATGTAAAGTAGCCCACTTTCCTTAGTGGTGAGTTTGATCGTTTTATCTGTGCAAAGCAAGCGCTCCGGGAATAGGTTCCGCTTTCCATGGGGCCGGCTTCAGCTAACTAAAAAGAAGAGCACTTTTTAGTGGATCTTCAGCTCGTCCTAGTCCCATAGGAGTCTCCACCTATTCCCTCCGCTAAAGTACAGTACAACAATGATTGTTACTGCAAGAATGAAGGATTCTAGGTACCTAGACGCTGTTGTAGCAAAAGAAAAAATCGCCAACTGATTCTTCAGCTGTGTAATGGATCATGCTACAAAATGGCTCCTTCATTTTATAAAAGTCATAATGTATGATCGAATCGTTCTCAGAAAAAGGTTATACAGTTTACTTATTGGCAGAAATATAGTGTCTGGAACACTTCATTCTAGCAGTCATTCGATTGTAGTGCTACTACCCAGCGGAGGAAATAGGTGGAGACTCCTGCGAGAATAGCGCAGTGTGAAGACCCCGCAGGAAGCGATCTTTGCTGACGAGGAGGCTGAGCCAAGCTCGCGGAAAGCGGAACCTATTTCCGGAGTACTGCCTAGCACTGACAAACAATCAACTTTACTACATGGAATAATGGAACTAGATACTTAACATTATCCATCTTATCGGCAGTTCATTAACTTCTTTGAGTGGTCTGTAAAGGACCGGGCGAATTTTGCCCGGTTTTTCTTGCGCCCGATTTGTACCCGGACATTGAGTTTGACAAAGGCGTCGACTTTGAAGGTACAGAGCTTCTCCCGCATATTTTGAGACAGGCAAAAGGGAAAAGATATACGGATAAAGCGAGACTTATCAGGAGGTTTAGAGACCGTTGTTTTCCATCACCACTTGGAGGTATTTCTCATACAGTCGGAAAACTTACGGGCTCTTAACGCTGTAATAAGTTAGCCAAAGTAACATTAAAAAGTGGCAAAAACCAATACATCCATATCCATATTGAAGTGCAGGCAGTTGGGAATAAAAAATTTGCCCGACGCATGTTTCCATATTTTTACCGCATCTACAAAAAACATACAGAACCGATTTATGCCATCGCACTGTTCACGGATGCCAGCGAAGCAAACTATGAAAATCAGTTTCATGATGCCTTTTATGGCACGGAAATCACGTATCGTTACAACACCTATCACTTTTACGGGAAAGACGAAGAAGAACTGAAACAATCGTCGAACCCCTTCGCCTTAGTGGTGCTTGCCGGTATCTATGCCAGTAAAAAAACCACTGGGAAAGATGATAAAAGGATGAGTGAGGAACAAAAGAAGCAAAAGCGCGAGGAAACCAAGTTTGATCATAAGAAGATACTGGTCGACTTAGTCTACGAAAAATATCGACACCGCCCCAAGTATCTTTCTGCCTTATTGTATTTTATTGATTACATCATGAAGCTACCAGACGAATTACAGGAACAATTTTACGAATCATTACCCATCATCCAAACCGAGAAGGAGGGCAAAAACGTTATGGAAATGGAAAAGTTAAGAGACACCCCCGACATTTGGCCGATTGATTAGAGAAATTGGGGAAGCGGCTACAGAACAAGGATTGGAACGTGGGATGGAGCAAGGTATGGAACAAGGTATGGAGCGCGGAAGAGAAGAAGGCAAATTGGAAGGCATTGAAGAAGCAGAACGTAATGTTGCCAAAAAGCTGATAGACCGTGACTATTCGGATGAAGAAATATCGGAGTTAACCAGTCTTGAGCTTAAAGAAGTGACGAAACTACGGAAATCGCTTGAACATTAATATCAAAACGAAACAAGAGAATTCTCTTGTTTCGTTCTCTTTTTATGAGTTAAAAAAGTTTATAATCACTGATATAACTTGATGGATATTATTTTTACTATAAAGGCAATAGGAAAGGTTTAATCCTTCTTACATTCCTCCTTTTTAATCCGTTGTTTGAATTTTTTTCTTAGCTGATAACTGATAAGCAGCAGTAACAAGAGAGCCATGGCTAACAAGGTGTCCCTCTGACCAAGTATGGTGATTACGTTCTCCTCGCTTATCGGAGAAGCTATTCGCATGTTAGAGATCAATGGTAACATCGTAAGTTTCCAGCCAATAATCAATTTGTGCAAGGTGGGCCAAAAGCTGCGGACCTGTCATCAATTGACCAAACCACGGGGTTTCAATGCTGGACGCTTTTTGCTGTACCAGCTCTGTCACTTTATCACGATTCATTATCTCAAACAACCTAGCTTCCTTTTTGTTAATGATCATCTGCATCCACTCCGTTACCGCTTTGGTATAGGCGGGATGATATGTCTTTGGATAAGGGCTTTTCTTACGGTATAATATATCATCAGGCAAAAGCCCCGTTAATGCCCTTCTTAGTATCCCTTTTTCCCTGTTGCCATCGTTTTTCATTTCCCAGGGAATATTCCAAACATATTCGACCAGGTGATGATCACTAAATGGAACTCGAGCCTCAAAGCTTGCGCCCATGCTCATTCGATCTTTTCGATCTAATAATGTCGGCATAAACCAGTGCATATTCAAATAGAACATTTGCCTTCTGGCAGACGCTTCTTGGCTCTCTCCCTCCAGCAATGGAGTTTCATCAACTGTTTCTTGATATCTTTTCTGGACATAAGCCTGGATGTCTATCTCTCTATTAATTTCACCTCGTAATAAATGTTGACGAAAAGCAGATGAGCGTATCCATGGGAACCCTTCCCTTTCTAAGTCTTCTTGACGATAAAACCATGGATATCCACCAAAAATCTCATCTGCGCATTCACCGGATAAGGCAACTGTCACTTGTTTCTTTGTTTCTTGACAAAACCACAATAAGGAACTATCGACATCTGCCATACCTGGTAAATCACGATAGGTCACTGCCTCTTTCAACAGAACTGCCAAAGTGTTATTATCCATATGAAATGTCTGGTGTTTAGTTTGCAGGGCAGCCACCATGATATCAATAAAATCATTATCTTGATTAGGTTGGAAACTACTCTTTTTGAAATATTTATCATTTTCTTGATAATCAATGGAGAAGGTCTGCAACGGCTTGGTTAGATTGTTGGCAGCAATAGCCGTAATGGCACTTGAATCCACTCCCCCCGATAAAAACGTGCCTAAAGGAACATCAGAAACGAGTTGCCTTTCAACAGCTTCTGTCAGTAGCTGCCGTACTCTTTGTGCTGTTTCCTCTACTGAATCTTGATGTAGATGACTTTTCACATTCCAATAACGTCTAGTCTTCCAACCTGTTTTATTATAAATACCAACATGACCAGCACGTAACTCTTTGATTCCAGCAAACACACCATGACCAGGTGTTCTGGATGGACCGAGGCCAAAGATTTCCGCTACTCCATCCTGCTGAAGAACTGGTTTGATCTCTGAATGAGCCAACAACGCTTTTATTTCTGAGGCAAACAGAATGCCTTGCTGGTGTTCTGTGTAAAAAAGGGGTTTAACGCCCAAACGATCTCTCGCTGTAAATAATTGCTGCTTGTACTGATCCCAAATGGCATATGCAAAGATACCATTTAATTTATCGACATGATCTTCTCCCCATTCCATGTAACTCTTCAGTAATACTTCTGTATCTGAATGGGAGCGAAACTGCCAGCCTCTTTTTATTAATGCTGTTCTGAGCTCTTCTGTATTATATAATTCCCCATTATAAACCAGCACATATTCCTGCAGGTTTTTCTGTTCTTTCATAGGCTGTTTACCACCTTGAGGGTCTATTACGACCAGGCGCTGGTGCCCAAAAGCAACATGTCTGTCTTGATAGTAACCTGTTTCATCCGGTCCACGATGCTGCAATGTTTCTGTCATCTTTCGGACTTGTTGGCTTTCTTTCGCTACATCACGGCTAAAATCAATCCATCCCGCAATCCCGCACATGAATATCGACACACCTTTCTCTTAGTTGCTCTTACCATTATATGCAGCACCCTTGAGAAAAATCATGTTATTTCAAAACTTTGGGAAGGGAATTTCTTTTTTGACTTGATTACTCCCTATTGGTTTGCAAAATTCTCTATCCAACGATCATTTTTGATGAATATGAATTCTAGTAAACCTATTCCTCCATCTAAGCCGGAATGTGACTGTTACAAAGGAAACTCAGAAAATGAAGACAAGAAGAGAAAGTATCACAAGGATTGTTATCAAAAGAAAAGGTACGAAGGCCTTTCGTAACTCCCCTTCCTCCTCCGCGTTTTTTATTTTTTCCCTATATGTTTTCCACGAAAAGACATACCCTATTATAATCACTACCAGTACCAATACAGTAAACGCATGGATCGATCTCTCCCCTCCTCACCTTGAAATTTAAGCCTCCTACACCACAAAAACCGTGGAGGACTTTCCCCACGGTTTTTTGTTTAAAATAATTGAACGCCTATCGGCAGTCTGCCAAAGCCTAGTACTAACACAATAATAAAGGCAATGATAAATTGAATCCAGAAACTTTTAGCAGGTTTAGATTTCGCCGTTTTAACCAAGATCATTTCCATAGCGGCAATCACCCAAATACCGGCCACACCTTTTACAATAGCCTCAGGTAAGTAGGAATTAGTTCCTATGAAATAATCAGCTATCAAATCTCCACCTGAATATAAAATAAGTAAATAATCCAAGCGCAGAATCATATGCAGGATCTTCCCTGCCTTACTCCCTTTTTTATACATGGCATAAGAAACAAATAACAAAATAACCGCTAGCACCCATGCCGTAATGTGCAAATGTGTCAATTCACTGCACCTCCTATTCCCTCACAAATTTCATTCTTTTATCTTATCATGGATAGCAATAAAATTCATTTGTGAGCCTTTTCTTCACGTAATTGTCATTACTTCCTATAGTGCTCGTTTATTTGATAATCTTTTTTGATAAATCAAGCTTCGCCACAGCCATTCTATCGGTCCTCTCTGGTAATATCGCAGCCACCAATAGCTCATCAACACTTGGATCGGATAGATAATTAATCCAACCAATATCGTTTGGAATGGTGTTAGTGTATCATATAATCCCAGTCCATACGAATAAAATAGCAGTACTCCTAAGACAGATTGGAGCAGATAATTGGATAATGCCATCTTTCCTACATATCCGAGCCAGCGAAACAATTTGACTGCCTTATTATACCATAACGTTATCGTCAGCAAATAGAAAATCGCTGAACCCGTACCGCCAAGGGTGTCTTGCACCATCTGCAGCCAAAATGGGTTTCCAATCAAATAAGGACCAGCCTTACAAACGGCAAAAACGAATAAGGAACCTACCCACCATCTTTGTAAAATTTTCCGGTGATCCGTAATATCATGCAGCCAGCGGTTTCTTCCAAATAATACTCCTAAGAGAAAAATTGGAAGTAAGTTACAAGTGATCATGAAGAAATTCAAGACGTTATTACTATAGAACCAATCTGTTGCATTTTGTTGCCAAATGGCGGTAATACTGCCTTCTCCATAATGTTGCAAGGCCTGATTAATCGCCGCTGTATTCGCTAATGAGCTGGTATCCGCTACTAGACTGGTTAAGAATAACAAACCAGTTAGCATCAGCACTGGAATAACTAATAAACAAGCAAACCAAACCCACAGCGTTATATTTTTGCGTGTAAGAAATAATAACAACAGCAAGCCCACTAAAGCGTATGTGATCAAAATATCCCCATACCAAATAACAAAGGCATGTATAGCACCAATGATTAATAAAATAATCAGACGGCGCACCATCCATTTTCTTGGCGATTCAACCTGTTTCGCTGACAGGTTATCATAGATCATGTACATACCAAAGCCAAATAAAAAAGAAAACAGAGAATAGAAACTCGCCTGAAAAAAGATATCCAAAAGCATTTGAATGATCCCGGGATCCCCCAATCCCCAATAATTTTGACCATTTCCATATAAAAAATAAGGGCCATGAAAAGACGCCAGGTTCACCAGAAAGATACCTAATATGGCAAAACCGCGTGCACTATCAATCCATGGCAATCGTTTCGAATCCGTTAACGGCAGTGGATTACTCAATGATATCGACTCCTTTATTAAATTTTAAACGAAACACAGACAGTTTAGAATCCTATTTATCGATTGTAATGTCATACGCGTTTCTTCTATCCGAAAATCGATTTCTGTTCACACCCAAGCCTGTACTCGCATAATCTAAGATTGGTAGGCTAAGACCGCAGACTTTTGGGGTTACGTAACTCGTTCCTCCGAAATCATTTGTTGCAACGCCTGCAACTATATAAGTTGAACTTATCAATATAACAAAGACGTGTGACAAACAAGTCTTTGCTTACATTATTTCTTGATAATATCTTGTTTGATCCATTCGTGTGAATCACCATTCACACGCCTTTCAGCTTATATAGTACGTCAAAATGATGTAACCATGTTAGGATGATGTATATGCCAGCAATTGTTGGTGCAGTAAAGGTGATTAACATTGGTTCTTCCAGTATTTTTCATATTGGAGATGTCTATAAAATCCAGCCTTACACTCAAGCCAAAACCTTTGCAGGTGGCGGGTCATTCAACACAGGCGATGGAATCCGTGTGCATCTTGAAAATGCACAAACAACGATGGTAGATAACGATCAATTTGATCAAAATATATCTGGAATATAGTAGGTGATTTCATGCATATAACCGTTAATCAATCGATTTATATTCATTTTCTCAAGGTTGGCAGTATCACTAATTCATCCGTTCTGCAAATAGGAAGTACTGGCAGTATGCAAACTCTCTCACAGTTATACAACACGGGCGGGTATTCGACAGCTGCAGAACAAGCAACGGCAGCAGGAGAAGCTAGTGAGTCATTAGTACCTCTTTCCCCTTTCTAACAGATGTCAGAAGGAGTGATAACGAATGAGCAATCAGCTGATAATGCATTATATAACACAACTGCAGCAACAAGTGCAGCAACTCTATCAATATAGTCACTCCTTAGAGAACCGAATTCAGCAGCTTGAGAGTAATAAACAGGCCAAAACCTCCATCGAAAAACTGGAATACCATTTCGATCAACTAAAAATTGAACGCTTAGATGGAACTCTTCATATTGGGATGACGCCAGAAGATTTACAAAATAGCGAAGACCTTTCGTTAAATCCCTCGCAAGGTCAAACGCCCTTTCCTTCTGTACATCAAACTTTATTAGAAGATGCAGACAATGAACTCCCCGGTTATGTACATTCGCTTGAGCAGCAATATAATTACCCACTTGAGGATGATTTTCGACAAACATTAATCCAAGATGTGAAACAACAGTTGCCCAACCGTATCGCATACTATCAACAAGCCAATGTTCCCCCGACAGATTTACCCCAACACATCCTTGAGCATGTAAAAAAGGAATGGCAACAAGGACTGAAAAATTGGTTTAGTAATCAGCAGAAGGAGTGACGTTATGTATTACCAAGTAAATAACAGGCAATTAGGTGTAGGAAATATTTCTATCTTAGGCATTTCTGGTTCTTCTTTATTCATAGCTGGAGACAGCTGTCATATTCAACTGGCCTCTTTATTCGATACACCTCCCGAGTCCTACATTGTTGGGGCAGCGGAAGGCAGGTTGATCCCACTTGGAAACACGGACGACTAACGTACAACAACTGAAACTCGACAGTCTTGCCTATAGTTCCATATTACAAATAGGAGATACCAGCTTCACAGAACCTAGTGTGAATGTAATCGCTGTTCAAAAAGAAGGTGGTATTTCATCAGACAAAAGCTTTTCCTTTGAAGACGATTCTTTTTTCCAACAATCTATTCCTTTTCTTCCTAATTACAGCTTAACCTATGGCGATCATCATATGTTGTGCCCAAGAATTGATATTCATTCTCTCGATGTTTCAGCTGCCTCCTCTTCTGCTGTCATTCAACTCGGAAATAGTCAGCACGTGCATTCGATTGCCCGACTCAAGCATATACGCATTGTCGACCCAGATTAACCCAGCAAGCTTCATGCACCTCAAGGTTATCTATTAAATAAAAAAGGACGTGATCACCTTGCCATCCGTTGTTGGTCCTATCAAGATTAATAGTGTTGATGGAGGAATCATCAATTTTGGTGACAGTTTTTACCTATCTCCTAAGAGTGCTTCTAAACTAGCTACTGGAGCAGGTGCAAACAACACAGGCGATTTCTTGAACACCAACACAGGATTTAACATCACCAATGCGATCGACCCCGATGCCGTTGATCAAGTCATTGGTGGAAATGCATAAGGAGAATCGTTCTCCTTATGCTCACACTTCTAGTAACAGGCTTTTATCAAAAAAGTATAAATATTTTTCTGTCACAGGCTTCTTCCATATCTCAGCTAGTGCCTTTGCATATAAATCAAGCTGCAGCTGATAACGTTGTTTCAATTTTTCTTCTAGCATCTCGCTTTGTGTATCTGTGATGTGATCCGTTTTATAGTCTAGTAATAATAGTCCCGAATCGGTTTCTATCACACAATCGATCACACCTTGCAGAAAAATCCTTTCCTTGGTCTGTTCTTGCCAATTGGGATATACTTCATCTGCCAGTAATGTCATACTAAACGGCACCTCACGCTCGACTTTATCTGCTTTTAACAGCAGCTTGCCCATATCGGTTGCGAAAAAATGCAGTATCGAAGAAGTATCGATCACCTCGGCCTCATCATTCGTGATCATTTCATCCGCTTCCAGGTGGGCAATATATTCCTCTAAACCAGATAATGTCCATTCCCGATCCAAAGGCAGGTGCTGCATGACCGTGTGCATAGCT
Source organism: Gracilibacillus phocaeensis (assembly GCF_900626275.1). NCBI lineage: Bacteria > Bacillati > Bacillota > Bacilli > Caryophanales > Bacillaceae > Gracilibacillus > Gracilibacillus phocaeensis. The sequence continues at coordinate 189,699 of NZ_LR131141.1, read as the reverse complement.
GTACCAATCTCCGCCCTAGATAACTGCCGCTCTTTTTGCATAAAGCGCGGGCGTTTGCGGATAGGGGCACGGAAGGTATCGATAATTTGTTCGTCACTATAGCTATCTTTCATTTCATATTGACGTTTCATTTCCGTTACTGTTTGTTTGGCACGATAAAAAACCGCATCTTGAAACGGATAGACAAATTCCAACTGCGAGGCTACCTTGTTAGCCATGCCCTCATCAGGTAGATCCAGCTTTTCCCACTGATTGATGGAATCATGTAAGGATTGGATTTGATCACGACCACTCTCCTCTATCCTATGATATTGGCTCTGATGCACCGGGGTAATCTTCCACTGAGAGGCATCTTGCATAATCTCTACAGGGACTTGTAATGACCTATCTGTATTCCTCAATGCAACAGCGTCTTGATGACGGAGCAGAGTTGCTCCGAACCAATCTAAATAGGTTAGCGACTCTAAACGATAATAGGACGGGAGCACCCAGTCTTGATGTGTAATGGTATTTTCCCATTTTTTCCTTTTCTTCTCTAAAGAGGGAACCGTACCGACTAAGACAAGTTTCTCTTTCGCACGTGTTAATGCCACGTATAAGACGCGCATTTCTTCTGCCAGCATCTCACGCTGCATTTCCTTTTTAATACCATGAAATAGCAAGGTGGGATACATAATTCGTTTAACTGGATCGATATATTTGGTGGCAAAACCCAGTTCCTTATGCAGTAAATACTTGGCACGCAAATCCTGTTGGTTAAATTGTTTATTCATAGCACCAACAATGACGACCGGGAATTCCAACCCTTTACTTTTATGAATCGTCATAATCCGTACGACATCTTCTTGCTCGCCCAATGCTTTGGCTGCTCCTAGGTCATCCCCTTTCTCTTCCATACGTTCAATAAATCGCAAGAATCGGAATAAACCTCGGAACGATGTAGCCTCATACCCTTTAGCACGGTCAAATAAGGCACGTAAATTGGCTTGCCGCTGCCGTCCTCCAGGCATCCCGCCGACAAAATCATAGTAACCAGTTTCTTGATAGATTTGCCAAACTAAGGAGGATAATGCCCCTTGCCTAGCTTCCAATCGCCATGCTGCTAATTGATCGATAAATGTTTGGATCGATGTATGATCGTTAACCTTGATAAATGCTTGTAGGGCTTCATAATAGGAACCACCTTTCTTACTCAATCTGATCTGAGCCAGTTCATCTTCGTTCAAGCCGACAATAGGTGACTTTAATACGGAAGTTAACGGAATATCCTGTCTTGGATTATCAATCACCTTTAACAAACTAATCATCACCTGAATTTCAATCGCCGCTAAATAACCTGTTGATAGTTCGGCATAAATCGGGATATGCTGTTTTTTAAACTCTTCCATAATGGCTGGCGCCCAAGTCATCGAACGCAGTAAAATGACAATGTCCCGGTACTCGACCTGCCGTGACATCCCTGTTTGTTTATCGACAATCTGCATCGGCTCACTTCCACCTGTGCCGACCCATTGTTTGATTTTTTCCACATAAGCCCGTGCTTCTAATTGCGCCTTTTCCAAATCGGCATCTGTTTCCATATCTCCTGCGTTTTCTTCGTTTTCCTGTGTTTCCTGATCAATCACGATCACTTCTGTTTCAGGTTCTTTCAAAGGTGTTTCTTCATACGATGTATTGCCATAAATCAATTCAGCGGCTTGATCATAGTCTATATCGCCAACTTTTTCATCGAATAACTGACGAAAAATATAATTAGCCGCCGCTAGTACCTGCTCACGACTACGGAAGTTTTTGGCCAGATCAATTCGGCGGCCCGTGGCATCACGTTCGGCAAAACGATTATACTTTTCAATGAAAAGACTTGGTTCTGCATGACGAAATCGATAGATGCTTTGTTTTACATCGCCTACCATAAACATATTACCGCCATCATCATGATTGGCAACTAGTGATAAGATCGTTTCCTGAACCAAGTTGGTATCCTGATATTCATCGACCATCACCTCTGTATATTTCTGTTTAAGGCTTTTGGCCACAGCAGACGGTTGTAATGTTTCTTTATTTTCCGAGAGAACATCTAAGGCAAAATGCTCTAAATCAGCAAAGTCTACCAATCCCTTTTCTCGTTTGGCTGCTTGATAAGCATCTTTAAACTGGTGAATTAATTCGGTCAAGGCATAAACCGTTGGATAGAGTTCTGCCATATCGCGCAGATGCCCCTGCAGACTTCTGGCAAACCAATCGGTTGCAATTCCATTCCAACGCTTCTTCACTTGATCACGCAATGTTTTCACTTGTTCTTTCTTTTCTTCTTCACAGTCCACTTTTTTACGCGAAAGTGCCTTAAATTTAGCCGTCGTAAAAATAGTTCCTACTTCTTGCCAAGACACAGCCAGTGCCCCTTTCGCTTGTTGAATCATTACGAGATCTTGGTCTAATGCCTCCGCATAATGATAAGGGCCATCTGCTTCTCGAGTTAGGTTTAATGCCTGCTGGGTTAATGTCTCCATCACCTCTAGTTGATCGGCAACTTCTTCTTTCAATAAGGAAAGCCAGGGAATCTCGTCTTCCTGCGTCTCTTCATTGACTTGATACACCAGTGACATCTGCTTAAGCCAGTGGTCAGGATTGGGATGCTGGATCGAGAACTCATACATTTTCAAAATAAGCGATTCTACTTCCAGATCATTACGATCATTACTAAATCGATCGACAACGGAGAAAAAGGCTGCCTGTTTCTGCTCGTCTTCTTCCCCATACCAGCCCTCAAATAATTCCTCCAACACATCTTGCCTGATTAAATCAGCTTCCATGTCATCGGCAATGCGAAAGCCTGGATCGATATCCAAGTGGTAAGCATATTGACGAACCAGATTCATACAGAAGGCATGCAAAGTTGAAATCGAGGCATTTTGCACCAATGCCAGCTGTTTTTTTAAATGATTCGATTGCGGATTATCTGAAAGCGACGTTTCAATAGCAGCACCGATACGGTTACGCATCTCTTGTGCCGCTGCATTCGTAAAGGTCACGACTAATAAAGTGTCAATATCGACTGGCTGTTGCTTATTTAATAATTTCTGAATAATCCGCTCCACTAGTACCGCGGTTTTACCTGAACCAGCCGCTGCTGCTACTAAAATGTCCTGACCAGATTGATAGATTGCTTCTTCCTGTTCCTTTGTCCATTGCGGCATTACATATCACCTCGTTTCATCGCTGCTATCGCTTCTTCATCCTTCATATTCTTCAGTTTACGATAATTATTTTCGATTAATGTTGGATCAAATTGACAGACGGAGCGAAAATCACAGTAATTACATGCCGTTAATTGATCTTGCTGAAATGGGTTTAAGTCGACCTTACCTTCTGTAATCTGTACACCTGCTCGTTCCATTAGCTGATAAATATAATCATGTAATTGACGGAATACTTCTTGCTCTGCTACTGCCGACCCCTTATAGAACGAACCATTCTTACTAAAACCGGCTGGAATGATATTACTTCTCCCCGAGTCCAAAGAAGTATCCATCTTCCGCACGATATCTTCTTGATCGACGAGTAATCCCTTCATCTTAAACTTTTTCATCAGCTCTTGCTCCAGTTTATCTTCCGGTAAGTAGTCATTAGCAGCCACCATCGGATTATGCACATGAAAATATAATACCCCTGCCGGTTGGGCGGGTTCACCTAACCAGTTTTCTGCATTTTGCAACACCACATCTAAATAGGAGAGCATTTGTAGGGCCAAGCCATAGTATACTTCCGTAAGAGTGAGACCTCTGGCACTGGATTTATAATCAATGATACGCAAATAGAGTTGATCCTGTTCCACTGCCCGATCCACACGATCGATTCTGCCTCGTAACAGCAATCGATGCTCATTAGGCAAATCAATCTGTAATGGCGCAAGTTGATCAGGATAACCGAAGCCTATCTCTAAACCAACGGGGGAAAAATGGGTTTTTCGTGCCTGTTCACTTAATACATAAGTAGCGCGGGCAATAACACTCTCCAATTTCCGTTGAATATATTGATATCGATTAGAACTATGCAAAATTTGGTGCTGTAAAACAGGGGACAGTGTACTGACAGCTCGATGGGCATAAGACTTTGCTTCTTGATCGTAAATATCGGCAAATTGTTTCCCTTCTTTTTGAATCCACTCGGTAATCTGTTTTAATGCTTCATGGAATAACTGCCCAATATCTGGCGCATCCAATTTATAAGTAGGACGTTCCTCCAGTCCTAAACTGTACTTAGCAAAATGCTGGTAAGAACAACGATGGTACATTTCTAACCTTGATACACTTGCCTTTATTTCCTCGGGATACATTGCTGCCACGGTATCCTTCTTCAAATCGCTTGGTCTATTCTCATAAAACAGACTTTGTAATACTCGTTGATCAAGCAACGGTTGTGGTGATCTTTCCATATACCAATTTAGTACATACTCCCAAATCGGATCAATCGGATAACCACGTAATTTGCGGGCTAACTGTGAAGTGAGCGCCCCTCTTGTTTTGACAGGTGTGGTCACAAAACGTTCTGCCTGGTTCATCTCCTCTGGATCTTGTAAGAAAAGACCGGGCATTTGCTCAGGAAACCATTCCTTCACACGTTTAATTAAAGGGGATGGCGCCTTTTGTTTCCCTTCTTCGTTACTAATAGGATAGCTGATCCATAAATAGTCAGCTGGCAGTGTGAAAGCCAGATAGACATAAAACCAATCATCCAGCAGCTGCCGTTGACTGCCCGCAGCCAATTGCATACCATTCATTTGTAAAATCGTACGTTCTTCTTCCGAAATCAAACCATCACCAGCGGGCTTCATCGGCCATGTTCCTTCGTTCACACCAAGTAAGAAGGCACACTTCACTCCGTGCATACGGGAACGATCAATCGAACCGACAACAACATGGTCCATACTTGGCGGTACATGAGAGAAACGTAATGCCTCCATACCAGATTCTAAGACCTTACGAAACATCGCTAAGTCCATCGATTCCTCGCCAGCAACTTCCGTCATCTCTTCTAACAATTGAATGATGGCATCCCATACCTGGTCCTGCTCTCGTCCTTTTTCTACTTTCCCTTGTTGATCATAAAGATCCCGGATAGCTTCGAGCCGTTCTGGGGCTTGATTGTTCTCCAGCCACTCAAAAAGCGCTACCGTCTTCTCTTGAATCGTCGGCAGGGTACGCAATTTTTTATCTATGTCAGCCAAGGCATATGCTACTTGATTGCGATAAGCATTGATACGTTCTTGTGTCAGTCGTTCTTGATCTGTCTGGACGGGTTGGTCAAAGCCCCTAAATCGTTGAAAACGCCAATCGCGATCCGATAACCAGCTGGATCTCCCTCTCATACCGTATTCTAGTACATAATTTTCTAATTCATCGATGGCCACCTGATTCAAGCGATACTCCCCTTCACCCTCAGGAATAAAGCCAGCTTTCAACAGGCGAAACACTGCCTCATAGCGCCAGTTCCCTTCTACCACATCCAATAGGGAGCGAATCGTCTCGATTAATGGATGACTCAACATCGTTTTCTTCTCATCGACAAACACTGGTATATCATAGTCCTGAAACAATGTCGTTATCAAATCCTGATAAGCTTCCGGCTCGCGAATTAAAATCGCAATATCTCGATAACGATAACCCTGTTCCCTGATTAATCGAATGATTTCTTGCGCTGTTCCTTCCACCTCAGCCCTTGGATGAACTGCCTCAGACAACCTCACGTTGGCTTTGCCATTCATGCTTGGTACAGGACGAGTGTCAAAATAATCGTTAATATGTTGAAAAGTAGGACGCACGTGCTCTGGTGGCTGCATTTGCTCACTCTCCACCTGCATACCGACCTGATCAGCCAGCTGTGTTAATTGGCTGTAGGTCTCATGTGTTAGATAAAATAAATCTAAAGGGGATGATTCTCTTTTTGCCGTATCCAACGTCAATGTCACGGTAACCTGATCTGCTTTTTTCAGCATTACATCTAATACTAACAATTCTTGCGGGGTAAACTGGTGAAAGCCATCTATGTAAATGGTTGCCCCCTCCAAAAAGGAAGATGTGTGTAGTTTTTCAACTAGCTGCTGCATCTGATCCTCGCTATTCATATATTGCCCCTGTAATGCCTCAGTTAATTGCTGATAAATATAAAATAAGTCATCCAGTTTGTGTTGTAAGGCTTGTTCATTAACGGTCGGATGATGTGACGATGCCATATCCGCCATCTGTACAGCTAACATATCAGGTGTGACACAATAATGTTTAAATTCAGTAATCATCGTTTCTAGTTGTTCAATAAACCCTTGTTTTTCGATGGATTTCTGAAACATTTTCCAATCTTCTGTCCGTTCTTCAACGATCTTGCGAAGCAGCATTTGCACTCCCATCGACGTGATATATTTCTTGGTTGCCCCTCCTGTCAGTTGCATCACACGCCAAGCCAACCGCGAAAAACTATAGACCTGCGCACGTATAGAACCATTAATATCCTCATCGCTTAGCAAGGCATATTCCTGCTGAAAGGTCATTTGATCGGGAACTAAATAAATAATAGGCGGACCCTTAGGATTCTCTTTTAGTTCCTCTCGTATTTCCGACAAGCATTGTTTACTTTTATTCACTGTCGCACTTCCTAATAAAAAACGCAGCAAGTATAACACCTACTTTCTCTGAACATATATATATTGTATCAAACACTCGTTCCATATGGAAGTGAGAGTCTTTTATATAAGGTAAGAAAACAGATAATCTCCACTATAATAAGTTCAATCTAACACAGACAAACAGTTAAACTCCCACTTACAAATTCAATTCTAACTATGGAACTACTATAAGCAAAGGTTTTGCTATAAATAAACTATGTAGTGCGTTTCTGGCTCGTTTGCTTGTCAAAATAATAAAGTCTTATTATACGGTCGTTTTCTTAACATTATCAAACAGAAAATTCTTTTGGTTTACAAACCCTCCAAATTGCTTTAGTATATAACATCTGTGAAATTATGCAGCAACATTTCCATACATTATTCTTTTTTTACCAAATCTACGTAATGAAAGCTTGGTTAAAAGGGCACACTAAAAAGAAGTGATTGGGAACGTAAACAACTAATTGGAGGAACAAACAACTATGGAACGTTTAAAAAACAAAAAGACTTCACTGGATCTCCCATCATTATTAGTAAGCGGGGGTATCTTGTTGTTTTTTGTTATTGCAGCACTTATCAATGCAGACTTGGTAGCCAATACCGTCAATCAATTATTTGGCATATCGGTTACTTATTTTGGTATTCTATATCAATTGACACTATTAGGAACCTTTTTTATTGCCTTAGCGTTAGCCATATCCAAATACGGAAAAATTCGTTTAGGAAATCTGAACAAACCGGAAATGAGTACATTTAAGTGGATCTCTATTATTATGTGTACATTATTGGCTGGCGGTGGTATATTTTGGGCGGCAGCTGAACCTTTGAGTCATTTTCTTACGACACCTCCTAATTTTCCTGGGATAGAAAGTGGTACACCTGATGCAATAGTCCCGGCCTTAACGACAAGTTTTATTGATTGGGGCTTCCTAGCTTGGGCAATATTAGGAACTTTAGGTACCATCGTCTTAATGTATGCCCATTATCACAAAGGCATGCCCTTAAAACCCCGAGCATTTTTATATCCTTTTTTTGGCGAGAAAATCATGAGAAACAATGTGTTTGGCACCATTGTCGACGCCTTTTCTATTATTGCTGTTGCAGCAGGAACTATTGGTCCTATCGGCTTCTTGGGATTGCAGGCTGGTTATGGGATTAGCTCCCTAACCAATTTATCTAATACAACAAGCTTGCATATCACCATCATTGTGTTATTAGTGATTGGAGCGGCTATTTCTGCGGTAACTGGGATTCATAGAGGAATTCAATTCTTAAGCAGTTTTAATGTTATCTTAGCGATAGGGTTGATAATTGGTGTCTTGGCATTCGGACCAGGATTGTTCATCTTTAATAATTTCTTTGAATCATTTGGTCTTTACGTGAATGATTTCATATCGCTGAATACCTATCGAGGAGATGAGGCATGGCTTAGTCTATGGACAATATTCTTCTTTGCATGGTTCGTCGGTTATGGTCCGATGATGGCTATATTTGCCGCCAGGATATCTCGAGGGCGTACGATTAGAGAGCTTGTCTTAGCGGTCGCTATTATTGCACCAGTTGTTACAACTTTTTGGTTTACAGTTGTAGGTGGGACAGGTATTTTCCAAGAACTACAATCTCCTGGCTCTATCTCTACGGCTTTAGATGAGGCTGGGCCACCTGCAGCAATGATGGCTATTACACAACAATTGCCGTTCGGGGAAATTTTTGGTTTCTTGTTCTTATTGGCAACCATTATTTTCGTCTTAACCACGACAGACTCAATGTCCTTAACGATTTCCATGGCCATCTCTGGTAATGGCCACCCTCCACGTTGGCTAAGGGCCTTTTACGCGATTATTATGGGAGCGGTAGCCATCGTGTTGGTTTCTTTAGGTGAAGGAAGTATTAATGCATTGCAATCCTTCATCGTTGTAACGGCAGCACCAGTAGTCTTATTACTATTAACGACCTTCTGGACCGCACCAAAGGTATGTAAAGAGTTATACCAAGATCAAATAAAATCCTAGACAAAACACGGCTATTCCTTGATCAATCTTGGCATAGCCGTGTTTTATTGTGTTCAGTCGTTAGGGCACACCCCTCATTCTTTATTACTTGCTGTATATTCCATTAACCAGCAATCACGATAGTCTCCTTCATGCCATTCATGATCCGCTAACGTTTTCGTCTTCACAAAACCACATTTTTCATAGCAGCGTATCGCACGAATATTACTTTTATGTGGATCTACAACGACTCGCTGCGCCCCCAATTGCTCTACTAAATAAACAACCATCAACTCAACAAACTGTGCACCAATTCCTTGATTCCAATAAGACGTCTCACCAATAAATTGATCCATACCATATATTCTCTTTTCCGATAAGCCATATGATGTTTTGGTTGAGGTATCTAAAAGATAGAATTGTATATATCCAATGGCTTGCTGGCGATATTCTATGATGCACCTCACTGTTGGAGAACCATTCAGGTAAAAGATCTTCCTTGTTTTTCTGTGATCAAATGATTGATCGCGTCCTTCATAATAAGCGAGTACATCTGGATCGGACAGCCATTTGGTCAATAGAGATTCATCCTGCAATGTTAATTTTCGGATTCCTATAGCATTTTTGTGGACGAGCACCTTGCTATCCCCTCCCCTGCCCAACGTGATCATTTATCGTGACCTTAAACGGTCCCCCTATTCAACTTTTTAGGCAACTATAACAGCAACTAAATTAGTAAGCGCTTACTTCAATCAGCAAATTGAAAGCTTAATTCAGAAATTGGCCAGTAACGAATATTTACCTTACCTACCACTGTCTCTTGATCCACAAAGCCTATCTCTCTGGAATCACGACTGTTCATTCGATTATCCCCTAGGACGAACAACTTTCCTTCAGGTACTATTTTCTCTCCGGTAACTTCTAACAGGGTAAAATCCTCTGTTAATGTTTGATTAGGTTCACGATAAGGTTCAAGATAAGGCTCTTTTTTTTCTTTACCATTAATAAACAACTTGTCATCCTTATAAACAACTTGGTCGCCTGGTTTTCCGATCACCCTTTTTACATAATCTTCATCTTGCGTTGCATGAAAAATAATCACATCAAAATAATCAATCGCTCCCCAATCATACAATCTTTTATTGACCATGAGCAGATTACCATCATGCAAAGTAGGTTCCATTGATTTTCCATTCACTTCATAATTTGCTATCAAGTAAGGCTTGAGACATAATACCAAAATGATGGTGACCACCAGACTACGAACAATGATCGATACTCTTTTTTTCCACATAGCCTTTCCTCCAAAAGGAACATTTATTAATAAGTTCCCTGTTTGGCATTTTTTAATCCTTTATTTATTCTTTTTCTCTTCCGACCGCTTATGTAAATAAGTTTCAATATATTTCCCAGCGACCCAGAGTAGAGCTACTCCTATGGCTACAATGATCGTCTTGACAGGATTTTGCGCAAAAGAAGCCAAACTATCCCCCACAAATGAAATGGTAAACACCATCACACCTTTGCCAAGTAAAACAGCAAGCACAAACTGATAGAAATTTATCCTGGATAAGGCAGCTACTACATTAATAATAGCTGATGGAGAAAAAGGAAAACATAATAACAAAAACAGTGGACCAAAACCATGTCTAGTCAACCAATTGGTTACCTTGGATACCTGTTTATTTGACGTTAACCAGCGGAAGAATCGCAAATGTTGATAACGTCTAACTAGCATAAAAACCAAAATGGTACCTGAGCTTGTCCCCGCTAACGATAATAGAAAACCTTCTAATAAACCATAAGCCGCTGCATTGGTAATAACAAAAGCAATAATCGGCAAAAAAGGTAAGAAAGCTTCAATAAAAGGTAAGAAAAATCCTGGAAGGGGACCTAAGCTTTCATAGCTGCTTAATAAGATATCTACTAATTGACCATATTCATTGGCCTCAAATAAATCTTTTATCTCCGTAACATCAATGTTTTCAATATTGTTTATACTATATAGGATCATCCCGCCTCTAGCTCCTTTAAGAAGTTCAAAGTATGGCTTACCCTTATTCTAATATTTTTTGCTTCATTTGCCCAATCTTTCACATCTTTCTTTTATTTTCTTTCCCCTTTTTATTGCAATTTTATGTACATTATATTAAAATAGAACAAACGTTCCTTTAGAGAAGGAGAATGACACATGAGATATTTGAACAAACATGAATGGAACCTAGCGTCACGTTTTCTCTTTTTATCCATGACCTTAACAGTAATTAGACATGATTTAGGGAAATTAGAGCAAAACTCTCCCTTCAAAATAACCGAACCATATACACAACTATTACAAGAGATGGAGCAGCAAGCAATAAAGGAAAGGGAGGAGCTGATTAAAGAAATGAATAAAGAAGAGCTGGAGGTGCAAGCCCTCCCTAATTCCCATGACATGTCCTTCACTTCCTATTTATTTATCTGCAAAGGGAGAGAAGAGAAACGTAATTATTTCAATCCAGCTATTCGAAGGAAAGTGTCCTTTATATTTGAAGAACTGTTAGCACATGCCCTGACAGCTAAAACCAACCAAGAAGAGAAGTTGAAACTTTAATAACTTAAAGTGCGTGCTCAAGCAGTCCAGTTTCCCATGTGACAAGTTTGATTATTTTGCTATGTTAGGCAAGTGCCGTGAAGTACTTTACACAAGCATTTGCCTAACACATTCTATACTTCAAGCCAATGTCGAGGCAATTTCACAGTTTAGAATACCCGCCATTGCTTTTAGTAACTATCTTTTTCGATGTAAGGGTGGTTCTGAGACAAATTGAGAATGTTCTAAAACATGTTCGATATTGTTGCTTAATAAGTAGCGGTATTGTGCTGTTCGGTAGACCTGATTGATGATGCTTGCATAGGAGACATTCAGCAGTATATCACGACCGTTTTTAAATACAACTCTGGTGAAATGTGTATCTTCTCTTTCCACTTCCAGCACATGAGAGTGGGCAATCCAGGTGCAAGATTTTCTCAGCGGGGATTCTACCGGAAAAAAATACATACCACTTATGCGATCAATCGCAATAGGCGGTTTATGGGTGATACCGCTCAGCATACGTGTTCCATCCAACAAACCTTGCAAACTAATTCCAAAACCCTTGCACGTGTAATTCATTACCTGATGTGTACTCCATGTGGTTTCATAATCATCCTTTTCGTCCTGTTCAACAATCCTTGTAAAAAATCCATCATCATCCTGAAACCCAACAATCGCCAATGTATTCGGACTAATCTCTGGTATTGTTTCCTTACTTATTTTCATCTAATTCCTCCTTTAAATTTTTCTACTTAAAGATAGCAATTAAAGGGCATTTTGGAAATAAAATAAGCTAAATTACCCGATATTCAGCTTAAATTCGACCAACTTGATCAATGTTTGGTATAATTCTTGTAAAAAGAGGCACTCAGTACGACTTTTTGAAGAAATTTGCCCAAATAAAGGAGGAGACGTTGATGTGGTTTAAGAAGCAACCAAAAGAAGATACAAAATACCCACAACGAGACATTTCTATAAAGGAATTGCAACAGGCCATCCAGCAATTTGAACAAGATTTACCGTCTCATATTCCACTAAGGGTGCTCATTAATGAGGATAGATCACTTGATTATTCCCTACTCACCCCATTTTTGAAGGCGATTCCAAATCAACCCTATTACATGTCGAAGGAAACGTACGAGTTATTTCCAGAGGAGGAAAAACATCTAGCAGTAGCACTAGATCAAGTTCAACGCGCAGTAGACCAATATATTCTACAAACGAATACCTTACCGGTGATTGATTATGATCCCTACCGAAAGGTGAATTTCTTCAAGTTAGAGCAGCTTGATCTCATTGATCAACGCCCTGATATTGATTTTTACATTACTGACTTAGAAAATTTAATTACTATGGAGAAACCGGAGTAATGCTTTAAGTTTGTAACAAACTTTTCAGCAATGATAAATAAATAGAATGATAAAAACTATCTTATTCTTTATCACTTATACGGATCCTTTCTGTAATATAGTCAGACTTGCTATGCCACGTATATCACCATTTCACCTCACCATTGCAGCAAAGAATGTTTTCTTTATTTACCAAAAAACTAGTGTACTTTCCTGAAAAAAATGGGTAAGTACACTAGTTGATCTTTCTTATAGAAGTTACTTTTCATTCAACATGTTATTGACAATAGTCAACTACTTCCTGATAGGACAAATCTCCACCAAAAATATCGAGGGCACTGCCAATCGTAACATGTAGCTTACCTTGCGTAAGCCGTTCGAACAGTTGTAAATCAGCCAACGAGCTTACCCCACCTGCATAAGTTGTCGGAATCGAAACAGAAGCAGTTAATGCTTCGACTAGTTCTTCCGCAATTCCAGCACGTTTTCCTTCTACATCTGCAGCATGAATCAGAAATTCATCACAATATTTTTCTAACTTCTTAATCGTTGTTGGATTAATTGCAATATTGCTGAATTTGGTCCATTTATCGGTGACCACATACCACTGTCCATCCTTTTGTTTACAGCTTAAATCGATGACTAATCTTTCTTTGCCAATTGTCTCCACTAATTTGTTTAAACGTTCGATTTTTAATTCACCATCTTGAAAAATATAGGACGTAACGATCACATGAGAAGCGCCAGCCTTCAGAAAGATCTGTGCATTGTCTGCATTGATACCACCGCCTACCTGCAACCCTCCTGGATAAGCCGCTAATGCTTTGATCGCCGCTTCTTTATTGCCTTCCCCAAGCATAATGACATGACCGCCTTTAAGTTGATCTTGTTTAAACATCTCTGCGTAATAGCGACTGTCATATGTCGAAACATAGTTTTCTATTACTTGGTGATCAGCTTGGTTTAACGTTGCTCCCACAATCTGTTTTACCTGTCCTTGATGTAAGTCAATACATGGTCTAAATTGCACACCTTCACTTCCTTTTCCATTGTTTAATGCTTATTTACCACAGGGTAACTGGAGTTTGATTGGTGGCACTAATAAGTATGAGAAAACTTCACTGAATGAAGTTTTCCTTTATTTTCCCATAAATCCACCGTTTGCCTCGATAACTTGTCCGGTTAACCAATCCGCTTCTTCTTTGATCAATAAAGAAAGAATATTCGCTGCATCAATTGGTTGCCCAATTCGTCCTGCTGGAAATAGCGGCAATAATTGTTGCTGCAGCGATGCAGTAATCCAGCCTGTATCCGTTGGCCCAGGATCTAGCGCATTAACGGTAATTCCAAGTGGAGCTAAATTAACAGCTAAAGGTGGTGTAATGGCTTTTAACATTCCCTTTGTGGCAATATAAGCCAAGTTATTTGGATCCGGTCCGCCAGACACCATGAAAATAATTCTTCCATGGTTTCCACCTGGAAATGCTTGTTCGAAATTCTTTGCAAATAACGTACTCAATAAGATTGTCGACTTATTATTTACTTGATAATGCCTATCCAACAGTTCCCCTGATAAATTGTGCAGATTGGCAGGGGCTTCAAAAGTAGCATTATTAATTAAGATACTTGGGTCCCCTAATGTACGCTTTACCTCCTCGATGATTTGGTTAGGTGCGTTAGATTCAGTCAAATCCACTTCCAAATCCGATACACGCCTGCCATAGTTCTTCAATTCATTTGTTAATTGTTGAGGGTAATTCTTTTCCTCTGCGTATATATCGGCTGAAGTCAAATGAGTAAAAAAGATATCGAGCCCTTCCGCGGCTAACTTATGACAAATAACAGCGCCGATACCATTTGGTCGGCTAACACCAGTTATCATGGCAATTTGTTTCATTTATCCCTCGCCTCGCTTTCCCTTCACCTATTGTAATGTAAAGCCTAGAAAAAGAAAAGATGTCACCAATCATGATGACATCTTTTACAGTTAAGCAAAGCCACGGGCATATTGCTTTGGAATTTCGATTTCTTGCTGGAGCTTTCGGGCAGCATGTATCGCCCAATACGGATCACGCAGTAGACCGCGGCCAATCGCAACCAAGTCGGCATCGGCATTACCGATAACCGCATTAGCCAAAGCTGAATCGTCTAACGAACCAACCGCAATGGTAGGAACGTCTAACGCATCACGCATCGCCCGAGCAAAAGGTAGCATATAGCCTTGATGTGTACCTGGGTGGCGAGTAGGTGAAATCGCTCCCTCGCCTCCAGCACTAATATGAAACATATCTACACCGGCCTCTTGATAAGCTATCGCCTTTTCCACGCCATCTTCCAAAGTATAACCTTCCTCTACAAACTCGGTCGCAGAAATTCTCATGAGAAGTGGCATACCCTCAGGCATTTCTTCTTTGACGGCTTGAATAACCTCCGAACCAAAACGCGTATATTCTTGATACTCATCTGTACGCTTATTCGTATAAGGAGAATGGAACTGATGAATCAAATAACCATGCGCCCCATGTAATTCAATTGCGTCAAAACCTGCTTCGACTGCACGACGAGCCGATTGTTTGAATTTCTCTACCATATCCTTTACTTCTGTGGTAGTAAGCGCCCTAGGCTGTTTGGATGTTTCATTATATGCAATCGCAGAAGGCGCAACAGGGTGTTCTGTATCCTCTGCTTTTCTTCCGGCATGGGCAATCTGAATGGCTATTTTACTACCTTGCTGATGTGCGGCATCGGTTATCCGACGATAAGCAGGAATCTGATCATCTGACCATAGACCGAGACATTGGTTAGAGATACGTCCAGCTGGTTCTACATTCGTCATTTCGACAATGACCAGACCGGTTCCACCGACTGCACGTGATACATAATGGGTATAGTGCCAATCATTTGGTGTACCATCCTGTTTCTCTACAGAATATTGACACATGGGTGCCATCACGACACGGTTTTTCAAGTTTAAATCTTTTATTTGAAATGGTTGAAATAGTTCTGACAAGTTGTTTCCTCCTTGCTTACTTTTTGTTCGTTACTTTTACAAGTATAGCAAGATTCCACGAGAAATTCACTTGTAACAACTTAACCAATCGATTTCTTCCGGGCAAGAAAATGCTCCAGCACAGCGATACAAATAAATACCCAAACCGTACTTAAGGCGATACCCGCCATAATATCCGTAACGTAATGCACCTGCAAAACCACTCTGCTGCAGGCAATAACTAAAGCAAGCAACAAGAACGAAACAACAGCTAGCCACTTCACCCTCTGATTGGAAATATATTTCCACACAATAAAACTTAGCATCCCATATAACGCCAGCGAACCTGCCGAATGACCACTAGGAAAGCTATAACCGGTCCCATCAAACTGTGCCAATATTTCTGGACGCTCTCGTTCAAATATTCTTTTGAAACCCTTGACCCAAAGGCTGATACCGAGCATATTTATACATAAAAACACGCTATACCAATTACTAAGCTTGCTAAACAGTAATAGTACAGTCACGACGACTGTGACCACCGTCAAAAACCAGACAGACCCTGCATGTGTAATCCATGACATCAATGAATAGAGAAGGTCACCACTGATATTATCGGCTTTTTCAAAAAAGTAATGGTCTAGTCTAAACTCAGCCCCCTGCATAATCCCCGTTGCTAATCCGAAAAAGAAGATCAAGGCAACAAGTGCGATCAAACCTAAGTATTTTATTTTGTTTGGAAGCTCCTTCACAACATGCACCTCCCTCCCTATTATTACCCGGTAATCATATTAACAAAAACGCTATTCTTTGCGGAAGCGGTAACCTACACCCCAAACCGTTTCGATAAACGAAGGATGAGAAGGATCTTTTTCAATCTTTTCTCTAATTTTACGAATATGTACCGTAACGGTTGTATTATCACCAATCGCATCCCATCCCCAAATTTGTTCAAATAGCTGATCTTTGGTGAATACTTGATTGGGATGGGTTAATAAAAAAACGAGCAAATCATATTCCTTTGCTGTCATGATTAATTCTTGCTCTCCTAAGTAGACCCGTCGTGCTTGAGTATCAATTAACATATTCCCTGTTTCAAGCAGATCCTTCTTGGATCCTTGTTGTGTTAAACGCTGATATCTAGCTAAATGCGCCTTTACCCTCGCCACCAATTCATTTGGGTTGAATGGTTTCACAATATAATCATCAGCGCCTCGATCAAATCCCTTTATCTTATCAATATCCTCTTTACGTGCCGTTACCATAAGAATGGGTATATCCAGGGTTGCACGCAGCTTCTGACATATTTCAAAACCATTGACCTCTGGCAGCATTAGGTCCAGTAAAATTAGGTCATACTCTTCCTGCCTAGCAAGACGTAATCCTTCCTGACCAGTAAGAGCAATCCTTGTCTCAAGCCCTGCCACCTCCAAATAGTCCGCTTGTAGTTCGGCAATACTTTGTTCATCTTCAATGATCAATACTTGTTTCATGTTGTTCACCTGCTTTAATAGAGAAATAAATGGTTGTCCCAAGATTCATTTCACTCTTGGCATAAACTTCACCGCCATGAGCCTCTACAATTTTTTTTACAATAGCCAACCCGAGACCACTTCCACCCGTCTCCGAATTGCGGGAATAATCACTGCGATAAAAGGGGTCAAATATACCAGGAAGTGCCCCCTGCGCTATACCTATTCCATTATCAGTAATCGCTATTTTGATCTCGTCCTGCACCTGTTCTACAAAAATAGCTATATGAAGCGGAAGAGCGCCTTTGTACTTCCAACCATTATGCAGAATGTTGCTTACCACACGATAAAGCTGTTCCCGATCACCAGATACCAAATCTGTTATCCTCCCTGTTTGATAATCAAATATAATTTCTGGATATTGGAAGCTCCATTCCTCGATAATATCACGAAGAAAATGATCAATGTCGATAGAAGAATACTGGAGGGGGACCTGCTCCACATCTAACTTAGAAAATAAAAACAATTCATCAATCATTCGTTCTAACTCATTTGTCTTCTGACTAATTGTTTTCATATATCGATTCAGTTTCTCTGGCGTATTCGCCACACCATCTGATACCCCTTGTACATACCCCTTAATCGAAGTAACCGGTGTCCGTAAATCATGAGAAATACTTGAGATTAACTCCCGACGATTTTGCTCATACATCGTTTCCTTTTCCTGTGCGTCCTTGAGACTCTTCCGCATTGCCTCAAAACTTGTCGCCAAATCGCCTAACTCGCCTTTATAGTTTGTATCGACTGCCTGATTTAAATTTCCTGCCTTGATTTGATTAGCTGCCTCCCCTAACTGTTGAACCGGTCCAATAATCGTACGTGATACCAGATAAGTTAACCCGGCATTAGTCAGAATAATCACCAGTAACATCAAGAGGAAACGATAATTGACAAAGGCACGCAATGAGTTTTCTTCCATCTCTTGATTCGGAAAGACAAAAAACATCA
The DNA here is from genome assembly GCF_900626275.1 of Gracilibacillus phocaeensis. Taxonomy (NCBI): domain Bacteria; kingdom Bacillati; phylum Bacillota; class Bacilli; order Caryophanales; family Bacillaceae; genus Gracilibacillus; species Gracilibacillus phocaeensis. The sequence continues at coordinate 171,657 of NZ_LR131141.1, read as the reverse complement.
TCCCTAGGACTATTTCTATCAGAAAAAAACAAAGAATAGGAACTATTATCATACCCAAATTAGAAAGCAATAACTTCTTCTTAATCGTCATTTCTATCACCCACTTAGAATTCCATTATAGTGGAAATAGAACGGATAAGCCAATCGTTATCCGTTCTTCCTTCTGCTATCTACTATAGGAACAAGCACGGCACAAATCATTGCCATATAATATGGTAAAAACTTGATTCCAAGTGGCACACCGAATACTGTCATACCTATAATTCCAATCAAACTAGATAAAGCGATGCCTACGATAAACCCACCAACTATACCTATAATAATTGCTAACATTGTTCTCATGACTATATCCTCCTTCCATAAGAATAAATTTGCTGTACCATCAACAGCGTTGTGCCGATAAACAGTAACACACCAACTATCGGGTGCAGTGCTGCAAACCAAGGCATTTTCCCTGCTATATTTGCCGTGAAATACATTAAGAAAATCAACACCATGAAATCAAGCACTTGTAAGTATACTCGCTTCTTCATTTTGCCCAACCAAGCAAACACAAGTAAAATAAGTGGCAGGTTAAAGCCAAATAGGTGAATCAGCATTGTGTGATTCCTCCACTGCGCTGGGTCAGCAAACACCGCTAGACCAGCCAGTATGAATTGGGCAAATACCACCATTAAAAATAAACCCAGTAAAATGATAAAGGTCATTTCCGCTATTTTTATTCTCACTTTCATTCTCCTTTCTTCGCTAATTTTTAGTCTAATGGTTAAATCTGAACGATTTCTTAGCAAACTATTAAATTTTTCTTAAATAATGGCGGCCTTCTCTTTTTTAAGATTGAATATATACACACTCTCTGCAATTTGTTACGTTTATAAAGTTTTAACATATATTTCACTTTAAAATTATTTTCATGTAGTATAAAATAAAGGGAACGATAGAGTAAGAAAGGAGGCTGTCATAAACCATGGCATACAACGAAGAGGATCACAGCTTAGAAAGATTCAACAATCAGGTTATTTCTGAGTTTTCTAAAACTTTGGAAATGTTCTCGCTAAATAAAACAGAAGCACAATTATTTGTCACTCTTTTCTTAAACGGGGAACCTATGACCTTGGATGAAATGAAAGATAACTTAGGAAAAAGCAAGACAGCAATGAGTTATGCTATCCGTCGGCTACAAGAATTTAATTTAGTCGAAAGAGTATGGCAAAAAGGGATGCGTAAAGACCTTTATCAAGCTCGAAAGGATTTATATAGAAAATTTATGAAAACCTATGTTAATCGCTGGTTAGATTCTTTAAATAAACAAATTAATAACTTAGCCGATATACAAGCGGATTTAGATATTGAATCAGGTGAGCATAAACAATTGATGGAACAAAAGATTCAAGAAGCCATCTCATTTCATCAGTCTTTAGAGGGTGTATTCTCAAAAATCAAACAAAATGACATTCTATAAGAGGTTGTTCGTAAAGTCTAATCAGATAAACCGGGCACCCTCCACGCCCGGCTCTTTATTATTTAATCTAAGTAGATACTGACTACGGAGCTCGTTCCAAGTTAACCTCTTTACAAAAATCCTATTACTCAGAATGATATGCTTTTCTACCATATAAAAAAGTCACTTTTCTTTTACACACAGAAAAGTGACCTTTTAGATTCTCTATCTATTCTCTTGATCTTTACATACTTTCCTCGACAGAGCCATTTTGTCTATCGACAACATACCAACCAAGCGTAGCGGTATGACTGTCGTTCTCATTCTCTACCACTTCAAAAACATGTACTACATAGGTGTCATTCTCCTCATCGGTGTGATCCACTACAACATGTAGTTCACTGTCATCGGGAATATTCAAGTACTCTTTCACAAGATTTTGAGCATTTTCTTCAGATATAGTGCTACCATCCTCGATTTGTGCACTATCGTCCTCCGTCACATGTTCTTGTTCATTCTGATTGATTGATTCATCATTATCTTGATCAGAACGGTCTGTTTGCTCTTCATCATCTGTCACTGTTTCATCCGTTGCAGGCTCATCCGAGTGGTTTGCCTCATATGAATTAGAATCCTCACTATCAGAACCCTCAGCACTTTGGTTGCTATTATCTTCAGGTTGCTCCACAGTTGTTGATTCATCCTCTACATCTTGCTGGTAAAAATCACTGATCCGCCATTTATCCTCTTCCCAGCTGATCGCATAGGTAACCTGAATCAAGTCATTAGAAGACGCCGTTTGTTCCTGTGTTAATGCATATTCTTCCTCTGTGATTTGCTCCAAGCTATACTCCAATTCCTCATCTAGCCAGACTGGTTGTTCCAATGGATCCGTAGACACGATATCGTCTTCTTTCTGAAAAAAATCGGATATAACGGTATCGGCATATTTTTCTGTTAAGACAGTTAGCAATTCCTCTTTTATGGTCTCTGTGGAAGAATAGTTTGTCAGTTGCCCATCTTCTTCGGCATCGGATATGACATCACGATACATCATTTGATACTCTGTTAGTACCCCAGATGCTTCTTCCTCTGTTAATTCTGGTGTTTCTGCTTCCTTTACTGGTTGATTTACCCCTGCTTTGTTATCATCTTTTGAACAAGCTATTAACACAGCAGAAAGTAATAGCACCCATACCGCTATTTTCGATTTCATCCTTCTCCCCCTCAAGCTTTTCTTTACTTCTATCATACACTTTTCCATTATCAAAACCAATAGCTTAAGGAAAAAGGACTTATTCAATTAAGCGACTTTCTTTTGATTTCTCCGTCGTTTTCTCCATTCGGTTGGATAATAATGGTTTTAATACTACCCCAATGACAAGAGCAATCACTAGAAAAATGCCTAACATCATTACATTATACCAAGCAATCTCCGGCACTAGTCCTGCCACTGCCTCTCGCATTAAATCAATCGCATAAGAGAATGGCATATACGGATGCAATGCCTGGAAAAATGGCGGAGCAACTTCAATCGGAAACGTGCCTCCACCGCTGGATATCTGTAATACTAATAATACGATCATCAGTGCCTTACCGATATTGCCTAATATTGAGGCAAAAGTATAGACAATCACCATAAACACGATAGCGATCAACACACTAAATAGGATAAAATAACCCGTTTCCTGTGTGTATACATTCAGGATCGTAATGTCGCCAATACTAACAATCAAAGCCTGTAAGATCGCAATAATCAAGAACAAAATCATTCTGCCAAAGTAAATCTGGCGCGAGGTGTAATCTTCTCTGTAGTCCTGCTTGTGTAGACCTGTAGCCAGCAAATTGGATAAAAGCAACGCTCCGACCCATAAGGCCAATGTCGTATAAAAAGGTGCGTTAGCAGAACCATAGTTTGGCACAGGAAAGATATCATCCTCCACTAATTCTACTGGATTGGCAAAAAAGTCATTTTCATCAGCCAAGTCATTTCTTAACAGCGCAATCAGCTGGTTCAATTGATCCTTATTTTCTATCTCATGCATCTTATCGGAAGCTTCAGATACCTGACTTTGTAATTCTGGCAACCTGTCCCTGCTGAATGACGCTAATTCATGAATAGCTGACTCCACCGTTGGCAGATTTTCCTCGATTTTATCCACCGTGTCTAAATAAGATTGTTCTATTCCTGGCAAATCTTGTTCAATAAAATCGGCCAATTTGTTTACCTTTTGTTCTACGGTTGGCAGATCATTCTCCATAAACTGTTGAAAAGTACCTATCGAATCGACTAACACCGGAAAGGTTTGTTGGACTTCCTGATTGATTTCCTGCCAGCGATCCTTTATTGCCGGCATATCTTCTCTCAGCTGGTTAATATCTTGATCTGCTTGCTCCAGCACGCCATCAGCATTGGATAGCAACGATTGTAACACGTCATGAATTTCATGCAGCTGATCCATATTAAAATCGGCAGAAGCAACTGTTTCTTTCATTTGATTAAACGCTCCATTTAAACTGCTTTCCCCATTTGTCTCCAGCCAGCTGGTAAGAGAATTGGTGTGCTGCTGCGTTGTTTCAATATCCGCTTGTAACGCCGTCTTCAGCGACTCGTCTAGTGTCTCCAGCCCGACCAATTGATTAACATGTTGTTCCATCGATTCGAAACTGGATTGAGCAGCCTCGATCTCGTTAATAAAACCAGCGATTTGTTCATCACCTGATAGATCATATAATCGCTGATATATTTGCGCATTACTTTGTAAATAAACAATGTGCTGGGTAATCTCCTGCTGACTCTGCTGCACAGCTTGTTGATGTTCCCTTACGCTCTCATCAGCTTCTATATTCTGCATGGTTGTCTGTAAGTCTGACATCGTTTTATCCATGCGTACCAATTGACTTTGAAAAGACTGAATAAATGGTGCGGCAGTTAAATCTGCCTCACCAATCACTTGTTGAAATTCCGCTATATTTTCTTCAATGGAGGAGGCTTGCTCGTTCACATTATCCAGTTGATTGCCGATACCCTCCATCTGTTCTCGAGTGTCTGCAATATGCTGTTGTGATTGATCGAGGAACTCTTCTGCTTCATCAAACATAGAGCCAATCTGATTAAAGCCATCAACCGCCTTTTCTAACGTTGGAATATTTTCCTCCACTTCAGCAATCGGACCACTTAACTCATAAATTCTCGGAATCTGCTCCTGTAGTGCCAGGATTTGATCTGCCCCCTCATGAATCTGTGGCAAGTAATCTTGAATAGCCATAAAGCGATCGATTTGTTCCTCAATATTACCCCAATCCTGCTCTACTCCTTCAATAAAATGACCGATATTAACAATCTCCGGCATTCGGTCATCTAATTCAAAAAGAGAATGTTCGATGCGTCGGATCGTTGGTAATTCCTCTTCGATTCGGATACCCAGGTTATCGAACTCCCGGAATAGTGTATTCGATGTCTCTTCCACAAATTGATCGTTAATCATATTCACAATCGTAGAGGCACCTGCCGAGGTCATTTTAGGTGCTATCGCATTCTTTTTCTGATTGACCTGATAGCGTACCGAAGTTTGGACAGGTTCTCCATCTACAATTTTCACTAATTGCTCCGAAAAATCAGAACCTACAAAAATACCAGCATAATAATCTCCTTGACGAATCCCTTCCTCAGCTTGTTCTTCATCGGCAAACACCCAGCCAAGACTTTCATTTTCCTTTAGATTATTTACCAGTTCTTGTCCTAAATTAACCTCTTCCCCTTCTAACTCTGCTCCAGCGTCCTCATTTACAATAACTACTTTAATATCTTCGGTGTTGGCATATGGATCCCATGATGCTCCTAAATTAAACCATGCATATAAGGAAGGCAGAATAGCTAGCCCCAATAAAAGTAACGCAACCAGCGGCACACGCCTAAGATTGCGTAAATCTTGCACAAATATTCTCCACACATTTTTCATCTCTCAATTCCCTCCGTAAAATTCCGAAACTCCTATTAGCTATTATGGTTGTAACCCCTCAATAAAATACAACCGAATTAAAGCAGCCGCTCTTTCACGCGATATCGGCGAATGGTGCTTTTGCCAATCATGAATGAGATTGATATACATTTTATACATCAAGAAGGCCGTGATCTCTGGATCACACGAGCGAATTTCCTCTTTTTCGATTGCTAGCCTGACTTTGTCAGCAATATAAACACAAATTTCTTGTTCAAAAGAATCCAATACCTCTTTAACAATCGGCGTGCCAAAATCATTTAGCTCCAATGAGAGCTTTACCATTAGATCATGTTGTTCTCTGAATTGCAGAATCGCATATAATGCAGTATCAAAACGCTCAACAAACCCTTCACTTGCTTGAATATGCTGATCTGCCACCATGCGCATCTCTACCGCCAAAGATCTGACAATTTCCTTCAACAATTTTTCCTTATTACTAAAGTACAGATATACCGTTCCTTTTCCCACTTGAGCGATCTTTGCTACCTGCTCCATCGTCGTTGCCTTATAACCATATTGGGAGAAGGATTGGGCAGCAGCATTGATAATTTGTTGTTGTTTATCCATGTCATCTCCTCTTTCTTATGACTATAAGACTAAAACAGTCATTTGTTTAATTTAACACGTTTTTGCAAATCTTGCAATGATTCGATCTGGATCTATACAAGTTGAAGGAAATCATGTCTCATGGATCGGATAGGTGCTCTTGATCTATTCACACGAATGGATCAAACGAGGGATTATCAGGAAATAATGCGAGCAAGACTTTCCTGTCACACGTTTTTGTTACATTTATAAGTTCAACTTATATAGTGTTTTAACAAGAGGATAAGGTGGTATATGGAAAAGAGATATAATACAAAGGAGGATGTCTATCATGCAAGAAGTTATACCGACAAGAACGTTAAGAGATGGGCTAGATATACCAGTAATCGGCTTTGGTACAGGAGGACTCAAAGGAATGGACGGCGCCCAAGCGATTACAAGTGCTATTCATAATGGCTATCGCTTGCTGGATACTGCTTACAATTATGAAAATGAAGGAACGGTTGGCGCAGCTATTAAGCAAAGTAATATTTCTCGGACAGAATTATTGATTACCTCCAAGTTACCCGGCCGCTTTCATGGATATGATGATGCCGTACACGCTATCCAAGAATCGCTTTTCCGTGCTGACTTGGATTATTTTGATCTTTACTTGATCCATTGGCCAAATCCTAAACAAGACAAGTTTATTGGGGCTTGGCAGGCATTAATCGACGCCAAAAAATGGGGATTGATTCGTTCCATCGGAGTCAGTAACTTCCTTCCTGAACATATCGAGCGTCTGGAAAAAGAGACAGGTGTCTTACCAAGCATTAATCAGATAGAGTTGCACCCATTCTTTAATCAGGCAGATCAGCGTCAATGGCACGAAGAACATGACATAGCGACAGAAGCTTGGAGCCCATTATACCGGGCACAAGATATCACAAATAATTCTGTTTTACAGCAAATTGCTGATAAGTATCAAAAGTCTGTTGGGCAAGTGATTTTACGTTGGCATTATCAGATTGGCACGATAACCATTCCAAAATCCACTTCCCCACAAAGACAAATTGATAATCGATCGATATTTGATTTCGCTTTAGACTATGAAGATATGGAAGCTATTGCTGAACTCTCTAGCGATAACGGTCGAATAAACGACCAAGACCCAGCTGTTTATGAGGAATTTTAAATAAAAAAAGGAGACACAGTGTAATATATTTTACCGTTTTTACTCATTCTTTTCTTTGACTTCCTGCTGTTACTCCTTAATAATAGACATAACATCTATTATAAAGGAGTTACCTAATGATGGACTATCAATCCATAGAACTAGAAGACATTAAACATTGGAAAAAAGAGTTATTACGTTTTATTATGGCTTATGATTTCGCCATCAAAGAACTAACAACCAAAATTAATATACTAGAAGACGAGTTTCAGCATATTCACGATTACAACCCAATCGAACATGTCAAATCAAGGGTAAAATCACCAGAAAGTATTTTATTTAAAATCAAGAAAAAGGGACTACCTATGGATTTGCCAACTATTCGCGAGAATATTCGCGATATCGCTGGCATTCGCATTAACTGTTCCTTTGTTTCCGATATTTATCAAGTAGCGGATATGCTGGTTCAGCAAAAGGATATCACGCTAATTGAACAAAAAGATTACATTCAACATCCAAAATACAATGGCTATAAGAGTCTCCATCTGATTATTAAAATCCCCATTTTCATGTCTGACAGGGTGGAGGATGTGTATACAGAGATTCAGATTAGAACGATTGCCATGGATTTTTGGGCAAGCCTGGAGCATAAAATATATTATAAATATAATAAGGCGATCCCACAGGCATTGAAAGACGACCTAAGAGATGCTGCCCTATCTGCATGGGAACTGGATCAGCGTATGGAACGTATTAACGCAGAAGTAAATCAAATTAAAGAGGAAGAGCATATACGCCATAAGCAAGCGGAAGAAGAACTCGTCTTTCCTCCCGAGTTCCTCAAGCTATTAACCGAAGAAAAACAAGATGACTAACCAAAACAAGCCCTATGGCCACACTATCTATGTGGCAAGGGCTTGTTGCTTTTTTTCATAAAGCATGATAGTGTATTTAAAAATATAGGAGGGATGTTTATTGCAGACGGAAGATATTTATCGTAACATGCCACAGTTAGCGACAGAACGATTGTTATTAAGAAAAATCACAATGGGTGACCTGGAAGATATCCATGCCTATGGTTCCAATCCCAACGTGGCAAAGTATGTGAGCTGGCCAAGACATCAATCACTTGCAGATACAAAAGAATTTCTGGAAATGACATTATATCAATATGAGAATGCCTTGATCGCACCTTGGGGAATAGAGCATAAAGAAGACCATAAGCTCATAGGTACGGTTGGTTTTGTCAGTTGGAATCCTGATCAATACATGGCAGAGATTGGTTATGCCTTAGCGGAGGATTATTGGAATAGTGGACTAGTAACAGAAGCTACGGAGCGCATACTAGCTTTTGGCTTTGAAGAAATGCAGCTAGAACGAATTCAAGCCAAATGTATTGCCGCCAATATCGGATCTGCTCGTGTGATGGAAAAAGCCGGTATGACCTTTGAAGGTACCATGCGAAAAGCTATTTATCATGATAACCAACATTGGGATGCCAAACTATACGCTATTATAAACAAAGATTTTCATCTTACAAAGACTATTTAACCTATTCTATCTTTAAAAACAAAGAAGTGTCGCTGAAGACGTGTCCAAGTATAGGAACAAGACGAAAGCAAAGTTTACTTGAATCGCTTGTTAACTTATGCCCTGTGTTTTACTGTCTTATCAGTACTCCAATTCGTTCAAGTTAAAACTTTTTCAAATCCTATTATATCAAGAACTATCTATTTCTTACTTTTTTTAAAAAACCGGGTCACCCGCCCGCCCTTTATTACTACCCGAAATTAGATATGAACTGCCGATTAGACGGATTATGTTAAGTATTTAATTCAATTATTCCATGTAGTAAAGTTGATTGTTTGTCAGTGCTAGGAAACGCTCCGAAAATAGGTTCCGCTTTCCGCGAGCTTGGCTCAGCCTCCTCGTCAGCAAAGATCGCTTCCTGCGGGGTCTTCACACTGCGCTTTTCTCGCAGGAGTCTCCACCTATTTCCTCCGCTGGGTAGTAGCACTACAATCGAATGACTGCTAGAATGAAGTGTTCCAGACACTATATTTCTGCCAATAAGTAAACCGCATAACCTTTTTCTGAGAACGATTCGATCATACATTATGGCTTTTATAAAATGAAGGAGCCATTTTATAGCATGATCCATTACACAGTTGAAGAATCAGTTGACGATTTTTTCCTTTTGTTACAACAGTGTCTAGGTACCTAGAATGCTTTCTCCTTGCAGTGATAACCATTGTAGTACTCCAATCTAGCGGAGGGAATATGCGGAGACTTGAAAATGGTTTACAGGCTAAAATCGCAACGTCCTGGGACTGCGATTACTCGCCCCACCGAAGCCCATTTGTTGCAACGCCTGCACTTGCACGTCCTGTGCATCGCAGGACGAGCTGAAGATCCACTTGTAAAAGTGCTCTTCTTTTGCAAGTTAGCTGAAGCCGGCCCCGCGGAAAGCGCAGCATCTTCCTGCAGCGCTTGCTTTGCACAGATAAAACGATCAAACTCACCACTAAGGAAAGTGGGCTACTAAACATAATCCGTCTTATCGGTACCACCATTCGTTTAAGATCAACTCTTTTAAAAAAGAAGCTCCTTTCGGAAGCTTCTTTTCCTTTTTGCCTTAATGCATACCTTGTTGGCCTGCTGGCGCATAGCCTTGTTCCATCATTTGCGTATCTTGATCACTTAGTTTTGGTAATTGGTAATAGCCATGCTTGTTTTGGTATAAGAATAACTCATAAGCCATTTCCAACATATTAGGAATACTATCTGCAATCACACGACGCAAAACCGGTTGATTCATCTCGAGCGCTGCAGTCGTCATGCCAGTAGCAACGGTTTTAGTTTGACCCAGCATAAACGAAGAATAACATTCATCCGTCAACTCATTAACCGTTTGCTTCGGTTGTTTAGGCTGACCGGGTTTTAAACCGTAGATAACCTCATTGCTTTCTTGCATTTTATATTCCTGTGTCGGCACTTGTGGATCGCGTCCCGTTTGAAATACACCAATAACCGTGTTATACAGCTGTGTCGTAAAAGCCGATTGACGCTGCAGTATATTTTTTAATTGGGTATCCTGGATATGCTGATCATACAATTGATATTGTTCTAACATACCGATAAGACTGCCAATCACCTCATGGGTATCCATCATTTCATGTGCACTATGATTACGTGTATTTGCTTGGCTCCCCATGTTTGGCTGCGAAGACATCCCTTGTGACATTTGTTGATGATTTTGCAATTCCATAACCTCCTGTAAAATAGATACTTGTTTAGTTTTCACAGAAGTTCGGGACTTATGTATAAAAAAAGAGGATTTTTCAATTCCTCTTTTTCAATTGAAGTAACGATAAGTCATTAATTGCTGCAGGTGGTCTATTTCCTTTAATAACAGCTGACCAATATTCGTTTCGCGAACTTTTTTTCGCTCCAATTCCTTATCCACCACTCTACGAACAGATAAGACATCTGCACCTTCTAACAATACCTCTTGTTTTGAATTAAAATGTTGATGCGCCACTAATTGCATGCCATAAGAATTATACAACAATGTATATCCAGCAATACCGGTGGTAGACTGATATACTTTGGAAAATCCTCCATCAATAACGATCATTTTCCCATCTGCTTTGATTGGGTCTTCTCCTTCAATTTCTTTTACTGGGGTATGTCCATTAATAATATGTCCTTGTTCAGGATCGAGATCAAATTCTGCTAAGATATTACAGCATATTTCTTTACTTTCACGTAAAAAATAATATGGATTCTTTTTTTCTTTATGGGCTGCTTTATCTTTTATAAAATATCGTTCAAAGGTGGTCATTGCTCGCTTGCCAAACAGTGAGGAGAATTCTCCTGTCCATAAATACCACACCATATCAGTAGCCAAATCATCAGCAAATTCTTTGTTGGCAAAGGCTTGACGTAAATAATATTCAAATTGGTCTAGCAGATCACGTCCCTGGTATTGTTCGCCTTCAATCTCCATTTTTTCCATATTACCATCTTGATCCACTGGGATACAGCCATGTATAAGCAGATTGCCATTATAACGCAAATAGAGATTCCCTTTTTTCATTAAAAAACGCATATGACGACTAAGCTTTTCGGATTGCTGTACGGCAAAAAGTAATTTTTCAATCACTTCTTCCTCTTCCGGGAGTAATTGATCAGGCTGCTCAGGGTTAACAGTAGCAAAGCAGGTATCTTCTAGAGAGTAGGTGTCTCCATACAAGGTGATCGTTTGCTGTTCATAATTCACCTTTTCTAATACAAGTCTTTCGTCCATGTTAAAAAATGGACGCCGTTTAATAATTGGACTTTCTAACTTAAATTGAATCATAGCGATCGCTTGATGCATTTTGGTAATTTGGATTTCTTCTTCTGTGGAAAGGCTTTGACCTGGTGATTTCTTTGGACGAAAAGATGGATTATCACCATAATACCTTTCCGCTAAATTAAGTAGGGGACGCAAATTGATTCCATAGGCATCCTCGATTATATCCAAATTATCATACCGCGCACAAATACGTAAAATATTGGCTAAGCAAACCTTAGATCCCGCATAAGCTCCAATCCATAGCACATCATGATTTCCCCATTGAATATCAATGGAGTGATGATTAATTAAGGCATCCATAATTTTATCTGGTTCTGGTCCACGGTCATAAATATCTCCAACTACATGCAAATGATCCACTACTAGGCGCTGTGTCGTATAAGCAAGTCCGGTAATCAACTTGTCCGCTTGATTTAATGAAATGACCTGCTGCACAATCTTTTGGTAATACGTTTTTTTATTCATATACTCATCACTTTTATATAACAGCTCTTCAATCACGTAAACAAATTGCTTTGGCAAGGCTTTTCGCAATTTGGAACGTGTATATTTCGAGGATGCATAGGCAATTAAGTGAATCAATTGATGAATTTGTTTGGTATACCATTCATCCAACTCTCGTTTTTCTGTTGTATTATTTTTAATTAATGTCAATTTATCTTCCGGATAATAAACCAACGTGGCAAATTCGGATATTTCATCCTCGGATAATGTGTCCTTGTAAATGTCATGGATTTTCTCCCTTACTTTACCTGACCCATTTCTGAGCACATGTTGAAAGGCTTGAAACTCCCCATGCAAATCACTGACAAAATGTTCTGTCCCCTTTGGCAGATTGAGGATTGCTTCCAAGTTAATAATTTCTGTGACAACTTTTTCTTCACTATCGTACTTTTCTGCTAATAAGTCCAAATATGCAGTATTCAATTGAATACATCCCCTTCCCCAAAATATATACTATAAAATATAACATTTTTCGAATAATAAATACAACACATTTGCTGTTTTTGATAAATATTATACATTTTTGTATAAATGAAATATTTGGTATATAATTTTGCATTTTCTTCATAATAAGGTATTGGTAGACAAAACAATAAATACGTAGTACCTGCACTCGAACATTTAGCAGTCATTTTTCAAGAAAAACATGCGATACAGGAGAATTTTATTCTTTCTAATACTTCTCCTACCGTTCCTTTTGTGATGTCAATAGGCGGGATGATGCTAGCTAGGGGACTCCACCTGAACCCACTTGGTGAACCATTATTAGTTATTGGCACGCAAAAATGCTGTATAGAGATCCTACAACTTGTTACAACTACTAAGGAAGCTGCGCAGCAAAGTAAGGCACAAGCGATTGTATTGGAAAACAAACAAAAATGAGGTGATACTAATCGAATTTCCAACAATTCATACTAACATATGGGATGGTACGATTGCCGTCCCTGTCATCATCATCTTGACACAGTGTATCAAAGTATTTCCCATTCCAAGGCAATTTTATCCTACGGTTGCAAGCATATTAGGCTTTATTATTTCCATCTTTATTAGTCATCGTCATGATTTGTGGGCAGGAGTGTTTATGGGGGCGTTTTATGGGGGTGCGGCTATCGGAACCTATTCTTCTTTAAAGACTTCATGGGTGGCATTCAAGAACCATAGACAGCAGAAAAAACAGACTTAAACCCGATCGTTGCTCTACGGATAAATCAAATTAGTCATTAACTGCTGATGTTAAATCGCTTTGAGATATGAATAGTGCACCAAGCTCTTCCGCAGCACTTCCTAGCACCGACAAACACTCAACTTTACTACATGGAATAGAAGGTCCGACTACTTTATATCATTCAATTTATCGAGACTCCCATTTGTTCAGAGGAAAATTTTCTTATATATTTTTCTATCATACAAAAAACTCCCCTTCAAGTAAACTATCTGTCTACTTAAAGGGAAGTTACTATTACCAGATAAGCTGGTGTTTTAGCGAATTATTCGCCTAAGCCTTCTGTCCATTTTTCAAGAAGATCTGGATTCTCTTCAAGGAATTGGCTTGCGGCATCTTCTTCGCTTTCGCCACCATTAATAGCTACAAGTAAATCATTCTCGATTTCACCATTATAATCTTCTGTAAAACGTTGAACTACTTCATACGCTGCAGGTGAATCTTCTTGGAAAGTTTTATTTGCTACTGCTTCAATACGGTCACCATCACCACCATAAATTTCTTGTGGATCTTCTAGCATTTTTAGATCCAATTCAGCGAAAGCCCAGTGTGGCTCCCAAAGTGGTACAATAATTGGCTCTTCATTGTCCATTTTTGATTGTAATTCAGAAAGCATAGCCGCTTCAGAACTAGCAAGAAGCTCCCAATTATCTAAGCCATATTCTTCGATAGCAGTTTCTGTGTTCTGCATAATACCTGCACCAGAGTCAATACCAGTAATCGTCCAGTCAACAGACTCACCTAACTCTTCATTGCCTTGAAGGTCTTCAATGGAGTTTACATCTTCCATGTAAGAAGGAACTGTTAAAGCTAGTGGGGCTTGGGCAACAAATTCCCCAACAACTTCCACATCATCTTCGTATTCTTCCCAATAAGACGCGTGTGTTGCTGGCAGCCAAGATGCCGTCATAAACGCCGCGTCACCACTTGCAACACTTGACCACATCGCTCCTGCTTCTACCTGTGTATCTTCCACCGTATAGCCAACTTCCTCAAGTACTTGCTTCAACAACGGTGTACGTGCAAGCGCACCTGCCCAAGCAACATATGGAACGGTAAGATCCGTTTCACCAAGCTCTGCGCCGTCTGCACTTTCACTACCATTGTCCGTATCTCCATTGTCCCCTGAACCTGCATCTTCTTCATCACCACTGCCGCCACAGGCTGCTAATAACATAACCAGCGCAAGCACTGCGATAAAACCAAATAATTTGACATTCTTAATCATTAAGAAGTCCCCCTTTTTTAAAATTTAATATATAGTTAAGATTTTGGGGGATGAACCCCTAAAATCTATTAACTAGCTATTTCTTCCTGTTAAATCCTTGTGTAAAGCGGTCCAACAGCATCGCTAAGATAACTAATGAAAGTCCGCCTTCAAATCCAGGTCCGATATTAACCTGTGTAACAGCCCGGTATACAACTACACCAAGTCCAGGAGCCCCTACCATCGAAGCAATAACAACCATGGATAAGGATAACATAATGGTTTGGTTAATACCTGCCATAATCGTTGGCGTGGCAAGTGGTAATTGTACCTTTCCTAACCTTTGCCACGTTGTTGAACCAAAGGCATCTGCCGCTTCAATCAATTCTCCATTAACTTGTCTAATACCAAGATTAGTCATTCTTACCGTTGGCGGCATCGAGAAGATAATTGTAGCTACAACACCTGGAACCATACCAAGGCTGAAGAATACCACTGCCGGAATTAAGTAAACAAAGGCAGGCATGGTCTGCATAAAATCCAAAATGGGTGTAATAATCGATTGAACAAGACTTTTTTGTGACATCCAAATACCAATGGGTATCCCAATAATCATCGATATAACCACCGAAACGATGACCAGTGACACGGTTTCCAATGTCTCCGGCCAATAACCTAGATTGTTTATTAATCCTAATCCAAGTAATGCAAATACCCCTATTTTCCAATTGACAACCCACCATGCTAATAAGGCAACAATAATAATTAGGGCAATTGCCGGTATCATTTCTAATAGCAAAACGAAGTTCTCTGTAATAAATTCAATAACGTTTGTAATAACATCAAAAAAACCAGATAAATGATCGGTTAAGAAATCTTCAACCTTTTCTATAAACCTATCTAAAGGCAACTTTGGAAATATTGCACCTTCTGACTTATCCATCTGCCTTCACCTCCCCGTTTCCGTTTAGCACTTGATCATTACCCGCAAGTGCACCGATAACAGAGCCTCTTACGACAATACCAACCAATCTGCCATCTTCGTCAATCACAGAAAGTGGCGCTTTTTGATCGGCCATCGGTTCAAAGGAATCGGTCAGTAATGTATCTGGTGTGATGGTTGGAACATCCGTTACCATGACATCCGTAATCTGTTTTCCTTCTTTATCTGCAGCGTCTGCTTGATCTGCTGTGATATATCCAAGGAATTTTCTTTTTTTGTCCACGACATAAATCGTTGATACGCCATTTTCTTTCATTAACCTTAGAGCCACTTTCGGCCCTTTGTCCGATACTACGGTTTCTGCCCGTTTCATAATATGGTTTGCCGTAAGTACCTTGGAAAGGTCGACATCCTCCACGAAACGTTCTACATAATCGTTCGCGGGATTCATCAGGATTTCCTCTGCTGTGCCGATTTGCACGATACTTCCATCTTTCATTAACGCAATCCTGTCACCAATTCGAAGTGCTTCATCCAAATCGTGTGTGATAAAGATAATCGTCTTCTGTACGGATTCCTGTAAATCCATTAATTCATCCTGCATGTCTTTACGAATTAACGGGTCAAGCGCACTGAAGGCCTCATCCATTAATAGGATGTCTGGATCATTAGCTAATGCTCGAGCCAAGCCAACACGCTGCTGCATACCACCAGAAAGTTCATTTGGGTATTTATCTAAATAATCCCCCAAACCAACTAACTTCAATGCTTCACGTGCCTTTTCCTGGCGATTTTCTTTATCAATTCCTTGAACCTCCAGGCCAAACTCGGTATTACGTAAAATCGTTTTGTGTGGAAGTAAGGCGAAATTCTGGAAGACCATACTCATTCTTTTCCTGCGCATGTCTCGAAGCTGTTCCTTGTTCATGCTTGTCACATTCTCATTTTCCAACTTAACTTCACCTGAAGTAGCATCAATTAAACGGTTCAGCATACGGACAAGGGTGGATTTACCACTCCCGGATAACCCCATGATTACAAAAGTTTCTCCAGCTTCTACCGAAAAAGAAGCCTGATTAACCCCAACGGTACAACCAGTTTCTTTTAAAATCTCTGCTTTTGATTTTCCTTTACTTAAAAGCTGCAGTGCTTGTTTTCGCTGTTTGTGTTTCCCAAACACTTTGGTTAGTTTGTCTACTTCGATAACCGCCATATCACTCACCTCTCTCATTTTTCTATTTCTCTGTCGGTCATTGTTTAAGCCTGATATAACGGCTAGTTGTGAAGCAGTACTGCCACCGCCTAGACAATTGAACGTTCAAATATCATGTCATTTGGCTCAGTGCTTTTCGATCAGTTCCCCAAAATATTTACTTATTTTAAACTAGAATCGATCAATCACTAACTTTCATCAGGTCAATAGGCTTTCGCTTACTGTAATACTATATAACATTTTACCCATTCAATTCAAACATTAAATTCAGCTGATTTCAAATGTTTTTTTCGTAAAGTTTAGACTGTACGTACTTATTATGGCATATTCTCTTAATTACTACATTTATCTCTTTCTAACTATCTCATTTCTGATTTTGATTTTTTTTATATCTAGTGTAGCCTTAATTTACAAGCATTTTAGGAGGATTATATGAACATTCAGAAAAAAGAAAATATCATCCACCAAACTATTCATGCCTTCTCACAAACCATTGAAATGTTTGGTTTATCTCCATCTGATGCCCGCTTATTTGCTTTTTTATATTTACATAAAAACCCATTAACACTTGATGACATGTGTGAGGCCTTGGGGAGAAGTAAAACATCGATAAGTACTGGCATTAGGAATTTAGTAGAAATGAACCTAGCAACTCGTGTATGGCAAAAAGGGGTGCGCAAAGATCTATATCAGGTAAACTCAGAATTATTTGAACTATTCGTGCATGCCTCCGTTGCAAAATGGGTCGATCACACCAATCAGCAGCGTGGCACATTAGAAGAGTTACTGAAAACACTTCCACATGATGATGACAACGAAGATTTAAAACAATCTCTTGAAGAATTGATTGCCTTTCATCAAGAAATAGGGGGCGCCTTTCAAAAAATGAAAAAAAGCGAATAAGCACAACCTATTCGGCAGTGTTTACTCGCTTTTTAAACGAACTTACCTTGTGCACTCACTCATTTCCTTGAGCGAGTGCACGTTTTATTTTTCTGTGAAGACCACTCGGGTATTCCCAATCATATCATGTAAGCCCTGCTTCTGTGCCGTAAACGCGACAAAAAGATAGAGCAACATGGTTAGCTTAAAGATATTAAAGATAAAACGACCGACAACCTCGCGAAAAATAAGGTCGCTCCATTGCAGTGCCTGCTTATCTTCCCTAATCACCTTCAAACCAAAAATCATCTTACCCAACGTCTGTTGAAAGTATTTCGTCATTAACAAGAAGTACAAGTAAAAGATAATCCCTCCAAGGATACCTGTCACTGTCCAAAAACCGATCGTTAATGGCTGGCCATCATTAATGAAAACAAATGGCAGCAATAAGATACCGCTAATGCTAAAGACGACAATACTATCTACGAGATAGGCCCAAAATCTCATCCAAAATCCCGCATATCGCTGAACGACTACTGTCTGTTCTTCCACGTTACCGACACCTCCTTATTCTGAATATAAGTACATGGCACGCGGTGCATTATTTTGCTGAAGTAATTCCTTCACACCATTTAGCTCATGCTGTGATCCCATCATATTTTGAGCTACTCCGCCAAGCCATTGATTAAAATAGGCGCCTTCTTGATATTCAATTACCGGTGCATTTGCTAAATCCTGTTCTTCTTTCATCATAGCAACGGTGTCATCGAAGCTGCCTAATTCATCAACCAGCCCTACTTCCTGTGCCTGAGAACCAGTGTACACACGGCCATCTCCTAATTCACGCACTCGATCTTCTGTCATGTCCCTGCCATCGACAATAACCTGTACAAAATCAGCGTACATGTCATCAATCATGGTTTGAAGTAATTCGCGTTCCTCGTCCGTCATATCACGAGTCGACGACATAATATCTTTAAATTCGCCACTTTTGATCGTGTTTACATCAATTCCTAATTGATCCGCCAACTCTGAGAAATTATAACTTTCCATGATTACCCCAATCGAGCCAGTCAACGTTGCATTATGGGCAACAATCTTATCAACAGGCGCAGATATGTAGTAACCACCTGAAGCAGCGGTGTTCCCCATCGATACATAGACTGGTTTATCATAGGTTTCTTTAATTTCTACTATTTTATCATGGATTTCAGCACTCTCGACAACACCGCCTCCAGGGGTATTGACTCGCAATATAATACCTCCGACACTACTATCTTCTCCCGCCTGTTCCAACATCTCCATAAAAGATTGATGATTGTAACCAGTAGACATGAAACTAGCAGCTCCACCACTGTCCTGAATAACACCATTCACATTCAGAACGGCAATTTTTTCATTTCCTGTACCTGTTTCCACCGTTTCTTCTGCATAACTCTTTGTTTCATCCCCCATCTCAAACATTCGTGTGAAATCTGTCGTGATAATGGAAGAAAAGAATTGGAAACCTATCGATACAAGGAATAATCCCACTGCTACAGATAGGGCTATCCATCGTTTTACACTCATTGTTTATGTCCTCCCTTTCGCTGTTTTACTCATAAGTGGATCTTTCACTCCTCTAATATCATACCTGTATTCATAATCTTTGAAACATCGATATGAAACAACGGTCTTTACATCCACTGTTCTTATTATGTACGAATTTTCTAGTAAAATGTTTCAGATTTTTCATTCTAAGTGCGTGTTCAAAAGCCGACTATCAGATCAATGAGACATTATTTCATTCAACTTATTTACTTTCACAGATCTAACATCCATTATATCCCTCTTCATTCCGGTTTTTTATTGTAATAAGCTATTGGTAACATATTACAAATATTTAATCACCTTCGCTGGATTACCGCCTACCACTACATTATGGGGTACATCCTTTGTCACCACTGCACCAGAACCTATCACAACATTATCTCCAATCGTGACGCCCGGGTTAATAATCGCTCCGGCACCAATCCAGGCCTTATTTCCTATCGTTATTGGTTTGGCATATTCCTTACCAGAGGTACGTTCGTTAGGATCTAATGGGTGTGTAGCGGTCAATATTTGCACACTTGGACCAATCATACAGTCATCCCCTATTCTCACTTCACATACATCTAACACCGTAAAATCGAAGTTCGCATAAAAATTTTCGCCAACATGTAAGTTATAGCCATAGTCAAAGCGAATATTGGGTTCCATTCCTATGTTTTCACCAGTTGAACCAATTATTTCTTTTAACAAACGGACACGCTTTTGCTCTTCAGCTGGACCGGTAGCATTAAATATATGGACCAATTCCCTTACCCGATGCCGTTCTTCCGTTAAAACGGCATCGGTGGCATCATACAATTCTCCGGCTAACATTTTCTCTTTTTCTGTTTTCATCATTATTCTATTCTCCTCCTTTATTTTAATACATACAACAGTCGTTCTGAGGCGATCAACATCAGGGCGATGATCAGCACAAGAAACATTGGAAAAATGGCAATACTAGTCTGTGTTGCGATAAAACCAAGTAATGGGGGAATAAACGTCGTTCCCGTATAAGCGGTCGCCATTTGGTACCCCATAATCGATTGGGAATGAGTAGTACCAAAACGGGTAGGTGTTTCATGCAGCATACAAGGAAAAATCGGCGCCAAACCTAAACCAATCAGCAGTAAGCCTGCTAAAGCAAAAGGAATAGGTAATGGTAGAAGCAATAATATCGCACCACTTAAAGCAGTAATTTGTCCTGATCTGATCAGATGATTATTATCAATCTTTAAGGTGACAAAACCAGTAATAAATCGGCCAATCGTGATACCTGCCCAATAAAAGGATATCCATTTGGCAGCAACTGATGGGGAGACATCTTTCACATTGACTAAATAACTGCTCCCCCACAAACCGACAGCCGCTTCAGCCGAGCAATAAAAGAAAAGGGATAGAAGTGCAAACTTGACACCTTTTGTTTGCAGTGGTTTGCTCTTTGGTTGTTTTACTGATTCATCGGTATTGGTTTCTGCCACTATCGTTCTTTTCTGTGTATTCTCTACCTTTTTCCATAGGGGTAATGACAAAGAATAAATAATAACCAAGCTAAATTGAATGATAGCAATTGCCAGATACCCATTACGCCAAGAATCTTGTGTATCAATAAAAAAAGCCATAACAATAGGACCAGAAGTAGCCCCTACTCCCCAAAAACTATGTAGCCAGCTCATATGATGGGCTTTATAATGACGGGCAACGAAATCGTTTAACCCGGCATCAATGGCTCCAGCCCCTAACCCAAGAGGTATAGCGCACAGCACTAACCAAAGCAGAGATGGGGCGAAGTGGAAACCTAACAAGGCAGCAGCTGTCATCGCAGCACTGACCAGAGAAACTTTGCCAACTCCAAAGTGTTTCAATAATTTCCCACTTGCTAAGCTGGATACAATCGTACCACAAGCAATCACCATAAACAGGTAACCAGCTGTATCCAGAGGGGCATCGAAATCCGGACGCATTGCCGGCCATGCTGCCCCTAAAACCGAATCTGGCAATCCCAAGCTAATAAATGCCAAATAAATAATAAGCAATAATAATGTCATACGGTAAAACCTCTTCTATGTATATTTATCCGATTATTATGAGCATTAATCATACTATACCAACCTGAAATATTCTAAACAAATAATCCGACTTTCTTGTTTTTATAAACAAATACAATCGATTGAACGAGAGGTTGACAATCTCTTTAGATTATGTATAATTATTCATAATAATTTATATTTATTAACGGAGGGATCGAATGAATCTTCAATGTACATCTCCTAATCTGGAGGACTATCTCGTTGAATTACCTGCGCTTGATTTTTCTCATCCACTTGTACAAGCTAAATCAGACGAACTATTTACAGCTTACCCATCCGAAATAAGTAAAGTGCAGCGTGCCTTTTGCTTTGTTCGTGACCGAATCGACCATTCATGGGATATACAAGGAAAACAAAATACTTGTAAGGCCTCGGAGGTGTTACAACATCAAGAGGGGATATGTTATGCTAAAACCCACCTGTTAGCTGCCTTACTCCGTTCCCAAGGCGTCCCTACTGGATTTTGTTATCAGCGCTTAACCTTATTTGATACAGCTGAACAAGGTTATTGCATCCATGCATTGAATGCCGTTTTTTTGTCTGATCAACAAACATGGATACGATTAGATGCAAGGGGCAACAAGCCTGGCATCAACGCTCAGTTCTCTGGCGGTAAAGAGCAGCTAGCCTTCACTGTAAGAGAAGAATTAGACGAGAAGGACTATCCCTTTATTTTCGCCAAACCACATCCAAAGATCTTAAACACGTTGACAAGCTACGCTGATCCGATTGATATGTGTCGCTCCGGTTTACCAAATGAACTTTGATATGAATACAGGGTGTCTTTTATAAGAAAAGACACCCTGTATTCATTTATTTCCATTCCATCGGTCGTTGTACGAATGGATGATCATAGGATTTCTCTCTGCGCACCCCTTTGCCAATATGATATTCCTTTGCTTGTACAGTATCATGAAAGGAAAGAAGATTGCTTAGCTGCAGTCCTGATCCCGGCATAATCACTGGTCCGTCCAATTGATCCGCTAATTGGATTAAGCGTAGAATCTGATCTTTGCCTTGTATACAATCCGGTGCACCACCAGAGGTTAGTACTCGTTCTACTAAGTTTGGATAGGTGGCGAGTGTTTGATAGGAGGTTTGTAAATCATTAGAATAATCAATAGCCCGATGAAAGGTGATGCGAATATCCGTTGAGATGGCCTCTATTTGTTGTAGGATCTGTTCATTTATGCTGCCATCTTCATTAAGAGCACCGAAAACAAAGTGATTTATCCCTAGTCGATGTAGTTCTTGAAAATCTTGCAATATTTGTTGCGTATCCTGTTTGCTATAATAAAAACCGTTATCATGTGGTCGCACCATGACTTGCACTCGTATCGATGGTTTCTCATTGATAATGGACCGCAGCAAATCAATATCTGGTGTCAAGCCGTCCTCTTCAATTGCTGAAACTAACTCTACTCGATCATAACCACATTGTTCCGCCTCTAATACATCGTCCTTTGTTAAGGCAATGACTTCAATAATCACATAAATCCCTTCTTCCTGCTTGTTTACGGCAAACATCACGTCGACAATATTCGCCATATTTATTATCATACCACTTTTTTGATTCCAATCATAAAGGGAGACTGTCATCAATGATATTTTTTCCTTCCTTACAGAGATGTAACGAGGGGTCTATCTCTACTAAGCTGGGAGGAACTAAATTGTACTGGAATAAACAAAACGGCTGCTGCCCTCATGGAACAGCAACCTTCTCGTTTACTTTGTAATATAGTCATACATCGATGTTACTTGTAGTTGTTTAACTGGAACTGTATCTGTCACTTCTGGGTCTAATGATTGACAATACCGAACAAATTTCTTGATACCCGGTACAAGATTAAAATTATTATCTTCAAAAAAACCAGTCTCTTCCACCTGTAGCCAAACATTCGTTGCATAGGATGTCGCTGTCAACACGACGCCATCATCCGCCAATTCCCATTTAATATGAGGATTTTGCAGATTCAAGTGTTTTGTTTTCTCAAACAAATGGTCTATCGAATCTACCACAGTATCACCAATTAACAACTCACAACGCAATAATGTTTGACTGCGATCGCCCGATGCGATGTTTGCCACATCTTCTTCGATTAATTTACTTGAAGTATTGGCCTCTATTGTCACCTGTTGGTGCTGTTGATCAAGTAATGATCCATTAAAATCATAAAGAGAATAAATCAATGTTGCCTCTTGCTGCTTGATGACATCAGAAACGGCATAAATGGTGAATTGCTCTTCTTTTTGATCGGCAATGATCACCGTCGGTTTAAAGCGGTCTTTCATCGTAAATTGCAATGCCTTCCACCTGCCGTAGTAATCCATGCTTGACCAAGAAGCGACTGGCCAGCAATCGTTCATTTGCCAATACAATGTTCCCATACAATACGGCATATGTAGCCTGTGACCCTCTACTGCTTGTTTAATTGCCTCAGCCTGTAAGATATGACTCACATGCAGAAAGGAAGAAAAATCTTTAGGTTCCTGATAATAACTATCCATATAGGTTTTAATCAAACGATTACCAGCACCATTTTTCTGATGATGCAGCATCACATCAGACTCTAATGCCATCTCCTGCTCCTGGGCGTAGGTTCTTACCGTTCTTTCTTCCGGAAAGGATTGGAACCCATATTCGCTCATAAAGCGGCCAACATTCTGTTTATATGCCTCTAATGGCTGCTGACCATGCCAGACATCCCAATAGTGCATGTCACCTCTTGTTACGGAATCAAAGGTTGCATGCTGTGATGATGTTCCCGATAAATCCTGCATAGGAGAGCTTGGCCAATAGTCCTTAACCGGATCGTTTTGGTCGATCACCTCTGGTAAAATCTGATGAAAGACTTGTTCATAATCCTGCCAAATAGCCTGACGCTGTTCCTCATTATATCGTTGCTTCCAGCCCCATCCAGCCTCTTCAATGTATTCTGTCCAGGCGGAGTCCATTTCATTATTACCGCACCATAAGGCTATACATGCATAATTACGTAGTCGCTTCACTTGGTCCATCGCTTCCTGTTTGACATTGGCAAGGAAGGCCTCGTCACCGGGATACATGCTGCAAGCAAACATGAAGTCCTGCCAGACAAGAATTCCATATTGGTCACAATATTCATAAAAGGCTTCATATTCATAAATCCCGCCGCCCCAAATACGCAACATGTTCATATTCGAATCAACGGCTGTTAATATTTCATGACGATAATCTTCCTTACTGATTCTTGTTTCAAAACTGTCATTCGGGATATGATTGGCACCTTTTGCAAACACAGGGATGCCATTTAATTCAAAATAAAAACTTTCCCCTGCTTCGTCTGCTTTTCTTACCAATTTGATGGAGCGTAACCCCGTCGTCAGCTGATAATCACTCAACACTTGATCGGTAGAAGAGACTACTTCCACATGAAATTGATACAAATGAGCTGCACCTAATCCGTTAGACCACCATAGGCGTGGCGACTCCTTCGTAAATGGTACATCAATCACCTGTTGACCTGCTTCTAGCGTAGCTTGTTGTGTATGCTCCCAGCCATATTGATCGGTAATTTTAATAGTTACCTGTTGCGCCTCGGTTGTTTCCACTTCTACATGTGCTAGTACTTCCGCTTTTTCTTCTGTAATATGCTGTTGCTCCAGGTAAACATCCTGCACTTTTACGTCCGACCATGCTTCGATCGTTACATCTTTCCAAATTCCAGCTGTAACAAAGCGAGGTCCCCAATCCCAACCATAATGATAAGGGGCCTTTCGCGCAAAAACACTCAATTTCTTCTCGCCAACACCGCCATCTTCGGAATGGTCATTATCGGCCGGTAGATTGTAACCTAGCTGATCTGGTTTATCCAAGTCATATTGAACGGCAGAATGGAAATAAATGTGCAGTGTATTTTCCCCAAGTTGCAAATAGTCTTTTATATCAACCTTCCAAATGCGAAACATATTGTTAGCTTTCAGAATCGAATGACCATTCAAACGCACATCTGCATAGGTATCAAGCCCATGGAAGGTAAGTACTACATACTCTTGTTTTAACGCTTCCTCGGTTACTTCGAAAGTGGTCTGATATTCCCAGTCCCGCTTATCTACCCATTGCACATCTAATTCTTTTTTTCCCTCAAAGGGATCTTCTATCATGCCAAGATCCAATAAATCCGTGTGAACGCAACCCGGCACAGTGGCAGTATACCACTCTTCCGCTGTTGCCTCTTTAAATTTCCAGTTGTCTAATTGCCATGTTGTTAGATTCGTCATTTCTCTACACCACCTAGCTGTTAAAATATATTTCTCTTTGTTCTGTACTGGATTGATAGACACCCGTTAACATCTTCATCATCTCCACGCCATCCCCTACTGGCGCAATCGTTGTTGCCTCTCCTTTTACACAAGCAATAAAGTGATCGATTTCTTTTTGGAAACCTTGGACAAAATCAAAGGATAGATGGTCAATTTGTGGTGTGCTATTAAACATAATATTATGCTTTTCCGTAAAAATTTCAAGTGCTGGTTCGATCACTGCCCCTCCCTTATTACCATGGAGGCTAACACTGATTTCTTCTTTTGGTGCATGTAAGGCAAAGCTCACCTCTACAGCAAGAGATGCACCATTTTCAAAACGAATCAGGGCATTTGCCGAATCTTCGACATCATTTTGGTCAGCATCATAATCGGCCGCCTGATAAAAGGATTTGTATTCAATATTGGACCGGTTTCCTAATTGATGATAAGTATTACCACTAACCGATTTTACTTTTGGTTTCCCCATTAAATACCAGCACAAATCGATAACATGCACACCTAAATCAATTAGAGGACCTCCGCCCGATCGTTCTTTATCAGCAAACCAGCCTCCAGGATTACCTAATACACGAATACAAGACGCCTTCGAGTAATAAATATCCCCTAAGTCACCACTGTCAATGAACTTTTTTAATACTTGTGTATTAGTGCCAAAGCGACGTACATAACCTACCTGCAAGAATTGATCCGGATTATCTGTTACCGCTTGCTGTACGGCTTCTGCCTCTTCTACCGTTTTACACAAAGGTTTCTCTGATAAGACACTTTTGCCGCTATTTAATGCAGCAATAGCGATCTCGGCATGGCTATTATTCCATGTACAAATGCTGATTGCCTCTACTTCTGGGTTGGCTAGAAGCTCTTGGTAATCCGTATACGCATAGGAAACGCCAAGATCTTCCGTCGTTTGCTCAAGACGTTCCTGATTGATATCACACACGGCAATCAGTTCAGCTTCTTCTGATTTTTGATACGATTGAATATGCATTTCCGAAATCGACCCTAATCCAATCACACCTATTTTGATTTTGCTCATTCTATTTTTTTCCTCCTTTTAGATAGAATCCCATAGTTGTTTGATATTTTTAAAGGAAATGGCGCTGGCTTGTTTACATTCTTCCATCCCTTCAAATTCGATCGAGATATAACCGTCATAGCCATGATCTTTCACTTGTTTTAATATTTGTGCTAACGGCAAGTCACCGTGACCAGTAATGGCGCCTCGTAAATAATTACCTCCAGCAGAGCCAAACCAACCTTCACCTGGGTTAGGGGCAGTTGCTGAACGAACATAGAAATCTTTAGCATGCAGCATCGTAGTATTCCCCAGACATTTAGGAACAGCTACTGCGGGATCCTCATCGACACAAACAAAATTCCCTGTATCCAAGGTATGACCAAAGTTTGGTCGATTCACCTTAGCGATGATTAAGTTGATGCGATCACTTGCCTGCAAATAGAAACCATGATTTTCAATACTTGTCACAATATCATACTGCTTGGCATAATCGGCAATCAGCTGACACGCCTTTACAATCGTCGGCAAATCCTGATCAAACTGTTCGATCGTCCCCTCTTGCGGTGGCTTAAAAGACACGTCATGCCGCATTCTTTTGACACCTAACTGATTTGCGATATCCACTTCTTTTTTCACGCGTTCTATTTCCTGTTGAAAAGCGGTTTCATCTCCAGACAAGAAATCGGCGCCAATGGCATAATTGGAAATAGCCAAGTCTAACTCTTTTGCTTTGGCTGTAATTGCCTTGATTAGCTGGGGATTCTCCGTTAACGAATAACCAATCGGGACAATTTCGATATGCTCTCCACCTAATTCTTTCGTCCATTCCATCACATCCAAAATCGTCATTTCTCCAGAATGAATCGCCTGTGCTAAACTATAAGAGCTCATTCCTAATTTCATTACATATATCCTCCTATGGTGTTATTAAGCTTTATGTATTGCTTGGATAAACAGTGGTCATATAAACAACAACCTCTGATTCCCCTTATATTTTTAATCTACCTTCTTCACTATCATTCAAGCCTATACCTTCGTAATGGAAAGTATAGGGGGATACTATCAAGCTAGTGTAAAACGAAAGACGTCTGCTATAGGATGCGTCGTTTCCTCATTTACCAGTTCCACAGTGATCCCTTCATCATCTTGCGAGAACACGATATCTTGCTGCTCATTCATCCATTCGATAGTTTTTACTTTCGCTTGAAAAGGAATACGGATCGTTGTTGGATAAACGCTATCCTCTTCTTCACACAATCGAAAGCAGAATACTTGATTTTCTTTTTTAGTAAAGGCAAAAGGTGCTTCAAAATACGGCGCTGTTATTCTGGTACCGTAAATTGCCTCACCATACCTATCCATCCATTTCCCTAACTGCTCCATTCGCTCCAGCGCAATTCTAGGCAGTCGACCATCTGGTTGTGGTGGTACATTTAAGGCAAGATTACCACCTTTGGCAACGATCTCAATCAAGGCATGCACAATTTCACGTAATGATTTATACTCATCCTCATATTTAAAAGCAAAGGAGGTAGCAATTGAAATACAGCTTTCCCACGGGATATGAAGAGCTCTATCCGGTATCGTCTGCTCTGGGGTAATATAGTTTTCATGTTCTCCACCTATCGTACGGTCAGCCGTTAGTAAACCTGGTTGATGCTTACGCCCTTCAGCAACCACTTCTCCCAAACGAATATCTTGTTTTCCTTTACCAACCCATCCGGCATCCAACCATAGAATATCGATTTCTCCATATTCTGTCAGCAACTCGAGTATCTGACGATGTGTAAAGGATACAAAGTTTTCCCACATCCATGGATACTCTTCTGGATCATAGGATGGTCCTCTCCACATATGATGTTTTCTTTCCATTCCTGGTGCCCAATAGTAGGGTGTATGCCAATCAGCTTTGGAAAAATAAGCGGCAATCCCGATTCCTTGCTTCCTGAATGCAGTAAATACATGCTTACAAATATCGGCATATCGATGCGTGTGGAAAGGACATTCTGCACCAGTAATGCGATAATCAGATTGTTTTGTATTCCACATCGAAAAGCCATCATGGTGTTTGGTTGTGAAAATCAAATACTTAAATCCTGCTTTTTTGGCTTGTTCAGCCCATTTATCTGGTTGAAAGCGAATAGGATTAAACGTTTTGTTCAGATTAAAATACTGACGTTTGAACTCTTCCATATCCTCTTCCCAGTCGACATCATCTCTCGACCAGTCGCCATCTGCATCGCTCAGTGCCCATGACTCCACCAGGCCAATTTGTGAATAGGGACCCCAGTGCATCATCAATGCCAACTTCTGATCCTTAAACCATTCCAGTTTTTCTAATACAGCAGGGTCGTTTGGTTTTACCCATTTGTCCTCTGCACTATAATTGTGCACCCCGCGTTCGATTTCGGTATGCTCGCTCATTACAATCACATCCTCATTTATTTATTTAAGCATTACTCCAGTGCACTGCCTGTTCCAGCTGACTTTAGCGAAACGAGTTATACATCGAGTTTGCTCACGAAAATCAAGATCGTGTTTACTGGCTCGAGCCATCCAATGAAAAGTTCGTGCATTAGATTCTCCTCGGCATCGGTTGTCTTTTATAATGTGACGACATGATCTCCTCCGCTCTTTCAGCAGAAATCAAATCTTAGATCTTTATGGCAATATGCCTAGCTTAAGCATATATGAAGCCTTGAGCTATCGAATTTTCTCATTTGATAATAATTTCCGTCTTCAAATGAAACGATAACAAACGACTGTATCCCTAGTTCTATTTCCTGTATACTACCACATGACAAATAGTTGTCAATGTTGATCATTAGCACCACTTCTCTAACTAGCGCTTGTTCCATCTTGTCAATGAACCGCATATGTATGTCACTCTTTAGCTGCAGATATACAAGGATGGCTCGTCCTTTTGATTACAAAACGAGCCATCCACTTGTTAACTGAAATTAATTACTTGCCCAACGATCATAGGCTGCTTGATTAATTTCAATATATCTTTCAATATTCATATTTTCAATTGTCTCAACATAAGAATCCCAATTAGACATTGGTTCTACTCCTGTGATGAACTTCGCCTCCATCTGTTCTACATAAGACTCCAAGTCCACTTCAATCGTATTTAGCTCATCTTGTTCATCTTTCGTTAAATAAACTAGCGGAAACGGTAATTCGCCATATGGTTCAATCTTTTCTTCTGTTTCCGCTCGAACAAATTGATCAAATTCAGACTCTTCTTTCCCCTCAATTGGATAGGTAACAGTTGGTGTAGCAATACCGTAATCAGGGGTTAGCGTGCCGCGATAATCTTCCGAACTATCATATCCCTCAGGTGGATCCAGTTCAATGACTTCTCCATCGTCACCACGTTCCCAAAGGTCTCCTTCTGGACCCATGTTCAAGAAGGCATATCCTTCAGGAGAATAGAAATAATCGATCCATCTAATAGTCGCTTCGGGATTGCTGTTATTCGATGTGATCGAGAACGTTCCTCGTGTTAACCCTGGGCTTAATGGCATCATTGGTTCTTCTGACCATTCACTAGTCAATGGATGAAACATTGGATTATTCATTGCTTCTTCCTGGCTTTCACCAGTAGTAAAGAAGGAGAACCAATCTGGGAATAACCCTAGTCGGTTTTGTTGTCCTTTTGCTTTCTTCTGCTCATCAGATTGCGAGAATGTTTCTTGATCTAATAAGTTTTCTTCGTACAATTTATTCATAAATGTTAAGTACTCTTTATAATTTTCGGTGATAGGGGTGTAACGTACTTCACCATCTACCTCGTCAATTCCCCATTCTTTCAAGCCAAATGCGGCTAATAACCAAGGACGAGTACTGTTCATTTCTACGTCTAATAATGGAATTTCATCTGCTTCCCCATTGCCATTCGGATCTTCGTCACGGAATCGGACTAATAAATCATAAAACTCATCTATTGTCTTCGGTAGTTCTTCTACTCCTAATTCATCTAACCATTGTCCGTTATACCACATCGGACCAGTATACCATAGAGCTGATGAACCGCCTTCAGCAACACGAGGCAACGAGTAGATATGACCATCCACTGTCGTAATGGATTTTTCAATCTCTGGATTTTCATCTAATAATTTTTGAATATTCGGGGCATGCTCTGCGATTAAATCTTCCAATGGAACCAGTACTCCTTGTTGACCATAATCCACTTCCATACCAGGAGTAAAGTCGTCTGATCCAGCTGCATAGATAATATCAGCAATATCCCCACTTGCAAAAGCCAAATTTAATTTGGTTGGAAAATCACTGACAGGAGGTGTGTCATAAGACAAATTTATGTTAGTCATCTCTGCATACTCCTGAAGTGTCTCCATGTCTTCCCAATCTTCCAAACCAGTACCTGGAGCCATCAATGATAAGGTAATCTCTTCATCGACAATCGGAAAACCTTCTTCATTGATTTCAACTGTTTCATCGGTGGAAGCTAACTCTGAACCTTCATCTGATGAATCACCACCACATGCGGCCAATAAGCCGATACATAACACACTAATTAAGGTAAAAATTAAGTATTTTCTCATATGTTGTACCCTCTCTTTTTTTAAGAATAGAATGTCCCAAATTACATGTACTTACGCGTTGTCCCTGCTTTTCACCTCCCTAAATGAAATGATTGAAGACTTTATGGATAAATACTTGCACTGAGTTTTCTGACACGATAACTATCTTAGCCCTGCAAGCAATTCCCATCGATTCATTATATGGTTCGTTTATCTGTTAAGCTTTATTAACCTTTTAATGAGCCAATCATAACCCCTTTTACGAAATACTTCTGTAAGAACGGATAAACGATAATAACTGGTAAAGAGGAAACAATCATTACCCCATATTTAATAATGGCTGCCAGCTGTTGATTACTGTGGATCAACTGTGCCGCTTCCCCTGTCATATTGGTATTATTAGAAGACATATCCTGCAATACTAAAATCTCTCTTAATACTAACTGCAATGGAAATAAATCACGATCAGAAATATAAATTAAGGCATTGAAATAACCGTTCCAGTGACCAACACCATAGAATAAAGCCATTACCGCAATAATTGGAGCAGATAAAGGCAGGATAATTTTGAAGAACAATTTAAAATTCGTTGCCCCATCAATTGTCGCTGCCTCTTCCAAGCCTCTAGGAATCGTAGACTGGAAGAACACGCGAGCAATGACAATATTCCATACCGCTGCTGCGTTCGGAAGCACCATTGCCCAGATTGTATCAATTAACCCCAAGTCTCGAACCACTAAGTACGTAGGGATTAATCCACCTGTAAAAAACATGGTAAGTACAAATAAAGCAGTAAAGAATCCTCTTCCATAAAAATCTTTCCGAGCCAAGGCATATGCCGCTGGGATCGTTACTAATAAATTGATAAAAGTACCTAATCCAGTATACACGACAGTCATTAAATAACCTTGCCAAATGGAGTCATTGCCAAAAATCAAACGATAACCTTCAAATGTAATATCTTTTGGCCATAACCACATTTGTCCTGAGTTCACCATAGATGGATTACTGATCGACGCACTAACAATATAGATTAATGGATATAAAACGGCAACTAAGGCCACGGTCAAGCAAAAATAGACGAATAATTTAAACATTTTGTCTTTTCTTGTTTCAAAAATATTAGAGTCCATACTTATAAACCTCCTTTACCATAAGCTTGTTTCGCTTGTTTTTCTGGCGATTTGGTTAACGGCAATTAACAATATCGCGTTGATAACAGCGTTGAATAAGCCAACCGCTGCCGCAAAGCTGTACTGTGCATCTAATAAACCGGCTTGATACACGAAAGTCGCAATTACATTTGATGATTCCATGTTTAATGGATTCTGTAATAGTAAGATCTTTTCAAAACCAAGCGCCATAATATTACCTAAGTTCATAATTAATAAGATAACCATTGTTGGCACTAAAGTCGGGATATTAATATAAAGAATCCGCTGGAATCTGGTTGCACCATCTACGATAGCAGCCTCATGCTGCTGCGGATCTACACCTGACAAGGCAGCTAAGTAAATAATCGTTCCCCAACCGGTACTTTGCCATACACCCGATAATACATAAACGGTCTTAAACCACTTTGGATCACTCATAAAACTAATTGGATCAAAGCCTAAAAACGTAATAAAGTGGTTAATGATACCTGTTGTTGGTGATAAGAAGGCAATTATCATACCAGAAATAACCACAACAGAGATAAAGTGTGGTGCATAGGTAACCGTTTGCACCGTACGCTTATAAATTCCATCCTTTACCTCATTTAATAATAAGGCCAAGATAATTGGCAAAGGAAAACCAACAATTAATTCGTATACACTAATTCCTAATGTATTCTTCAATAAATCCCAGAAATAATAAGAATCAAAAAACCTTTCAAAATGTTTCAATCCTACCCAATCACTTCCTAAAAACCCTAGGGAAGGTACATAATCTTTAAATGCAATTTGAATTCCATACATCGGGACATAATGGAAAATAATAAAATACAAAACAGCTGGTAAAATAAAGATGTAAAGCTGCCAATTTTGTAGTATCTTCTTCCATTTACTTTTCTTCATGCTTTTAGCAATATTGTTATCTTTCTTATTTGCTGTAGCTGTTCCTGAATCCATCTACATATTCCTCCTTTTTTCGGTTGTTGCATGCCGTGAAACTGTTTTCATCATACGCTTTTTGAGAAAACGTTATCAATATGTGATTTTTATTTTTGATTGTCATTGAATTTATACAAAATGTGATAAAGTCTTGATTATCAAAGGGTTTCAGCCGTCTACAATATGTGAAAATTGATTGGTATGTGGTTTTTGCGATTGTCTTATTAACACACATCTTATAAGACATATTGGTTTCATTAATAAGAAAAACCGGGCAATTCCGTCGGGTGCATTACCGACCACTCAAAGAAGATACGGAACTGCTGATAAGATAGATGATGTAAAGTAGTTTGCTTTCTTTAGTGGTGAGTTTGCCCGTTTTTTGTGCTAGGCGAGCGCTGAAGGTTCGCAGGCTAAAATCATGACGACAATCGCCACGCCTGCACTTACATGTCCTATGCATCGAAACGGAACCTATTTCTCGAGCGTTTCCTAGCACTTACAAACCATCAACTTTACTTTATGGAATAAATGGCCTGGCTACTTTGCCTCATTCATCTTATCGGTACCACCATTCGTTCAAGGTCAACCATTCCAAGTTCTATTATATCAATGATCATAAACTGTCTTATCTTTTAAAATAATCTGACTTATTTGCTTTTACCAACAAATAAGTCAGATCTACTAATGTCGTTTAATTACTAGCCCACCGATCATAGGCTTCCTGATAAATATCGACGTATTCTGCTATATTCATATTTTCAATGGTTTTAACATATTGATCCCAATTAGATAAAGGCTCAACGCCCGTAATAAATTTCGCCTCCATTTGTTCTACATAGGATTGTAAATCGACTTCAATGGAATTGATTTGTTCTTGTTCATCATTCGTTAGATAGGTTAAGGGATAAGCTGTTTCAGCATATTGATCGACTTTTTCTTGCGTTTCTGATTCTATGAATAAATCAAAATCAGAACGTGGTGCATTCTCTACTAGATCAACTAGCATCGGCACTGGAATACCATATGCCGGCGTTAGCGTACCCCGATAATCTTCACTACTATCGTACTCTTCTGGTATATCCAAGAAAACCCTCTCCCCATCGTCTCCCATCTCCCACAGAAAACCTTCAGGGCCTTGATCAAAGAAATCTCTACCTTCTCTGGAATACAAATAATCTACCCATCTTAAGGAAACCTCAGGATGTTCATTGTTTTTGGTAATGGCAAAGGCCCCTCTATTTATACCTGGATTCCCTGGCAAAACGATTTCGGGCGATACGTCACTGACTAATGGGTGAAACATTGGATTATTAATAGCGTCTTCCTCTGCTTGACCCGTAGTAAAGAAAGAAAACCAATCAGGGAATAAGCCAAGTCGGTTTTCTTGACCTTTTGCCTTTTTTTGTTCGTCAGCTTGAGAGAATGTTTCAGGATCAAGTAAGTTCTCTTCATACAATGTATTCATGTAAGTTAAATACTCCAAATAGTTATCGCTGATAGGTGCATAACGAACTTGGTCGCCAACAGCCTCTATGCCCCATTCCTTCATACCAAATGCCGCAAGAAACCAAGTTCTTGAACTTTCCATTTTGACATCTATCAATGGTATTTCATCCGCTTCTCCATTTCCATTTGGATCCTCATCACGAAAACGAACCAACAACTCATACAAATCATCCGTTGTTTTAGGTAACTCTGTAATATTAAGAGCGTCCAGCCATTCTCCGTTATACCAAAGCGGACCGGCTGGCCATGCAGATGTTGGATGCTGATTAATTACTGGCAAGGCATAGATGTGCCCATCACTAGTCGTAATGGACTTTCTTATTTCAGGATTTTGTTCCATCAATGCCTTAAAATGAGGAGCATATTCATCAATTAATTCTTCTAATGGAATTAAAGTCCCTTGTTTACCATAATCCACTTCCATAGATGGGGTTAAATTATCGCTCCCTGCTGCAAATATAATATCTGCTATATCTCCACTAGCAAAAGCCAAATTTAATTTTGTCTGAAAATCAGCCATTGGAGGAGTATCGTAATGGAAATCAACATTTGTCATCTCTGAATATTGTTTCAGTGTTTCCATTTCACTCCATTCTTCCAAACCGGTGCCTGGAGCGATCAATGACAAAGTAATCTCTTCTTCAACAATAGGAAACCCTTCTTTCTTCACTTCCACTGCATCGTTAGTTGACGACTCATTTTCTTCACCAGCGGAATCATCTCCACATGCAACCAAGACTGTAAATAACAATAGGCTAAAAACAACATATGCAAGCTTTAACTTCATTTGTTTTCCCCTTTCGTTTGAGCACACTTATTTATTTAAAATGGTCTCACAATTTCTCTAATGATAAGTGTCTTACCCAATCAATTACTCTTTTTCTTGTGTAATACGCATGGATGTAAAGGTTTTTATTTCATAACATAACTTCGCGACTAATTTGTCGTACAATGATCTTATCTAATTCGCCTATAAAATGCTAAGCATTTTATAGAAAGAATGCCTCTATAAAAAGAGACATTCTCCCCCAATCAATTAACTTTCTGCCCAACGATCATAAGCTTCTTGATGGATTTCAATATAACGCTCAATATTCATATTCTCAATCGTGCTGACATAAGCATCCCAATTTGAGATTGGTTCTACACCTGTAATGAATTTTGCTTCCATCTGTTCTACATATGATTGTAAATCCACTTCAATGGCATTTAATTCTTCTTGTTCTTCTTGTGTTAAATATACTAAAGGAAATGGTACCTCACTATAAGGTACATACTTTTCATCCGTCTCTGCCTGCACAAATTGAGTAAATTCACTAACTTCTTTTCCTTCGATTGGCTGAGCAAGTGTTGGTGTTGAAATTCCATAATCTGGTG
The DNA here is from genome assembly GCF_900626275.1 of Gracilibacillus phocaeensis. NCBI lineage: Bacteria > Bacillati > Bacillota > Bacilli > Caryophanales > Bacillaceae > Gracilibacillus > Gracilibacillus phocaeensis. The sequence continues at coordinate 135,671 of NZ_LR131141.1, read as the reverse complement.
TGATGGTACCACGCCAGTCTTCTGAACTTTCAAATTGTGATGGTACTTCTAATTCAACAATTTCACCATTCTCTCCTTCTTCCCACATGACCCCTTCAGGCCCCATGTTCAAGAACTTGTTTCCTTCTGGTGAATAGAAATAGTCAACCCACCGTATAGAAGCTTCTGGATGTTCATTATTATTCGTAATGGCAAAAGTTCCTCGATTCAACCCAGGACTTTCTGGTAACAGTGGCTCAGAAGTCCATTCGCTTGTTAATGGATAATACATCGGATTGTTCATCGATTCTTCTTCGGTCTCACCAGTAGTAAAGAAAGAAAAATAATCAGGGAATACACCTATGCGATTTTCTTGTCCTTTTGCTTTCTTTTGTTCATCTGCTTGCGAGAAAGTCTCATGATCTAATAAGTTCTCATCATATAGCTTGTTCATAAATTCTAGATATGCTTGATAATTTTCGGTAATCGGTGTGTAACGAACCTCTCCATCTACTTCGTCAATTCCCCATTCTTTTAAACCGAATGCACCCAACAACCATGGACGAGTACTTTCCATCTGCACATCAATTAGAGGAATCTCATCTGCTTCCCCATTCCCATTTGGATCCTCATCCCGAAAACGAACTAATAAGTCATAAAATTCATCAATCGTTTTAGGTAATTCCTCTACTCCTAGTTCATCTAGCCAGCGACCGTTATACCACATTGGTCCCCTGTACCAAACAGCACCGAAATCCCCTTGAGAAATACGTGGCAAGGAGTATATATGTCCATCTACTGTAGTGATTGATTTTTCTATATCTGGATTTTCATCTAGCAGCTTCTTAATATTTGGTGCATATTCATCAATTAGCCCTTCTAATGGAACTAATACACCTTGCTGACCGTAATCAACTTCCATACCTGGTGTAAAATCTGTTGAACCTGCTGCAAAAATAATATCAGCAATGTCGCCACTAGCAAATGCTAAGTTTAATTTTGTCTGGAAATCAGCCATTGGAGGCGTATCATAGTTGAATTGAATATTTGTCATATCTGCATATTCCTGTAACGTCTCCATGTTTTCCCAATCTTCCATTCCAGTCCCTGGTGCGATCAAAGATAAGGTAATTTCCTCATCTACAATTGGGAAGCCCTCTGTATTTACTTCTTCCGCAGAATCAGATGAAGCCCCCTCTTCGTTGTTTTCCGCAACACTGTCTGTTGAATTGTCACTACATGCAGCCAGCACAACGAATAACAGTAAACCAATAAACAAATACAATAATTTCTCTTTCATCATGTTCATCCCCTCTTTTCTATTATTTTACATAAACTGACCGTTTTGTTATCGCTATCAAAAATCTACCTGATGATTCTATAAAAATACAATTGATTTGTTACATTATGCAACAAACTTTTTCCATGCAACTATTACATACTAAAATCGATCAAGTACAAAAGTAATTTTTGATAAAAATGCGATAACGGCAGTTGTGTAATTGCTTTCATAATACCTTGCTACATTTGACCATTCAATATGTATTTCTTGTTGTGACTTGTCTTTCGAGGATTGGTATGATTGTGTTTTCCATATATGACCTGCTTTCATGTATATTGCTATATGTAAAATTTGTTGTTTATGTATGATTTGTCATTTATGTTATTAGAAAGGCTGAAAAACAAAAATTCCTCTGTTTTTTGTTTTCCAGCTGTCAATGTGCAGACTATATATGGTTTTTAATGAGCAATCTTTTTTATACAGGTGATTAGTTAATGTTGTCAACAACTGATGAAATGACTATTACAAGATTATTTTTGAGAAAATAAAATTGTTGGTCTAGCAGTAATCCATTTTCAAGAAAAAGAGACTTGCAGTAGACCATATTGCTAGTCTCTTTCGCTTATTTAACTGTCTGCCCAACGATCATAAGCAGCTTGGTATATTTCTACGTAACGTTCAATATTCATGTTCTCAATAGTACCTACATAACTTTCCCAGTTGGAAATCGGCTCCACACCTGTAATAAACTTCGCTTCCATTTGTCGTACATATGATTCAAGATCCACCTCAATAGTATTAATCTCATCTTGTTCATCTTTCGTTAAATAAACCTCTGGAAAAGCGACCTCTCCATAAGGTGCAATTTTCTCATCCGTTTCTGCTTCAATAAATTTATCAAAATCGTTTATTTCTATTCCTTCTATTGGATAAGTAATGGTTGGTGCTGCTATCCCATAATCTGGTGTAATGGTTGCTCGATAATCCTCTCTACTGTCATATCCTTCTGGAATATCTAAGTCTACAATTTCTCCATTTTCACCACGTTCCCACATAATTCCTTCAGGGCCCATGTTTAAGAAAGCTCTGCCTTCAGCAGTATAAAAGTAATCTATCCATCTTATTGTCGCTTCAGGATGTTCATTATTGCTTGTGATTGAAAAAGTACCACGGCCAATCCCTGTATTTAAAGGCATTAAAGGTTCTTTTGACCATTCGCTTGTTAATGGAAAAAACATAGGATTATTTACCGATTCTTCTGTTTCTTGACCTGTAGTAAAGAAAGAGAACCAGTCAGGAAAAACACCTAATCTATTTTCTTGTCCCTTTGCTTTCTTCTGCTCATCAGATTGAGAAAATGTTTCGTGATCAAGTAAATTCTCATCATGTAATTTATTCATAAATGTCAAATACTCTTTATAATTCTCTGTAATTGGGGCATAATGCACCTCCCCATCAAATTCTTCAATCCCCCACTCTTTGATACCAAAAGCCGGCAGCAACCAAGGACGAGTACTATCCATTTCAACATCGATTAATGGAATTTCATCCGCTTCTCCGTTGCCATTCGGATCTTCATCACGAAAACGAACTAATAAATCATAAAATTCGTCAACTGTTTTTGGTAATTCTTCTACCTCTAGTGCCTCTAACCATGTACCGTTATACCACATAGGGCCTCTAATCCAAAGGGCCGAGGAGCCACCTTCCGCAATACGTGGTAAAGAATAAATATGGCCGTCTACCGTAGTGATTGACTTTTTTATATTTGGATTTTCATCTAATATGCTTTGGATATTTGGTGCATAATCTGCAATTAAATCTTCTAACGGAATCAATATCCCTTGTTGACCATAGTCCACTTCCATTCCCGGAGTGAGATTATCAGAGCCAGCCGCATAGATTACATCAGCAATATCTCCACTGGCAAAGGCTAAATTCAATTTTGTTTGAAAATCTGTTATTGGAGGCGTATCATAAGTGAATTGAATATTGGTCATCTCTGCATAATCCATTAAAGTCTCCATGTTTTCCCAATCTTCTTGACCAGTACCAGGAGCAATCATAGATAAAGTGATTTCCTCGTCCACAATAGGGAACCCTTCTTTATTTACTTCTGCTTCTGAAGCGGAATCTTCTGCACTTGTCGAATCTCCTTCCACGTCCTCATTGCTATTACATGCCATTAAAATAAAACACCAAAAACTAATAAACAAAATCATTAATCCATGCTTCATGTTTATACCCCCTTGTATATTTGTTATTTACTTTCGTACAGCTACACTCACCTCCTTAAAAGTTCATATTCATTTGCTAGGACACCATTATCACTTTCCAAATGATAGACTAATTATTTATGCTTTTAGCGTGATAAGCCTCCACACCATTTTTGTAACTGCTTACATAATACGTTTGTTTAGCCGATGCATTCAATATGTATTTTGTAAATAGATTTGTCATTCACCTTCAAACAAAGGTATAAAGTTATAGTTCGTCTTTGTTTTTCACTGTGTAAATATGTGAGAACGAAATATATATGTAATAATTGATATCACCCTTTTATGTTTTATATGTATTGACTGATGTTGGGTTTATCTCTCCATCATCATTTGCATCTCATGAAGAGAAACGATTCTATTGACATAAAGGAAGAAATCTTATTCAATTAATGCTTTCAGACAGTGTTCAAGTGGAATTTATACAAAAAGAAAGGTTCTAAACAATAGATATCGGAAAAATATTCCACGAAGAAGATGTTCGAGGAAAAAAAATTATACCTTGGGTTAAAAGTGTAATACAGTCATGCTTTATATTAATTAACACAAGTAAATCGCCGCAGAAACAGTATAAAAAGCACTTTAATGCTTGTAAGTATAATAATTTTGAGTTCGTATAAGAAAAAGAGCTACTTTTGCAGCAGCTCTTCGTTTTACTATTCTGTATAAAATTGGCGGTATTTCCCTGGTGTCATCCCTACCTCATTTTTAAACTTACGGGTGAAATTGGCAACATCTTTATAGCCAACATCCATTACAATTGCCTTAATTGGTTTATCCGTAGTAGTCAGCTGTTTCTTGACTTCCTCCATTCGCAAATATTGTACATATTGCTTAAAAGTGTAGCCCGTCTGTTCTTTAATAAATCGGCTTACATAAGAGGCGGACAAGCGAAACTCAATAGCGATTTTTTCCAAGGAAAGATCGTATAACATAAAATACTTATTCAAGTAATCAGTAATATCGTTTTTCAATTGCTCATTATGGCTCTTCTTACTCTCATTCACTTCTTTACAAGCAGTTTCCATTAGCTTGAATAACTCCTGATGTAATTGTTCATATGAACGAAAATCAAAGATTCGCTCATAGGTTTCTCGAGATGGTTTTATTCCCATTTCAGTGATGGTTTTAATGACGGTATTAATCACATCGAAACAAATTGCTCTTAAGAATGATAAAGACTGCTTATTGTTTTGAAAAGATTTAAAAATAGAAGACAAGGTTTCTTGTGCAACCTCTTTATCACCTTGTTTAATACTTTGAATAATTTTCAATAAATCTTCCCTTGGATACCCTACAGCAAATTCATGCTCTTTCATCTCTTCAAAATAAAGGTTACTTCCCTCGCTGTATAAATATTTATAATCCAAGGCGGCTAGTGCTTCAATATACGATCGGTTAATCATTGTTTTACGATCGTAAATCTTTCCCACTCCCACCATCGGTTTGAATCCTAAAACATCTTTGACCTCATCATTCATTTTTTGTACAAATTCTTTACGTTTTTTTTCAGCAGTTTGCAAATTGCCTTTAAATTTGACAATTAGTGCAACAGCATCCATATTCAATAAGTCAATACCGTAAGCTGTTATATCCTTGGTGGAGACATTGGTAAATAATTCATAAATGGTTTCACGTTCTATAATTTCCTCGTTAGATAGTTTTTCTTCTAACGATACAATTAAAGAACAATAATAATCCCCATCAATATCTAGATATAGTGTTTCGTTATAGTTATCAATCTCTTCTTCTGTAGAAAAATCACCTTTAATGATCTTCGTTAAAAACTGGTCCTTGGCAAAGGTTTGATGTTTATAGATCGTTTCACTCAACATTTCATGATCTTCAAATACGGATGTCACCGTTCGTTTAATGGTTTCTAATTCATTAATGCCTTTTGAGTCTGTTTTTCGATTCTTATTAATAGAGTTAAAGAGCGATCGAATCGGCTGATATTGCCTTCTAGCCAAGAATAAAGTTAATACACTTCCGATGATAAACAGACTCACACATAATAATACCATGACAATAACCGTATTGGATAATCGCTCAAAAAACTGGGAACTCTTCATCATGATAACAAATTTCCAGCCTGTCTCTTCTGATTCTACAACAGCCATCGAGTAACTCTCTCCATCTAGCTTTATGCTGTTAACTTCACCAAAGGTCCGTTCTTCCAAATTTATATTTGATATGTCAATCTCTTGCTCATTAGCCGTTTCCGCAATAACTTGATCATGCTCTGACAGAATATAGGCATTACCTCGCATATCATTCATCGTATTGGCAATAAGCTCATTCATTGTTCTTTCACGAATAACATAAGCAACTGTGCCATAACTATTATTATTATCTAATGTTATCGGTACAAAATAATTAATATACTGAAATTTTCCACTCTGTCCCTCTTCCTCATCCACAATGGAGGTGACAGGTACATTTGCCTCTATCGCCTCATCAATCATCTCCGCATCCCAATTATATTGTTCAAAAGCAGGCTGCAAGGAAGAAGAACCCTTTGATGAATAAATAGCATCCGTTCCATGATAGTAAATCATCAGCTCATCAATAATAGAACTGTTTGCCTTATATTTTCTTAATTCATTGATTGCCTCAGAACTATAGTATTGATGTCGGACCATATAAGGAGTTAGTCTCGGGTCATAGGCAATTCGATTAGCGATCATATCCAACTCTTGCATTCGTTCATCTGTAATTGTGGCCACTTGTTCTAATTTACCAATATTCGATTGCTCGATCTCCTCTTTCAAATCCGAAACAGAGTTCAAATAAATAATTGAACACATGACAACAAAAGGTATAAAAAACATAATAAAATAGGAAAATATATATTGTTTAAATAATTTTGACTTTATCACCATGTCCCCTCCTGCACATGCACCTGTTGTTTAATTTTCTTCCGGTTCTGGGTCTGACTCTTGCATTGCTGCACTCTTCTCTTCAACAGCAACACAAGCTCGATAAGAGAACCATAACAGAGGATAAAGGGTTAATGGTACACCCATAAATATCACTAGAACAGGTAAGAAATTGTATAAGTAATATAATGGAAACAAAGCAATTAACATCGCTAATGACTCAAATGGACGAATAAGCCCAATCAGAACGGTCTGCTTAAAATAACGGAAAAAGGTGAGCTCATATCGATTATAGACAACGAAGAAATGAAATACAGTGATCGTATATAACACCATAATAACAACAATAAATATATGAAAATAAAAAGATTGAATCATATCTCTGGAAATTACATAATCAGCATAAAAAAATATACCGATAACAAACCAGATCAGACCTAATCCATTCCCTTTCAAAAACGCTTTCTTATATGTTTGCCAAAACACTTTATAAACCGAGATATCGCTACCTTCTTTAAACCATTTATGTATGACGGCAGCCGTAGCCAGTGTGGCGGGCACTATTCCGAATATTCCTAAACCAATCGCTGTAAAACCATACCACAATACTTGTAAATACATCATATTAAACAACCAATTACCAAACTGATAAAAAAAACGCATGAAGCCGTTCATTTGCGATCCCCCTACTATCTAAAACTCTCTCATTACGATGGAATGTATGACGTAGATTGCCATTTTAATATGTTGCACCTATTTTTCCAATTTACGACAAAAAACGCCCTTGCCAACTTATTCTTCTATTTTAACACTATTTATCAACCATTACACTAACAAAAATAATTTAGACCATGCCTCCAACCCGGCTTTTATACATAATAGCTTTATTCTTGATTGTAACGTTTTGTTCATCTTTCATTCATAAAGCGATCGTATACTTGAAAGGAAGGTATTGGAGGTATGAAAATGAAAATAGGATGGAAAGAAATCAAAAAGAATAAAATACGTTTTTTAATATTGGGATCCATCGTCTTTTTGGTTAGTTTATTAACATTTATGATATCAGGTCTGGCAAATGGGCTTTCCCAAGACAATGCCGCCTTAATTAAAAATTTACCAGATGGCACCATCTATATGTCAGCAGACGCCGAGGATAATTATAACCTATCAAGTATCGATAACCAACAAATAACCACTGATAATCAGGCAACAGCTTTTTCGATTCAAATGGGGTTCTTACATGATCAAACAGATAAACAACACAGCGTAGCATTTGTTACGTCAACCAATTCGGATGATTTTGTTCAAGTAGACGATGGAGATGTGATCTTGGATCAAACCTTGCACGAAGAAGGTATACAAATAGGTGATACACTTACGAGCCAGCAAACTGATCAAAACTTTACCGTGACTGGATTTGTTGATGAAAGTAAATTCAGTCATGCACCGGTAGCTTACCTGCATGTAGAAGACTACCAGCAAATGTATCAGACCGATCAGATGCAACTAATCTTCTCACCAGATAATCAAGCGGCGATTGATGACGAAAATTTGCAAGCGTACTCCCCGTCAGAATTTCTCAACACCATTCCCAGTTACCAGGCAGAACAGTTGTCACTCACGATGATTATTTGGTTTTTGATTGTTATAAGCGGGTTGTTATTCGGAATTTTCTTTTATATGATGAATGTCCAAAAGATGGGACTATATGGGATTCTAAAAGCGATTGGTGTAAAGACAACGACCTTGTTTGCTATGATCTGGGGCCAAATGCTATTCATTACGATCATCGCACTGGTTTTTTCTACCATTTTCAGCCAATTGTTTAATCTGTTTGCTCCAAACGGAATGCCATTTCATTTAACCGGTGTTACCACTTTGCAGCTTTCAATCATCTTTTTGATCATAGGTTTCTTAGGGGCTACCATTTCTGGTCTTCAAATTCGAAAAGCCGCCCCCTTACAAGCCATTCAACAAGGAGAGAATTAACATGTCGATTTTAACATTATCAAATATCCATAAGACATTTAAAACAGGAGAGGTAGAAGAAGAAATCATCAAAGGAATTGACCTTGCTCTGCCACGAGGAGGCATCACAGCACTTACCGGGGCTTCCGGATCTGGAAAAAGCACACTGCTTACCATTGCTGCAGGTCTGCAGCCAGCTACTAGCGGTCATATTTATTTTGACTCTATAGATTTGACCAGCTTAAACCCTGATCAAGTGCGGAAAATTCGGGCTGAACAATTTGGATTTGTGTTTCAATTTGCCCACCTTGTCCCTTTCTTAACAGTAGCAGAGCAACTGACTTTTATGTTAGAGGTAGCGATTACGAAACAAAACAAAAAACAACAAGCTCAAGCAGTCGAACAGCTACTTGAACGTGTAGACATGCAACATCGTTCTTCCGCTTATCCCTCCTCCCTATCCGGCGGAGAAAAACAGCGGGTAGCGATTGCCCGTGCCGTTATTCATCAACCCCAGGTATTATTCGCTGATGAACCAACGGCAAGCCTTGATTCCAAACGATCTACCGAAGCTATGAACTTAATTCGTGATATAACGAAACAATTGGACATCACCACCTTGATGGTTACCCATGATTCCGATACGTTATCTTATGCAGATCACGTCGTGGAGATGCAAGACGGGAAATTATGTTAATATGATAAGAACAGATGTGATAATGTATCAGCTTAAAATCCCTAGATCGCTGACCTAAAATAAACAAACATAGGAGTTATGAAACATGACCAATATTCTAATTGTAGATGATGACCAACATATGTTGAAGTTTGTCGAGCATCATTTGACTACGCAAGGTTATATCGTCCATCAGGCACAAGATGGTGTACAAGCGCTATCTGTATTAAAAAAACAAGCATGTCAACTAGCGGTAGTGGATATCATGATGCCATTTATGAATGGTTATGAATTAACCAGAGAAATTCGCAGTCATTATGATATTCCCATTATACTACTGACGGCAAAGAATCAGATTGAGGATAAGGAGCAAGGCTTTTTTGCTGGAACGGATGATTATTTGGTCAAACCATTTGAACCAAAAGAATTAGTGTATCGCATCAAGGCACTGCTCAGGCGTTACACTCCTACCAATGAAACGTCCTGTATTCAAATGGGACAAACCAAAATCGACAAAAAAAGTTATGAAGTGTTCACGCTTAATCGTACGCTGCTTTTACCGCTAAAAGAATTTGAATTGTTATATTTACTAATGTCCCACCCTTCGCAAGTTTTCTCCAGAGAACAACTAATCGAGCAGATTTGGGGAATCGATTTTCAAGGAGATGATCGAACGGTGGATGTGCATATCAAACGATTACGAGAAAGGTTTCGTGATATAACCGATGACTTCCAGATAAAAACAGTGCGAGGAATCGGATACTCATTGGTGGAAAAGCAATCATGAAATCTTTTTATATCAAATATGTCGCAATGACGGTTTGTATTATGATTATCAGCAGCGTAATTGCTTTCCTTGTATGTAACATTTATTATCACCATGCCTTAAAACCGGACAACGATCAAAAAAATACAGAAATCGCTCAATCGATTACTGCCTATATTGATAACCATCCAGATGTTCATCTTGAGGATTATTTAGAAAACATCGCCCAAGTCGGCTATCAATTATACCTCGTTGATGCCCAGGGAGAGGATACATTTTTCGGTTCCTCCTTTCGTGAAACTGCACTGCCTGGTCAAACCAAAAAACGCGTACTATCTGGTTCTATCTATCACGGTATCGCCGAATTCCCTAACCAAACCTTTGTCACTGGTTTTTTTGCGAATGAATTGCAGAATACGATCGGCGTTCCTATCACTCACCAAGGAGAAAGCTATGCCTTGTTTATCCGACCTGATATCAAGCTGTTATTCAATGAAATGCACTGGCTGTTTGCTTGGCTATTATTATTAACGATTACCTTAAGTGTTTTGCTGGTGTTGTTCAGCACGAAGTACTTAGTTAAGCCGATCAGTAGACTAACCAAGGCAACAAAAAAAATAGCCGATGGTACATTTGATGTGTCACTTCATAGCAAACGAAAAGATGAGTTAGGAGAGCTCACTAATAGTTTTGCTTCGATGGCGAATAAACTAGGACAAATGGAAGATGTACGAAAAGAATTTATTTCCAATATCTCACATGACATTCAATCACCATTAGCCAACATCAAGGGTTATACCAATATATTGGAAGATCATTCGTTAGATGAACGAGATCGAAAGGAATATATCGACATCATTAATGGAGAAATTACAAGATTATCCTCCCTAACAAAACAATTACTACTGCTAGCGTCCTTGGATCGTGATCAGGATATCCTCAAAAAGAAATCGTTCCAACTTGATCAACAATTAAAGGAATTAATTCGTCATTATCAGTGGCTGATCAATGAAAAAGGCATGATGCTCAGTTATTCCCTTCCAGATATCGTTTTTTATGGAGACCCATCCTTGCTCCATACAGTCTGGGACAACCTGCTATCGAATGCTATTAAATATAACAAAGAGAATGGCAGTATTATGATGGAAGCGAGAGAAACGGAAGAAGCAGTGACGATTATATTTGAAGATAGTGGCATTGGCATATCATCAGAGGAAATAAAGAGAATTTTTGATCGTTTTTATCGAGTCGACGCTTCCCGCACAAGAGCGATAGAGGGTTCTGGTTTGGGGTTGTCGATTGCTGCCAACGTGGTCCAGTTACATGAAGGAGAAATCACTGTTAAGAGTACAGTCGAGACAGGAACTGTATTTACGGTGCAACTTCCGAAGAAACGGCATGTTAGTGAAACTTAGAATAATATCAAGAGCAATTCCAGAACGATGTGACAGTTCTTTACTTCACAATGATTGCTTAGTTTCTTTCGCTCGTATACTGAACCGTGTACCATTCATTGCTACGATCAATATGCTTGCGGACGGTTCTGTACGTATTCCGGACGGTTTGGGATTCTTCCCGGACAGTTCCACTCGGATTCCAGGCGGTTTCGTATTATGTCAACTAGACTTTCACTTAACAAGCTTCGTTTCTACTGAACGAAGCTTGTTAAGTGGGAACGATCACTGTTTAGCCTAGGGCTGGAGTGTCTCTCAAGCTAATTTTATCCGATTCCCTGCGATGTAACTCAAAGATAATGATTTCATTTTCTCCTTCTCTCAGCAGTGGTCCAGGCAGATACAATGTTTGTTGCGGCCCCTTATGCCAATATCTCCCCAGGTTGAATCCATTAATAAAGACAACACCTTTTGTCCAACCTTCAAGAGAAACAAAGGTATCGGCTGCTTCTTTTACATGAAAATTGCCCCTGTAAAAAGCTGGACTTTGCTCATCTGCGCCAGTATCATAAGCCAGTCCCGTTAAATCAGTTAGCGATAATGGATAGATCGTCCAGTCGTAAAGAAATTGATTACCAATCCGTATACCCTCGGTAATGCCTTTCTCATCCCATAAGTGTGGGCCATAATTAACCCTGCCCATATTCTCTACCAAAATAGCGAGCTCCAACCCCTGTTCTGGAATCGTTAACGGTACGCCTTTGGGATCCCAGCGTTCGACCACGTCTAGCAGCACGCCATCAGCAAAAACTAATGCCCGATCATGTACCTCCTGTAAAGTCAAATCACCGGACTCCCTAGGACCCGGGATAAACGTTTGATACAGAATAAAGCCATAATCCTGACCGATTTGTTCCATCGTATTTGGATGCTTAGATAGAATGGCTTTACTAATATTTTTCAAGTTAGCAAACAAAGAAGCTTGCTCTGCTAATCTAATTTCTCCATAATCCTGTTTAGATATCGGCTCAGGTAATACCAAACCGGGCAATTCAAAGTGCCGTTCAAGCACGTTTCTTATTTGATAGAATTTTTCGGTTGGTTCCCCTGCTTCATTCAGTGGCGCATCACTGTCATAGCTTGTAATCGTTGGTTCATACGTATCGAACAGATTCGCCCCGTTGTAAAAGCCAAAATTGGTGCCCCCATGAAACATATAAAAATTCACGGAGCCATCCTCTTGTAATATACCATCTAATACATCAGCCACTTCTTTTGCATCCCTGGTATGATGCTCTTCCCCCCAATGGTCGAACCAGCCATTCCAGAATTCCATACACATCACCGGCTGATGACGCTGGTATTCTCTTAATTTAGTAAACGATCCCACTGGATTTGAACCAAAATTAACGGTTTCAAGCACATCAGGAATCATCCCACCTTGAAGCATCGAATCCTCCGCGCCATCAGAGGTAAATAACAATACATCCATCCCACGGGTGCGCATGCTGTCTCTTAGATATTCTAGGTATGCGGTATCATTTCCAAAACTACCATATTCATTTTCGATCTGCATCGCTATGACTGGACCACCATTTGTTGATAAATATGGTTTAAGGAGTGGTAATAAACGATCAAAGTAAGCGTCTACCTTTTCTAAAAATGGCTGGAATGAGGAGCGCAGCCTCATATTCCTATCTGCTAATAACCATGACGGAAGTCCACCAAATTCCCATTCTGCACATATGTAAGGGGTAGGTCTTAAGATCACAAATAATCCTTGTTTTTCCGCCAATTCAATAAAAGCAGTCAAATCTGCCATACCTTCAAAATAAAATTGACCTTCTTGGGGTTCATGAAGATTCCAAGGGATATATGTCTCCACACTATTAAACCCACAGGCCTTCAGTTTAGCCAGACGATCCTGCCAATATTCCGGCACCACCCGAAAATAATGAATAGCTCCAGATACGATGGTTATCGGTTTGTCTTGATAGATAAATTGTGCTTGATTCGTTGTTAAATTTGTCATAGGTTCTCCTTTCTTCTGTCCTTTTTAGATTGCTTCTATTATTTTACCATTAGTAGCACACGGAGTATAACATGAAATATCGCACAAATACCCAAGCTTCACCAGTTGATTAGCTTGGGTATTTGTGCGCTCCATAGAGGTTGTTCAATAAAAATGGTGCCTCGAACTCCTCTTAGTGTCGGTGTTGGCATTGTTGCCGCAAAATTACCGACGGATCCTTTTCATCAAACGATTTGAATCATACTTATGTTTACCTAAATACGATCCCACCATCGGTAAGGATGGATTGACCTGTAATATAGTCAGAATCATCTGAAGCCAAAAAGGAGACTAAATTAGCCACATCTTCTGGCTCCTGCGGCCGGCCTAGCAAAATACCCTCAGAGAATTTTTTAAAGGCATCGCCGGGTTCCATATTATCGTAATATTTCACCATTTCCTTATCGATACGATCCCACATTGAGGTTCCAGCAACACCTGGACAGTAAGCATTCACGCGAATATTATCTGCAGCCAATTCCTTTGCCGCTGTCTGTGTAAAAGAACGTACCGCATGTTTCGTTGCTGAATAAGTACCTAACATTTCATAGGATTCATGTCCAGCAATACTACAAGCATTGATGATCTTGCCTTTTGATTGCTGTTTTTTGAATTGCTCTGCAGCTGCCTGGGTACCAAATACCGTTCCATTTACATTAATCGCAAATGACTTAGACAGCTCATCTTCATCAATATCTAAGAAAGGCGATACGGCATCAATCCCCGCATTATTCACAAACACATCTAATTGTCCAAACTCTTTGACTGCCTGTTCAACCAAGTTAAATTGGTCATCTCTTTTAGAAACATCGCCTTTTACCGCGATGGTCTCGATTCCCACCTCGTCAAATTCCTTTAATGTTTCTTCTAACATGTCTTTATTTATATCATTTAAGACAATGCGAAAACCGTCTCTCCCCAACCTTTGTGCGATTCCTTTGCCTAATCCTCCTGCTGATCCGGTAACTATCGCAACTTTTGCCACAATAAAACCTCCTTAGTAAAAATTCGTGTTGTGTTGTCACATTATTACTATTCCTTATTATTGTGGTTTTAAACAACGCAAGTTTTATTTGCCAAATGCCTCATCAGAAGAAGACAAGAAAGTCTGCGATATCATAATGCAGTATAACCCCCATCAATCGTAAAAACGGAACCTGTTGCAAAAGAAGAAGCTTCAGACGCTAAGTACAGTGCAATACCGCCTAGTTCTTCAGGCTGTCCTGGTCTGCCCATCGGCGTCATTCCCATCCATGTTTCCGTTATTCCTCCTTGCTCAAAAAATTTCTTCGTTAATTCTGTTTCCATGTATCCTGGAGCAATCGTGTTTACTCGGATATTATGCTTAGCCCACTCCATTGCCAGACTTTTCGTCAACATAATAACCCCGGCCTTAGACGTGTTATAAGAGGCTTGATACTGTGGTGTGTTTACGACCAAGCCAGACATAGAAGAAATATTGATAATGGATCCTTTTTGCTGCTTGATCATTTGTTTACCCACTAATTTTGCCGTAATAAAAACACCATTTACATTGATATTCATTACTTTTTGCCAATTTTCAAGCGAGGTTTCTTCTGCTTCTTCATTCATAACAATACCAGCATTATTAATCAACACATCAATCTGACCGAAGCGTTCGACCACTTGATCGACCATCTGCTGTACCTGTTCTTCATTAGTTACATCTGTTTGTATGGCTAATGATTCAACACCTTCTGCTTCACTGAACTGTTTCGCCGTTTCCTCTGCTTTCGATACATCAATATCAGCAATCACAATCTTAGAACCCGCTTGTGCTAAAGCTTCGGCCATAGCTTTTCCTAAGCCGGTTGCTCCCCCTGTTATAATCGATACTTTGTTCGTTAAATCATACTTGTCTAAAATTTTCATTTTCTTCCCTCCATGAAATGAATCGCTTGTCCGATAATGTCAGCTGGATGCATGAACCATTAAATGCATTCCACAAAGACCGCCTAGTTTGATGTAGTCTTTTTATGTAACGCATTTATAATCGTAAGTGCTTACATTGTAGCATAATTAATTACTAAATAGCATTATTTCAACCTGAAAGTGACCTAGTTGATGTTGTGGAACGAACATGATCGTGGGACCACATCATCTGAGTGTAGCCCCTCTTCATAAACTAACTGTCAGTAACAGGATGCATAATATTATTCCAAAACATCTCCCACACCTGTTCCATATGGCATGTAATATCTTCCTCCGCATAAAGCATTGTTTCATTATATAGACCCTCTAATAGATAAAAAAAGGTATGTGTCATTTGTGAAGTTGTGTAATCTTTTCTAATTTGCTGCTGTTGCTTTCCTGTTTCAATAATTGTATGTATCCCTGATTTCACTACTTGATCACCTTCTATTACATAGCGCTTTACATTCTCTTCTAATCCTGTTGGAGGATAAATATAGAAACGATTATAGAAATTCATTCCTGCTTCATCTTTAGGTAATTCTAATATATAGGCCTGCAATATAGCATATAATTGGCTGGAAGCACCAGAATCTTTCTCCTTTTCAATAGCAGCTTGAATAAATGTTTCGTACTCGGCTGACATTTGATCAAGAACAGCCAAAAACAAGGCTTCTTTACTATTAAAATGGGCATATAAGGAAGGCTTTTTTATCCCTACTTCCTTGGCAATCATTGCTAGAGTAGTACCTTCATATCCATATAATGAAAATAATTCGACACTTACTTTGAGAATAACATCTTTTGTTTTCATTCATAATCTCCTTTGACTTTTATTTTTCATTGATATATAATTTTTGAATAACAAACTAACGGTAGGTAGGTTATTGTTTGGAACAATTATTTCCCTTTTATTATAACGCAAATGACCACCTAATTTAACATAAACAAACAACAAGGCCATGCAGGCAATGGAAACTAGGATAAAGGAGAAAAATAAATGGAACATTCTACAACACCATTAATGCGCAATCGTACCTTTGTATTGTTGCTAGTAGCAGGAATTTTTGCTGTCGTTGGCTTCAGCATGTTTTTAACCACAACGACATGGTACGTTGTCACGGACATTGGCAGCAGCAGTTCACTAGGAATCGTACTAATCGTGGCAACCGTACCCAGGCTCGTCATGATGATCTATGGGGGTGTACTTGCAGATAAATATAAGAAAACAACGATTATGTTTGCGACCAACTTATCGCAGGCTTTTTTACTTTTGGTCATTTACCTTCTTGTAAATAATGGATCTATGACTTTTGTTATTTTATTAGTGATTGCTGGTGTATTTGGTATGCTGGATGCCTTCTTTGGTCCTGCTAGTTCTTCCATGATCCCTAAGATAGTACCAAAACACCAACTTCAGCGAGCGAATGCTTTTTTTCAAGGGGTAGATCAGATTTCTTTTGTTATTGGTCCTATATTAGCAGGAGCTGCCATGGAATATGCCGGCGTAGCCACCAGTTATCTTATAGCTACTATACTTGTATCATTATCGGCAGTTATTATTTTTCCACCTTTTATTAAAGAAGCTGCTGTAGAAAACGAGGTTGAACAAAATCCACTGCAGGATTTCAAAGAAGGATTGGCCTATGTGCTAAGGTCACAGTTCTTATTGGTAGGACTACTCGTATTAATAACACTAAACTTTTTTGTGTTTGGCACCTTGCATATCGCCATTCCATTACTAGTTGACCTTCATGGCGGCAGTCCGTTGAATTTAAGTTATATGGAAGTGAGCTTGGGAGTAGGCATGATCCTGGGAACCACCATATTAGGCTCTGTGATGATTAAACGTAAGGGACTCGTTTCTTTGATAGGCTTACTGACATCTTTAGTCATCTTCATAGTCTTCAGTCAGGTGCCTAACTTATTTTTGCTTACTGCCTTGGTTTTCTTTATTGGCTTTGCTATGTCCTTTGTGTTTATTCCATTCTTTACAGCCGTTCAAGAGATTACTGAAAATCGCTTAATGGGAAGGGTGATGAGTATTGTTTTTCTTGCTATGAACGGGTTTGACCCTATTTCATACGGCGTAGTTACTGGGCTTATTGCTATAGATGTTTCGATTCAAGTGATTTTACTCTGTTTTGGAGTGGTTGGATTTATTATTGCGATGAGTCTTTTTGTTAAAGCACATGGCTATAAGACAATGTAATATTTACCTTAGTCCACCAAATAATTATCGCAAATATAATTTTCTTATTATTTTTAAACAGTCGAATATACAACCGGCTGTTTTTATTTTCGTCATTAATTAATCTCTTTAAGCGTAACTAGCTAGAATGCCTGTTTTTACAAGAAAGTATCGAATAATAGCAATCAGTCTATACCGATGATTGTCTTCAGAATATATTGAAGAAGAGCATAACATTTAGGTGGATAATCGTACGTTTGCTTAAATGGTCATGTTTCTTAAAGCTTATTTTTTATGAAAGGAGAATGATAATGTCTCTACCTAATATTCCCGATCTTACTCCCAATATTACCGTTTCAAGAGATGATGTTATCAATTTATTACTTGCTTCCATTGCCATGGAAGAGCTAGGTATTTCTCATATTATTAATGCAGAAGGAGAAAAAATTCAATATGCCTTGGGTACGATACCTGGTTTAACCATGCCAGCCTCATTGGATGAGATTATGGAGGTAAACGAGAGTGTCCAAGATATGCTTTCTACTGCAATGAAAAAAGAATTAATTCTTGATGACAAACTAAAACGTGTGACAAGGATTATGCCTAATGGAGATATTGGACCTACGGGGCCTACGGGACCTACTGGTGATCCAGGACCTACTGGACCTACGGGGGCTACCGGTGATCCGGGAGCTACTGGACCTACTGGCGCTACTGGACCTACTGGGGCCACTGGACCTACTGGCGCTACTGGACCGGCTGGAGCCACTGGACCTACCGGCGCTACCGGACCGGCTGGGGCCACTGGACCTACCGGCGCTACTGGACCTACTGGGGCCACTGGACCTACTGGCGCTACTGGACCTACCGGCGCTACTGGACCGGCTGGAGCCACTGGACCTACCGGCGCTACCGGACCGGCTGGAGCCACGGGACCTACCGGCGCTACTGGACCGGCTGGGGCCACTGGACCTACCGGCGCTACTGGACCTACTGGGGCCACTGGACCTACTGGCGCTACTGGACCTACCGGCGCTACTGGACCGGCTGGAGCCACGGGACCTACCGGCGCTACTGGACCGGCTGGAGCCACTGGACCTACCGGCGCTACCGGACCGGCTGGAGCCACGGGACCTACCGGCGCTACCGGACCGGCTGGAGCCACGGGACCTACCGGCGCTACTGGACCGGCTGGGGCTACGGGACCTACCGGGGCCACTGGACCTACCGGCGCTACTGGAGCTGTCGGGGCTACGGGACCGATCGGCGCTACTGGAGCCGACGGGGCTACTGGACCTACCGGCGCTACCGGACCGGCTGGGGCTACGGGACCTACCGGCGCTACTGGACCGGCTGGGGCCACGGGACCTACTGGCGCTACTGGACCGGCTGGGGCCACGGGACCGGCTGGCGCTACGGGACCTACCGGGGCCACTGGACCTACCGGCGCTACCGGACCGGCTGGAGCCACTGGACCTACCGGCGCTACCGGACCGGCTGGAGCCACGGGACCTACCGGACCGGCTGGAGCCACTGGACCTACCGGCGCTACTGGACCGGCTGGAGCCACGGGACCTACCGGCGCTACCGGACCGGCTGGAGCTACGGGACCTACCGGGGCCACTGGAGCTGTCGGCGCTACTGGACCTACCGGCGCTACCGGACCTGCGTTTGCAGAAAATGGATTCTCCGCACGAGTTGGAACCTTATCAATAGATGAATCTATACAAATACAAGGCTTTACTACGGCAGATCCAGGATACCCTAACGCTAGCTTCAACGCACCAGATGGTATATTCACAGTACCTGAAACAGGTCGCTATTCCATCAGTGCAACGATAAACTATCAAACAACTGCCGCAATTACCGTTGACCTTGGAGCGGGAGTAAATCCAGCTTTTGAAGTTCGTCGAATTACACCAACAACTACAACTTTGGTAACCGGGTTATTCCCTGTATTGAACGTAAACGTAGCCTTAGTCCTCAGCTTAAGAGCTGTATTAGGAAACGGAACCGTAACCCTAGCAGGAGAAGCTCAGCTTAGCGCTGGGGATGAGATTGGACTGTTCTATGTAGCAGATGGTTTAACCATCGCCTTAGACATAGGCGGTACAGATCAACAAGGAATTTATTGGTCTATCAATCAAATCGCATAATTCATCGGGCTGGAGCAATATTTTGCTTCAGCCTCTTGTTTTGATTAAATAACCATTTTATCGATCGTTGTTTTATCACCTTTTGCGATCCCAACAAGTAGACTCCTGCCCATTTAAGGAACAGCCCGCCTATCCCATACATACAATGGTACCGCAATAACAAATCCATAAAGAAATGAGGAAAACCACTTGTCACAAGCGAATATTCCTAATATTACACCCGAGATTTCCATTGACCGAGATGATGTGATTAATCTCTTGTTAGCTTCGATCGCCTTAGAAGAACTAGGCTTAGCACATATTATTAATGCCGAAGGAGAAAAAATCCAGTATGTACTAGGCACGCTAACAACCCCGCCTAATACAATGGTCGAATTAGATGATTTACTAAGCATTAATGATAATGTCCAGTCCACCTTAGAGGTGGTCCTAAAGAAAGAATTATTACTACAAACCAAGTTAAAAAACATTATCGATATCTTGGAATAACCTGGACTTTTATTCAAGAAAAATTTTCTCGATAAACTGTTCACTAAATCAACGTAAGAGACGTAAGATAAATCAAATGCAGATAAGAGCCTACTTTTTCTAACAAAAGAAAGTAGTGTTTGATAAAGCAAGGAGGAAAAAAGATGTCAATGCCAAATATCCCTAACATTACACCAACCGTATCCTTAACCCGTTGTGAAACCATTGACTTACTATTATCATCTATTGCACTTGAAGAAATTGGCTTATCCCATATATTAAATGCCGAAGGAGAAAAACTTCAAGCTTTCTTAAAAAACCATGATCATTGCCTGCAAGACTACGTAAAAATAAATCATAGTGTAAACCAAACATTGCGAACGGTAGTTAAATCGCAAATGTTACTCCAGTTTAAGCTCGAAGATGTTGCAGATCTAGACGACTGCGGTTGTGACGAAGGTAAACAAAAACCGAAAAAGCCGGACTGCAATAATTTCCATGAACAACTCCGTTCTAAAGACAGACCTGCTAAACACAAGGGTCATGATCATCATCCCAAAAAATAACGATAATCAAAGGAGGAAATGTAAGATGAGCTCTGTACGATCAACTATCCAACAAGACTTTTGCAGAAGTGAGGCCAACTATACCGCATACACCTTAGCCTTCTTACATTTTCTATTCCGATATTTGCAAGAGTTAACCAACGATAACCTTTCCACACAAGAAAAAAAGCAAATAGAAAAACAATTAGTGTGTTCTCTCCACGTGATTGGAGAGCTCCACCACCACCTCTTGAAAAGAAAAAATCTGTTAGATTCACAACTAAATCTTCTTCCTAATACACCCGATCCTGATCCATCCGATAATGAAGCATTACAGCAGCAATTGCTGCGTTTTAAAAAACTACTTACTGTTCATCGTTTTCAATTGGCTCCAGACAAACAACAATGTCTAACGATTGTCAATCATTTACTAAACCACTATCAGGCCATACCTATTATTAATCAATCCCCCTCTTACGTACCATGGGTTGATCAAAATGTATCAGGTTCACTTTGGAAGAAGGAGAGTGGCAAGCATGACACAGCCAGTATCGATTAGTTTGTGTATGATCGTTAAAAACGAGGAAGCGTTTATAAAAAAATGCTTGGAAAGTGTTCAGTCATTAGTCGATGAAATGATTATTGTCGATACAGGATCAACCGATCAAACCCTTTCTATTTGCGATACCTTTGAGGCAAAAGTTTTCCCTTATACCTGGGATGACCATTTTGCCAATGCGAGAAATTATGGTTTGCAGCAAGCAACAGGGGACTGGATTCTGTGGTTAGATGCGGACGAACAATTAGATCACAGCAAGACAACTAATTTAACGGAAACCTTACAAACTACCAAGGCACTAGCTCTCTCACTTCCTGTCATTAATTACATCGGAGATCAATTAGAAGATATGAATCAGCAGGCTTATTTATACTACCAGCCTCGCCTTTTTCGTAATCATCAGGCGATTCGTTTTGTCGATCGCATTCATGAGACACTTCAAATTCCTAGTGAAACCATCATTACTTATCCAGATCTCTCCATCCATCATTTTGGCTATATTCAAGAAATACAACAACGCAAAAACAAGGCAAAACGCAATAAACAATTATTAAAGAAAGAATATGTCAATGACCAGCACAACCCTTGGACGGAATATCATTTGGCGAGTGAATATTATCGCGAGCAAGATTATCAAGAGGCATTTGACTACATTAATCAATCCTTATTACAGTTTCTCTTATCTGGTAAAAAACCACCAGCCCTTTTATATAAAATGAAATATGACATCCTGTTGCGTACCAATAGTTTAGATCAGGCATTAACCGGTATTGAGAAGGCACTGCAATTATATCCTGATTATGTCGACTTACATTATTACAAAGGTTGTATCTTATTCGAACAAGAAGCGTATGCCAGCGCCTTAACAAGCTTTGATCAATGCTTAACACTAGGCGAAGATCATCCGGACTATCTCGTTTTAAAAGGAGTGGGAAGCGATATGGCACAACAATGGAAGGATGCCTGCTTAGCTAAACTCAAGGAAAAAGATCAATAATATCAGGAGGTTGTCCTATGAAACATGTGTTATATATTGGCTGGATTGGTTATCACAATTTAGGTGACGAACTCATGTTTGATTTATTTAAACAGCAATTTTCTCAATTAGGAGAGGACTATAAGCTAGATACCGTGAATAATGAAAAAAGATACCTCGATAATGCACGTATTGCGGACTATGATTTAATCGTACTTGGTGGCGGCTCGATTCTTAGCGGGCCAGATCAATTGATTCAGCCCTATATTATAGAAACCCTCTATCGGGCCTTGCAACTAAATAAGAAGGTGATGATCTGGGGCTCAGGAATAGATTGGGTGCCACAATCTTATATCGCCCTCGATGCCCCAATCACATGGCAAGCATCGAAAGAGTTAAAACAAAAAACGTCCACTGTTTTCAAGGAAAGTGTCTGGACTGGCGTAAGAGGTCCACTTACCCATCAAGTATTGCAACAATGTGGTATTAACGATTCGATTGAGGTGGTCAGCGGTGATTCTGCCTTTTTATTGGAAAAGGGGGCTACTAAAGAACAGAAAGAGAATATAATTGGTGTTAACTGGGGAACTTCCTATCAGAATATCTATGGTTATGATGAAATCACACTGGAGAATCGTCTAGCTTCTGCCTTAAATCAATTAATTGCCAAAGGTTATAAGATTTATTTCTATCTCGTATGGCAGGCTGATCTAGATGTAACGAAACGTCTCTGTCAAAAAATATCCAACCAACAGGCGATTACCTTAGATGAAAAAATCTACTATCAAGATGATTTAATAGCATTAATGGATCGCTTCTCCTTCACCATTAATTTTAAATTACATGCTAATTATTTATCATTAGCTGCACAGGTTCCATTTATCGCTCTAGGCTATCGTTTTAAAATATATGACTTTGCTGCTTCGATTGATTTAAGTGATATGGTCATTGCAACAGACGACAACCAGCTTGCTGATAAAATTCTTTCACTTGAACAGCAAATCACCACGAATCAAGAGAATATTGTTGACACGATGCGACAGTACCAGCAAATGTATCAAAAAAAGCTTGTTGCACCTTTCCAACAGGGACTTTATCTTTAAGAGTAAGGAAGCGTGATCATGAAGAAATTAAAAATTTTATTTGTTACTCGAAATGATCGTGAATACATCGTGCCCGCCTCCCATTACTTTATCGAGGAATTGGGCAAGTTAACCAATCTACATGTCACACACCAGTCAGGGGATATCAACAAACTGGTTGCAGAAATGGAGGAAAAACCAGACTTTATTTACATTAACGATTACCTGGAAAATGGCTCTCCTGTTGTAAAAAACCTAAAACAACTGAAGCTACCATTCGCTGTAGGCCTTCATGATCTCCACTATCAGAAACCTTACCGAAAGGCGATGCTGAAAAAAGAGGAAGTTCAGCATATTTTCACCTATTATCGTGATAAGTTTCTGCAATGGTATCCTGAATTCTCAGAACAGATGCACTGGTTGCCTCACCACGCCCATAGTGATATTTATTGTGACTATCACCAGAATAAGGACATCGATGTATTAATGATGGGATCTTTATTAGAAGACTATTATCCTCTTCGGGTCTTAATGCAAAAACGTCTGGACAGGCGCCCTGGATTTGTCTATCACTCTCATCCAGGTTATCGTAATGTCCAACAGCAAGAGAATAACGTCTATGTGGGTACTAGCTATGCCAAAGAATTAAACCGAGCCAAAATCAGCCTCACTTGTGACTCTGTTTTCAAATATCCATTAATGAAATACTTTGAAATTACGGCGTGTAACACGCTTCTGTTAGCACCTTATTCCAAGGAATTAGGTGATTTAGGTTTTATACCAGGTGTAAACTTTGTCTCCATTAATGAACAAGATTTTGAAGAGAAAATGGATTATTACTTAGAAAATGAAGCAGAAAGGCAAATGATTGCGCACAATGGCATGTATTTATCACAACATCGCCATTCCACCAAGCAGCGAGCGCAAGACTTTTTAGATGAAGTGGTGACTATTTTAACAGAAAAACCCCCATCTTCTCTGATCTAAAGACAGATAAACATACGCTTTTCCACTTGAACCATACACTAAACAAGATAACAGCTTTTATGCAGAAAGGACTGTATCGACAAAGTGGAAAAGCGTAAAATACTCATGTGTTACGGCAAGACAAATTTCACGCCTGGTCGATATCTAGAGGAAGGGTTGCGCGCAATCGGAATCCATGTCGATGTATTTCAAGATAGTATTGACTTTAATCAAGTTGACTGGAGACAATACCTCGCAGTATTATTTGTAGAAAGTCCTTCCAAACCACCTGTACGCGTCAAACATATCAATCAGGTAACCATTCCGAAACTCTTCTGGGTTCACCACGGTGAAAATCGTTTAGTCACCAATAGACAATTAGCGGCACAATATAAGCCTGACCTTATCTTAATGGCACATTCCTTACATTTGGCAAAGCATTTTGTAGTGCCCGTACATTTCTTTCCATTTGCCATGGCCAAAGACGTCTTTAATAACAGCAAAACCTTAATGGATCGACCTACTGACATTTCCTCTGTAGGTACGTTAGATCCTGTCTATTATCAACGGCGCAAGCGGGCAATTGCTCGTCTAAAGGAACAATTCCAGTCTACCTACCAAATGTCTTTTCATAAACGTGTTTTCTTAGACGAATTAGCGGCGACTTACCGTGACAGCAAACTAGTTGTTAACCATACCGCTGATCATATCAAAAGCCTTAATATGCGACTTTTTGAAGGGGTTGGCTGTGGCGCCCTTGTCCTTAGTGATTACGTGCCAAAAATGGAAGAAATATTTACTCCGGACAAACATCTCGTGCTTTTCGATAACCATAACGATCTATTGGAAAAGGCAGATTATTATTTAAACCATCTCGATGAGGCACAAACGATTGCTTCCTCTGGGTATCGCCATCTTTTAACCAAACACACATACGAACACAGAGCGCAGGAGTTGTTAGATAAAATAGAGGAAGTGAAGGAAAAACAATAAGCAAGATACAAAACGTGAATAGCCCTAAAAGAAGCCATTGTTTGATGACAATTGATTCTATTAGGGCTATTGTTTTTTAGCATAGAAGAGACTTTGAAGCTATTTTGCTTTACGAATATCATACTCTTCCATTGCCTTCATCAATAACTTTGCATTAAAACTGGGCCAATACTTTTTTGTAAACCAAATCTCAGAACTAGAAATCTGCCAGAGCAGAAAATTGCTTATTCTCAAATCCCCACCCGTTCTTATGATTAATTCAGGGTCTTCCACCCCTTTGGTATACAAATAATTTGTAAATGTCTCTTCTGATATATTAAGGATGGTTTCCTTTGATTCATTGATTAGTATCTGTTTAGCCGCTTGAAGAATATCTTTTCTTCCGCCATAGTTTAATGCAAAATGAACATGCATACCATTATTTTTAGATGTTTTCTTTTCTGCTACTTTTAATAATTCCACGGTTTGAGGTGGCAGGCTGTTTATATCTCCAATGAAATTTATCTTTATATTCTTTTTATGATAAACCTTCAATATTTCACTTTTGAAAATTTCCGATGGTAAATCCTTGATTAAATAATCTACCTCTCCTCCGGGGCGTTTCCAATTTTCTGAGGAAAAAGCATACAGCGTTAAATGTTTAAGTCCCATTTTATGACAGTCCTCTATGATATTTCTTAATGCCAGCATCCCTGCATAATGCCCAATGGATCTTGGAAAACCTCTATTCTTTGCCCACCTTCCATTCCCATCCATGATGATTGCAATATGTTTAGGAATGGTCATATCTAATTTATTGATGGTATGAAACGATGAAAACATCGAGAAAAAAAGCCATACTATTTTTTTATATGCTTGAAATATTAATTGGTGAAACATCATATTCGCCTCCTTAAGGAAACTTTACATTCAAATAATATATGACTGTACATGCTGTAGACGTACTAGGATTGATTTCTTATTTGCCAATTTTAATAACTTCATTTATTTCTAAATCAATCAATCTGGTACTAGTATCTGACTTAGAAATAAAAAGTGCTTCCCCATTTTTATTTATACAATAAGCAATTGGTATGGAAATCCCACAGTTTCTAAATGAACCGTCGGCATGACTGGTTCCAATTATGTAACAATTATGCTTAATAGCCGTTTTCTTTGCATAATCAATCCAGTCATTAAATTGATTTTCACTAAACATCCCCGTTCCGATAGGATGAGCAATAAAATCAATGAAACAATCCCCAGCAAACCCTTCCACTCCTTTTAATATTTCCATACAAAGAATATAACCGATAGTACCCTTACTTGTCTGCACTACTATAGGTTCTAAAAGATTATTCTTATGTATTGGTGTTTTAGCTCGATCAAGTACTTTTTTTCCATTGTTGTCAATAATCAAACCACGGTCTTTATTTTGATTATCTTTATATCCCGTAATAATTATCGTTTCTGTTCTTACCGCAAGATTACTGATCTCTTCTAATAAATCTTTATCCTGAAGGTAACCTTCTGGAAATAACAAAATATCTACATTTGGTAAGGTATCCAGTTCTTCCTTCAATTGATTCAGACTATTTTCTTGTTTTGGTTGTCCTACAAGTATTTTCAATTTCATTTATCTCCTTAGTCATTTTCACCTATAAAAGCTTATTCCACTCTACTTATAACTGTATATGGTCTTACTGTAAAATGCTCTAAAGGAATAGAAGAAGAGGACATCGCATCCAACATTCTACTCTGGAAATTGCCTCTTGTTACATACTGACACATATTGTTTTTACTGATTGTGAAGAATCCACAATCTTGTATCTCATTTGATTGAGTACTTAATTGTCCATCTAGATATTGGCCCGCAAAAACGAATACTATATGCCTTTTGGTTTCATTAGTATAGACACCAGTAATCCCACTTAACGTTACCTCAACACCTGTTTCTTCTTTTATTTCCCTCTTACAGGCTTCGTCTATACTTTCCCCCTCCTCTACTATACCGCCTGGCATTTCATACGTATCCGATCTCCATTCCGTTTTTACTAGTAATACTTCCCCTTGTTTATTTTCAATCCATCCACAGGCTGCAAGAGAATACTTACTATCAAAATAATCACCTGTAGAATGTAAAAATTCTTCCTTTTTTTCTAGTATGACTTGATCAATGGAATGCTTGTTTTTCTGAGCTAGTTGAAAAAGAGGATCGTCTTTTACCTTTTGTTGAATAGCATAATAATCATCCATATCTTTATATTCCCATATCGCTTCTACTTTTTTTTTCAATATTTGTCCATCTGCCAACTAATTTCGCTCCATTTTTCATCTGATTAGGTAACAAATAGGAATGAAAATAATTATTAAAAGATTCATATTTATCAGCGTTTATTTTATAGGTCCTTTTGCGATAAATCACAGCTCTCTACTCCTTTTCATGATAAAACATTTATCCTTTTTTAGTTTTCTTTATATCATATAATTGTAAGCGTTTTACAAAATAATCGCAATCCTTGGATTAACCTTTACAAAAAATTAACCCAGATTTTACAGCCATTTATTATTCCAATGCTATGATTAGTGTAGCAATTAACAAAGAGGTGAAAACGGAAATGAAAAAAACATTATTCTATTTATTCATCACCATCACTACCCTAGCAGTTTCACCACTAACTTCAATGGCGAGTGATAATTCTTCAAACGAAGCATTGACCGATCTCTCACTTTACAATGGAGCAACGAAAGAAAGTTTACCCATCGAACTAACCGGACGATACATAAGTGGCGCCGAGTATGGAGCTGGAGGAGCAGAAATTGTGGCTTACGATGAAAGAAGCCATCAAATATTTTCTGTTAATGGCGATGAACAATCCATCGATATTTTAGATGGAGAATCATTAATAGACGATCAGCCTTTTACGGATATTCCTCTTAAAGAACGATTACTAATGGAAGATTTGGATCCTTCTTTGTCGAATGTTTCTGATTTAACAAGTATTGCGGTCCATCCAAACGAAGATATCATTGCAGTAGCTATAGTAGCCGATCCGAAAACAGATCCTGGTCATGTCCTTTTTCTAACAAGTGCTGGTGATCATCTTGCAACAGTTGAAGTTGGCGCCCTGCCAGACATGGTTACATTTACACCAGATGGAGAACAATTACTGGTTGCCAATGAAGGGGAACCAAACGAAGACTATAGTGTAAACCCGGAAGGATCCGTTTCGATTATTAATATTAGCCAAGGCATAGAGGAGACAGATATCGCTACGGCTGGATTTTCGGATGAAATCGTTGATGCTGACGTACGCAAAGTCCACCCTGAGGCAAGCTATCCAGAAGATCTGGAACCAGAATATATTGCTATAAAAGAAGACAGCTCCCTAGCTTATGTGGTCTTGCAGGAAAATAATGCAATAGCAACTCTTGATTTAGAGGATAATACTTTTACAAGTGTACAATCGCTTGGTTATAAGGATCATTCAGAACACGGAAATGGAATGGACGCTTCTAATGAAGACGGTAAAATAAATATCCAGAA
This sequence comes from Gracilibacillus phocaeensis, assembly GCF_900626275.1. NCBI lineage: Bacteria > Bacillati > Bacillota > Bacilli > Caryophanales > Bacillaceae > Gracilibacillus > Gracilibacillus phocaeensis. Next base: position 106,986 of record NZ_LR131141.1, on the reverse strand, counting down.
CTGGCCCGTATTAGGAATCCACCAGCCAGATGCGATAACACTCTATGAAACGAATGGAAAAACATATATTATTACCCCGAATGAAGGGGACGCACAAGACTATGATCGTTTTTCAGAAGAAGCGCGTGCAGCCGAGCTTGAAGATAATGTAACCTTTCATGCAGATTTATTTTCAGGATACACGCAAGAAGAATTAGATCAACTCGTTGCAGACGATCTATTCGCTGATGAAAACCTGGGACGTTTGAACGTAACCACTTCTGCACCAACGAATGAGGAAGGCCACTATGAAGCTCTTTACGCGTTTGGCGGACGTTCCTTTTCGATTTTCGATGCCGATACGATGGAACTTGTTTTTGATAGTGGTGATGCATTCGAACAAAAAATAGCGGAAATCAACCCGGATTTATTTAATAGTGACCATGAGGAAGACGCATTCGATGACCGCAGTGATAACAAAGGTCCCGAACCAGAAACCGTCGAACTTGTGGAAGTAGATGGGAAAACGTATGCTTTTATTGCGCTTGAACGGGATGGTGGTTTGTTTGTCTATGATATTACCAATCCAGCAAATGCCAGCTATGAAGCGTATTTCTCCACACGTGATATAGATGGTACGGGTAAAACAAGTGATATTGCACCTGAAGGACTAACATTTGTTCCAGCAGACAGAAGCCCTAACGGCGAAGCAACGCTCCTAGTCAGCTATGAAGTCACGGGAACGGTCGCCTCATTTACTGTAGGGAGTGATGTTGCAAATACGGAGTCTGCTGACGATGACTTAGTTCATACCGTCAAACCAGGCGAAACCCTGTTTGAAATTGGATTACGTTACAATTATTTATGGACGACACTCGAACAAACGAATGATTTTGAAAACCCTGATTTGATTTATCCAGGTGAACAGCTGATGATCAAATAAGAAAAACCGGGCAAAATTCGTCCGGTCCTTTACGAATAACTAAAAGTAGCCACAGAACTGCCGATAAGATGGATTATGTAAAGTAACCCACTTTCTGGAGTGGTAAGTTTGATCGTTTTATCTGTGCAAAGCAAGCGCTGCGGGAATAGGCTACGCTTTCCATGGGGCCGGCTTCAGCTAACTAAAAAGAAAAGCACTTTTTAGTGGATCTTCAGCTCGTCCTAGTCCCATAGGAGTCTCCGCATATTCCCTCCGCTAGTTTGGAGTACAACAATGGTTGTTACTGCTAGAATGAAGGGTTCTAGGTACCTAGACAGTATTGTAGCAAAAGGAGAAAATCGTCAACTTATTTTTCGGATATGTCATGGATCACGCTACAAAATGGTTCTTTCATTTATAAAAACCACAATGTATGATCGCATCATTCTCTCAACAAATTTATCTAGCATGGTGATGGTGCCTAGAATGCTACATCCTAGCAGTCATTCGATTGTAGTCCTACTACCTAGCGGAGGAAATAGGTGGAGACTCCTGCGAGAAAAGCGCAGTGTGAAGACCCCGCAGGAAGCGATCTTTGCTGACGAGGAGGCTGAGCCAAGCTCGCGGAAAGCGGAACCTATTTCCGGAGCGTTTCCTAGCACAGACAAACAATCAACTTTACTACATGGAATAATGGAACTAGATACTTTACATCATCTATCTTATCGGTACCACCATTCGTTCAAGATCAAAATCGGTCCACATCCTATCATACTCAGAATTCTATACTTTTTTATTTATTTAGCGATTATATCATTTTCTCCTTAAATACCTGTTCAATCTTTGGTTGATAGTAAGCTTGTTTATCTTGATAAGTCTTGATATATGTCTCCCGCCGTTGTGTGACTTTCGTGACTAATGGAATAAGATCTTGAGCGATATTGGCATTAGCAGTAGAAAGAACTAAGTTTTCTAAACCAAATGAGGCATACATATCAAAGACTTTAAAGCGATAGCCTAGTGCAATAGCCGGTGTACCTGCAGCAAAAGATAGTAGATTCGGATGCAATTTAAAATTAATCGTTAGCTGACAACCGGATAGTTCGCTCATTAATTCTTGTTCACTATACCGTTTCTTTTCAAAAAAAACGGCATCTTCTCGGTCGATTTTCTTCTGCAAACGTCGGCAGGCTGCAAAGTCTTGATCCCATACCGCATAAATAAAAATCTGATAGCCTGCAGCAATTAATTGTTGGGAAACAAGAACAAGCTGATCCTCTAATGCTTTTTCATTACCTCCATACAGCTGATTATTGGTCGTACCCCAGTTAATCCCAATGGTTTTCGAATGGAGTTTCTTAGGATTCTCTACTTGCAATAAAACACCAGGATCACCAATTACAGGAATCGTCTCTATACCCGTTAACGTCTCCAATACCTTTTTGGTATAGGGACCTCTGACTCCTGCAAATGTGGCGGCATGCAATACCTCCTTCAGCATGGGAACCTCTTCTCCACGAAAACGCGAAATAGACGGTATGTTTTCTCCTTTTCGAAGCTGGTCGAGCTGCGTTTCCGTAATACGATCGATACCACTTCCCCATATGATAATGTTTTTCCCCTGTTTCACTGCCTTATATAAAACAGATATATAGCTTGGTGCAATCAAGGAGCCTCCACCTAAAACGATTGTGTCATACGGTTCCAACTGATTAATATTAACCGTTGGGAAAGCCGGTACAACGGTCATTTTTTCTGGTGCCAGATACTTCTCTTGCAATGTTTGAAAGGCATGCCACAAGAGATCGTCACCTAAGTTGTGATAACCGATCCAGCCAATATACAATACCTTCCTCATGCCATCACCACCTTTTTTATAATATGATCATCCACAGAAAGGAACCCTTTTCTGCTATAGCGAAAAGGGCTGCGGCCTATTGATTCTTCTTCGCATATTCTTTGAAAAATTTCTCATTATATAGCACTTGTGTATCTTGGGGCCGATACGTTTTCGCCTTGCTATTATGCTCTATGGCACGATCCTGATCACCAATTTGCCAATAACACACGCATAATTGCAGGTGTGGATACCATGTTGCATAACTTTGTTGGTAAAACCCTTGACTGTCGCTGATATCAACATCTACGGCTAATCGATACCAAATAATCGCCTTTTCAAATTTGTTTTTTTCTTTATACAAATCTCCAATACGGCAAGAGACCTCTGGCCGCGGCACATCATAGGTGATCGACATCACTAATGACTCAATCTCTTTTTCTGGATTACCTAGACTCCGGTAACAGGCGGCCATGTTAATACAGGCGCGGATCTCATCCTCGATCCATCCCTTTTTCGTTGCCAGGAATTCACGATAATAGATGGCAGCCTTTTGAAATAAACGATGATCCTTCAGTTCATTTGCGTAATAAAATAAATCGCGCGGACTAAATTTCTCTCCTTGCTTTAGTCGTTTTTCATATATCTTTAAATTACGATCTTTTGGCACAGAATCTTTCGTTTTATCGGACTTACGGTGAGCAACAGCAATATCGGATGAAATAATATGTCCATATACCTCGAGATATTCATGGACCGGGCCTATCCATTGAAAATTCTTTTCTCGTTTGACCAGTCTGTTTCTGCGATAACTAAAGGTTGGGGTGTTGTATTCATCAAAAGCAATATGATATAGCATCGAAACAGCATCTTCTGTCCCATCTAGTTCTGCTTTTAATTGTCTTAATTTTTCTTGATCTTCCTTTTCTAACATATCATCAGCATCAAGCCAAAGAATATAATCACCATGAGCCTGGCTGAATGCAAAGTTTCTTGCCGCTGAAAAATCATCGATCCATTCAAAATCAATAACCTGCTCGGTGAAATCCTGCGCAATTTCCTTTGTTTTGTCCGTAGAACCGGTATCCACGATAATCACTTCATCACAAATTGGCGCCACACTGTCTAAGCATTGCCGCAATACTTCCTCTTCATTTTTTACAATCATACATAAACTAATCTGCATCATAAAAAGCACACCACCAATGATAAGATATAGTAATATATGATGGATAGGGAAATTGTGAAACCTTATGAAGAGAAAATAGGTTATAAGAAGTTGTTCAAAAAGCCCAATAAAAATGACGCATCGAATTTCTGCGTTGGCGATATAGGAACTTCTACTAAGACCGCCCACGTCCTGTAGGCAACGCAGCAGTCAACACATCCTGCGTGAGTCTGTTCCTCACGTATGAAAAGCATACGTTCCGGTACTCAAAACTGCACCGCCTTGAACTTCTTGGTCCTTTTCATCAGGCTTTTTGAACGCGCACTATAACGATAGAAGATATCCATTTACCACGGTGATTGTCTTAATGGTAGCGGATCGGCTGTTTCTGCCATTCGATCACATAAGCGTTGGAATAGCGTCATCTTTATTGTTTGATAAGCAGAGTGATCCCAAATGTTTTCCACTTCATTTGGATCATCCTTCAAATGATACAATTCACCTGTTTTGTCACCGTGATATGAGACCAGCTTATAATCTTCATTCCTTACCATGGTTGCATGAGTTATGTTTTTTTTATCTTTCAAATTTACGTTGTAGTATTCACAATAGACATCATTGCGATAGGAATAAGCTAGATCTTCTTTTACGAGCACAGGCCATAACGATTGTCCTTGCATACCCTCATATATTGGCTCACTTGCTGCTTCTAATAATGTAGGAGCAAGATCCACCAGTTCAATCAAATGATCGATTTTTTGACCTTCTCTTATTTTTGCAGGCCAGGAAACAAGGAATGGAACTTTTACAGATCCTTCATAAAAATGAGGCCCTTTTAAATAGATACCATGATCGCCCAATAATTCACCGTGGTCAGACATAAAAATAATCATCGTGTTATCTATTTGTCCTGTCTCTTCTAATGCTGCTATCATTCGGCCTACCTGGTCATCAATTAAATCAATCATCGCCCAATAAGCAGCCCGAAGCATGCGATGATCATGCTCGTTCATTTCAGAATAAGCTAGATGCCCTTTCATTCCATAGGCACCTTCATGGTCAACTTGTTGATAGATGGGCTTATGGTCAAGCTCATTTTTCGTATAGTTTCGTAATGGAAGCTCCTGCAATCGATCAAGGTAACGCTGTAGATACTGTTTGGGTGGATTGAATGGGTGATGTGGATCAAAAAAATTAACAGAAAATAGCCATGGTTTATCAGCGTTTTTATTCGCTTCCATAAATTGAATAGCTTTTTCTGCACACCACGTGGTTTGATGATCCTCCACCTCAGGCCCATATTGAACATATGAACATGTTTCTAATGATTGCGGTTTAAATTCCTTTCCTTTTTCCTGAAGCCATTGTGTATATTCATTAGTAGGCCAATCTGGCTGTGGGTGATGCGACCAATGAAACTGCGAATACCCGTCATCAATCCTAGCTTCTTCCTCTGGTGCTACCGACGGATGACAAGGTGAAATATGCAGTTTTCCTGATAAACCACACTTATACCCTGCATCTGCTAGCAATTTCGTAACTAATACTTCATCATTTGAAATCGCTTGGCCATTTTGACGGCAGCGATTCGTTCGCGGATAACGACCAGTAAGAAAGCTGGCACGACTTGGCGTACATACAGTACTCTGACTATAGCAATTTTCAAATAGTACCCCCCTTTCAGCCAGTCGATCTATATGAGGGGTTTTGACAAATTCATTTCCGTAACACCCTAATGAATCAAAACGTTGTTGATCCGTACATATCCATAAAATATTTGGTTTCATTTCTACCACCTCTTTGACCTTTTTTCAGAATATTCCTTCATCATATATCCAGAAATAATTTATCGAATGGCGTGTGGAATAAGACGACGCTTACTATATTACCTCTATCTCAGGTTACCTCACTCCCCGGACGGTACAGCAATAGGAATTTCAGTGGCTACAGGAATGCCAAAATTAGGAGACCCATCTGCATTCCACGTGAATTTTTGGATACGAGTACTTCGTTTTTGAGCTCCACCATCTGATTCCGAGATAGCATGATAAATAATCCAATCCTCGGTTCCATCAGGAGACTGCGTAAAGCCATTATGTCCTGGAGCAAACACTTGATTTTCTTCACTTTTCTTAAATACAGGCTGGTCAGATTTTGCCCATGAGTGTGGATTTAATAGATCTAATTCCATCGATGCAGTTAACATACCTAGACAATAATCATCAGACCAGGTAGTACTGGCAGAATATATCATAAATAATTGATTATTCCGCTTTAATAACACCGGTCCTTCGTTAATAGCCATTCCACCTTGTTTTTCCCAATCAAATTCTGGCTTTGATAGCAATACTTCTGCTCCCTTTAATGTCCAGGGATTTTCCATTTCAGAAATATATAATGCAGATCCGTAATCTGGAAAATTACCATACCCAGCATAAATAAAATACCATTTATGCTGATGTTCAAAAACAGTACCATCCAAACCGGGGTGATCAGTATTGACAAAGCCCTTTTCCCTCCATTCTCCAGTAAATGGATCAGAAGTATTCTCCAGAACAAACACTTTTCTTGTTTGGTCCCCACCTTCACCATCATTGGCAGTAAAATACACATACCAAACATCATTTATCTTATGAATCTCAGGTGCCCAAATATTGGCACAATTAATTCCTTTTTCCGGTGCAGTCCAAATCGTTTTATGGTCTCCCTGTGCAATTCCACTTAATGTTGTTGATTTCCATAATTCAATCTTGGTTCTCCTTGTCACCATAAAATAATAGACATCCTTGTCCTTCCATACCCAAGGGTCCGCTCCTAAATGATCTAATAATGGGTTTTGAAATGTATTTTCCATCACAAACTCACACTCCTATAATAATTGTTTTTCAATGTACAAATCTGATACTACTCTCTACTTACCCCTTAATCGAGCCAATCATAACCCCTTTCACAAAATGCTTTTGAACAAAGGGATACATAATTAATACTGGTAAACTAGCAACGATGATTAAGGCATACTTTATACTTTCACCCAAAAGCAGCTTATCTCCTAAACCAAAACTATCAAGACCATCTGTCGCACTTGCTTGTGTCACCAAAAGAATCTCTCGTAAGACAAGCTGTAAAGGATAGAGCCCATCATCTCTAAGATAGATGAGTGCATTAAAGAATGCATTCCAATGACCTACTGCATAAAATAGGATCATTACCGCCAATATTGGCTTAGATAATGGTAAAATGATCTTCCATAGCATATGAATATTGTTACAGCCATCTATCATAGCAGATTCCTGAATTTCCCACGGGATACTGGATTGGAAATAGGTTCGCATAACAATTAAATTATAGGTAGCTATAGCATTGGGAATCATCATCGCCCACATCGTATCCACCAGTCCCAATTCTTGTACGATTAAAAAGGTTGGAATTAATCCCCCACTAAAGAACATCGTAAATGTAATAATAAACATAAAGAGGTTTCTTCCTGGTAAATCGCGTCTTGAAAGTGGATAAGCTGCCAATGTTGTTAATACAATATTAATAAACGTTCCACCGACTGTGTAGATAATCGTATTTTTATACCCATTCCACACCTCTCCATTTTTCAGAATTTCCGTATACGCATCTAGTGAAAAATCCACAGGAAACAGCCACATCTCACCATTCATCACTTTTTCAGGATTGCTAAATGACGCACTGACAACAAAGATTAATGGATAAAGTACAATGATCAAAATAATGGCAGATATAATAACTACAGCTATATCAAACCATTTATCATCTGAAATTTTTCGGGAGTTTCCTCTCATCTCCCTTTCCCCCTTCCTGTCAAATAAAATTAAATCTCCTTACCAAAGACTAGTCTCAGCTTTTTTCTTTGCTACATGATTAATCAAGATTAACAGCGCAAAATTAATAATAGAATTAAATAAACCAATAGCTGCACTATAACTGTAATTACCATTAAGAATCCCGCTTCTATATACAAATGTCTGGATCACATCACTAGCTTCCATGTTCAAATTGTTCTGCATTAACAATATTTTTTCAAAGCCGACATTCATAAAATTACCGATATCCAAAATGAGTAAGATAACAATCACCGGTAATAATCCTGGCAAAGATACGTGTAGAATTCTTTGCAGCCTGCTAGCTCCATCTATTTTGGCCGCCTCATATAATTGAGGATCAATCCCACTTAAGGCAGCAATATAAATAATCGATTGCCAGCCTGCACTTTGCCAAATACCAGAACTGATTAGTACCGATTTAAACCACTCAGGTCTTTCCATAAATGCAATCGGTTCAATTCCCAGAGAATTAAGGATGGTATTGATAAAACCACCATTAGGATCAAGAAATAGATTTAGCATTCCTACAATAACTACTACAGATATAAAATGAGGGACATATGTAACATTTTGAACTACTTTTTTTAACTTATTACTACTAATTTCATTGACTAACAACGCAAGCATAATTGGAATGGGAAAAGCAAAAAGTAAGGATAATAAACTAATCGATATCGTATTCCAAATAATTCTGCCAAAGTAATAAGAATCAAAAAATCGAATAAAGTGTTCCAAACCGACCCATTCACTTCCCAAGAAACCAAAAGCAGGATTAAAATCTTTAAAGGCAATCTGTAAGCCGTACATTGGTACATATTGAAACACAATATACCATGTTAATGGCAGCAGGAGCATTAAATATAAATCGTACCGCTTAGCAATACCCATCCACGTTCTCTTTGCTTTGGATGCAGGTTTAACCTGATAATTAAGCCCTTCCATTTCCGTTTTTGTTTTACTCATACATAGCACGCCCTCTCCACTTCATCATTAAAAGGGAATCATTAGGCACAAATGAACATGTGCCTAACGACAAGAATTAATCTTTATATTGCGTATCATAAGCCTCTTGATAAATTTCAATTAATCGAGACAGACCCATATTTTCAATCGTTGATACATAATCATCCCACTGATCAAAACTCATATCACCATTAATAAACTTAGCAGTACTTTCATTATAGTAGGCATCCATATCTTGACGAATCTGTTCCACTTCTTCTGCCGTGTCTACATCAAACAACGGAGGTCCGTAGATAATCTCCGGCAAATAATCATCCAGTTGTTTCTGAGCTTCTTGTACAGCTGGCGGATTAATCCCGGAAGCATTGTATTCTGTAATATATTGAGGAGCGCCCCCGCCTGGATATGGAGTGAAATCACCAATAGCTACACCATAACCACGTGGGTCATCATAAATTTCATCACTATATTCAGGAAGACCTTCTTCATCGTAATAAAATGTTTCGTCCTCAATTCCATACCTAAACATAATCGAACCTTCTTCACTAAAGAAATAATCTAACCATCTAATAGTTGCAGCAGGATGCTCATTATTGGATGTAATGGCAAAGGTACCGAAATCTCTAGCAATTGGTCCAGAAGGCTGTATTTGGTCTCCGTGGGGTCCTTTCACTGGTGAAATCCCTATATACTCCCACTCTTTCGCTTGATCATTCAAATCATTTGCTTGTATATGAGACATACCAATTTTACCAGCAGCTACTTTCCCCATATAATCGGCTTGGTTATGCGTCAATACTTCCCGATCTAATAACCCTTCGCTGTATAGCTGATTTAAAAACTGTAGCAATTCTTTATATCTATCACTGGTTTTCCAAAATTGCACTTCATCGTTTTCAATATTAATCGTATTACCCATTTGATGTAACAATCCCCATGAACCGCCTATGGTGTTGATTAATGAATATAAATTTCTTTCCGTTAATGGTATTTCATCCTGCTCACCATTCCCATTCGGATCGTCATTTTTAAAAGCGGTGAGCACTTCAATCAGTTCATCAGCGGTGGTAGGTTCGTCCAGACCTAATGTATCTAACCAGTCTTTATTAACCCAAAATTTCTCATTACGGGCAGCATCCAATTCTATAATGGCAGGTAAGGCATAGATATGACCGTCTGGTGCAGTAATAGATGATTTGATTTCTGGATACTGTTCAAAAAGAGCGGTTAAATTTGGCGCATATTCATCGATTAAATCCTCCAGTGCGATGAATATCCCGGATGAACCATATTCCACTGCTTGCGTTTGGGAAAGACTTGCCTTATAGAAAACATCAGGTAGCTCACCAGAAGCTAACTCCAAGCTTTTTCTCTCATCAAAATTATCTTGCGGAACATCATCCCATTCCACCTTGATATTGGTCATATCTGCATACTCTTGAAAAACCAACATATCTTCATAAGGTCCATTCTGTGGGGAACGTCTCGCAAAAAACTCTAGACTGATCTCTTCATCGACAATGGGAAATCCTTCTTCATTAAGTGTTTCAGGGGTACTTTCACTTTGCTCTTCATTGGTTTGTTTCGAGCAGCCAATCATAATCAAAACGCCCAAAATAAACATACACATAAGTCCAATACTTTTTTTCATATTTTTTCCTCCATGGTATTTCTGTCTTTTTCGATAATAACTTCTCGACATTTAATAGAAACACTGATAAATAAAATTCTTAAAAGAAAATCACCCCCTAAATATTTCTAAATCACTATCAACTTTCTAATTTTTACATCTCATGCTGTATGCTCATACCTGTTACAAGGTATAAAGATCACTTCACTTCGGCTCATCCATACGGTCAGCCAACAACTTAATGAACAATCCCCCTACAACAGATCGATTTTTAAATCCAGCAATTCTGCCATCGATGGTATAGTACCAATCTGTGAACGGCACTCGTGAATCTGTTTCATTTAGAAAATCCCAAATAGGATTGATTAATTGTTGAAAATCTGTTTTTTCCTCGGCCAGTGTTGCTGCCCATATTAGCCAGTCCGCCTTGGTATATGTCTTTCGATTGTCTAATGGCGTTCCGTATGGATTACTTTTACGCAAATACCAAGCAACCTCTTTCTTTTTCAAGTCTTCTGAAAATAAATTTAATTGAAATAGGTTATCCCAAACCAAATTGTACTTCAAGCTCCATGTACCTGGTGTATCAAATGTAAGACGATAATGGTCGTCATCTCGGGCCATTGATTCCCATTGACTAGCCATTTCTTTTGCCTTTTGAAGATATTCCACTCCTTCCTCATTGCCCATCCAACCTGATAAGAATCCATAGCTGGCAATTCCAATAATGGCTTTAATGGAAAGGTTCGCATTATGTGCCAGATGTCCGCCAAAATCATCCGTACATAACTGATTACCAGGATCCATTCCATATTCTATTAAATAATTGGCCCATTGCTGCAATAACCCCCAGTAATCAGAAGCAAAACTCGTACTTTGTTCTGCCCAACATACTGCCGCAGTCATAATCAACATATTTCCACATTCTTCTATTGGCATTTGCCTTTTTAGTTCCATTCCATATGCCTGACCTTCTGCAACTGGATATCTGCCAATATCATGAGGGGCAAATTCATACGGCCAAGCTTTTGAATCTGCATATTGAAAAATTGGTCTTAACATCCCTCTGACTAATTCCGTATTGTATAGGAGAAATAGTGGCATTGATGGATAACTCACATCAACCGTCGCTAAACAGCCATTACTATTATTTTCTTTTGATAAAAATAGTATCTCTCCATTTTCATCTGCAACTAATTTGTGGGCCGCAATTGCTTGACGATAGGATAATGCTAGAATATCCGCATATTTCTCACCTCCTGCTTCTTTAGCATTAGCAATCATTTCATTATTAAAGCGATTACATTTTTCCGTAATTACTGAATATTCACGAATAGATGCGAGCACAACATCTTCAAAGCTTTGCCCATTTCTTGCCCAATAACCTGGCAAGTGTTTGTTAAAATACTCAATGGCATACACATCATCATAAGCCACTATCAAATAATTTGAGACTTCTTTAACCCCTACTTCCCCATAATCTAGTACACTAGCAAGTATAGGCATATCATGATCAACCGCTCGAGGAAAATGTTGGTCATCTGTTTCAGGTAATGTTTTCCATTCGATAAATTGATCACGTATGTCTACGGATCCAATAGCAGTTGTAGCTGCTGTACCATCTGGTATAACAAGGGTTGCATATCCCCAATCCACACGAATCATATCACCCTTACGTTTTAAAACTTCTTGTTTTTCCGTACCTACTTGAAGAAGCTGACTTCCATCCTCCAGTCGATTTCTTGAAGTCACTACTTCCTGAATTGGAACATCTACTGCAAGTTCACTCGTAATGTCGTAGTAAATATTCACATGATGATTTTCACCATCGTTTGAACAAGCCTTCACCGTAATATAAGAAGTAGGTCTGGCCATCACATCAAGGTCATCTAACAACAATGGTGTTGTAAAATTAACAGTGAGCGTGATTCCGCCTGCTTCAAATGTATAAATACTAGACAGCGGCTTAATCGTCAGATCCGTCTGCTGCATGGCCGGAGCATTCAGTGATTTAAAATCACTACGGCGATCATATCCCCCCATAAACCGCCATACCTTTCCGTCAATCACAGCCAACCCTACCATGCCATGGGTTGCCCCGGTCCAATGAATTGTTTCTGCTGCATGTAATTGATTGGCGTTTGACCAAATACTAAAATATGGATCAATGGTTGCCAACGGTACTGCAGGTGGTCTTAATTTGTTTGCCATTCTGTTAACCTCATTTCCTCGATAATTATAGTGATTCCCATTTTATTGTTAGTATCCATTTAACTATTATTAATACCCGAGCTTATGATCCAGCTGTCCACCCACCCCCTTCACATTTATTTGTTCAACAACAAAGATATTGGATATCGCTTTCATTACTTTGAATAACGGTTTTCCATCTGCTTGTTCATATGACTAAATATAAGCTATTGAAAATTATTTTAAAATGTTAATTTGTTAGATCGTCAGTTACCATTTTGTTAGAATGAGTAAATTTTTGATGGTTGGTGAGTAAACAAAAGGGATTGCCTCTTATGTTACTTGTTTAAAAATGGACAAAAAAAACATCCCGATATGACCTATAGTAAATGGATAGATTTCAAATACTATAGCTGGGATGTTCATTCTAGAATACATATATGATATTCAATAATTAATGAAGTACAGTTAGAATCTTTCTTATTAAACCAAACTAGATAGTCATTTTCTGATGCCTTGATAAAGTTATGCTTCCTCTACCACCTGTCTTTGATTTTCTTTCCTAGCTTCCATTTTTCTAAATGACATATAGGCTAATCTCATTAAAAGATAACTAAATAGGCTTCCGCCAAAGAAAGGGATCAGGCCAGGTAGAAATAGGAACATTTCATAAATAACATAACAGCTTAACACCATCAATATGGTAACCAAGGGTTGCATAATCACAAATATGACAGCACTTCTAAAGTAATGAATAATCTTCATTTGATAGTGAACAAATAAGGGGAAAATGAATAATAAAACAAGAAAATATACGAGAAAAAGCCCTAGAATGAAATATCTTAGTAGATAAATAATAAATCCTTCTTGCAATTGAAAAAAACGATGGTCCATATATAATAATACACCCATGCTGACGATTATTAAAAATACAATATTAGACCTTTTAAAATCTTTTCGATAGGTACCCCAAAATATATGAAATACAGAAATTTCGTCTGCACCCATAACCATTTTTCTAGTCACCGCAAATAAGCCAGCAGTTGCAGGTCCCATCCCAAAAATAATGCCGCCTACAACGATAAACAACAACCATAATATGTTTACATATGCCAGCCTCATTATCCATTCACTCAGACGATAAAGACCTGCCATAAAACCATTTTCTATCATCATTGCACATTCCCCCCATCCACTTATATTGGCATGCTTTCATTCATCAATCCATGTTGGGTTTCTAAACTCTCTATGCAAAGCTTTGTCTGGGTGGAATCGGTTTTTCTAATTCACCATAAATATCTATTATTCTCATCAACATTTTCAGCTTCATATCTTTATATTGGGGATCATCAAAAAGATTTATAAATTCTCGTGGATCCTCCGTCAGATCATATAGCTCCCCTTCCTCTCGTTCTAAATAATAATTTAGTTTATACTGATCCATAATCAATGTTTTTACATAAAAGTTAGGTTCTGCTCGATTTTCAACTAAACACCATTCTCGGCTTGACTCATCAGGGTGTCTCATCGTATGTAGCTGACTTACCCCTTGCATCGTGTCTGTCTTTTCCAGACCGGCCAGTTCTAAAAACGTTGGTGCCAAGTCTACTAGACTAATCAATGACGATGTTCGCTTTCCTGCTGGAACCTTGTTCTTCCATCTTACAAGAAAGGGGACACGTAGAATATCATCATAATGAATAGGACCTTTCAACCATAAACCATGATTTCCTGCGTAATCACCGTGATCTGAAGTAAAAACAACCATTGTATTATCTGCCATTCCGAGTTCATCTAATTTATTCAAAACTCTTCCAATATGGTAGTCTATTAAACTAATCATACCGTAATAAGAAGCTAACCATTTTCTAGCTCGTTCATATCCGATCTTCTTATTCGTATGACCCAAACATTGTAAACCACCTGTATCATGACCTGGGTCGGCAGTTACTTCAATATCCATTTCATCCATCCGATCTTCAGAGAGATATCGGTGAAGCATAGGCTTATCAAGCATCTCCCCCTCTTTCTCTATAAACAATGGTAGTTGTTCTGGATCATACATGCTGTTCCAAGGTTCGGGACATAGAAACGCATTATGTGGATCTTGGAAACTGCACCATGCCATAAAAGGCTGTATATTATCTTGTTTGTCGAGAAAGTCAATGGTTTTATCTGCAGTCCAACGTGTATAATGATATTCCTCTGGTAACTCCCATGATCCTTCACGATAACCGCCTCCAGGCCCAAAATATTGTTGGGGATCAATCCCCTGTTCCGCCAACCATGCCCCATAATGCATACCATGAGAAGAATCTTCATCTGCATGTCCATGAAGCATTGCCACTTGCTCAAAACCATAATAAGGTCCATCCCATTTTTTCCAAAATTCACGATCATGAATATGTGGTGGTGCTTCGAAACTTCCTTCTTTTAAAACTGGTTTGAAATGTGCTTTGCCAAATAGTCCAGTTGCATAACCACTTTTCTGCAGCTGATGACCAAAAGTAGACCGATTTTCATCTAATTCAACGCCGATATTCCAACACCCATGTCTGGATGGGTATTCGCCAGTGATGATGGAAGAACGGCTGGGAGAACATACCGGGTTGGATACATATGCCCTATCGAATGCCGTACCTTCTGCTGCCAATCGATCTAAATTAGGAGTGTGAATAGCTTCATTACCTAATGCCTGAATCGTATTCCAGTGTTGTTGATCTGTCGTTATCATCAAAATATTTGTTTTCTTATTCTCCATTCCTGTTCCCTCAACTTCTCTCATATCTTTCTGATTTTGAATCCTAAGATACTTATTTTCGTTTCTCTAATAATTCCATGTTTTAAAATACTTCACGCATTGAAAAGGCTTACTTTTTAGGTCCATCATTTCCACTCATATTGGCGAGAAATGATTTGTTTATATCTTCTATTTTACACACAGATAAAAATTTAAAAATGTCCATTTGTTAGTTTTGATTTAACAAATTGTTACTTGTCATTTGTCTTTATTATTGCTCTCCCAAATCGTAAAAAGAAAACTATGTTGACGCACATTTTGCTATTGCCTCTTGCTTATCTATTTTCGCATTTGCTATAATCAGAAAGAATTATAGTTCGATAAGTAGTCACTGTGTTACCTTTAAAAATAAGAAATCAATATTGGTGGTGGAAAATTTGAAGGAATTTTCTCATGAATTTGCTGAACATTGGTATTATAACCCGACCCCCTTACTTAAATCGGGTGGACTTTGGCCAATTAGAGCCGGGCATAATAAAGCTAAATCCAATTATAAAATGGGACCAAGATTGATTACCTATTTCAGTATTCATTTTGTTTTAGAGGGAGAAGGGACGTTCCAGCAGAATAATATAGAAACAACGATTAACAAAGGGGATTTATTTTGTCTTTTTCCTAATCAAACACATCATTACTCAACTAATCCTAAACATAAGTTAAAGATGTTTTGGTTAGCTTTTGATGGAAAACAAGCACTTCCCTTACTAAATAGAACGGGGTTGACACAATATTCTTCCTATTTGAACGGCATTTTAAATGACGCCATTGCCAGTACCATAGAAGAGCTGTCTGATTACTTCCAAGACACGGATGAACCCGATGATTTATTATTTATTAGTATTATCTATAAACTTTTCCACCAATTATATCAACAGTCCATTCGTTTAAATCTATCAACCTCTTCTCCTTCAAATTGGCTTGAAAAAGGGGAAGATTACATGAATATGCATTTTGCTGAGAACATTACCGTTGCCGATGTAGCAAAATATATTGATATTAACCGATCTTACTTTACTACTGCCTACGCCAAAAAAACAGGTATAACACCTAGTAAATATATTTATAAACTAAGAATGGAAAAAGCAATAGAATTAATAACGGATGATTCACATACGATAACGGAAATAGCGTTAACTCTAGGCTATTCGGACTTATATTCTTTTTCCAGAGCGTTTAAGAAATTTTATGGTATGTCTCCAAATCAATACAAAAAACATCAAACGTCAGAGGAATAACATGTCGAGGTATTCACTTGTCTTTTATAGTTTGTTCTTCATCTTATTTTAAGCAATTTCATGAATAGGATTAACGTTCCGTAAAACGTACTTTTACATTACATCATCCAACTTATCGGTATCGTGATTCATTCCAGATTAACATCATTCCAAGTCCTATTATTCCAAGGATTAGTAGACTTTCTTTACTTAAGAAAAAGGACTTATCGATCTGAACAGATAAGCCCTTCATTTATTTAGTAGATTATTTGTTTTCTATCATCTGACGTACACTATCGTGCATAATTGAATAGGCAAAGTCAGAGATTTTTCCGTTTTCCTTCTGTTTGGTTACGTGTTTGATCATATTCTTTAGCTGTTTTATCGCTTGCTTATCTTTTCCTTTATCTTGATGCTTTTCTGCTTGTTTGAGGTTATTTAGAAGTAATTTGTAAAGGGACTTATCGATGTCACCTTCATCATGGAACTTCTCCAATAATCCCTTTGTTGATTCGTAATCTGGGTAAGGCCTGACAAGAAAATTATCATATTTTGTATCACTATAAAAGCTGCGAACACCTACTTTTCCGTGAGTAAAGGCTGTGATACTGTGGTCAGTATAATCAATTTTGGGATTATTCATATCGCCAACATAAACCTTGATATTGGCTCCATTAATATCAACCTTTATATGTTGCCATTCATCAATAGGTTCTGTCAAATCAGCACCTTCCAAATAAGTCCAATCATAATTTAATTTGCCCAGATGTACACCATCATTATTTATATACGCTACATAGCCCTGTAACATATCCGCACTATTATGATTAAGCTCCGTGCCATGCCCTGGATTATTGGCCCTAAACAAAATCCCGCCATCGCCTTTTCCATCAACAATTTTCATATCTGTCTCCACGATATAATTGTTCCAACCATGCTCACCAGTTATCGACTTCGCAAATGTACCTGCTCCTGAACGATATACTCCCTCTGGTTCCTCTACTTCAAAATCATCACTATTGTGAAAACTAAAGCTATGAAAATCAAATTCACCGTTGACGGTTTCTACTTTAATCGTATGTTCACCAGCAGGTAATGATACCTTTTCCTTTATGACGCTTGTCCAATTATCTAATCCACCTGTTTGCGGGATATCGATAATGCCTGTGAGATCTACCTCGTCATCTAACCAAATTCTGGCTTGACTGCCTTGTACATCGTTAGCAACCTTTAAGTCTAATACGTATTCATGAGCTTCTTCTACATCTACTTTGTATTGATACCATTCTCCTGTTTGATTCCAGCCAATGTTAAAGGTTCCATCAGGATGATTACGAATGTCTACCCCACCATACCGATATTTCCCGCCGACATTTTCAATTGTTTGATCATGGTAAGCAACACCTTCTCCACCTGTCATGTAATCCACCGCCATTACTTTTCCAGGTAAAGCGTGGGATTGATCAAAGGTATGAAAAATCATTTTTGAGAAAGCAAACGCACCAGAAATAACTTTTATTTTGACAGTATGCTTGCCTGCTGGTAATTCTAAGTCTTTAACAGATACCCGTTTCCAATTATCATTTTCCGTCACAGGAATCTCAACAGCACCGGTTAATGCTTTTTCGTCATTTAACAATACCTTTACTTGTGTATTTTCATTTGCGCTTTTAGTGATCAAATCCAAATCATATTTACCAGCTTCTGCAACATTCACGTTATAATTGATCCACTCGTCCTTTTCAAAATCAGTGACGGCAAATCCACCTTCAGGGTTTTTTTGGATGTCTACCCCTTCTTCTCTAAATTCTCCACCGGTATTGGTCTCGGTTTTATCATGATAGGCAATTCCCTCACCGCCTAAATTAAAATCAACCGCTTCAAGCAATCCAGGTAAAGGTTTGTGCACATCGAACGCTCGAAAAGTAAGTGTAGACATATCAAACTCTCCGGTAACAATCTCTAATTTCAAGGTATGTTCACCTTCTGGAAGCTCTATACCCTCCATGGTAAGTGTCTCCCAATTATTCCAATCACCAGTATTAGGAACATCTACTGCACCAGTTAAATCAGTCTCATCGTCTAACCATAATCTTACTTCAGCATCAGAAAATGTTGTAGCCAATTCCAACTCCACATTATATAATCCACTCTCTTGCACGTCTACATTATACGTTAACCATTCATCCGTTTGATTCCACCCTACAGCATAACCTCCTTGTGGTTTTTCCCTAATATCTACTGCATCCGCTCTGAGTTCACCACCAATATTTTCTGTTGTTCGATCATGATATGCTACGCCTTCGCCACCAGTCCGGTAATGTACCGCTTCTATCGATCCAGGAATCGGCTTGTAGACATCGAAACCACTGTCAGAATCTTTATTGGTATCAACCCTCCAGGAACCTTCATACCTATCCCAGCCAGTATCTACGCCATCATTAAAATCATCGAACAGCATAGATACAGGTTCATGTTTGTCTACATCAAAGCTGGCTAGATTTACTTCACCTTCCATTACTTCTATTTTAATAGAATGTTCTCCATCAGGTAGTGAGAGTGTATCCAACATCATGTTTTGCCACTGTTCTCCTCCGCCGGTATGTGGGATAGTTATCACACCAGTTAAATCGATATCATCATCTAACCACAACCTTACTTTTGCATCCTTTTCAGGCGTTGCCACTCTCATCGTAAAATCGTAAGTAGCTTCTTCAGTGATATTAACATTATACTTAAGCCACTCTTCTTGTCTAAGAGAATGCACACTTAGACCACCTTCAGGGTTAGTGACAATGTTAACAGCATCTTGTCGATAGGTATCCAACACTTGATTACTTGTGATATGATATCCCTTCCCTTCACCACCGGTGTTATAATGAACGGCCTCAATGGAGCCTGGCAAAGGTTTGTGTACATCAAATATATTACTACCATTCACCTGATTACTCGTTGCTATATAACCAAAAGCGGCGTGAACATCCACTGTTGTGTATCCTATTTTTCCACCAGCTAAGTCTTGAACCTCTCTCGTTTGTTTATGCATATCATCTACATAGATCTTAAATTCTTCATTTTCTTTTTCTACTCTTATATTGTGTAGTGCGGTATAATCAAAGTCTTCAGGTAGTGAGGAAGACTCCCATTCTATATCTACACCATCGATACGAAACATGGTTTCCAAACGATTTTCATCCGGATTTAACACGGCAACGCCATAATTATCTTCATCTTGATATGAGAATACTGCGCCAAAACGGGATGTAGTGTTATCTCCTTCTTCCACCATGTGGACATTGAATTCAGCTGTATAATTCGCTGCTGTCTCATGCGTTGTGACCTGACGAGACCATGAATCACCATCAATTGCAGTTTGTTCCATTGCATATGAGCCACCCTCATTGACAATCGACCATTCTCCATTATTAATTGCCGTCCATTCGGAACCTATATCATCTCGTTCAAAACGGTCACTAAAATCAGGTAATTGCGGATTAGGTTGTTCTGAGGTAGTTGGCCCTAGCGCAACCATTTTATCGCCATTCCAGCCAAGCCGGTCGATATTAATAAATCTCCCTGGTTTGGCATGACTATGGTAGACGATAAACTCCGAGTCAAGATTTGGGCCCCTTATGATGGAATTATGACCTAGCCCAACATTTGAGCCTTCCGAATTAATTAATAATGGATTCTGAATGCTCCCTTCAAATTGATTGGTTGGTGAATTACTAGTAGCATAGTTAATTCGATAGGCATTGCTCCAGACATGATTACCAGTGTATGTCATATAATATTTTCCATGTCTTTTGAATACCGTTGCTCCTTCCGTCCAGCCATTCATTTCTGCACCCGTATTTATTGCTGGTCCAAATGTATAAGGATCTTCCATTTCATGGGCAGTAATATAACCTTGGCCAGTACCGTAAAAATACCACTGGCCATCGTCATCAATAAATATATGACCATCAATACCCATACCGAGATTTTCTGTCTGTAACTCAAAAGGACCTAACGGACTGTCACTCTTATAAACATAATGACCATTTCCACCTGGTGACGTATACATATAGAATGCGCCATTCCAATAAGTAACTTCCGGTGCATATGCCGCCAACGTACTTGGCTCTTCTGTAACGAGGCCAGCATGTTCCCAATTCACCAAATCTTGTGAGGTCCAAGCCTTCACACCACTTTTATCATCAACTGTACTTGCATAAAGATAGTACGTCCCATTATGCTTTAAAATATATGGGTCACCTTCACCATAGAAATCTCCGTTATCCCATTCCCAAGAATCGGGCATATCTTCAAATGGGTTACTATAAGCAAATGATATACTTGGAAACATCAATATTCCGCCAAAAATAAGCAACATGCGTAATAACTTCAATAGTTCATTCTCCTTTTTTATTAAGTTGTCCAAAACTAAAAATAGAAAATCCTGAATTTTTGGTTCCAGTGATGATGGAACATATACCTGTTTCTATTTATTTCGCGGAAAAACATCCGTTCTTTCTGCCCATTTGTTCCAGATCTCAATCATTTCCTCTGTTAATTCTGGATATTGCTCTTTTAGATTATGAATTTCTGTACGGTCGTTATCTATGTCGTATAGTTCCCAATCTTTTTCTTTAACCTTTGACAGCTTCCATTTCCCTTTTCGCACACCACAATGCTGCTCATGTTCAAAGCAAAAGATACGCTCTTTTTGATCCTTACCGAGGAATGCAGGTACTAGACTCTCCCCTTCCATTGGCAAAATAGGGTGATCATTGTATTGTTCAGGATATGTTGTCCCCGATATATCCACAAACGTAGCCATAAAATCAATAAAGTGTCCTGGATGATGATCTATTTCCCCATGTCGCTCTATTCCTTGAGGCCAGTGCGCTATTAATGGTGTACTGATCCCACCTTCGTGACTGTAGTGCTTATATAATTGGAGCGGCGTACTACTGGCATTCGCCCACCCTGAACCGTAACTATGATAAGAGGCCGGTCCTCCCATCGTATCGAGGTCTTCTTGTCGATGTAATCGATTAGAGGTCGTTTTCCAATTATCAAATCCCCACGGATCCCATTCACCACATGCACCATTATCAGAACAAAATAAGATTAATGTATTATCCAGTTCGTCCTTTTCTCGGAGATTGTCTATCACTCTACCAATATTTTGATCCATTCGATCTACCATTGCTGCATAGATTGCCATACGCTTTGCTAGATCCTTTTGACGATCAGAATCGATTGAATCCCATGCAGGGTTCCTTCCTGAGATATCACGATCTCGAGACCAATATTCTGCTCGTTCCGGTAATTGACTGTCCTTAGAAACAATACCTAGCTCTTTCATTTTTTCTAGACGTTCTTCTCTAAGACGATCCCAACCTTTGTTATATACTTTTTCATATTTGTTTATCTCTTCTTGAGGTGCCTGTAATGGAAAATGGGGAGCATTGTAGGATAAATAAAGAAAAAAAGGATCATCATCTTTCCGAGAATCTTCAAGAAAATCCAAGGCATGATCTGTAATAGCATCTGTTGCGTAGAATTCCGCCTCACTATATGATCGCTCTGTCCGTCCCTCCGGCAAACGAACATAATGACGTTGCTCAAAAAAGCTATTAAATCCGCCAAGCAACCCATAATAATCATCGAAACCTCGCTTAATAGGACCTTGCCTACCAACATGCCATTTTCCTGACAGATAAGTGTGATAGCCTCCACTACCTAACACTTCAGCAAGTGTTACACATTGATCTTTCAAATAACCACGGTATCCTGGTGTTTCTAAATCATGATCCATTTTCCCAACACCTGCTTGATGCGGGTACAACCCTGTCAACAAAGAAGCACGACTAGGACAACAACGTGCCGAATTATAGAATTGAGTAAATCGAACACCATCTCCTGCAATTTGATCTAAGTTTGGTGTTTCTATTTCACCTCCATAGCACCCTAAGTCTGAGAATCCTAAATCATCAGCTAATATCAACAAAATATTTGGTTTTTTTGACATTATTATTCCTCCAAATGATATACTTTTGTGAACCTATAATGCTCGTCCATTGCCTGAATCTTATTTGCCTACATACCATAAATATTATCAACTACTTATGTTTTTATAATAATCACTCCTTTGTTAATGCTTTATTAATACAATAATTATATTTACTTACGAATTATATGTATTAATAGAAAAAAGTATACGCTTTCAGAAATGTTTAGTCAAACTTCATTGTATTATTTCTATTTTTAAACCATTAAACAAGCTTTTTTTATACCTTGTAACACCTTTTATTTCGAGGTTTTTGTTTTTATATAATTTATTACAACTTTGATGAATTAATAAAAGTGATAACCAAAAGTTCGGATAAATAAGCCGGTTAAAGTCATTTCATACAATTACGATCTATTTATAAGTTCAACTTATATCGTTCATGATAATAGTCCAGTAAGAGGAATCCTGTAAAATAGAATTTCTCTTACTGGACCATTATTCAAATAATATCTGATCTATTTTTAAATGCATACATCTTCTTATCTACCAATGTATACATTTCATCCGCAGTTATTGCCTCGGAATAACGTTGATACCCATAACTAAATGTTAATCCATTAACATGGTTCATCTCACTTTTCCTTAATAAGGCTTGTACCTCTTCAATATAGTTGTCAATGTTCTCCTCTTCTGTTCGCAATACTACGACAAATTCATCTCCGCCCATTCGTGACACTAGCGCGTTTGCAGCAAACACCTTTTGCAAGACTTGGGCAAAAGCGACCAACACCTGATCTCCGGTATCATGCCCGAATCGGTCATTGATTCCCTTAAATCGATCCAAATCAAATAAGATAACACCAAAGGGTTTCCGGTCTTCCATTAAATAACGGACATATAATTCATAACTATGGCGATTGTATACCTTAGTCAGATTATCTTCTTCTGCAGATATGGTTTCTAAGAAAATGTAAGCTGCCAATATACCTAGCACAATCGAAGTCCATGAAAAATACAACTTCGAATCAAACAATTGGACTACCATCCCTAAAATCGGAAGGATGAAAAAAATGAAGAAGATATTGATCACATAAGGTCTCGTTCTTCGTCGATGCCGCCATACAAACAACGCCATATAGAGGTATACGCTTGCTAACAGAAGATAATGTAATGGCTTCCACATTTCGCTGTGAAAGATATTGTGAACAGGTTCAACAGAGAAATAAATAGGGTAAAAGAGATTAATAAGTAAAATAATAAATGTTAACAAACTAATATGCTGATAAAAAAAACGCCGATAAATACGTTTTGGTGCGGTGAATAAATGATAGTCTACATAAGCTAGCATTAATCCAGCCAGCACAGGCCCTAGCATAAACAATAGAAAATTAGTACCGTACTCCAAAAGAAAAGCACCATAAAAGGTTTTTCGATCAAATATCCAGGTTAACGGCTCCACAATAATAGCGACAGCCGTGCCAATTAGTACGAGTTTCAACAGCCTCTTACCAAACGTCTCCACCTTAGACTTTAACTTTATAATCAGGTAGAGAACAATCAATACCATAATGGCATAAATATTAATCTGGAATTGAACGATATAATCCATGTCTCTCCCCCCAATATTTTTCTCAAAAAACAACTTTGAAGTTGAGATAATTGTTTATTCTTTGAAACAATGGATGGTCTGCCATCAGCGGAGGATCTCAGGTGGTTAGCGAGCTTATCAAGATGTATTACGTCCATTATTCCCGCCTAAACTACTTGGACATTTTCTTATATCTGGAATGAGAACCTTATACGTCGGATTGACTTAAGGCGATCAGCTTGCTAAAAAAGCATCAATTTGCTGCTTATGATGATTATCATGTCCGATAAATCCACTGATATAATTGAATAGTGAGTGAGGGTTGCCGGAGTATACGTCAATTTCCTCCCCATTCAGATGGAATGTAGCGAAGAAATCCTCTTCCGACTTTTCACGTAGATACGCAATTAATAATCGCCTGGTCTCCAGCTGCTCATGAATCAGTTGTGTTTTTGACACACCAGATAGGGCATAAGCGGCGGCAGGCTGATTAATCACTTCAAATGCTGGATTTGTCAGTTTGGCATCTTGTTTCATTTGCGGTATTAATTCTTCCAACAAATAGCGGTCCCAATAAGTAATATGGCTGATAATTTCCGCCGTTGACCACTTTCCTGGCTGAATAGGCTGAAAGAAGGCATCATCACTCCAATTTTCCAACTCACTTACCCAATCATTACAGGCCTCGAATCTTTGGATTAGCTTCGTTACCTCATTCATTAGGTAATTCTCCCCTTCTTTTTTTCTTTTACCATACCATAATTTCGATCTGATTGATATACTAGCTTGCGAGCAAATTCACTTTTCCGATACAATAGAAAGAAAACGGATTCTTCCCAATTATAACGGAGGTGATAGACCATGATTCGTTCTACCTTAGCCAATAATATTTTGAACAAAGTGCGTGATTTATTAGACGAAGACTTGATTATTGTGGATACTGACGGTGTGATTATGGCAAGCACAGAAGCTGAGCGAATTGGCAATTTTCATGAAGGAGCAAGCATAACCTGTCAACACAAATCGACACTCACTATCACAAAAGCAGATGAAAAAAAACTGCAAGGTGTAAAGGCAGGGATTAACCTTCCTATCTTTTTTAACGACCAAATTGTCGGCGTAATTGGTATCACTGGAGATCCTGCTAAGGTCTCTGCCTATGGCGAACTGTTACGCCAAATGACCGAATTAATCGTAAAAGAAAACTATTATGTAGAACAGGCAGAATGGCAAGCACGATCACTTGAAATATTTGTATTTGATTGGATCAATCAAACAACATGGTCTCCTTCTTTTATCCAACAGGCGGACATCTTATTAGTGAACCTCAGCTGTGATAGACAGGTTATTATGGGGCGTTACCAACGAAAAGAGAACGAATGGCTTCCCTATAAAAGCTGGTCTGACTTAATTAGCCAATTTTTCCAACACACACAAGATGTCATCGTGCGCTGGGGTAATGAACGATTCCTGATTTTATCAGCTGGCAATAAAAACACAGCACAGATCAAACAAAAACTGACAGATATTCAGGCTTATTTTTATAAAATTTACAAGCAAGAAATTGTATTTGGGGTCGGCCAGTCACTTGCTGCTCATCAACTATATCAGTCCTTTCATCAGGCAGAGCGTGCCCTCGGCATTACCAATCCAGCTCAACCGATTATTTTCGAGGAAACCATGCAGTTGGAGATGTGTTTACAAGATGTTACACAAGCAAGTCGCATAGAATTAGTTAGACGCACACTTGAGCCAATTATTGCGGATCAGACATTACTCGATTGTTTACAAACCTTTATTGATCACGGACAATCATTGAAACAAACAGCTGCATCTTTACATATACACATCAATACCCTGCACTATCGCTTTAAAAAAATGGAACAGCTAACTGGGTTGAATCCACGTGACTTTCATGACCTTATCACACTTTCAATCGCTTTATATTTTTTGGAGGATTATCTAAAATTCACTCATAAAAACGCTTAATTTTTAGTTATTTCACCATAGATTCTGTGAGAATTTTCTTTATAATAAAAAAGAAAGCCTTCAAATAGGAGTGGATGAAATTGATAACCTCTGAGATCAAAGACAAATTGATCCACATCGTAGGCAGCGAAAACTATCAAGATTCTGCCGCGAGTAAGCTGGCCTACTCGTATGACGCCACACCGCAGTATCAATCGATGCCTGATGCGATAGTGGCACCTCGTAACAAGCAGGAAATCACTGCGATTGTGCAGTTATGTAACGAACACGTTATTCCCATCGTGCCAAGAGGCTCTGGTACCAATCTATGCGCCGGTACTTGTCCAACAGAAGGCGGCATTGTCTTACTATTTAAACACTTGAATCGCATGTTGGAGATCGACGAAGACAATCTAACCATCACCGTCCAGCCTGGTGTTATTACGCAGGAAATCATTCAAGCGGCTGAAGCAAAAGGATTATTCTATCCCCCTGATCCTAGTTCCATGAAGATTTCGACCATTGGTGGCAATATCAATGAAAATTCCGGTGGACTGCGCGGACTCAAATATGGCGTCACCAAAGATTATGTACTGGGATTAGAAGTGGTACTTCCAAACGGTGACATCATGCGAACGGGTGGCAAATTAGCAAAAGACGTGGCTGGCTATGATTTTACCCATTTACTCGTTGGTTCAGAAGGTACATTAGGCATTATTACGGAAGCAATCCTAAAGCTTGTGCCTATGCCAGCTAGCAAGAAAACGATGTTGGCCCTTTATCAGGATATGGAAGCAGCTGCTGCAAGTGTATCTGAGATTATCCGGCAACAAATGATCCCTGTCACGATGGAATTCCTAGACCAGCCTACGTTACAAGTCGTAGAGGACTATGCACAAATTGGTTTACCAACCGATGTAGAAGCTGTTTTACTAATAGAGCAAGATGGACCAAACGAGATTGTAGAACAAGATATCAAAAAAATGGCTACCATTTGTGAACAAAAACAAGCCGTTTCGGTGCGCATCGCTGAATCAGCAGAAGAAGCAGACAAACTTCGAACAGCGAGAAGATCGGCTCTTTCCGCTTTAGCACGTCTGCACCCCACGACTATTTTAGAAGATGCGACCGTCCCCCGGTCTGCCATCGCACCAATGGTAAAGGCGATTAATCATATTGCAGAGAAATATGAAGTAACGATATGTACCTTTGGCCACGCTGGCGACGGAAACCTGCATCCTACTTGTCTAACGGATAGCCGCAACCAAGAAGAAATGGAACGAGTGGAACAGGCCTTTGAGGAGATTTTTATGAAAGCCGTGGAACTTGGCGGAACCATAACTGGTGAACATGGAGTCGGTATGATGAAAGCTCCTTATCTTCATTTAAAGCTTGGAAAGACTGGCATTGAGGCTATGCGTGCAGTAAAACAAGCGCTTGATCCCAATCAGATTATGAATCCCGGGAAGATATTTGCCAATGATATGAGAAAAAGAGTGGTGATGAACAAATGACAACGGCAAAGGAACGGACAGCTATCCAACAGCAATTTCAGGAGCGCATGGATCAAGATGAATTAATGAATTGTATGCGCTGCGGCTTTTGTTTACCAGCCTGCCCTACTTACATCGAGTCAGGCTATCAGGAGGAACATTCCCCACGCGGTCGTTTGGCCTTGATGAAGGCGGTTGCCGATGGGGAAATAGAACCCGATGAAGATGTAGAACGTTCCTTAGATATGTGTTTAGGCTGTCGAGCTTGTGAACCCGTTTGTCCTGCTGGCGTCAATTACGGACACCTATTAGAAGAATCACGGGATATTATTCAGCAAAATAAACAGCATAGTCTGCCAATAAGAACGTTACGGAAAACGGCCTTTCAAGGGCTTTTTCCACACCAAAACCGCATGCAATCATTAACGGGGTTTCTAAGTTTCTATCAACGTTCCGGATTGCAGTCCCTGTTTCAACGTACCAGAATGAATCAGCTTTTACCAAATAGTCTATCTGCTATCGAACAAATTTTACCAAAAGCTCCTACAAAAAAAGAAATGAAACAACGCCCAACGTTTATCGAAGCGACCATTCCTTCTGTCACACGTGTAGCCTTTTTTTCTGGTTGTTTGATGGATACGATGTTTATGGAGACAAACGATGCCACTCTGCAATTGTTAAAACGGGCTGGCTGTGAGATCGTTATTCCACAGGAACAAGGCTGTTGTGGGGCGTTACATGGACATAGTGGAGAAAAAGAAGCTGCTAAAGCATTGGCCAGACGAAATATCGAAGCATTTGAGCAAACAGAAGCGGACTATATTATTTCTAACGCGGGTGGCTGCGGGGCCTTCCTGATTGACTATGACCACTTACTAAAAGATGATCCTGAATGGGCAGAACGAGCACAGCGCTTTACTAGTAAAATTAAGGATATCACTAGTATATTAGTTGATTTACATTTTCACCTTATGCAGCCGCTCTCTTTGCCAGCACAAACGATCACTTATCAAGATTCCTGTCATTTACGCAATGTGATGAAAACGGAACAAGCTCCTCGTACTTTGTTAGGTGCCATTGATGGTATTCATTTTCAAGAGATGGAAAAGGCTGATAGCTGCTGTGGATCGGCTGGCATATACAATATCGTGGAAACAGAGATGTCCATGCAGATTTTAGATACGAAAATGGCCTATACCAAGGCCAGCAATGCTTCCACCATTGTCACGGCAAACCCTGGCTGTTTATTGCAGATGAAGCTAGGCATTGAACGCGAAGGATTGGCCGACCAAGTACGGGCGGTTCATATTGTCGATTTACTATTAGAAGCGGTTAACCATGAAACATCCAATCTCTAGTCATACTGGATTAGGCAAGCGATGTGCTCTTTATGTAAAGGAGCATATCGTTTTTTATGTTAGGCAAAACGCTCTGGGAATAGGTTACGTTAGATCATCGTACCTTGAATTAATCAGAGTACCGATAAGACGGATTATGTTAGCCCTTCTATTTATTCCATGTAGTAAAGTGGATTGTTTGTCAGTGCTAATAGGCGTTGCGGAAATAAGTTCCGCTAGGTAGTAGTACGTCAATCGAATGGACTGCGAGGATGAAGGGATCTAGGCACCATAACCATGCCAGAATATTTTGTTGAGAACGATTCGATCATACATTATGATTTTTATAAATGAAAGAACT
The DNA here is from genome assembly GCF_900626275.1 of Gracilibacillus phocaeensis. Classification (NCBI taxonomy): domain Bacteria; kingdom Bacillati; phylum Bacillota; class Bacilli; order Caryophanales; family Bacillaceae; genus Gracilibacillus; species Gracilibacillus phocaeensis. The sequence continues at coordinate 77,684 of NZ_LR131141.1, read as the reverse complement.
ACCTTGTAGCATGGAGCCTTTATGAGGCCGAAAAATCAGTGGACGGTTTGTTTCTTTTTGTTGCCATACTATCTAGGTACTTAGAACGCTTCATCCTTGCAGTGATAATCACTGTTGAACCGCTAGCGGAGAGAAATGCGGAGACTCGCAAACACGGTTCATAGGCTAAATCCGTGCCTTCCTGGAACTGTGATTACTCGCCCCACCGAAACCTATTGTCACAACGCCTGCACTTGCACGTCCTGTGCATCGCAGAACGTGCAGAAGCCGACTCCACCGCCTCATCGTTTACCACGTTTGAAATCAAGCCAGAAGGGAATCAATATATATTGTAGATAAACTGTAAAGGAGGGGTTTTCGGCTCGATGATTACCTTTAAAGATGTTAGTAAGCAATTTCCCGATGGCACAGTTGCCGTTGATTCTATTGATCTCACCATCAACCAAGGCGAATTCTTCGTACTGATTGGTCCGAGTGGCTGTGGTAAAACAACCACCTTAAAAATGATTAATCGCTTAATCCCGATTTCTGATGGTACCCTTTTTATCAATGAGCAAAAAATCAGTGAATATCAATTGGAGGAGCTGCGTTGGAACATCGGCTACGTCCTGCAGCAAATCGCCTTGTTTCCTCATATGACGATTGCAGAAAATATCTCCATTGTACCAGAATTAAAACGTTGGGATAGTCATGAAATCAAGGATCGAGTCGATGAATTACTAGAGATGGTGGGGCTTGAACCTGATACTTATCGCAACCGCAAACCAAACGAGTTATCCGGTGGTGAACAGCAAAGGGTTGGAGTGGTCAGGGCATTAGCTGCCGATCCAGATATTATCCTGATGGATGAACCCTTCAGTGCATTAGATCCCATCAGCCGAGAAAAATTACAAGATGATATCATCCATCTCCAACAAACCATTCAAAAAACGATTGTATTCGTCACCCATGATATGCAAGAAGCGCTAAAATTGGCGGATCGAATTTGTTTAATGAACAATGGCAAGATTGTACAGGTCGGTAAGCCTGATCAGATTATCCACCAGCCGGCCAATGACTTTGTTAAAGATTTTGTCGGATCAGCTGGGAAAGCCACTGTCCCTTTTCAGCTAGAAACATTTGTTGAAAAGACCTATAGCCAAGATAAAACCGCTGACGACTTTCAGCTCAACAGCACTGCCACATTACCAGAAATATTAGCGGCATTATCCAAGCATGAGCAGATATTAGTTGAAAAAGAGGGAAAGATCATTGGTCAAGTTAATCGGCAAATGATGATTGCCCATTTTTCTAAGCATTTAGAGGAAGGTGAGGCGTCCGATGCATAATCTCCTTCAAGAATTTCAAAGCAGACAGAGCAATCTATGGCAGGCACTTATTGAACATATTCAATTATCCTTCGTCGCGCTATTCTTTGCTGTCGTTATCGCAATCCCGCTTGGCATTTATTTAACGAAGAAAGAAAAGATAGCAGAAGGTATTATCGGGATAGCGGCTGTATTACAAACAATCCCATCACTGGCTTTATTAGGTCTATTTATTCCTTTATTCGGAATCGGTTATCAGCCTGCCGTTATTGCATTAGTGATCTATGCCTTACTGCCTATCCTGCGAAATACGTATACAGGCATTAAAGAAATTGATCCATCATTGGTCGAGGCCGCAATGGCAATGGGAATGAATCAATACAAAAGGTTGCAAAAGGTGGAACTGCCACTTGCCATGCCTGTAATTATGGCAGGTATTCGAACAGCAATGGTGCTTATTATTGGAACAGCAACCTTGGCTGCCTTAATTGGTGCAGGGGGATTAGGGGATTTAATTTTATTAGGCATTGATCGAAATAATTCTGCACTCATTGTATTAGGAGCTATTCCCGCTGCTCTGTTGGCCGTTATTTTTGATTTTTTGCTAAGAAAGATGGAGAAGTTATCCTATAAAAAAACGCTAATTACTGTTGCTATCATTGTGGTGGTCACCTTTAGTTTCTCTATTGTTCCTAGTTTGATCAAAAATAATCAAGACACCTTAACCATCGGCGGTAAGTTAGGTGCAGAACCAGAAATTCTGATAAATATGTATCAATTACTCATCGAAGAAGAGACGGATATCCAGGTTGAATTGGAACCTAGTCTTGGAAAAACAACCTTTTTATACAACGCCTTGCAAAATGGAGATATTGATATTTATCCTGAATTTACCGGGACAATTATTTCTGAATTCCTCAATGAAACAGCTAATAGCAAGGAAGAGGAAGAAGTCTACCAGCAGGCAAGAGATGGCATTTTAGCAGAAGCTGATTTAACACTATTAGAACCAATGGCTTATAACAATACCTATTCCTTAGCGGTATCGGAAGCATTTGCGGAAGAACATAATCTTGAATCCATTTCAGATTTACATGGTTTAGAGGAGCAAATAAATGCTGGATTCACCTTGGAATTTTCTGATCGCGAGGATGGTTACATTGGCATTCAGGATATATATAACCTTACCTTTCCAAACCTTGATACGATGGAACCAAAGTTGCGTTATACGGCCGTGGAACAGGGGGACATTAATCTGTTAGATGCCTATTCAACTGATAGTGAAATCAAAAGATATAACTTACAGGTGCTAGTGGATGATCAATCCTTATTCCCACCATATCAGGGGGCTCCGCTACTCCGGACCGATACGTTAGAAGACTACCCTGAATTGGAAGAGATTCTCAACCAATTGGCCGGCAAGATAACCGATGAGGAAATGCGAGAGATGAATTATCGAGTAGACGTCGATGGAGAAAGCCCGAAAGCAGTAGCGGAAAACTATTTACAGCAAGAAGGGCTGCTCGAATAATCATTGCCGTTCTACTTTTGTGATCATCAAATCGATGAGAACAAAAAGCTCAAAAAGATGGATCTTTTGCAGACTAAATAAACAGCTACCATATAAACTGGCTGTTGGATCTCCTGCTTCCTATTTTCAAACTTTTCTCTTCTTGAAGTGGGCTCTTACCACCAGTTTCCATATGATAAATTTCTAGAATATCCAAACATGAATGGATATAATGAAAAGGCACTTGATCATCCTACTATGATGTTATCATTGTAGGAATGACAGGTGTTTTTCTATGATATCACTCATACTTTATCTATTTTAAGATTCAAGCCACAAAACGGTTTCACTGGGGTAGGAAAATGTTTTTTAGAAGAAAACCGAAAATAAACGAGCAAACAATCCAAAAACTAGTGCAAAATCTGGAAACAGCGTATATCAATAAGGATATCAAGCAATTGACAGACATGTTTCATCCGTATCATCGTGATATCTCGTTTCTCAATCACTCTTCTCTTTCGATGAATTTTCAAATCTACGATGTAACATCTACAGAGCATACCAAAGAATTCATTGAGGGAAATCCAGTAGAATACAGTGATATTATTGCACAGGAAGAAGATTACTCGATCATTGAAATAAAAATACAAGGTCGTTCTGGATTACAGCATGAATTAGTTTTGAACATTGTTGCGTCGGATGGTTTTTTTATGATCCGTTTTCTACAAAGCTGGAATACCTTGATTGACGAAGAATTGCGCCAGCACTTGATCGAACAAATGAAAAAAGCTGCTGCGATATAGGAATAGTATTTTCAATTGCCAAATATAGGTGATAAATATTGTTGATAAAATAGTTACAGCCTCTTCCCAAGAATGAAAAGAGGCTGTTCTACATTTTATTGCTGAAGCGATCGTACAAACTCCTTAATGGAATCAGTAATTAAATCCTGGTCATAATCCAAGCTGGCTACGTGGTAGGAATTGGGTAGCAACTGCTTCTGCTTATACGTTGAATTCACTCGTTCCAAAATAAAATCCGTATTTTCAACCGGTACTACGTGATCCTGATAGGAAACCATACATAATAACGGACAAGAAATAGTATTCAACTTTGGACGAACCTCATCCATGATGCCCAATAATTGTTGATAGCCATTTATCGGCGTTTCAGTGTAGGTAATCTCGTAGGCATTAGGTCGCTTAATATCTGGTTCACCTTCTGCAATATATCTGTATTTATCTTCCAATCGATAATGTTGGAATGCTGGGATATCCATAGCAGGATTAATCAACATAATACCATCAATATTTGGAATGAATGTTGCCAAGTGTAACGTCAAGGTGCCTCCCATCGATTGCCCAACCACATAGACAGTCTCGCATACCTCTTTTAAACCGTGGTAAGCCTTCACTATATTATTCATCCAATCTGTATACGACGAAAAAGCCAATTCTTCTGGGCTTGTTCCATGCCCATCCAATCTCAAACCACTGACTGTATAACCAGCTTCATGCAATGACTGACCAAGGTATTTCATACTCTGAGGGGTACCAATAAAACCATGACATAATAAAATCCCAATTTCTCCACCTTGATAGTAAAAAGGTTCCGCTCCTTTGATTATTTTATCTGCAACAAGCATGATAAAACCTCCTTGTTTATGCGCTTTATCAAATTATACCTATAGATAAAGTTGGAATTAATCCAACCGATAATATTTCTACTTTCGTCTTTGTTATCTTACATCATATACCGATTAAACACTCCTGTCAATCATTAAATATATAATTCCTATAAAAATACTTGGTTATACAAAAAACATCCACAGATATAAGATGAATTAAATAATTTCGCATTGATCGGATAAATGCTCTGTATCCATTTACGCGGTATGGTGAGATAACCAAGGAATAAATAAATGTATTCTCTGGGTTATCTCACCATACCGCTACCTTTCAACAGAGCTGAAAGGCAGGTGAATGACTATTCACACGAATGGATCAAACGAGGTATTATCAGGAAATCATGCGAGCAAAGACATACTTGTAACACATTTTTGTTACATTTATAAGTTCAACTTATAGAGGTTGTTCACTTTATACTATCAGTTATCGATAGTGACACGAATCACGACTGCAGTCAGCGCCTCTATTTCAATAGAATCTTTCCATAATTGAACACCAATAGGCTTATGGATAACATCTATACCCGCATGCTGCTGGTCAACAATTATTTTTCCACCTTGTAAATCTTCCGATAAGCTCAACTTTCTTGAGGTATTATCCGCATTGATGAACACATAATAGGCGGTCTTTCCATCACTATTTTCCGTGCGAAAAGCAAGTACAAGGTCTTCCTCTGCTATTTCAACTATACCCAGCAACGAAACCTTTTCATGGATCATCTCGATCGTAGCATGACGAAAGGCATCCGCAGAACGCCGTAAGGTAACCAAACCTTTGGTAAACTCTCTTGTAGCGGTCTCCGTAGGATAGACTTTCGTATTGGTTGCCTTTTCCCAGTCGAATTGATTGACCCTATCACTGGCATTATAAGAATCGTGAATAAAATAAGGGTACATAAATGGCTTCCCTTGCTCATCCGTTAAAAAGGTGGACTTATAAGGCGGTTCTGCTGCCATTCCTTGAAAATCTGGATGTAGGAATTGCTTCGTGCGACCATACTCCTGACCAGCATGAAGAAATGACGTCCCTTGTGCCACCAGAACCATCAGATTGCTTAGTCGAATACGCTGATGAATTTCTACCGAATGATCTTTTGGATCCTTTTTTATCGATTGGGCAATCACATCGTGCAAGGTTAAATTATCATGTGCTGAGATATAAGACACAACATCGCCTGGATTCGTTACTTGAAAGTTGTTAGGATTAGCTGTCATATTGCGAAAGATCGTTCCAATATGGCGAGCGCCACCAGTTAGAAATCGAGGTTCTCCCTCACTACCATAACCCGACTTCAACTCATTACGGAATTCATCAGAAAATGAGCCGACACTGTTCGTATCCTGCATCCAATGTTGGTCGGCCGCCTGCACATCCGCATCGTCTTCGTCTCCGGCATATGTCAGCCAACCTTCCCCGATCATCACAATATGAGGATTCCGTTTTTTTGCTTCATTGTAGGCTAGTTGAATCGTTTTCGCGTCATGATCTCCCATCATATCAAAACGAAAACCATCGATTTTAAATTCCTCTACCCAATAAACAATCGAATCGAGCAGTAAGCGACGTGCCATTTGGTGGGTTGTACCTAATCGTCCTCCGCCAAAGCTTTCACGCGCTGTTCCATCGGCGTTCGTAAAATGATAATAATGAGGTTCTAAATCTTCCAGGATATGCAATTGCGCCGTATGATTATAAACGACATCCAACATAACCCCCATCCCTCTTGTATGGATTTCATGAATTAGACCTTTAAATTCTGCTATTCTTTTTTCAGGATCTGCGGGGTTTGTGGAATACATTCCTGATAATGAAAAATAACTATGTGGATCATACCCCCAATTATAATTGGCATAAGCAGCTTGCCAATCGGACATGCGCTTATTGTTATCTAATTCATTGATAAAATAATAATTCATAACCGGTAACAATTGGATATGAGTGACCCCTAAATCCTTTATATAATCCAATTTATCAATAAAAGAACAAAAGGTGCCAAATGGTGCTTGCAGCTCTTCACTAATCGAAGGATCAGAGGTAAAATCACGGACATGGATTTCATATATAATTGCGTCTTCTCGTTTTTCAAATCCTTCAATAGATGCATACATTAATTCAGGCCCTAATGCACTGGGATCTACAATCGCTGCCTTACCAATATGATTATCTGGATCATTGCTATTCCACGCAGCCATGGATTTAGCATATGGATCAAGCGTGAGCACCCTCTCTCCCTCACGTTCTATGGCAACATGATAAAAGTAACCCATCAACTCATTTATGCCTAATGTCTCTGCATCTAATTCTACTAGCCAAACTCCTTGTTTCAGACGCGTCATTGGTATGTCATCCCTCACGATTTGTTTGGGATTATCCTTATCATACAAGACGACTGCTACGTGATCTGCACTTGGAGACCATAGTCTCAAAGTGACATGCTTGTCATCATGTATTTCCAACCCTAATTTGCCTTTATAACCAAACTGATCGTCTTTTATCCTCCAGTTTGCATTTGCATCTGCTTTTTGCTCTTTATGCCCCACTCTCTCCATCGTTATCGCATCTGTTCTCATTATTGCCCCACCCTTTATTTCTACGCTTATTTAGTCAAAGTGGAAATCCCACTGTCGTTCTATAAACCGTTGTCACCAGTACTTTTATTATCATCAAAAGTTTACCCCTATTAAACAACTTTTAATCATTGTACATCTAGGATAAACAAGCCTGTACTACAGTAAATTCCAATGAAAATATGAGTCCTAAACGATTTTATCCGGCAAAATGTTTGTTATTTCCCAGGAAATGAACGGCATGATTTGCACTGTATCTACTTATATGCGAACTTGTTCTCGGTTTTTCTGCTTTATTACCATATCATATGCTACCAATAAATAATAGTTAATTGTTTTTTACATCCGCTCATTAAGAATGCTGACTCCAAAACAAGGAAGTCAGCAAGAATTGCCAATTTATTTGGTTGTTACTAAAGGGAGCTGGTTGCACCGCCATCGACAGGAAATTCCGCTCCTGTAGTGTACGACGAATCATCAGAAGCAAGGAACAGGACGGTTTTCGCTACCTCCGATCGCTTGCCTAAACGACCAAGGGGATAATCTTCACCCAGTTCTTCGGTCGTAGTTCCTTGTTGTTCTGCGCCGTAATCAGCCATTTGTGTATCAATATACCCTGGATGAATCGAATTAACACGAATTTGTTGCCTGGCTACCTCCATGGCTACATCCTTTGTCATGATGCGCACTGCTCCCTTGCTAGCGCCGTACAAGGCATGGCCTGGTGCACCTCGGAGGCCCGCTACCGAAGAAGCATTAATAATCGAACCACTATTTTGCTTTTGCATGACAGGCAGGACATGCTTCATTCCTAAAAAAGTGCCAGTCACATTAATAGCCATTAATTTATTCCATGTATCTAACTCCAGCTCTGTAATTGGTTTAATAATATAAATACCGGCATTATTGAATAAAACATCGATCGTTCCGAATTGGTCAACCGCCTTCTCAACGGCTTTCTGCCAGTCTTCTTCCTTACTCACATCATGTTTTATACTGATTGCCTCTGCACCTAATTCCTTTACTTCTTTTTCCGTTTCCTGCACCGCATCTACAGCCACATCTGTTAAAACTAATTTAGCGCCTTCCTTCGCAAATAACAAGGCTGTTTCTTTACCAATACCTGAACCAGCTCCTGTTATCAACGTTACTTTGTTTTTTACTCTCATATTGCTTTACCTCCTTGATATTTTCACTAATACCCTGTTATTCTTTCCAAGATATCCATGATTACTCATAAGAAGCAGCATAGAGTGTACAGTTAACAAAATAGAGAGAGCTTCTCTGAAAAAAGAAACACAACCAACAAGGACGACGCATAGAGTAAGCAATAGGTGAATTACCTAAAAATATTATATCAATAAATGAGGTGGCGCATTTGTATCATCCTAATTATCAGTACCAGCAGCAAGGGAATATGCATGCTGCGATGGATAATCAGCCAAATAGGAACCAAGGAAATGGGGCTCAACAAGTATTAGCAACGGTAGAGCCCGTCGTTCGGCATGGCCTAAATGAAGCTCAGCAGCTCGGTGTTCCCCATGCGATGACAGAAGCCGTTGCCATTGCCTATTTGATGGGGCAAGGTCAAGATTTTCAATCGGCGTGGTCTACGGTAGAATCCTGGTGGCGACCGCAATTCCCATCACAGCCCAATACTTTTTATTAAATAAGTGCGAGAGAATCATCGATATGCAACCAGACAAATATTCATGATCCTTGATCTTAATAACCCTTTACCATATCCACTTTGTTTGGAAGGGGGTGTTTGTTTTCAATATGCTGCAAAGTTTCAACAAAGCACGCCACCGCTTCTTCCGGAGTAGTTATCGCTGCAATATGAGGGGTCATTCTGATCTTTGGATGTCGCCAAAAAGGGTGATCTGCTCCCAATGGTTCGTGAGCAAACACATCCAGTATGGCACCTCGCACATGTTCGGAAGTTAACGCCTCCAGCAGATCCTTCTCACAAACAGACTCTCCCCTGCCTACATTAATAAAAAGCAGTTGAGAAGTATACTGAAATAAGGTGCGATTGAAGATTTGATCTGTTTTTTCTGTTAATGGCAACGTATTAATCAGATAATCCATTTCTGTTATCTTTGAAAAATGATCAGAAAAGGAAGTCACGGTCTCAAAATTCGGCTTGCTATTTCCACTTAAGGACACACCATATACCTTCATTCCTAGAGAAGATAATACTTTGGCAATATGTTGGCCGATCTTTCCTGTCCCATAGATCAGCACCTTGGCTTCTGATAAGAGCCTTGGTGCTTTTGGCTGCCATGTAGTTTGTGCTTGTAATTCACTAAAAGGAGTATGACACTGCAGATCTGCTAAGATATAACTAAGACAATACTCCGTAATCCGCTGGCCAAACGAGCCAGTCATTCTCGTTAACAATACTTGTTCATCCCATGACTTTTTATATAAAAAATGGTCCACACCTGCCCCAAGGGAGTGTACCCACTTCACCTTACTAAAATCATAATCCTCACTTAATTGGAAGCTGACAAAGGCATCCGCCCAATCTAAATCCGTTTCACTAAGCTCTGCTTCCGTCACAAAACGATACGACTGAGTCAGGTGGTAGCTGTTCAGGATGTCTTTTATTTGAGGATTCATCTCACTTACAAACAAAATATGGTTGATATCCATGTTGTAACTCCTTTTTATTTAACATATATCATGCCGCTGAAATCCGTTATCTCTATGAGCTTACATAGGATCCCCATCGAATAAATCCGTTTGAATGATTTGAAGTAACCCTGCTTTCAAGACGTTTTTTTCCTGATCACTTAGGTTCTGCAATACGGTTTTATCCATTTCAAGCGTTATCTTCTCAACGACATGTCGGATTTGCTCTGCCTTTTCTGTACTGTTTACGACCACATGCCTTCGGTTATGAGAGTCTACCTTCCGTTCAATCAACTCTCGTTTTTGCATTTTATCCAGTATACCTGATACCGTGGGTGCCTCCAGATAAAGCAACTCTCCTATTCGTTTGGGAGAAATCTTCCCCTCCGTCCACAAACAGTTTAAGACGCCATATTGAGCGGGAGTGAGGTTATATTCCTCTAAACATGTTCGAAAATAGGTAAATACTTTATGCTGTGATACGCTCAATAAAAAATTGATACATTGATGTAAATCCACGACAATCACCTCCATCTTGACAATGATATCATAACATGATACGTTCACTATAGAAATAGTTTTGTCACAAAAATATACTAGCATAAATTAGGAGGATATCATGGATTCCTTTCAAGCGATGGTTGTAAAAAAAACGAATGACGATGTCAAATATAACGTAGAAAACGTAACACTCGCTCACCTATCCGATGGCGAGGTATTAATCAAGGTTACCTATTCCTCGGTAAATTATAAAGATATGCTTGCCGTCCAACCAAATAGTGGTGTCGTGAGTGATTATCCAATGATTCCAGGTATTGATTTGAGCGGAACCGTCGTGAGTTCTGCTAACGATCAATTTGCAGAGGGGCAAGAAGTATTAATTACTGGCTTTGGAACGGGCGTTAATCATACAGGTGGGTTTTCTGAATATGCCAGAGTTCCTGCCGATTGGATAGTGCCACTACCGAAAGGACTGACTTTAAAAGAGGCCATGATTTTTGGCACCGCTGGCTTTACAGCAGCTTTATCCCTGCAGGCATTAGAAAATCAAGGGATGACACCTGAACACCACCCTCACATTTTGGTTACCGGTTCAACGGGAGGCGTGGGAAGTATCGCTGTACAAATTCTATCAAAAATGGGATATCCGCATATTAGCGCTTTAGTTCGTAAAGAAAAGCAAGTAGCTGTTGCCAAATCATTGGGAGCAACCGATGTTATATTTGCTTCTGAACTTGGAGATGGCAAGAAGCCACTAAACAAACAAACCTATGATTATGTGTTGGATACAGTCGGTGGAGATGTAGCGGCTCGTCTGATTCCACAAATTCGTTATGGTGGCAGTATGAGTATGTGCGGTAATGCCGGTGGGTTAAAGCTATCGACCAATGTGCTTCCTTTTATTCTTCGAGGTATCAACCTGTTAGGGATTGATTCCGTAAACGTCCCTATTACAGATCGCCCTGCCATTTGGAAAAAGTTAGCTAATGAATGGAATGTTGCCGCAACAACGGTAAGCAATGACGTAACGCTTCAGGAATTGACTGACACCATAGATGCTGTAAAAAATGGACAGCATTTAGGAAGAACGGTAGTAGACCTCTCGTAAATTACGAGAGGTCTACTAGATAGATCGATACTCATACTAAGCACTTGCTAACTTGATTCACTGTTTTCATGCAAACTTCATCATCTTCTTGGCTCTAAATAATCACCGCTATCATAACGTTCTTGGGCCTCTTCTAGCAGATTGCTTCCACCACGTTCTATCCATTCATCAACCACATTAGGCCAATCATCAATTGGTTCGGCACCTGTTATCATCTTAGCCATATTTTCCATAATGAAAGGGGCAGGGACATCTGATTTCGCGGACAAATTTGGCGTATTATCCAAGGCATTTAAACCGGGGATATAGCGTATACCATCCCTACCTTCATTAGCCAAAATTGTATCATAGGTTTCCATAAGCTGTTGCCCTTCTTCCGTTAACTCCAGTAAATTAGCGTAATACGTCGTATCTTTGATTAACCATAACCAACCTGTTCGATACCGTTCGATATTGATTTCATCATTTGTTTCTGGCTGATGATAATTAACCTGTTCACCTTCTACTTCATAGTCTTCCCCCTCGATTCCATATGAGAAGAAAGTTTCTGCTTCGTCAGTTAACATCCAATCCAGGAACTTAATAATCTCTACTGCCTTATCCTCTGCCTCTTTATTGATCATATAAGCACGAGGGACACTGCCATAAAGATAGTATCCACCTTCCCCATCTGGACCTCTTGGTGAAGGAACAATTGCTAACTCGCCCTCTGGTACACTGTCTTCTAACTGACCTTGCCATTGCAATAATTCGTTGGCATTCATACTCCACATGGCGGACTTACCAGAGAGACCGGCATTTTTATAGTCATTATATTCATGCGTTAAAAATTCTGGATGAATCAAACCCTCATCATACATCGTCTTGTAAGTCTCAATAGCATTTGTCATATTTTCCTCATTGAAAAATTTAGGTTGAACTTGACCATCCACTAGTTCCAATTGGGAACCATAAGCGAAGGCATCAAATGATCCAAAAAAGGTATCAGCATATTTAAACTCAGCTCTACCAGAATATGGATGTTCAATACCCATATTTTTAAATGTTCGCAATATGTCCAGAGTTTCTTCAACTGTCCATGCTTCTTCTGGAGTAGTCGGAATAGGAATACCCGCTTCTTCTAGTAAGTCCGCTCTAACAACGGTAGCTCTTCTGGAAGGATTTCCTAAGAACTCAGGAATTGCATAGATGACACCATCATCATAGGTAACAGCATCCCAAGCCTCTTGTGGAATTTCCTCCAATAAATGTGGCCCATGCTCCTTAATAAGATCATCTAATGGCAGAAACACGCCTGCATCAACGGCATCTCGCATCGTATCCCCACCCCCATATGCACCTGAAGTTGTCACCACATCTGGAATATCTCCAGAGGCAAACATTAAATCCATTTTTTGATCAAATTCACTATGAGGCACTGGTTTAATATCAAGATCTACATTAGTAATTTCCTCGAGCTCTTTAACGTATGGGTCATCATTAATATTAGAATGATTCTCCACATGAATAAAACCTAAAGTCCTCATAGATATAGAAATATCTGTCGGCTTCCCGTTATCTTCCTCATTTGAATCACCTTCTTCTGAACTACTTTCTGAACTACTTTCTGAACTACTTTCACTGGACTGACATGCCACAACTACCAGTAATAATAAACTAATAACCATGAACAACAATAGCTTCACTCGCAATACTTTGTTTCTCATAAAAGACCTCCTCTAAAAACGATAGATTATTTCATGCAATTTCATTATATTTTGAAGCGCTTTCACAATATAGGGTTTTCTTTAGGTTATCTTGTGATTTTTTCATTCTTCGTTTATTTTACTATTCTTTAATCGAACCTATCATTACCCCTTTAACAAAATGTTTCTGTAATAATGGATAGATTAACAAGATAGGGACAATAGCTATCATAATCGTCGCCATTTGGATACCTTCTGTTGAATTCATAAATTCAGTAGAAATGGTTGTCTCTACATCTACCGATAAATCATCTGATTGGATCATTTCTCTTAGTTTTACCTGTAAAGGATACAATCGAGGGTCATTTAAAAAATACAGCGCATTCTGATAGCTATTCCAATGGTATACTCCATAAAAAATTGTCATCGTTGCTATCACAGGTTTAGAATAAGGCAGCACAATGCGCAGCAATATTCCCAGTTCATTACAGCCATCAATTCGAGCAGCATCAATTAATGCCGTTGGAATCTGTTGAAAGAAGGAGCGCATAACGATAAAATTAAATGCACTAATCGCATTGGGGATCAACAGCGCCCACAGTGAATCAATCATCCCTAATTGCTTGATAACTAAATAAGTAGGAATGAGCGGTGCAGAGAAAATCATAGTGAAAATAACACCCAATAAAATAATTCTTCTACCTTTGTATTCTGCCCTAGATAATGGGTAAGCCAGTGACGCCGTAGCAATTAGATTAATCAGTGTCCCTACAACGGTAATAAACACCGTAATACCCAGCGCTCTCCATATCGAGGCATCCTGGAATACATATTGATAGTTAATTAAATCAAAATCAACCGGCCACAGAATCACCTTACCTTCTGCTACCGCACTAGAAGAGCTAAAGGATTTGGCCAATATATGAACAATCGGCAAGACCATAGTCAAAGCTAACAGACCAATAAGAGAATAATTAAATACATTAAATAACTTTCTGCTTTTACTTACTTTGAGACTCATCGAAATACCTCCTTAATATAAACTGTTTCCAGTTGCTTTTCTACTTAAGAAGTTGGCTATAAATAATAGAAACAATCCGATTAAAGATTTAAACAATCCCATCGCTGTTGTTAAGCTATACTGAGCACTCTGTAATCCAACTTCATAGATATACGTATCAATAATATGACCCGTCCCCCCGTTCAAAGGGTTTAAAAAGGTGTAGACTCTCTCAAATCCAAAATCAAGAAACTGGCCAATTTGTAGTAGAAATAAAATAGTGATAGTTGGTAATAATGAAGGCAGAGTAATTTTCATCGTTTGCTGCCAGCGATTTGCTCCGTCTACTTCAGCTGCTTCATAAAGCTCTGGATTAATACCGGAAAGGGCAGCCAAGTAAATAATAGTCCCCCATCCTATACTTTGCCATACTCCTGAGCTAATCAAGATTGGCCTTGTGTACTGTTCACTGCCAAAAAAGTAAATATGATCAAACCCCATCCATTCAATGAAACTATTAACAATTCCATTTGACGGAGATAAGATTGTCATAAATAATCCACTAATTATCACCCATGACAGGAAGTGTGGCATGTACACAATCGTTTGAATAACTCGTTTATATAACACCACTCTTAATTCATTAAGAAGCAATGCCAAAATGATAGAAGCAGGGAAATTAAAGATAATATCATAAAAGCTTATCACAAACGTGTTCTTAATAATGTTAAAGATATCCGGATTATCAAACATAGCTATAAAATGTTGAAAACCAACCCATGGGCTATCCGTAAATCCGGCAAAAATATTATAATCTTGAAATGCTATAATAGAACCAGCCATGGGTACATATTTAAAAATAAAAAAATATAATATCCCTGGAATAGACATAATATATAATGCCTTATATTTACGAATATGCTTCCACATTCTTTTTCTTTCTGTCATCTGTTTTTTTGCCACCACTTCTGTTGACAATTGACTCATAACCTTCTACCTCCCCTGAATAAAGATCCCTTAGTAATCGTTTTCATTTTCCGCTTCCATTTTTGATTATCAGACACGAAGCGATCACCTCCTAGTTGCAAACTCTCAACTTCCCGTTACCTTTCATCCTACTGTTTCTGTGGAAATGCTGCTATGGGTTTGTTTAACATCACTTGTGTTTTTTTTAGGAGTTAGAAAACGGAGACGATAAAAAAGACTAGTTTAGTGAGGGGAGCACGTTTCTAACATACAAAAAAACGCCCAGAAATACCCAGGCGTTATGATTGAGTGTTTTAGCTGCCCTCTACCCTTAAATTTGAAGGTACTTTAATAATAACTCGCGTCCCCTTCCCAAGCTCACTCTCCAATTGCAGACCGTATTTATCGCCAAAAAGCAATTGGATTCTGCGATGAATATTTTTTAGCCCAATCCCTGCCGCACCGTCCATTTGCGATTCTTTATCTACTGTTTGTAAGAATCGTCTCATTTCGTGTAAGCGAGCAAGCGACATTCCCTGGCCATTATCTTCTACACTGACTAAAAATAATTCATCTTTCATGGTAGCAGCGATTTTAATCTCACCAAGTGCTTCCCCATCTTTCAGTCCGTGTTCAATCGCATTTTCTACTAGTGGTTGCAAGCTCAACTTGACTATTTCTTTATCAAAATAATTGGGATGAACACAAATTTTTAATGTGAAATTTTTTCTCATACGATGTTCTTGAATTACTAAATAACTTCTAATATGATCTAGTTCATCTGCTAACGTCACCACTTCAAGGTTTTTTACAGAATAGCGGAACATAGAGGCCAATGAATCAGCGATCTCAGATATTTCATCAGAACCCTTGATCAGCCCATAGGCATTCATGGTCTCAAGTGTGTTATAGAGAAAGTGTGGATTAATTTGTGATTGCAAAGCTTGTAATTCGTTTTTTTGCATTTCGATTTCTCTTTCCTGAACCTTTAATTGTGTCTTCTGATTCTGAAGTTCAGCATGATATATCTTATCTATTAATTTCTTTAACTCTTCAATCATCCGATTATAGCTTTTTACCAAACTAACGATTTCTGCGGGTCCATCCAATTTAGGAACCTTTGACCAGATTCCCTTTTCCATCTTTCTTAAATGTTGCTGTAAGAGGTGAATCGGCTTGACGATACTTCTAGTGAAACCAAAGGCCAACAAAGAAGCAAGTAACAGGGATAAACCACCTGATGTAAAAGCAACAATTCTTATTCCAGAAATTGGTTCATATAGTTCTCTTTTTGGAATAGTAGTTACTGTCTTCCAATTGGTGGAGTTAGCCGTTTGATAATAATAAAATTTCTGTTCCTCCTCCCAAGTCGATATGAACGAACCACTTCGTTCTTGACTCATAGCTGTTTGGGTTTTCGAACGGACATAAGAACCAAACAAATTAGAATCAGGATGATAAATAATTTGGCCTTCATCATCTAGAATCATTAAGTTACTTCTTTCTCCAAGATTCGCCATTGACCAAAATTCTTCAATACTAGATAAGGTGAGATCAACTCCTAATATTCCTCGTGGTTCAAAGTCTGTTCCTCTGATCTTTCTGGTAAAGGTAATAACGATTTTTCCATCCATTGTCTTTCTTGCCTTAAATACCACTTTACCACTGTCAGGTGCAATCTCACTGAGTTCTTGATACACTTTTTCTATTGGAAATGGATCGAGTGGTGAATAGTAACGATCTTCTGATAAAATCGAACGACCTTCAGCTGTTATAATATACATTAAATCAATTGCATCATTTTGCTCTGTTATCTGATTCATTTTGTCTACGATATCACTGTACACTTGATATCGTTTCAGTTCTTGATTTGCTCCTAATTCAACGAATTCCTTCACATTTGGATCAGTTACTAACGGCAAGGTGACCTGTTCATACCCCTCCAAAAAACGATCTACTTGCAGATTTGTCACCAATATATTTTTGTGCAGATATTCACCTACTTGCTTTTGTATGGAATGAGCGGCTCGCATATAAATGATTAGCGAAGAAATAAATAAGGGAATGAAAATAGCTATTAAAAAAAATAAAAATAAGCGCTGAAACAAATTCATGGCTCGGAGCCACCTCATCATAAAGGAATACCTAGTTGCTGTTTATATGAGGAGGGCGTGACACCAGTATATATCTTGAAGCTCTTTGTAAAATGAGCTAAATCGCTATAGCCAATTTCATTTGAAATATCAATAATCCTCATTTGATTTTGTTCAATTAATTGCTTTGCCCGCTCCATGCGTATTTTCCTCCTAAAGGCCACAAAACTCTCCCCTGTTTCTTTCTTGAATAGTTGACTAAAATAGGTTGGATTAAAACCAAGTTTCTCTGCTACATCTGCAAGACTTAATCGCTCATCTAAATGTGTTTGAATATACTCTTTGGCAGCATCGATCGGATCGATAACGTTTCCTTTTCTTTTCAAACGGATGACATGAATAATCTCCTGACATCTCAGCAAAAAATCAGCATCTAATTCCTCTTTTGAATAACCGTTCACCTGTAATAAACTTTTAGAGACTTCTGGAATTCCTCTTTTATACAAACGACCAAGCAACAATTGTAATATGTCTTCTAATGACTTTTGATACATCCAGCTATCTATAGGCTGATTAGGTAATTGACGAGACCACCGAAGAAATTGTTCCCCTACACTTTCTTCTTTTAACTGCCATATTGAATGTTCCAATCCTTCAACAATATCCTGCGATTGAGTAAGGCTTACTACAGAATGAATCATTGTCTGCCTGTCCGCCATTAGACGATCAATCGTCTCATTCATTTTCTTCTTTGTTACCGGTTTAAGTAAATAATCTTTCACACCGTTTTTCAAAGCTTCCTGTGCATATTCAAAATCATTAAAACCAGAAATAATCACCCACTGCGTCATCGATTTTTTCGGAGACCATTTCTTCACCAACTCTAGTCCACTCATTTTCGGCATCTTAATATCCGTAAAAATAACATCAAATGATTGCTGATTTAATAATTGATTAGCTTCTTCTCCATCATGCGCGATACAAATATTCGGCGTTTTGTTATTCGGATACTTGTATTCCTTTAACAAAAAGGAAATACCTTTTAAAATCATCGGTTCATCTTCAATGATCAATAAATCCAATAGCAACACCCCATTTTTATTTTAGAAAACGCTTACACAATCGTACCATAAATGAAGAGAAAAGTGGAACCTCTCATTCGAAAAATCTTGAATTTAACCCCAAAGCAAAGGCTGACGTATCGCGATATTCCTCCTAACTTCGGTATCAGTTGGTTCGATATCAAGCCTATTCCATAGATCAATAAATTCTTTCTTCTGTAAGGCATTCCCCGCAAATAATAAGAACGAGACACGAGCCGGCCATCCCTCAAAATGTTCAACGTCCCCTCGATACGGCCACTGTGATTTATCTTGTAAATATGGAAACAAAAAATGCAATCCTTTTTGAATCCCCCTGCCATCAGCTAATTGAAAATCCCATAGGTTTTCATGTTCATTGGTTAATAAATGCGTTAAGGTAACCATGTTATCCAATACAAAAATAGAATAACTGTATGGTTTCGTACGTGCGAGTTCACGGGGAAAACTACCATCCTCAGCCATTTGATTTGGTAGCAGTCTTGACTTGTACGCTTCTCGACAAAAGTTTAGTACATCCTCATCCCCCACTAAAGTTGCAAAACTCGCTGCTTGTACAAACCAGCAGACACTATGATTATTAGACGCTTTACTTTCCTCCACGCCATAAGGATGTGTGTGCATCCATTGCAAGTACTCCTTAAACCATTGCTTTAAATCGGTTAACAGGTTATCCGTTAAGGCGGGTGACGATTGCAATATACGTATCGCCATAGGTATATCGACTAAATGTAATGTATCAATTATACCAAAACTTCGTCCTGTACAAACACCAGGAATAGCTTGCGCATAACTAAGATGCGGATTCATTCTCGTCGAATTCTCAACAAAAAAGGTATGGAGAAAATCAACTGCCTTTTCGGCAAATAATTCATTTTGGGTAAGTAAATAACCGGCAGCTAAATGTGCTACATTCGTTCGCATGCTTCGCAAAATCTGCCGATGAGCTAAAAAATTGTGTGGATTGGATTCTCCATCTCTTTGAATATAAGGTAGCCCGTCATTCGTGTCAGGATTATACCACCAGTAATCAGCATTTGAGTAGAAATCGTGTTTATTGCCTGCACTATGGCTCGCAACAACCTCTGTAATGGACAAAGTATCGTTCTTCAACGATTCGTTTGCTTTTTTCAAGGTCCAATTACAATAATCTTTCGAAAACAGAGCTAACCATCGCTCATTTGGTTTACACACGACAACCTACCTCCTTTCTATGTTTGCACATATTGCTTTTTTTATGCCTGACGTAGAAGTTCTTCACGGGATACTTGCCATTGCAGCGGTTGATTGTTTACATATCGTTCGAGTTCTAACAGCATATAATACCCCATTCTGGCACATTCTTGCCCTTGACTGCCTGCAAGATGTGGGGTTAACACCACATTAGGCAACTCGTACAAGGGGGAATGTGGCTCGGGTGGTTCGGGTTCCGTTACATCTAATATTGCCGTAATATCCTTACGCTGCCGCAAAACTTCAATCATCTCGTCTTCCCTAACAATTGCTCCTCTTGCCGTATTAATAAAGCTGGCATTTTGTTTTAACTGTTGAAGATGCGCTCCTCTAATCAATCCCCTTGTTTCCTCCAA
This sequence comes from Gracilibacillus phocaeensis, assembly GCF_900626275.1. Taxonomy (NCBI): domain Bacteria; kingdom Bacillati; phylum Bacillota; class Bacilli; order Caryophanales; family Bacillaceae; genus Gracilibacillus; species Gracilibacillus phocaeensis. Next base: position 57,933 of record NZ_LR131141.1, on the reverse strand, counting down.
CAATGGGGTATGAAGTGACACCACATCCGATAGCTGAAAAATATCTTCCAGCTGACAACGCTTAGCTCCAAGCTTTTTGACCTGTTCTTCACTCACAAATGGGTCATATACAATCGTGTTTACATCAAAGGATTGCAATAACTGAGAAACCCCTCTCCCTACTGTACTTAATGATATGATACCTACCGTACTACCAAAAGCACCTGCTATATCAAATGGCTTTCTAGAATAGAGGTTACCTTGTTGTATATCCCTAACAAAACGCCAGCCATTTTTTAACGAAAATAATATTTGTGATAAGGTGAATTCCATAACTGGAATAGCATTTGCTGTGACAGCATTGGTCACCACTATCTTTCGCTCCCACATTGCCTCGGTTACAATCTTTTTTAAAGACCCAGCTGCATAAAAAACCGCTTTTAAATGAGGAGCGTGTTGGAGTAATTCATGATCCATTCTTGGGCCACCCCAGCCAGATAAAATGATATCAATATCTTGTAATACTGTATAATCTTGTCGCAACATGGCCGGAGTTAATGGAACGGTTTGCACTTCTACTAACTTTTCTATTGCTTCTCTTATGTTTGGAGGATACACCAGAGAAAAGGACTGATCACTCATGATATAGAGTGCCTTCATTGTCCGCCTCCATTATTTATTAGCGCCTTCATATAATGGATATTGTGCTGTAGCGCCTCTTTTGTTGAAAATCTTCCACTAAAATCCTCCATTCCGATGTAACCATCATAACCTACTGCCTGTAAATCAGCTAAAACTTGACGCCAATTAACTACCCCTTTCTCTAACAAACACCAACTCGCTTCCCATTCGACTGTTCCATCTGATTGTTCCTGAATAACTTCCCAACTAGCATTTTTTACATGTACATGGGCCAAATATGGGCCTAACAACTCCATTCCCATACGATAATTTTCGTACCCCTCTTTTACCATATTACCTGGATCATATAGCACACCGATATATTCAGAATCAAAATGATGAACCAACCGATATGCCATTGCAGCACTTGGTGTTATCGTTTGATGATGCGTTTCTACAAGTCCTTTGATTTGGTATTGCTTACACATTTGTTCTACTTCTGATAAGTAACGAACCCCTTCTTGGTATAGATCATGATAGTTTTTTGATCGATTGTATTTAGGCACACCAACTCGAATCGTTGAAGCCCCAAGCTTTTGAGCAACCTGAAGTACACGTTCGGTTGCTGCAATATCATCTGCTGTTAAATAGGGGGTGACACTGATTGTTTCCACGTTACTTTCCTCCGTTAATGCTCTTAATTCTTGTAATGTTTGATCCGTTGCATTCGGCGATATGGTTGCTAGATTATGTCGCCAAAAACTAGGCTTTTCTTCTCTCATATCCTTCGACGTCTCTTTGAAACGCCATTCTATCCCATCATATCCCGCTTCCTTTAAATAAGAAAGAAGCTGGGGCGGTGTCACATCTGGTGTCATTACCGTAAAAACAGAGAATTTCATTATTTAACCACCTTTTTCGCTATAGATTAATAACTTCCTTCTACATGTAACGCCATGTTATTATTGTTCTTTTTTACGTTGGAATTTCGGATCTTCGCTTGTAGATATTGTTCATATAAATCTTCATTTATTGGAAGGTCTATCCAATCATCTAACCAACTTGACAATTGCATAGCATTCGATAGAGTAAGGCCTTTTATCCCCTCTTCGCCCGGAGCCAACAATTCTGTTCCTTTTATAATGGCATCAATGAAATTTTGTGTTATGCCAGGGTGTGCTTCTGTTTTGCCTGTGACAGGTATTTCAATCTTCCAGCTCTCTGGCGAACCAAATCCACCCTGATAGGTTCGGTTAAATTCCGGTTCTGACATACGTAATTTCCAGAAGGTTAATTGCTCATTCTCAATCATCACCTTCCCGTTATCTCCAACTATTTCTAAACGATTCGTTCCAGGTGCTTCAGAGGTCGTTGTAATAAAAACACCCGTCGCCCCATTCTCATATTCAGCATATGCTGTCACTTCGTCCTCCACCTCAATATCTCGATGTTTGCCAAAATAACAAAATGCCCTCAGCCGCTTCGGCATCATCCCCGTCATCCATTGCCATAGATCAAGTTGATGCGGGCATTGATTAATTAACACCCCTCCACCTTCGCCAGCCCACGTAGCTCGCCAGCCTCCAGAATCATAATAACTTTGTGATCTATACCATGTCGTAATGATCCAGTTCATTCTGCGAAGAGTCCCTAATTCCCCGGTTTGAATTAAATCGCGTAACTTTTGATAGAGAGGATTGGTTCGTTGATTATACATCATCGAGAATACCTTGCCACTTTGTTTCGCAGCGACATTCATTTCACGCACCTGTTTGGTATATACCCCTGCAGGTTTTTCGCATAAGACATGCAACCCTTGCTGAAATGATCGGATAGCCAAGCGACTATGTTCGTAATGTGGTGTGGAGATAATCACCGCATCAACCAAATCAGAGTTAAAAAAGGCCTCTTCCTCGGTAAACACCCTAATTTTTTTATTAAAATATTCCTTTAAATAACTTGCTCGTTTCTGATCTGTTTCCAATACAGCCGTTAAAGTTGCACCTGTAATAACTTGGTTTTGCAAATAAGCAGCATGCCTTTGTCCCATTGTCCCTACTCCAATAATACCTATACGAACAGGTTCCATCGTCATTCTCCTCCTTACTATTTCGATATACTTCACCTAAAAATGAGAGCGTTGACAATTATTGAATGACTGTTAATCACATATGATTGACTTCATTTTACTTGGTTGTATGATTCATTTCTTTGGGTTTGTTTTGCTTGATTTGTGTTTTTTTCAGGTAGTTAAAAGAGGATTATTTGTGTTCTAACCAATTGAGGAGTCAAGTCTATGGCTTCTTGACAATTCTCCAATGATTGACAAAATGATGAGTCAACACGATATCCTTACCAATAAAGTCTACGTGGTACTTTCTATATAAGCTTGGTGCACTGCCAACTTCTTGTTGAAATAAGCGGGAAAAAGCAGGTGGTGTCATTCCAACCTTCTGGGCTATTTCTGATATCGTAAGCTTAGAATATTCTAAATAAGAACAGGCACGATTGATTCGTACTGCTTGCAAATATTGAATAGGCGACATTCCCACACATTCTTGAAATATCTTAATAATATAATGTGGATGATAATTGAAACGCTTTGCTAAATGGTCTAAACTGATTTTTCGTGAAAAAGAGGATTCTACATAATGAATAACAGGATGATATTGAGAGGCAAAGGGCAACGGCGGCACCTTTTTTGGGGAGATGCAGCTGCCTTCATTTGCGCATGGAGAAAGCAAAGAGAAAAACGTACTTTTAAAACCGGCATCTATTCTAGATAAGAAAAAAAGGGAGGGTGAGTTAGTTATTTTTCTTGCAAGTTGATACCATTTTTTTAATTCCCCTAATTCCTCAATTGGACAGACACCAATCATTTTATTGTTTCTCACGATTTGTTCCATATCTTTATTTAAAATTTGGAACTTAAAATCAATCGTAACAGTAGGTTCTGTAAAACTAAATTGATGTGGGATGCCTCGATGAAATAAACAAATCATGCCACTGGTTAGCATATGAGATGTTTCATGAATGACCACCTTTCCTTTACCAGTAAGAACAAGTAACACTTGATAGAATTGATCGTGCTGATGACGTTCGACAGCAGAACCAGCTTGGTAATCTACCCTAGCAGCCCACAATAATTGCAAATGAGGATCTCGCAACATGCTTTCAACCTCCTATATCAATTTTTATTAGCTAATTATATATGATTTGATATATTTCGCAAATAGAGAAGATATGAAGATTGGTTAATAGATAATGAGGAACGGCTATAGCAATATCAACAAAAGCTCTCTACAATTAAGTTGAAAATATTTTTTTAGAAAGGATGAGTGGATGCGTAACCTCTATATAATTTTCTTTTTTTGTTTCATTATGCTTGTATTTTTACCAGTTAATACGAAAGCGCTATCTGAAGAGGATGATGTTTTTTCTCTTGATTTTGAAGCGGAGATGAAAAAATTTCAACTTAACGAAAGTGCTGAAATTGTTGATGGGACAGTCAAAGCTACTATTCCCAATCCAACAGAGTATTCATTCGCAAGGGTAATGGTAACCCCACTTAACAGCAACGAATCTCTCTTTCCCATTAAAAGCATGCAAAATAAGGTAAGCTATCGTGTCAAGATAACGGGAGCTGAAAGTAGTCAAGTAGATTATATTGCTTTTCGTCTGAAAGGAAAGAGTAACTCACAAGCTTTTATAACCTTACACAGAGATATTACGCTGAATCAGTGGTATGAAGGAGCGTTTACCTTAAACGAAATGACGACAAGTAACGGTAAAAATCCATTATTTATTGGGGAAGAAATTACCGAGGTTCGGATGGATGGCAAGAATTCATCAAAAGAAGAAAATCCCATCACGATTCACGTGGATTATATACATGTCACTCAACCAAACCCTGAAGACACAAAAGATCCAGAAATTATTGAACTGGAACAAACTTTACAGCGTCAAGTTGCAGAAGCTGAACCAGGAGATACAGTTGTCGTACCCAATGGAAATTATAAAGATTTTGAAGCTTCTTTTGTTGGAAATGGCACAGAAAATAAACCAATTATGATAACAGCAGAAACTCCTGGTGGTGTAACGTTTAGAGGAGATACACAAATCACCTTAACAGGGAATTATCTTACTTTTGAAAACTTTCACTTTGATCATGCAAATCCATCTGGACGGCATTACTTGCTTGGATTAGATAATTTGTCTCACAGTCGTATTAATGGGAATTTTTTCAATCATTCTGGTCCGCCAGATCCTTACGCAGGTGTAATTCGAGTGCAAAATCAATCTCAATCTAACCGTATAGATCATAACACTTTTAAAAATAATGTTGCAATGGGAATTGCCATACGGGTAAATGACCAGAACAACCTTAAAAATCAATATAACACGATTGACCATAATTATTTTAAGGATATTCCTGAAGTAAGTGAACTTTACCCTGATGAAGATAACGGGTTAGAGGCCATTCAAATTGGACAAGGCTATGGATACGAGCAAGCGGACGTATATACCACTGTAGACTCCAACTTGTTTGAAAATATTACAGGGGATGGATCAGAAATTATTAGTAATAAGACTGCCCACAATGTTTATCGACATAACACCTTTAAAAATTCTGACTCCGGATTCACCTTACGCTTCGGAGCTCACAACATAGTAGAAAAAAATGTTTTTCTCCGCACTAAATATGGAATTCGTGTAACAGATCAACAACAAACAATTAAGAATAATTATATGTTCCAGGTAGAACAGGGCATTCGCGTGTTAGCAGGACGTCATGACGCCGAGGCTGAGGAAGGAAGACAAATGAATTATATCCCTGTAGAAAACGCAAAAATCAACAATAATGTCATTATGTATCCTTCTTCACAAGCGATTGTAATTGGTGACGGATTCAGTTTTAATCCTGCCCCAAAGTATACTTATTACGAGCCAAAGGAGAGTGAACTTACCGATAACCGCATCGTTTTACATGAAGGTAGTGCTATCCATGAAGTAGCTGCAGACCATATGACATACAAGAATAATCGTGTAGAAATAACGAGTGATAATGCCACAATAGGAAATATCGAAACTGGCATCCATCAACAAAAATTAAAAATGAACTATAATTCTAACCTGCAAATGTATCACGCAAAAAAAGAAAAAGATTATCCAATACCACTAACTAAAAAAGACGTTGGACCACTTAATAAATGGTGGTTGCAAGGATGGGAGGAAACAGCCGATCAAATTGAAACAGTTACTCAGGCATCGATCAATGAAGATACAGTTACAAAGCTTGTTAATAAGGGAACAAAGATAAAAGTGAATGGAGAAAACCCAGTTAAATTGATTCCGCATATATTAAAAAACAAAGATTATATTGCCTTTGACGTTAGAGCAAACAACAATGACTTCCCTTCTTGGGATACACTAATAATGACCACGTATGAAAAACACGATAAGGAAGAATGGCGTGCTGAAGTAGGCTCTATAAAAAAAGAATGGCGCCGTGTCATAATCCCTATAGAGGAATTTTATTCTTCTAGTTTCGTTCATGGCAATCACACTATGGATAAACAGGAGTTACAAACGATGACGCTTCAAACATTATCTGGCATGAATGTAGAAGTGAAGAATTTTCGTATCGGCCAATTCCACACTGAGGAAATCATCAATCACGATGAAGAAATCCTGCTTCCATTGAATGCTGATAAGAATCTTTCTGATATGGTAATTCAAGCAACATATAAAGGAGGATACCAAGCCCCTGTCGCCGCAGACGAAATTACATGGGAGATTATGGATACAGGTTTATTAACTATTAAAGATAACCATTTACGCACGGTTGGAAAAACCGGTAAAACTAAAATAACAGCTACTTACCGTGACTTTACACTCGATATCCCAGTAAAGATAGTCAAGCAGACTATTATTGACGTCAAGGCAAGTGACGAACCACAACCAGAGAACAATAAGGAAAATACAATAGATGGCGATCTCACTACTCGTTGGTCCGCAGAGGGGGAACAATGGATTCAATATGAATTGCGCGAAGAAATGGCAATTAATAAGGTTCAACTCGCTTGGATGAACGGTAACAAAAGAATTACCTATTTTGATATAGAAACGTCTGTAGACGGAAACACTTGGAATGAAATATTCAGCGGAGAAAGTAGTGGGGAAACTAGCGAATTGGAAACTTATCCATTCTCTGATACCTATGTTAAATATGTTAGAATAAATGGACACGGCAATTCGGAAAATAATTGGAACAGCTTAGCAGAAATAGTTATTTCAGAAGTACCGTGATAACAAGTTTAGATGGGCTTAGTTTTATATCTCACTAAGGAAGGCACTTCTATTTCTTTTATTTCAAAAGTCATCGGTTTGAAAAAAGACGTGATCGAGGCGTCAAAAGAGGACCTCTAAATAATATGCCTATCCCAAGTTCATCATGGAACTTGGGATAGGAGGAAACAACGTATATATGGATAGGGCAGTGATTCATTCATCTATCGCTTAACAGCAATTACTATGCTTCTTCAAAGTTTAAATTAACAGGGTGATCTGCCAAATCTTCCTCCGGTTTTTGTTCTGTCACAGGAACGGTTTCATCCACTATTTCAAAATGAAGTTCATCCATCCAAATGTGTCCTTTACCGTTTAATAAAGTCCCAAACGCAAGTACATTACTTTTCACTGGCACGTCTAATACTACACTAAAATGATTCCATTCATTCGTGCCTGTAATTGGCCGGTTCATCATATTATCAAAGGCAAGCACCTCCCCTGATGAATGATCTATACGCATCCACAGTCCAGCGGAACCTTCTACATTCTTACTTTTGATGAAAGCAGAGAATCGCAAGCGCTCACCACGATAACGATCTGCCTTAATTTGTTGCATCAATGTCACAAAACCTCTAGCTTCGTCACTCCTTGATTGTAAATATGCCGAGTAGTTACCACTATGCACTATGCGAGTGTCCAAACCCGTTTCATAATCAGCGGTGGCTTCTCCGGTCACAATCCATCCAGAAGGTGCATTATTTGTTGTCATTAGTGATTCTCCTTTGTCTATCAGTTTTCTTAATAATTTTCGATAACGCCCAGGCGTCATGTCATATGTTTTATGAAAGGCCCTAGTGAAAGATTCTTGTGAGCCAAAACCATAATCGAAAGCAATGTCTACTACTCTACAATCAGTGCTAATTAAATCCTTCGCTGCCCGAGTCATTCGACGTTCCCGGATATAATCCACCACTGACTTTCCGATCATTTTCCGAAATATACGATGAAAATGGAACCTGGAATAACCAGCATGTTGCGCCAACAATGCAAGTCGTAAATCTTCTGTCAAATGTGTTTCAATAAAATGTAATGTTGCTTGAATCGTTTGTTCATGTTCTTTATAGGGCAATCAAACACCTCCTAAGCCTCTAATATCAGTATATCTAAAAGATTGTTATCATTCTTGATTTTTTGTGCGAAGATATGAGATATGATCGAGTAGATTTTCTAGCACTAATGAAAAAAGTTATACTAATCATAAAAAAAGAGCGCAAACCTTATATCAGATTTGCGCGTCTGCTTCCATGTTAACTATAAAAATAGAAAATTGTATTTGTGGTATTCCTAATTAGATGATCACAATTTTGAATACCTTTTTTAACGCTTATCTTCATCACTCATATCTACCGCACCTGCTTCTTTCATTTTGGAAATCGCCTCTTGAACTTCTTGCATCTTGTCTTTATCTAATTGATAGAACTTCATCGCAATGATCGAAATCAACCAACCGATTATAGGAATCCCAAATGCAACAATCAATGTCATCGTAAACAAATCATCCGTTAGTGTTTCGCCAATTTGTGGGAACTCATTATGGTAACCAATAAGCGCTACCATAAAACCAACAATGGCCGGGGCTAAGGAAGATACCACCTTATCTACCAAGGAAAATAAGGCAGACATCATACCAGGCACAAACCGTTTACTTCTATATGTTTCATAATCAGCCGCGTCTGCAATCATCGGAATAACGATAGCTGGTGTTAACGAAGCAACCCCGCGTCCAACGCTATAGAACAAGATAAACAGAATCGTTACCAAACCGAAATTCGTGAAATTTGCTGATTCTGGATTATCCACGACTAAGAACATAATGATAAGGAGAGAGAATGCTATTACTCCTAACCAAGAAAATCGAACTAAGGATAGTTTCATTCCCCTCTTTCTAGCATAACTAACACCAAAGTACGTGATAATCAAGCTTGGTATAATAATAATCAAATTGAAATGACCACTTAAGGCAAAATTACCTAGCATAATGCCAAAAAGCATCACATATACCGGTTGCTGCTGCATTACTTGAGAAGCCAATTTATCTGTAGAAGCAGATAAGACAAGCATTTGCATCGGTCGGTTATTTTTTAATACTGGCCAATAATCTCGAAATCTTGTTTTAGCATTAACATCTGCCAGTCCATAAAATTCTTTGCGGTCCTTCGATTTAATTGCAATCATCGCAAGAATCGTAAAGATAAACGACGCAATAACAACAAACGTATTTAATTCTAGAAAGACACCCATCGTAAAATCTCCACCGTGTTTTGGAACCAAATAATTCGATACAATGAATTGACCTCCAGAAAAGACAAACACATTAAAGATGGAATCAAACAAGCTAAAGATTGGTCTTTGCTTTGGATGATTGGTTAGAACCGTTTGAGCAGCTCTTGTTACAGTCGTCTGCATTGTGTAACCCAAAATATAAATAGCATGGATGACAATAAACGCTATTATCCGAAGCCCCTCTGGTAAATGATGCAAGTTGTACATAGCAATAAAAGAAGTAATTAATACAATATTACCAATCAGTTGTATCGGTCTGAATTTACCATATTTTGATTCTATTTTATCCAAGATAAATCCGATAATCGGGTCTGTAATACCATCAAATACTCTCATCGTCGTTAAAATCGTACTTACTACAACAACTGTCAGACCAGCGATACCGGTTGCATAATAAGTAACAAACCCTATCGCAAACAGAAATAAATTGGTTGCTGTATTATTTAAAGTGAATAAGGCTATTTGCCAAATTTTTGCCGTATGATAATTTGAATTCATGGCTGCTTCTTGATTCGTCATGATGTAAACTCACCTTTCGCTAGTAAAGAATTACTTATTAGAATTCGCTTTCAATTACTTTTCATGATATTTTTTAAAAGATATAGCGCTTTCCAAGATAAAAAAAGACCGCTGAAAAACATATTCACGCTTTATTTAACAAGAAATAGTAATAAACCTATTCCTAGCGATGATTACATGAAATCTAAAAATGTTTTTCAGCAGCTCTTGGAGGCTTTGTCTTAAAACCAGTCCGCATATCCCATGTTGCGCAAGTTATCGGCAGAAATTTGTAAAGACTCAAATGGATCACGACCATATGTATCATCTTGTTCAATTAAGAAATATTGTGCTCCTGCCTCTAAACTGGCGTCTATAATAGCTGGCATATTCAGGTTTCCTTCTCCTACTTCAGCAAATTCAATCAGGTTAACGAATTTATCAAAGAATTTCCCCATATCTTTAAGATCATCGTCGGTTACGTTCAAATCACCAATGCGATAATCTTTGAGGTGAATCAAAGATACACGACCTTTATACTGTTTAATAAAGTCAACTGGATCTACCCCAGCTCGCTGGATCCAATGGACATCCAGTTCAAATCCTAGTTTCGACGTATTTTCTTTCATCAAATCTAATACATATTTTCCGTTTTGACGTTGAAACTCAATATGATGTGTATGGTAATAAAGTTGAATCCCTTCTTGTTCCAGCTTACCTGCCATTTCTTCCGCACGAAAGATAAAGTCCATTATTTTATCCTTATCCCCCATGATACGCAAAGGTAACATACCAATGCGGATAAATTGACAATTTAATGCCTTACAATCGGCAATCATTTTGTCGAAGTGATCAGTAAGATTTTCAGCCTTATCTTCTGGATGATTTGGTTCCAACGGTGCAGAAATAGCTGTGATATCAATGGTAAAGTCGTCACTTGCTCTTTTTAATTCTGCAACATTTTCTGAAGTCATTGGAATTTGTGAAATCTCAACCGAACGATAACCTAATTCATGTATTTTTTTCATCGTTTCATAGGCACCTAGATCTTCTACTTTTCCTTTGAGCATCATCATTTGCACGCCAATTAATCCTTTACTCATTATAAAACCTCCATTTTTTACTTTATTATGCTTGTGCTAAGCATAGTCCTATCGCTCTTGGCTTCTTCGTTTATTTAATTCTTCTAAAAATAAGTCTTCATCAATCGGTAACGAAACTTCTTTATTTAACCAGCTAGACAAGTGGATGGCATTCGCTAATGCTACACCATGAATTCCATCCCTTCCTGGTGCAATTAGTGGTGTATTATGGAGGATATTTGCTGCAAAGTTTTCCAGTACTGCCACATGCTGACCTCCCCAAACACTTTCAAACTCTAAAACCTCTTCCTCATAAATCGAGTCTGGTCCATCTCCCTGAAATAAGTTCATGACATCTCCCATCGACATCTTATCGCTCATCTCATTCTCGGGTGTGTTTAAACGTTTAATATTTATGGTCTTACTATCGTTTACGACAATCTTTCCTTTATCTCCATGTATCTCCAGACGATCTGTGCCAATTACATCGTGCGTACATGTAATAAACACACCTGTTGCACCGTTTCCATAATCAAACAAAGCCGTTACATCATCTTCTACCGGTATGTTGCGTTGATAGCCATATTGTGCTTTGGTATATACTTTTTCAGGCATACCGCATATCCATTGCATTAAATCAATTTGATGTGGAGCTTGGTTAACTAACACACCTCCGCCTTCACCATCCCATGTTGCTCGCCAAGAACCAGCATCATAATAGCCTTGCGGGCGCCACCAAGTAGTAATAATCCAGTTCGTCCTGCGAATACCACCAATTTCTCCATTATCAATTACTTCTTTTACTTTTTGATAAAGTTGATTGGTTCGTTGGTTAAACATAATCGCATAGGTTAATTCCGGCTTGGTTACAGCAAAATCATTTATTTCCCGCACTTGCTTGGTGTACACACCGGCAGGCTTTTCTAATAACACATGAATATCACGCTTCAATGCCTCTATCCCCATGTTGGTATGATCATAATGTGGGACACAGGTGACAATTGCATCAATATCTCCACTCTCTAGCATCTCTAGATAATTATCGTAAAAAGGGGTACCTGGATACTCTTTCTCTGCACCCATTCTCTTTTTTGGATCGATATCACAGATCGCCCCTATTTCCATCTCAGAAACACGGCCCTCTTTAATAAATTGCGCATATGCGCCACCTTGCTGTCCTAAACCAATAATACCCAATCTTACTTTTGACATGTGTCATTCACTCCTTTTCTGTATTTGCCATTGATTCTCTCGATATTGTTTAGGTGTGATTCCTTCATTCCCTTTAAAAAATCGAGTAAAATGTGCTGCGCTTTCAAAACCGCATTCTTTTGCTATTTGTTGTAATGTCTTGTTCGTTTCCATCTCTAATAGTAACTTTACCTGCTGTAGTCTCACTGCCATCACATATTCCATTACTGCAAACCCTGTCATTTCTTTAAAAACATGAGAAACATAAGATGGACTTAATTGGACCTCGTTGGCAATCAACTCAAGTGATAGTTTATTTTGAAAATTCGCTCGAATAATTGATGTGATTTTTTCTGCTTGTCGTGCTTTGTCGTTGTGAGCAGAGGTTTCCTTTTGAGACGTTATTTGCCCTAAATGATTGACCTTAATTAAAACATGGGTGAGTAAAATCTTTAATATCCATTCTTCTTGCTGCGCAGTGCCTTCTTCAGACTGAGCTTCATTCATTTTCTTGAAAAGTGATTCTAAACCTTCCAACTTATTTTTTTCCGTTGGTCGTATGAGACAATGATGCAGCCGATGAAATACATTTAATAATTGTGTAGCTCCTAATGATTCTAAAATGGGTGCAATATAATTGGGATCGAAATGGATATGACTTCTGATATAGTCGCTATCGTCCGGAACATTTGGTTTGTGCAATGCCAGACCATCCATTAACAGAATGTCTCCCGACTTCAAATCATAAATATGATGATTGATTAAATAACGACAATTCCCTTGGTGAAAGAAAAAAATCTCATAATGTTGATGAGAATGTGATTTGATTTCTTCTTCAAATCCCTTCAACCGATAAGTAACGGTGATTGGATTGTTAAAATACTGCACTCCTTGCACAGTCATGGTCATCACCTAATTTCTTAAGATTGATTGTATTATAAACAATTAGATAATAAAATAGCATGGATTGTTCTATATTACCCTTATAATTGACTGGTTAAGCTTTCCTTAAAAAGTAAATTATTTTGGAACGAGTAAATTATTTTTCTCAAGATGAGGGTGTTGTTTCGATAAGATGGAATCACGCAGGGGATTTACTGGGAAAGGCATTATAAAAAAGACCCTTTCCGTGGATGAGTAACCAAAGAAAGGGCTTTTGCTGATTAAGTTTTTCAAACAAAAATGCGACTCATGTCTTTTTTTGTTCTATTCATTTACGTTTATTTCAACTTACCACCAAATACAGGCATATCACTCGCGTCACCATAATCTTCAATGCGCTCTACATTTTTCAAGAATTCCATATCTTGATCAGAAATAGTAAAGTCCACTTCGGCATTGTTTTTCATATGATCAGGTTTTGCCGTTTTAGGTAGTGGAAGCAGCCCAAGTTGTAAGGTATAACGAATACTTAATTGTGGGATAGACACACCATATTTTTCTGCGATTTCGGCAACTTTCACGTTTTTGAACAATTCACCGTGTGCAATTGGGGAATATGCCTCAACTAAGATATCTTGTTCTTGTGAATAGGCAATCAAATCAAATGGTGTGTTACTAATATGAGCTAAAATTTGATTTACCATTGGTTTAACCGTACCATTACTTATAAGGTTATCCAGATCCTCTTTTTGGAAGTTCGATACCCCAATAGCACGAAGTTTTCCTGCTTGATAGGCTTCTTCCAGAGCTTGCCAAGCTTCTTGATTTCCTTCAAAAAATCGGGCCTCTTCGCCAAAATCCATCCATGGTTGTGGGCTGTGAATGATCATCATGTCAATATAATCCAGACCCATTGTCTCTAACGATTGATTAATGGAGGCAACGGCTTCTTCGTATGATTTCACTTCTGCAGCAAGTTTTGTCGTAATAAATAAGTCTTCACGGTTCACACCACAGGCTTTAATCCCCTCACCAACACCACTTTCATTACCATATGCTTGAGCCGTGTCAATATGGCGATAACCAATTTGCACCGCGTCTACTACGGCCTGTGCAACATCGTTATTATTGATAAACCATGTACCCAGTCCAATTTTAGGAATCTCCACTCCATTAGCCAGCTGAAAATTTTCGTTTAATATCATATGACCATCTCCTTGTATAAATTTCCATAAAGTACATGTTGGTATTATATACTTTATGTTTATTCTAATACTTAAAGTTAACTCTAAGTCAACTGACTTCATCATTTTTATCCTGGTAACACCATTCATAATCCTTCACTTAAGCTGTGGGGTTTGGTTATTGGAGTATCATTTAAGGAGGAGTGCGATACATATGCGTGAAACTCATGCTCTTCTATTGCAAAAAGCTAGGTATGGGACTGTTGATAGGATAGCAGCATGGTCCTTGTTATGAATGTGGTTTCAACTATTCAAGATTAAAGCTGTTCTACTACTTATAGTAGTGCGAATTTTATACTTTTTTACACATCAAAAAAACCGCAAAGCAAATTGCTAAACGGTTCAATGATTTATTTATCATGGTCTTGACGCCATTTATTAAATTCCAGATATTCTTTGAATTGTTCCTTCGAGACTCCTGATTCCATTGCCTCTTTCACAATATTCATCCATTCACTATCTAACTCTTCATCAGCGATTGGACGGTCTTCATTTATCAATTCATTCACTGAAACTCCTAGTACTTGACTGATTTTTTCCATAAACTGGATTGATGGATTAGATTGAAGGTTTCGCTCAATTGAACTTAAATAGGATTTTGCTATTCCAGCTTTTTCAGCTAGTTCGGAAAGAGACATCCGCTTTTCATTGCGGAGCTGTTTTATTTTTTCACCAATCAAGTTCTTCACCTACCTTCTATGCGATTATATCATAATTTTGGTGAAGAGTTCTAATATAATTAGAGGATATTCAAAAAATGTTCGTTTATGGACGATTAACTGTCACAATAGAGGTATACCTACGCTTCACAAATAAATGGAGATCGTCATTATGGACTTCATATGTTAGCACAAGGATAACATAACAACGCTCCGGCAAACCACTCCGGAGCGCTTGTCTTGCACAGAAAAATAGACTCGTTCACAGCCACTCTCTTATTCAGAAGAGTGGTTCTACGTATCGCAAAGCCAGCCACTACTAGTCTTAAGGGTTTTCGTTGCACAAGACCTGTACTGGTGCAGGCATTGCGATTGTCGTCGCGGACTCCGTTTGTTTCTACATCCTCGACTAATGTTATCCCCGTTGTCCTCACTCATTTTTTATTCCTCTGGCAGCTTGAAGTGGGGACTCGAACGATTATAACACTGTGATAAAATGCACCTCCAACTTATATCAATTAAATGGCTTTATCAGAAACAAATGAGCAGTTACCCTTATGGAAATAATGAGGTAAAATGATGTTTAGTTTGATAGCGAATAATCTTGTACTCTTTTTGTCTGAAGAGCATTAAACACGCAAACCCAAACGATATCAACCAGGATTATTTAGGCTGTTAGCAAATTGGAGAAGCCAGCCAGAAAGATCTTTTACCTACCATCTATCTTTCTGCTTTCTGTGTTCATCAATAATTCGGAACATACTACAAATCCATGTAAAGCTGGAATGAGGACCATTCCTACTTTACACATCCTCCTATACTTCATTTACTTTTTACTTAAAGGCAGGAATGATTCTGGCTTATTAAGAAATTCCCTTATTTCTTCTTTAGTTATGCCAAGTTTATGTGCTTCTAAAATTAGCTCAGCCCATTCAGCATCTAAATCCCTTGAAAAAAGTAAGTTACTGCTCACGTGTCCCCCCTTTCTGTAGTCCAGCCACCATAGTCGAAAAACGTTAGGTCTGTGACTTTGCGTCTCAATCTTTAGATTGATTTGCCTTTATTTAGTTAAATTAATTTTATTACCGGTAAAGCGTTTCATTATATTTATAAGCATATCAAAGATATTGCTTATTTCATACTGAGGAATGTTAATAATTTGCTAACTTTTAAAAGATATGCGACAAACACCACAAAAATGACACGCAGGTTGACTGCTTCAGGAAATCTTTACTCTATGTTGGCTGCTGTCTTTAATCGAACCAGATTGATTTCAGGAGGATTAAACAGCCGGAATTTGCTAAAGGATAACGCGCCGCTGCTGCCAAGACCTGTACTCACGTATTGTTTCGTTCCTTTATACTCCCATAACCCCTTGACACGATCTTGTGGAGGAAAGATACCGTTTGGTTCATACCAAGGTTCTGGAACGAAGAGAGCGCCAACCAACGGTACACGAATCTGCCCGCCATGATAGTGCCCTGCCATGATCAAATCATAATCCCGCCATGTTAAATGAGGATTAGCTTGGATATGATCAACTCGAATATCAGGTATTGGATAATGATTTAGAGCAACCATAACATCCGCCTCTTTTCGTTGATCGAGTACGGATAATTCTTGCCATCGTGCTGCTTGATATAATTGATAGTTTTCATCATTTACGTACTCCGGCTGCAAAATACCTTGCACATTCGTTGCATACTGTGGAGTCTTTAAAACGGATAATTCAAAGTTAACCAAATATACCGTACCTTCCCCCGCCGTAAGGCCTTGAATAGACTCTAATAGTTCCACCCCTCTTGCTTCCATCCCACTGATAAACGGGCTTTTTTCTACCTTTTGTTCAACATGATAATTGGCAGGATCCGTATTTCCAGCTACATAGAACGCATTGTCTTTATTATCGATTCCTTCAATCAATGAATAGAAACGATCGTAATTAGTGCTTTCTGATTCATCCAGCATATCCCCCGTGAACACAATGGCATCATAATCAATTGAATTAATTGCGGTTACTAATCTTTTTTGATTTTTACCAAATTGTTTTTCATGTAAATCACTAACCTGAAGTATGCGGAATTCGTCTAACTCTTCTGGAAGAAGATCGATTATGATTTCTTGTTCGACAACCACAAATCGATGATTATCCCAAATCGTATATAATGTGATCACAAGGACGAGACAGCCGATTCCCTGAATTATTCTCTTTATTATTTTATCCATCAGACTTCCCCTACCTGACTGCTTCCATCTGGTTACGTAACAAATGGTGGAACATACTTTTCGTCTCTTGGGAAAGCTCGGCAAAACCACCTTGCTGAATGATCTGTCCTTCTTCTAAGACAACGACCTGATCGGCATGTCGAATCGTTGATAATCGATGGGCAATGATGATTATCGTCATCTTGCCCTTCAGCCGTTCCAAAGCAGATTGAATCTTGACTTCATTCTCCGTGTCTAGTGCACTGGTTGCTTCATCCAAAACAAGAATGGATGGCTTTCTTAAAATGGCACGTGCTAATACAAGCCGCTGCCTTTCTCCACCAGACAACTTAATACCGCGATCACCGATAATGGTGTCTAGTCCTTCTGGAAGCTGTTTGACAAAGGTAATAGCAGAAGAGAATTCCAGCGCCTGCCACATTTCTTCTTCTGTGGCACCTGCCTTTACCATGGTTAAATTTTCTCTGATACTGGTGTGAAATAGAAACGGTTCTTGTGGCACATAGCTGATAGATCTTCTCCAAGCAAATAGATTTTCATCAGTAAGTGGTACCCCATCGATTAAAATCTCTCCACACTCTGGACGATTCAGACCCATTAATAAATCAATTAAAGTGCTTTTACCTGCACCAGAGCGACCAACAATGGCTGTCATTTGATGAGAAGGAATAGTAAGATGGATATTCTTTAAGGCATAATATTCCTTTTTATGGTAGCGGAAATGGATCTGGCTACAACGAATATGTTGTTTCATCGTCATAGAGGTGTTGTCAGTCTTCTCATCGATGTTGCATTCCTTAGCCATTTTACATTCTTCCTGCAAGGCGATCACAGCATAAAAGGAAGGGACCGTTGTCGCTATTTGTTCCAGTGATGATTGAATGCCTGTCACCCTGGGCCACAACCTGGAAAACAAAATGATAATCAACATCAGTTGTGCTGCTTGAGCTTGGAACATCATTACCGCAACATATATAATAAGAGCAATTAGAATCGCCGAGGCTGCTTTATAATATAATTGCGAAGTGGACTTCAACCTCATAAATTCTACTTGCTCTTTTTCTATTTCTTTTGTGATCATGCCAAACCAGTTTAACCGAGATCTTTCCAATGTATTGCTTTTAATGTCTTTAATTCCATCCAGATGATCGGTAATCCCGCTAATGTATTCCTTTGATAACTCGTAATTCCTGCCTCCCAAAGTCAACGATCGTTTTAAAAATTTACGATTAAAAAGAATAAGAACCAATCCACAGACAAGGATAAAGATTGTAATCATCGGAGAAAGGATAAAGGCAAGTACAATTTGGATAAATGAAAGCCCCAGAGAGGAAATAAATTGTAATACCGAATATGCCCCTACACTGGAACGAGCAATCTCGGATGTTAACATATTGATGAAATCTGATTTTCTATTTTTAAGGAACAGCTGCCAGTTGGCATATAAAAGCAATTGATAGGTTTCTACCCGCATATATCGTAAAAAACCTTGCTGTATCCTGGTGTTTTTCACATTTAATATTCTTTTGACCAAATTCTGCCCAATGACAATCACGACAAAGATAGCCAATATAACCGGCAACCCAAACGCCATTGGCATATCTGCAAAAGAACCAAACATATGCACAATTGGTATATCTGTTGTTCCCATATCAACAAGACCGCTGGTACTAAGCAATGGAACAAGTAACAGAATAGCCATACTATCCAATAAACCGATGCCTGTCACGGCCAATAAATTAATATAAACGATCTTTCCTGAGTAACGATGGATTTGTTTCAAGAAATAAATAATGGCTTTCATCTGTGTGTCTCCTTATGATAAGGCGTGTTTTCTCGTTTTTCTCCATGCCCAAAGAAAGGGACGGAGCGGAAAATAGAGAAAATGTAGCGATTTTGGTAATGGTAAGGTTTTGACATCATCTGGATATGGATACAGGAAGCTTAGTGTAAACAAAACCCGTTGCTCCAGCGACATTAATTCAATTAAATACCTTTTATGATACTTCACTACCGCTTCTGGTAAGGGTAAGGAATGAATATTAATCATTGATTCCAAGTAAAAAATCGATTTTATCGCTAATTTTTTGGAGCGGCGATTGATCAAATGAGACGCTGCCTCATTCGAAATCTTTCCATTTAATAATTCTGATACTAACACCAGACCTTGCCCTCCAACATGGAAATAACCATACTGCTTTAATCGCTGGCTTACCTTGCCCCAGTCTAAATCTCGATGGATGAGCTGCTTGATATCTACTAACCAACGTAATCGCGACCAGCCATGCTGGGAGCCATGTGTATTCAGATACCAATAAAGATCCTCATCACTTAGCATATTGACGTCATGGATCGATGGTACGTCTTGTCTTCTATTCCACAATTCATTAAATCGTGGTTCTTTCGCTGGACCAGTATTTAATCTCCAATGTATTTCGATGGTGATTTGCTTATCTGGATGATAATAATTAACATGTCGATGTCTCCATTTCCATTCATTCAACGCTTTATTGATCTCATATTCCTTTTGATAACCACGCTTGAAAAGCAGTTCCTCTGCCTGATCCAGCTGTTCAATTGGTATAAGAATATCAAGATCCCTGGATGTACGAAGGGAAATATCACCATATAATGTTTGTGCAAGCACCGGTCCCTTTAAGAAAAGTGTACGTATTTGATGAATCTTAAACAACTTGCTTACCTCTTGCATTTCTGCACTGAGGAAAAGCATTTTGATCGTATTTTTTCGATAAAGGTACGCCAATTGCTTTCGTACAGTGGAAGGGATAGCGTCACTCTCTATCTGCTTTAACTGAAGATACAGCAGGGAGTACACACGATGATGAATCGCTAAATCAATGAACCTATTCCAATCCAGGTCAAAGAAACGCACTTCAGATATCTGCCTATCATCATTATCCTTAAGTAAATCCATGATCAGCAACAATTCTTTTGGTATATGCTTTAAGTCTAATCTATTTTCCATTTTCGTCACCTTTTATCTTTCATCTCTATTGTTTTGGCGAATGTGCTAACCATCGTAAATCGCTCCATCCCTTCTGCTCCGGTTATACAAAATGGACCACTGCGCAGCCAGGCATGTGCCATCAATTTTCCCGCTTCGTCTTTGGCTGTTCCCAGGTAAAGCGTACTCTCAATCTTCCGTCTTTCTAACATTTTTAAAGCTGCAATCCCTCGGACCAGACATTCGCTTTCCCAAAAGGTATATTTGCTTATCATATCGATTGCTTGTGAGATTTCCATTAACGTTTTCTTATACCCATTATCGATATCCGTTGATGTTTCTTTCATTCTTTCTCCTAATGAAGGCGCTATTTTGGCAAAGGAAAACGTCTTTAACAGACGAGCCAGAGCAAGGAAAACAAATGCTTCCATAAGTAGACATTTCATTCTTATATTTAATGCCAAGAGTATTTTTACTTTTCTCATCCTGCTGCTCCTTTTTTAAGTGCTCTCTACTTTTATAAGCTCTTCTGTTGCTAAATGCTCGATAAATTGGAGAACTTGATCACTGCACGCCTGTTCTTCCACGTCATATTCCCTAACTAATCGATGAATTAAATCTTGTATAGCAATCGGTTCTTTCAGATAATCCCAAATCACCCCGCCTATTTCACCGAGGTTATAATACTTACCATTCTTCATGCTTAGCATGACCTTCTCCCCAGCCATATCACTTACAATATGATCCTCTAATTGACAGACAACATCACGATTGGAAATGGTTTTGTTCATATCAGCTGCTCCTCCTTCCTTGACGGATGGTGATTTTCTAAATTAGCACCATCGTTGATTAAGTGTAGAATATGATCGACTAATTCCTCGGCTGTAAACCGTAAATGGGGACGCACAATTTGATAAAAAACAAGCCGATTCACCAAATCAGCCGAAAAGGAGAAATGCCAATCTAGCAAACCAGCACGCTGAATCATAAAATGACGAAAGGTATGATAGTATAAAATAGGAAAGCAGGCCAGCTTTGGAATAGGAGCTATTTCAATTGTAGGCTGTTCGGCCTTCTCTAGTACAAATACCCCGGCTAAGGGGGCTGGTTTATCCATAAACCCATGATTAACCGGAATTTTATATTTTGTTTCCCGCTGATAGATAGGTTGATAGGAGTGAGAGGCTATCCCGAATTCGTCTAAGCTTTCCTGCCATAACTTCTGCTGTGGATAGGAAGGGATACCGAGCGGATGGCCATTTTTCGTCATCGTCACCGCAAGAATATCATCGGTTAGTAATCGAAAGCCTCGATTTAAAAAAGCAGACGCAAGCGTTGATTTTCCCGCACCTGACTCACCCACAATGGCATAAGCCTTCCCATCGATAATCACACCACTTCCATGCATAGGCAGTACTTTCCTTTGCATCAGTAATACACCGAAACACGTCCCAAGCAAGTAAAGTCGAAGCTGCTGATCATTGACACCCGCTATTGGTGAATACGAAATCACACTGCCTGCTTCCATCCTATAAATAGCCACACCTGAAACGTGAATCAGACAAAGATCCTTTTTTATGTAATAATAGGAATCAGGTTCTGCAAGTTGTGACCATAAAGCAGATAAATCGACTTTCTTAATCACTACATCGGGCTGTTCCTCGCCTCCACAGTGAGGCAATAATTCCGGCAATGACAAGTCGCTGAAAATATGGAGTCCGAATGCCTTATAGCAGGATATATTTGACGTTTTAGCCATCGTTTGTCACCTTCATTTCTAATGATTGATGAATTGATCAGGGTGTTTGCGTCCGTCATCTCACGCTTAAAAACGAGGCTTACGGACGCCTGCACCGGGATTAAACTAGTTCATTAACTGATTTCTTCTTCTGGATTTGGATCGGGTTTGTTGTATCTGCCAATGAAAAATCCATCCCAAGAATCTCCTGACCAGCTGGCCATTGTTTCTTTAACATCCAACGATTCCAACTTTGGTTCTTTCCATTCCTTTTTCATAGGTATCACCTCCTTTAAAGGTTTTTAAGAATCGATAAACAATAATCCCACGCATTAGCAATCTCAACTCTGGCTTAAAGGCAAAAGCAGCTTTTGGCTGTTCTATGGCTGCTGACAAGGCCCTTCGAATGGAATCCATGTTCAAATAAGTAGCTGCTTCTTTATCTCTGAGCAATTCGTTTACCTCATCGATAAATTCCTGCCAATAAGGGATCATGCGATGAAGCCAATCCGCTGCTTGAATACCATAATTCGTTTGATTTAACCGTACCTTATCTGGCAAGTATCCTTTGGTGGCATGCCTAATTAGTGCACGATCCATGCCGCAATTGATAAACTGTTTTAATGGCAATGACATGCAATACTGAATCACTCGGACATCATTAGTAGGGTCCCGCATCCATAAACCGTATCGCAAGGAAAGCTTGGAGCTTGCTATCCCATTTCCATTCCAAATAAATTCACTTTCTATCACGTTGGTTCGTTGATTCACAAGATCAAGATCGGTAAACCCATTTGCATCCATACCATATACCTGCAATTTATCAAATACCTTCATCTTGTCAGCAAAGTGTGGATGGATAAGCATGGGGAAGGACGGATCCGTTTCCTTATCTAAAAAAGGAAAGGCTTGTTGACTGATAAGAGACAACAGTCTTTTTCTTCCTATTCCGATAGTTCTGCTGTATTGCTGCAATTCACGTCCTAGCTGCATCCATTTCAACCTTTTTAATAAATAGCCATAATATTCTAACGCTGGGCCCCAAGATATGGTGAAATTACCTCTTGCTCCACTTAATAAAATTCCGATGTCCTCTTGCCTTGCTTGTTCGAATATACCTTTCATCCAAAATGAATTCTCAAAAAACTTATAAGGAGACTCAAGCATGTCTAGCCAGTCATCGATATCATGGTAAGGATTTTTGTCAGCGAAACGAAGGTAGTGCTCTTCGATATTGCCTACATAATCAACCGTGGCCCGAATATAGGGACGCTCATCGGTGAAATAGTTCTTAGGCGTATAATCATGAAAATCTGCTTGAGGGATGGAACTATAGGTATGCAATGTTTTATGTTGCGTTTGCAACGTTTTTGCCGCAAAACTCGCCACTGCTCCGGAATCAAGCCCGCCGCTCAGGTGTGATCCTACTGATTTAAAGGTGCGCAGCCTGGCATCTGTTGCCTGTTGAAAAATAGCACGGAAACGCTCCGTATACTCTTCATTATGTTGGCATCTGATTTTTTCATTTAAAGATAATACGTGATATTTCCTTAGCTTCACGCTTCCGTTTGATACGGTAATCGTATGGGATGGCGGGACTTGCTGGATATCTTCCAGCACTGTATGGGATACGTCAACGGCATCGATAAAGGTGGAAATGGCTAAATACTCCGCCAGCCACGATTCATTCAATCGTCTCTGTACATAGGGCAGTGTCAATAACGGTTCCATAACGGTACAGAAGGCAAATCGCTGGTCCCCACGGAAATAATAGAGTGACCTTGCGCCCGAAAAATCCCTTGCTCCAAACAGCCTTTGTTTTTGTTCATCCCAGATCATAAAAGCAAAGTCACCAAGCAAATACCGTGGAACTTCCTCTTGCCATTTGTCGTATGCCAGTAAAATTAATTGACTATCCGGCATAACTTTTCTTTCCTTATGAACAATTCCTAATCTATCAAATAATACGTCGCGATTATCAATGATAGCATCAGACGTGATAACCAGCTGGCGTTCATCATCGTAAAAAGGAAGGGGTTCATTCATAGATTCAGGCGTTATCCACTGGGCGTGGCAGCCGAAGAACAAATTTTCTTGACGCCAGATTCGACGATCATCCGATGGAAATTTGTGTAATACCTGCATCATTTGTTGTCCAAATGATGGCGGAACCGGATCTTTCATGTGATAAATGCCAGCAATTGCACTCATGCTATCTTCTCCTATTTCTTTGGATTAATAATTGTTCTTATTAAAGAACAGATGGATGTTAAAAAACCTGATGTGATTCATAAGTCATGCTACAAAACGGATGAACATTTTCAGGGCAGTTGCAAATATTTTTTGTTCTATATAAAGAACAATACACTATTTATTCTAATAATTCAATAGTTAATTTGGATTTTTTAAATTGAAATAAAAGTGCTTTCTTTTATGGTTTCCTGCCAAGCTGTTAAGGCCATACTATCAGGCAATATAACATCATCAAAAGTGAGGATTTCGCCTACTTTCACTTCTCTTGTAACCACGGCATTCACCAATAAACCAATGGGCACATGTGCTTCATTTCCGGCTATTTTCACCGCTTCTCCCCTTACTTGAAAACTACCAATCCCCTTGGTAACTTGCTCGCCAATCTGTAAGGTTCGTTTGGCTACCGCTGCTACACTTACGGAAGGCGTTATGCCGTTATTTAATAAAATGCCGCCGCCATGAATGACTCTCTTGATCGTTTTCATGATTTCTAAATGACATAAGTGATAGTTTTGCAATAACGTATAATAAGGTCCTTCCCCCATTTTATAATAACGCAGAGCATCTTTTTGTCTGGGGTCGTGAGTTGCCATGATAAATACACCAGGAGGCGCTTTTGGCGCTATAACAAAGTCACTAATCGGATAACCTAAACGCTCTGCTGTCATTGCCAGTTCTTCCCCTACCTTGTTTAAATCATCTGTCTGTGGCGCAAGCAACCCATCCACGGCAATGCCCGCCCCCAGTCCGTTTGCAACGAAGGCCTGCTCTATCTGCACTTTCGTCCCATCAGTAAACGATGTCGTCATATCTAGACGCATCCCATTTTTCTTTGAGAAATATTCCATATCTTTTAAATTAGGATCTAATTTTAAGAAACCTTTGATATTACCATACACCAATGGTTCAAACCCCATCTGCACAACATTTTCATGTAACGCTGCCAAACAACCTGGTTGATCCCCTTCCGCTTCGGTAATAAACCCTCTCCTAGCAAAATAACTGCCTGTTGTCACTTGAAGCTCTGCATTCATCGTGATCACTGGAATGGCCGCTTTTATTGCTTGATCGATTACCTCTGTTCCGTAAAGCACATCTCCACTACACTCTACTACTAGCTGACAGCTGTTTATCAATTCTTCTACGGAATTGGTTAAAACTTCGGGATACGGGTATGCCGACATCTGTTTTATTTCACGACGAGTAAGTACCTTTGTTAGCTCTAAATCGGATTGCTTTTTGATTTCGATGGCCAGTCCGTTACCAATTAAGCCAGTGCCAATAATGCCTATTTTAGTTACACTATCCATGACGTTAGCCTCCTTTTATAAAAAAAGATTGTAGAACCTCGAAGTAGTAGTTACAAACATACTATATAAGTTGAACGTATAAATCGTGACAAGCCAGTCTTTTCTCGCATATTTCCTGAGCATCCCTCGTTTGATTCATTCGTATAAATAGATCAAAAACACCTCGGATCCATGAGAAATTATTTCAACTTATATAATCGTTCATTTTTTCTGCTGAACAAGCGCTCGATCCTGCATTCGCCAAAAAACACCACTCACGGTGTCACATAATCACCTTCAAACACTTCCGCATGGATGAATGCCGGATGCTGCTTATCTTTCTCGGATAATATCGGCCGGCTCGTCGGCCAATCAATCTGAAGCGTTGGGTCATTCCAGATGATACCTCGATCTAATGCAGGATAGTAGTATTCATCCACTTTATAGATCACTTCTGTATTGGCTTCCAGTGTGCAAAAGCCGTGCGCAAAACCTTTGGGAATGTACAATTGCTTTTTATTTTTATCACTGATTTCGACACCAAACCATTTGCCGAAATTTACCGAATCTCTTCTAATATCTACGACAACATCAAAAATAGAGCCTCTGATCACGCGGATTAATTTTGCTTGTGAGCCTGGGTTCAATTGATAATGCAATCCTCTCAATGTCCCCTTTTCCACAGATAAGGAATGGTTATCTTGAATGAAATGATCCTTGATTCCGTATGTTGTTAACTGTTGATAATGATAACTTTCCATAAAAAAACCCCGGTTGTCTTGCCATACTTTTGGGATAATCAGCTTTACTTCATCCCATATCGGTTGAACCTCTATCATGGTTTAACACCTGCCATCTTTTTTTAGTGTGGGCTTACTTATGCACGACTAATTTCTTTTTCATTTGGTTCGTCTCGACAATTTGCAGTAAATACGCGCCATAGTGACTCTTCTTCAGCGGCTCAGCCAGTTGCAATAACTCCGTTTCGGATATATATCCCTTGTAAAAGGCGATCTCTTCTAAACAAGCAATTTTCAAACGTTGTCTTTTTTCAATAATCTCAATAAACTGGGAGGCTTCTAATAACGCTTCGTGAGTGCCTGTATCTAGCCAAACAAAACCACGACCCAACAGCTCGACATTCAATCTGCCCCGCTTGACATACTCCTTGAGAATATCGGTTATCTCTAATTCCCCTCGAGCTGATGGCCTGACACGTTTGGCAAAATCAACAACCTGATGATCGAAAAAGTATAGACCGGTAATCGCATAGTTTGATTTCGGAAAGGCTGGTTTTTCCTCAATCGATACCACATGGCCATATTCATCAAATTCCACCACCCCAAAGCGCCTTGGATCTTTGACATTATAACCAAAGATCGTTGCCCCGTTTAATTCTGCGGACACTCTCTCCAAGTGATAGGTGAATTCATGTCCATGAAAAATATTGTCACCTAAAATCAAGGCAACATCGTCCTGCCCAATAAAATCTTCGCCAATGATGAAAGCCTCTGCTAAACCGTTCGGATGTTCCTGGACAGCATAGGAAATATGAATGCCCAGTTCGGCACCATCCCCGAGCAATTGTTCAAAACGAGGCGTATCATGTGGTGTTGAAATAATTAATATTTCTGTTATCCCCGCCAGCATTAAAACAGAAATAGGGTAATAAATCATCGGTTTGTCATAGACGGGCAGTAATTGTTTCGATATAGATCGCGTTAATGGGTAAAGCCGTGTCCCATTTCCACCTGCTAAAATAATTCCTTTCATAACTAGTCACCTCGATTGTTTTATGTCAGTTGTCGTTTTTTCGTAGGAATATGGTTGATGCGTTCAAATAACGATGGATGGACGCAAAATATTACACACATCACCTTTTGCTTCCAGCCCATTTCTTTATGCAGCAAAAGATAAAACAAGGTTCGGTCAAACGAACGTTTCATCATCTTTAATGCTTGCCTCCTATCTGTTGAATCGGACTTCGCCAAAAAGTAATACCAAAAAAACTTCTCCATATAATGTTTTAGAGCTTTTTGATGTAACGAAGCTAGTTTTCTCTTTCGAAAATAAACTTCTCTATCCTTTAGTGCCGATACCGCACCGAATCGTATCGAATAAGCAAGGGAATGAATTTGACTATCCTTACGCTGAACATAATAATATAATGGTGTCTGAATATAAGTTGTTTTTTCACTCTTATCAAGCAGCTTATGCACAACCGTTTCATCATCATTGATATTGCCAACCTCATATCTAATATCTTGAAATAACGATTTTTTATAAAGTTTATTCCATGGACAGATAAACGTCAGAGCATTCGTTTCATAGATTTGGTGTAAAGCCTCTATATTGGTAAAGTGCTGTATCTTATAATCGTCCGATGCACATTTCCTATCAACAAGCTGGTCTTCGTTCACCTTGACAAAATCACAGGCGACCATATCGGAATCATACTTCATCGCATTGGTATATAACAGTTCCAGCATCTGTTCATTGATATAATCATCATTATCGACAAACCCTATATATCTCCCTTTTGCCATCTCCAAGCCTGCATTTCGTGATGACGCCACTCCGCCGTTTTCTTTATGAATCACCTTCACTCGCTTGTCTCGTTTAGCATATGCATCGCATAGTTCACCGCTAGCATCGGTAGAACCATCGTTAACTAGAATCAACTCAAATGCTTGGAACGTTTGAGCTAAGATCGAATCTATACATTTTGGTAAGAACTTCTCCAGATTATACACAGGGACAATCATACTTATTTCTATAGTCATCACTTGCCTCCTTCTTTGGTTCACACCGTCTTTTTCTTGGGCACCCACACTTGCTGTTTGTCACTCGTTCGCTGCGCTAATTTTCTGCCCATTTTTTGTGCGGGGTTTTCAATGGCTAGCCAGGCGAGCGCTGCTATACCAAAACTCAACGTCATCGCTATGACCGATATCATCCATAATGGCAGCAATCCCTGAAGCAGGTATAAGCAGGTTAAAATAACCGGTAAATGAAAGAGATATAAGCTATAAGATATTCTTCCTAAAAAAAGAAACGGTTTAAGCTGCAGCACGCTTGTTAACTTAACTGAACCAAACGCACATACAACTATGCCGATACAACCAAGAACTATGCCATATTCTGATATCGTATTAAAATGAGTGGAGAAAAAACTAATTCCTGTCAGTTGATAGGCAACATGCAAACCAAAATTCGAGAACTGAAACAACCCTAAGGACATAAAAAGCAGGGCACATTTAGATAAAAATTTTCTATGATGAAAGAATGCTGTTAGCTCTTTTCGATGTTTAGCCATTAAGGAACCAAACAGAAAAAAAGCGGTGTATTGCAACGTTTTAAAATAGTCTGTATGATATCCCACGGATTCCTGCCAACGATACATCGTATTTAACGCTGAAATGCCAGATAGCAGAAGAGCTATCGTAATGATTATTTTCCAGTTCAACCGCTTCACTACTAGCATTAGAAAAGGGAAAATCAAAGATATACGTAATTCATGCACCAAGGACCAGATCACACCATTAAATGCATTGGTATGATAATTACCTAGGAATAAAAGATGTTCCGTCACTAATGGCATACGGATGGATTCCTTCCATAACAGGTTCCAGTCACCAATGGCCGCAATGTCTTGATTCAAAAAAATTTGTGATAGTATCATCGCAAAAACAATCGCAGACAAGTAGGGAAGATAAATTCTAAACAATCGTTTGATTACATAAGGCAGATAATCCAGTTTGTCTTTTCTTAGGAAAGGGAGTGACAACACGAAACCACTTAACAGAAAAAACAACATCACAGCACGGTAACCATCCGTAAAACCTAACCATACAAGAGCCTGATAGACGACAGGGGGCAGCGAAAACGCAAAATACGGGATATGACTAAATAGAACGACTAATGCTGCTAAACCACGAAGCGAGTCTAATTGTTCCATGCGATTGCTCATTATTTTTTACCACCTTTAGCCTCATTTCTGACTGACTATGATTTTAGATTACTGACTGCTTCCATTCATGATGAACGGAGACCACCTGACCGTCGCTAATTTCGAAAACAATATCGCAATTTTCAATCGTACTTAATCGATGAGCAATGATAATGAATGTCTTCTCACCCTTGAGTTCATCAATCGCCTTGATGATATCCTTTTCGGTCTCATGATCCAATGCAGATGTTGCTTCATCCATGAATAATATTTCTGGGTTGTGATACAAAGCCCGGGCAATGCCAATACGTTGGCGTTGTCCACCAGACAGTCTCAATCCCCTTTCTCCTACGGTTGTTTCTAATTGATTTGGCAGGGTTTCCACATACTCTTTTAATTGTGCTTGTTCTAGTGCTTGCCAGACCATGGCATCATCAATTTCTTCTCTTTCCATACCAAAGGCTACATTGCCGCGGATCGTATCATCTGATAGAAAAATCGTCTGCGGGATGTAACCTATTTTCTGCTGCCAACTATGTTTTTGTTCGAAAATATCTTGGCCATCTGCCAACACACGACCATTTGCCGGCTCAAACAGCCCGAGTATAATGTCCACTAATGTCGTTTTCCCTGAACCAGATTCTCCGATAAACGCAATCGATTGGCCAATTGGGATTTCTAGCGATATATTCTTGATCGTGTCCATCGTTTGATTCGGATAACGAAACGAGACATTATTTAACTGTATGGAATCAGTGTACGTCTTTGCCCCCGAATTCTTGTGTTTTTGTTTGAGTTGATGGGCATACTCTGTTTCTTCTTTATGCCATATTAAATCTTCATAAACGACATTCAATGCAGGCTGACTGTAACGAATGGTTGTGATCAGTGCGACCACTCGTGTAATAGACGGCATTAAACGAAAGGCGGCCATAGCAAATAGCGCCATGGTCGAGATCAGTTGTGTTGTTCCTGTTCCTTGAAACACGATAATCAGCATGGTAATCAAGACAATCGAGACCAACATTGTCTCAATAAACAGCCTTGGTACTGTCTCCAGCATTTTCATATACCTGCTATTATTCGCCTTGATCTGGCTTTGAGCGGCGTAGGAATCAATAAAGAACCTTTCCTTCCCTGATACCTTCACTTCTTTGCTTGCTCCTAATCCTTGATTGACCCATTTAATCATTTTTCCGCCAACGATTTGCTGTTCTTGTCCTAAGGTACTAATCTTCTTGCGCAAGATGGTAAAGAACAACACCACACTTCCACCTAATAAAACAGCAGCCGTTAATGTAGCGACTGGTGCTGTAATAAGCAGCAAGATCAAGATACAAAGGATAACCAGTATTTCAGTAAATAATTGAAAACTCGACATGATAATACCTTGAAACACCTTGGGCACCTCTTCATTTACATTACGGAGAAGATCTGCTGAATTCCGTTGCAGATGAAAAGTATAAGGTTTAGTTAGATACGCCTTAAATAGATTGCGTGATAACTTTACTTGTTGATTCAGGATAACCCTAAATTGGGCATAGTTGAAAAGCAGTAGATATAGATTTTTCAAGACAAATACGATAAATAACAGGATAACGGCAAATAGGATAAATGCAGTAGTCGTTTGAAAGGAAAATAGTTCATATATCTTAGCTAAAATGGCTTGTTCTTGAATCATTTCTGGATTCGTCACCATACCAACAAAAGGAACGATTAATCCTATTCCAATGGTTTCTAACAAGGCGGCTATTACCATCATAAAAAAAAGAAGCACCAGTCGTTTCTTTTCCCGTCGCTGAAAGAGTGCTGCTATTTTTTGTATCGTTGTTTTCACATTCTCACTTCCTTTCTATAGGGCATTCACCCATGGGAGATAGCTACTATACAATCCCGTATAGCTACTCGTGAACTATTGAATTTTCGTCCACCATTTTTCTCACTTCACTCGAATTTTTGGCCGTCATTTTCGTGATGACGACCATTTTTTCCGCTTCCCACGAGATTTTGGCCGTCATTTCCATGATGACGACCATTTTTTCCGCTTCCCACGAGATTTTGGCCGTCATTTTCGTGATGACGATCAACCGTGTTTTCATATATACCAAGATAGTTTCTTTCATAAAAATAGCTAGGTGGAAGCCGCCGATGGAAGATCGTTTCGCTCTATCATACGTTGCACTGCTGCATATATTTGCTGCTCATCAACGTCTACGATTATACTGTTTGCATGCTGTGACAACTGTTCATGGGCACCGGTAAAATTAGTCGTAATAATCGGATTAGAAAAACACCTGGCTTCTGCAAGGGTAAGGCAATACCCCTCATGACGAGATGGTTGAACGTATAGATCACATTGCTTCATAAACGGATAAGGATTAGACATGGCACCTAACAGGATAAAATCGGATTCCAACTGATATTTTTTTATCAGCTGTTCATATGCTTGTTGGGCACTTCCTTCTCCAATGCAATACCACCTTACAGGAAAGCCGCTTTCTTTTAATTTTGCTAATACGGGAATAATGACATCCTGACCTTTCTCTTTACTCAAACGGCCGACCGTTAAAATCCTTACACCAGGAAAATGATCTGTAAATCCTTTACCTTCCTCGGCCTTCTCCGTTATCCGTTCAGGCTCTATGAGATTGGCACAAAAATCGATTTTCGCTTTTAATTTCGGGAGTTTATCGATTAGTTTATCTCTCCCTTCCTGAGATACTGCATAAACTTGATCGAATTGCCGATAAATTTTTGCAGCAAAGGATACATCAAAATCAATCTTGGTCACATCAAAATGAATCCACTGTACTTTTTTCTTGGCATTTATTTTGTGACAAACAAAATAGCTTATTAGATCCATAGGACCTGCATAAGCTACCGCCACATCGTATGCTGTTGGTAAGTTTGGCGTGTTTTTCAACACATAGTTTAAGAAATATCCTCTATTCCTCATAAATCTTGCTCCTAACTGTCTAAAAAAGGGACGCCAATCGTTGATCCTTTTATCCTTTTGAAAATTATTACGCAGCATTTTCCTGAGTGGGCTGTTTAACATCTCTTTGATTGTTGGATATTCATCGATAGAGGTAACCTTTACATGAGCAGGGATGGACGCTAAAAAACCACCACGTTTCTCCAACATCAGAATCGTAATATCATATTGATTCTCCGGCATTTCAGCAATCCTATTCAGCAATGACCGTTCTGTCCCACCTACATTCATATTAATGACCATAAATAATATGCTTTGCTTCATTTCGAAAACCATCCTTTATGTGGATTCAATCAACTGATAAAAGTTCTCTATTTCTTCCACATTTCCTTTTTTCTCATGGATTAAGTATTGAATGATACGGCTTTTTAACGGTTGATTATCTAGAATTTGTTTAATTGCTGCCGAAACATCATCCGCATTTCGTTCCACGACTAATCCATTTTTCTCGTTTACCATTTGATTATATACGGCATCAAAGATTGAGGTGACGACGGGAATATTCAGCATTCTGGCTTCTGCTATAGCGAGGCCAAACCCTTCAAAACGCGAGGTCTGAACATAAATATCCGCCTGTTTAATAAAAGGATACGGATTCGCCTTTACCCCCAATAAAATAAAATGGTCGGTTAATCCCATCTTTTTTATCTTTTTTTCAATCTCTACTTGCAAGGGACCTTTTCCCAGTGCATACCATTTAAAATGTACGCTAGCTTCTTTCAGCTTTTTACAGGCCTCCAGTGCCAGATCATAACCTTTTTGATGAGCTAATCTTCCAATGGTTAACAGCCTTACACCATCAAAATCATCTTTATAACCTTCTCCAATTTCCGCCATTTTAGTAATAAAGACAGGATTATTAATATCATATTGTATGGCTAGTTTCTTTTGATAAAAAGGAAATGTTTCTAAAAAAACTTCTTTTGCTGCATCTGATACAGTGATGATTTTATCGTATCGATCATAATAATATTGTTGAAACTGTCTCTCACGTTGATCCAATCGATAACTAACATTAACCCAGGCCAGTTTTCTTTTCGCCGTTATTTTCTCTGCCACATAAAAGGTAGGTACCCCTTGTGCATAACTGATCGCAACATCATATTGCTTCGGGTTATCCTCAATCACGCGTGCTGCACTTTCCCAGTAAATTCTAGCCTTCTGGATATTGCCACAATTCTTACTGCGAATTTGGTATGAATATCTGACTCGTGAGATAAGCATCGTATAGTCTGTTGTGGTCATCGATTGCATTAGCGCCGATGTCCAATGCTTCCCTGCAAAGCTTGTATAGCTCAATGGTTTTAATAGATGGACTTGCTCGGGAACCAATTGCTCCAGTGGATTACCATAAGCGAATAATTGCAAATCGACTTCATACTGATGATAATCCAATAAATTTAACAGTGTCACCAGACTTTTTTCAGCGCCGGCCACATCCAATGAATCAATCACAAACAATAGCTTCTTTTTCATCGTTTCACCACCTGTATATTTTCTTTATGACAGGCCCAACGTTTGCTTTAATCGGCTGGAGAATAACAATAAAAAAATATTGTAGCGAATCATCGACACAATATATTTATATTTATAAGACAAGATGTTATTTCTCATCATCTTCCTGTAGTGTTTACGACTATAGCGCCGAATCTTCAGCAGATATAATTTCTTCTCTCTTCTATTCATTGTTTGATTCAATACGTAAAAAATATTATCTACACACCAATAACCATAACAGGCATACACATCCGTCAGCAGAGAAGAATCATACTGCTCAATAAATTCCAATATGTCATTCCAGGCAATAAAGGCATCCAGTCTGCCCTGATGAAACCGCTCATTTAAAATACTATGACTCCTTTTCACATAGACATAGCCAGCAAAATTGGAATAAGTAACCGTTTCTGCATTGGCGAACAACTTGTATGTGGTCGATAAATCTTCATGGATACGTCCTACCGGAAAAGATACGCCCGTAAAACAGCTTTTTTTAAATAACTTATTGCATAGAGAGAAACGAAATAAGCGTCCCTTAAAAAGTTCCGACATTGCTTCTTGATTGGTCATCACTTTTTGATAAGGCGGACCGTTACGGGAATCTATGCGTTTTCCATCTATTTCTCTTCCTAAATCGCAAACAGATATGGCACATCCTGTTTCTTCGCAAAGTTGATAGAGTCGCTGATACATATCCTTTTCAATATAATCATCGGCGTCCACAAAACCGATATACTCCCCAGTGGCTGCCGCTACTCCTGCATTTCTTGCTGCACTAACACCAGCATGTTCCTGATGGATCACCTTCACCCTGTTATCCTTGCTGCTAAATTGGTCACAAATAGCTCCGCTGCCATCTGTCGAACCATCATTAACAACCACCATTTCCATGCTCGTAAACGCTTGGGCGAGAATACTATCTAAACATTTAGCCATATAGGCTTCCAAATTATATACTGGCACGATAACGCTGATGATAGGTTTCAACGATGACACCTCCCTTTTTACAGCTTAATCTTCTCTTTCATCAGCGATGACGACACCCCTTTGGTATAGGGAAAATAGATAATATCCACCCCCACTTGTTGGAACTCTTTCTCCAACGCAGTAAATAGAGGATCTCCTTTCCAATCATCGCCAACAAACATCACATTAAAAAGCAAGAAGTCCCAGGCAGCCATTTTATCCCGATTGTGTTGGGGGATGACTTGATCCACGTATTTCATCCCTGCTACAATTTCTTTTCGTTCTTCATAAGGAATGACTGGCCGTTTGGCTTTATATTCCTCCACCAGTTCATCGGTACTAACACCTACAATCAAGAAATCACACTGCTCTTTTGCCTTGCGTAAGATATTCAAGTGTCCTACATGAAATAAATCAAACACGCCTGTTGTATATCCAATTTTATACCGTTTCATATATGTCACCCCTCGTTTTATAATCAAAACAAACTTCCTCTAATCGCTTGACTAACCTCTCACTTGCTCGACCGTCTTCGTAAGAACCGACTTCATCGAGAAATGTCACTACATCCTGTTGATAGACCTCCGTTTGAAAGCTGATTATGTTACCGTACAGCCCTTGATGATTCGTTGCATAGGTAAAAGGTAATTGCGTAATAGTAAAATAAAGGCCTCTCTCTGCATTGACATACTGTCCTAAGTCCGGTGTGTAAAGGAAACATGGTCGTTTGGTAATAGCAAAATCAAACATAAGCGATGAGTAGTCCGTTATTAAGATATCGGCAAGCAGCAGCAATTCCTGTACATCATCGTACAAGGTCACATCGATTACCTGCTCACCATCATGAAACTGCTTGGTTGCAGCGCTCAAATGCGGATGTAATTTCACCAAAACGAGCCATTCTCCTCCAAACTTCTCCTTCAATACCTGCGACAATGGTTGATAATCCAAATCATATACGACCTCATGGTTGCCCGCTCGAAAGGTAGGTGCATACAGTAATAATTTCTTCCCTTTGGGTAGCTGTAATCTTGCGAGTATATGATCTCGTTGACGGGAGCCGCTTTGATACAATAAATCATTGCGCGGGGTGCCATGCTCAAAAATTTCTCCGTCATACCAAAAAGCCCTTTTAAAAATATCCGTACTAAATCGACAGCCTGATAATACCAAATCACATTTTGCTGCGTCTTGCTTTGCCATCTGCAGGTAGCTCGCTGGCAAGGTATTCTCTGCGTCCTTTTCAATTTGCTTTAAACGTAAGGAACTATGCCAGGTTTGAATATAATACTGATTTTTTCTTTTGATAAATAAGTCGGTTGTGCGGTAGTTTGTAATAACTACCTTTGCCGTGCATACTTCATAAAAATATCGCCAAGACATGTTCTTCACTTTTCGAACATGGGGTAATTCCAGCTTTGATTCCGGTTCGTTGAAAGCCCAGACCAGATCAAATGGATTAGCTGTATGTTCGTTGATATATTGCGAAATATACTTGGGATTGCAGCCATAGTTACTGCCATAATAGCTAAACAGCATTATTTTATTTTGCTTGATCGGCAACAGGTTACAAAGATAAATCCACACGAATGCGATCCATTTCTTGATTTTTTTCATCATTTCACTAGCACCTCTTTTGTCACTTCTGTCAATCCAGTCGGTGTACGTAATAGTTTCATTTGCCGTAATCCTTTTTTCCATCCGAGATAACCCATATACAAATAGGGATGCCATAAGAATAATCGTAAGTGAAGACGTAATTGTTTGTCCCCGCTAATTGCTTGTTTCAGCTCCATGTCGTTGTTCCGTATATAAAACGCAATGGCTTCTCTATGTAACTTATTGCTATCGATACTTCTGTTCAACGTGCACAAGTTGTAATGAATCAGACTCGTTTTTAAAATCAGTTTGTACGAGGTATCCATCAGCTCTGGGTAATTGGATTCAACAAAGCGATGTCTTTCCTTTAAACCCTTCAGCATATCTAAGCTTCTAGTAGTGTAAGTTGCTGCAATACTGTTATCACGCTGATAGTAATAATACATAGGCTGATGCAGTATGAGATATCGATCCACTTGATGCATGACGTGATGGGCCCAGAAGACATCCTCAAATAAAACACCTTTTTTAAATGGAATATTCCGAATGAAGGAAGTTTTATATAACTTTCCCCATGCAAAATTTTTCACTTTTTCATTTGCGATCAATTCATACATCAACCGATCCTGTTGTAATAGAACCGGTCGATCGTGTTCCTTGAAGTAGCGTTGATCCACCAGCAGCTTGTCTTGATAAGCATAATAAAAAGCGGTTTGGACAACATCCGCTTGATAGCTGATCATATAGGTCATCATCATCTCCACCATGGTTTCCTTGAGCCAATCATCACTGTCCACAAACATCGTATAGTCGCCCGACGCCCGCTTCACTCCCTGGTTTCTTGCGTCTGACAATCCAGCATTTTCCTGATGAATGACGTGTACTCGACGATCTGTTTGTTGATAATCATTCGCTATTTTTCCGCAATCGTCTGGGGAGCCGTCGTCTACTAGAATGATTTCCAAATTGGAATAGGTTTGATGAATAATACTATCCAAACAGCGATGAATATATGGCTCAACGTTATAGATCGGCACAATGATGCTCACTTTAGCTTCTCCCCACATCCAATTCCTCCTTTTTTAGACGATTTGATAAAGCTTCTCTAACTCCCATTCATTAGCATAATCTGTATTGGCACATGCCTCAGCCAACTGGTTTCTTTGTTCTGGATGCTCGTATAACGTTTGAATACCCGTTGCAATTCCAGCAATGGATGACTCACAGATCCTGCCATCCTGTCCATCGTTTACTTGACTTGGTGCCGTTGGATAATTCGTTATTAAGACCGGTTTGGCGAGTATTTGCGCCTCCCCAACTGTCACAGCTTTTCCTTCATAGCGTGATGGCTGGACATACAAATCAGCAGCCTTGATGAAAGGATAGGGATTGACCTTTTTTCCTAGGAGAATAAATGCTTCCTGCAAGGAAGCGTCTGCTATCAGCTCCCTTAGCATGCGTTCATCCCCGCCATAACCAACCACATACCAGGCAAGATTCCGATAGCCCTTTTCCTTTAACAGCTTCAGTGCTCGAACCGCTTGATCTATCCCTTTGGCATGAGATAAACGTGCCACAGTGATTATTTTAAATCGTGTATCATCCAGCATGGGATTTTCCAACTGTACGGTAGCCAATGAACGGATCAAATCAGGCGACGTGACATTTTCCATCACAAGCACCTTCTGCTGGAGCAGCGGATATTTGTGAATAAACGACTTTTTACATTCCTCCGAGACGGCGACAATGTGATCAAACTTCCTCCACATCTTGATATCGATGTCCTCATTGGTATCGACCGAAGAGAAGTCGGTGTGTATCCAGGCGATTTTCACCTTTGCTGCTACTTTTTCCGCTACAAAGTAATGAGGCCACAAATAACTAACAGCAACATCATAGGTGGTGTCTAACTTCGGTAAGAAAGGCAAGGCATACTTCCACATATACTGCATTTGCTGATAGCCCGTTTCTGCCGAATCCTGCCAATGTGTCCGCAGTTTGGCTAATAAACGAGCAACCCCAATGGCGGGATACCCTGATTGGAATATTTGCTTGATGGACATTCGAAACGTTTTATAACGAGCTGATTCTTGCAATAATTCTGGTTCGGTTGGTAATTGCTCCAAAAAATCACCACTATGGCTATACAGCATTAAATCCACCTTATATTGCTGATAATTAAAATGATGTAACATACTGATGAGACTGCGCTCCACTCCTCCTACTTCCAGATCAAAAGTAGCGATCAATATATTTTCCATGTTCACCGCCCTCCTCATATTGATAGATTTTCATCAGCTTCGCCAGGGCCTGTTTGACGGAATAACCGTTGTACTCCAATCCATTGCTGATTTTCGTTTGGTTATATTCCTTTTGTCCTGCCTTTTCGATAATTTTGTCAGCCCACAGGCTTGGCTTATCTGACAAGGATAATTTGGTAAATAGGTCCACTTGCAGGTCTGCTTCTGGCTGGATTGCTTCAGAAACAATACACGGCACTCCACTCGCCTGTGCCTCCAGCAATACTAAACCTAAGCCTTCGTAAATCGATGGGAAAACAAACACATCCATGCTGTGCAGCATCGTAGGAATGTCATCCCTTACACCGATAAAACAGATATAATCCGACAGCCCCTCTGTTGCAGCGACCGCCTCTATCTCTTCGCGCAAATCGCCATCCCCTACCAATAATAATTTCGCCGCCGGCTCCTTCTTGATCACTTCTTTCATTATTTTCAACAAAAATTTATGGTTTTTTGCCTCCATAAAGCGGCCAATGTGTCCAATAATGATATATTTATCAAAACCTTGTTGAGTGATAAACTGTTGCACTTGTGTTTCTGACTTGTGTAAATAGGGATAGTAATCAATCACATTGGGAAAATAGGTGTACTTGGCATCACCAAGAAACTTTTTACCATATAAATATTTCCCAGCTTCCTTGCTGCAAGCTAATAGATGAGTAGAATACTGTGTGATAAAGTATCGCATCATCTTTAAATAAAGCTTTCTGATGATTCCTTCACTATCGTCCAAGGTGGTATGGGCATGAGAGATTCTTATCTTCACATCTGCTAACCGCGCAGCCATCATCGAGATACCACAATGAAACAACGTATGGGCATGAATAACATCATAGGGACCATATTTTTTGATCACCTGATAGATAGCTAAACTAGAATTTGTCTTGCGAAGTCGAATGACGTTGCCACCAAGTTCTCTAATTTCTTGATCATAATGGGCCTCCTTCTGGCTATACGAGATAAAATCAAATTGGACTTTTTGATAATCAATGTTGCGATAGACATTCATTAACATCGTTTCCGTTCCAGCCCGATTCATGGCACCAACAACGTGTAATACCTTTATTTTCTTAGGAGTTTTCATGTTTATTACCCGCTTTATCGTTTTTATCGAGATTCTCCTTCTGCCATTTCGCAAACTCAATGACTGATTTGAAGTCTTGTAAATCATTGGTTTTTACCCCCGAATTCTTCAAATCAGTAACAAATTGCACCCATTTCGCTTCAGGGTTCTGCTCGGTTGATGATTCTTTGCTAACCAATGTATTGACATCGACATGCAATACTTTTGCGATCTTCTCGATAATTTGCAAGGAGGGGTTCTGATTTTGATTGCGCTCTATATTACTCAAATAAGATTTGGATATATTCGCTCGCTTGGCACACTCGGATAATGTGAGCCTTCTTGTCTTACGTATTTTTTTAATTTTCTCTCCAATCATCTGTTATACCTCGTATTCTTGTAATTTCATCTCATCCCTTGTTCCGATCGCACTATCAAAATGACTCCTTATGCTCCTTATCACTCGATGTTGTTCTACTTCTGTCAGATTGGAGCCTGACGGAAGACAAATCCCTGTCTCAAATAATTGGTCAGATACCGACAGGCCCATTCCATGCGCATAATACCTTGTTGTTTGGAAAAGCGGCTGTAGATGGAGCGGTTTCCAAACAGGTCGTGCTTCTATGTTTTCCTCATGTAAAGAAGCCAAGATTTGCGTCGCAGTAATCCCTGCTTTGCTTGCATCGATCGTTAATGTCGTTAACCAGCGATTGCTATGTGTATCTTCCATCTCTTCCATAAACGTGACCCCAGGCAAGTCTGATAAGGCATGAACATAGGTGGCAAATACCTTTCGTTTCAGCATCACCCTCTCATCCAATACTTGCAGCTGCGATCTACCGACACCAGCTAGCAAGTTACTCATCCGATAATTAAATCCCATCACACTATGCTGATAATGGACGGCCGTATCTTTCGCCTGTGACGCTAAATATCTTGCTTTCTCTAAAGCCTTCGTATTATTGGAAACAAGCATACCGCCACCAGAAGTTGTAATAATCTTATTGCCATTAAACGAATAAATACCGAACTCGCCAAACGTACCACTTGCCTTTCCTTGGTAAAGAGAACCTAGCGACTCTGCGGCGTCTTCAATCATCGGAATGTCATATTCATTACATAAACGAAGAATCTCGTTCATGTTGGCACTTTGTCCATATAAGTTAACTACAATCACTGCTTTCGGAAGCTTTCCTTGCAGTGCTGCTATCCTTAAAGCCCTTGCTAATGCTTGTGGTGACATATTCCAAGACGATGGTTCCGAATCAATAAACACGGGAGTTGCTCCCTGATAAAGAATCGGATTTGCGCTTGCGACAAACGTCAATGTCGAACAGAAAACGAGATCTCCTTTGGTGACTCCTAACAAAGCAAGAGACAAATGGATGGCAGCCGTTCCAGAACTTACGGCAATCGCTCCTTTTGCCCCTACTTTTGCAGCTATTTCCCTTTCAAACCCATCGACATTCGGTCCTATCGGTGCAACCCAATTCGTTTCCAATGCACGTTGTATATAATTGATTTCTTTTCCGCTCATGTGTGGCGGTGAGAGATAGATTCTTGCTTGGGTCAACGAAAACACCACCTTTTTTAAACATCCTTTTTAATGCTTTATTAGATTTTTTTGCTCACGTACAACAGCTGCCGTGCTGTCTTTGGTCATTAATTGTTTCAAGATAAAATCGTTAATCAAGGTGTATTTCTTTCCCTTCACTTCAATAAAAGCCCCATTATATGGCGGAAACCAAAACGCTCTAATTTTCAAATCAATATCGTCGTTGATTAAATCTATTCTTTTCATTTCTTCCATCTCTAGTCTTGTAATATATCTTCCCTGATTTGGCTCTTGTTGGATCGAAGGGAGTCTCCCATTGGTTAAGATGTCTAAGAGCACACTCTTGTATAGTTCCACTTGTATTTCTTGTGTTTTCTTTTCTAAACTAGCAGCTGTCTCCATTCGATAATCAAAGTTAAAGGAAAAGGTACGGATGATATCCCCTGTGTCAATTTCACTATCCACATAATGTGCCGTTGCTCCCCACTCAACAAGCTTATTCAAAATCGCCACATTATATCCGGCAGTACCTTTCCACTCCGGTAATAACGCTGGATGAAAGTTAATACAGCCATATCGAGGTCCACTAATTAGTGGTTCCTTTATCTTTTTCCAATATAAATAAGAAATAATGACATCGATCGAATGATACGGGTCCATTAGCATTTGCTCCACATCTTCCATGGTTATAACGGGTATTCTTAATTCAAAAGCTTTTTGTGCCGTTGGTGAGTTAGGAAAATGAGAATCGGTAACTACGGCGACAATCTCCACCCCTTGATTTAACGTCCACTCTAACAACTCTGCGGCATACTTTTTTCTTCCCATAAATATCATTTTCATTTTATACATCCTCCGAATTCCCTGCGAAGTATTGAACCGTTGCTTGTTCTTCCTGATGGATCCCTTCTTTTAAAAACACACTTTTGATAGTGGTTATGATAATTTTCCAATCTAATGCGAAACAGACATGATCGACATATTCAACATCCAATCGAAACTTTTCCTGCCAGCTAATGGCATTTCTTCCATTGACCTGAGCCAATCCTGATAAACCCGGCCTTACTTCATGGCGCCGTCGCTGCTGCTGATTATATAGAGGCAAATACTGTACCAGTAGCGGACGCGGTCCAATAAGTGACATGTCGCCTTTCACAATGTTAAATAATTCCGGCAGCTCATCTAGAGAGGTTGCCCGAAGCAAGCTGCCAAACCTCGTTAATCTCTGATAATCAGGAAGCACATTTCCTTTTTCATCTCGCGCATCGGTCATGGTTCGAAACTTATACATCCAAAAGATTTCTTCCTGCAAACCAGGTCGTTCTTGTTTAAAAAGGATGGGACTGCCTAATTTCGTTTTTACCAAAATGGCGATCACTAGGAATACCGGGCTTAGCACGATAATGGCAAGGAGCGATAAGATCAAATCCATCGGCCTTTTGAGATAGGTTCGATAGATAGGTATTTTGAGCATACTCATGACGCTGATCACCACCTAATGCATTAAAAACACCGATGTTGGCTTTTGCATCGGTGTTTTTTCGCTTATGATGCGATATCCAGTTGGATTATTTCTTTGCCATCGCCAAGCATCGGCGCACATTTCCTCGATTCCTCTCATGGCTTGCCAAGCTAACTGCTTTTTCGCTTTCGCAGGATCG
Source organism: Gracilibacillus phocaeensis (assembly GCF_900626275.1). Taxonomy (NCBI): domain Bacteria; kingdom Bacillati; phylum Bacillota; class Bacilli; order Caryophanales; family Bacillaceae; genus Gracilibacillus; species Gracilibacillus phocaeensis. The sequence goes on along the minus strand of NZ_LR131141.1, from coordinate 15,084 downwards.
GCAAAACAACTGCTAATATCACCTGGCCGTCGTTTGACAAAGGTGTAAGGAATTTGATTTCCTGACACCCTCTCAAAGGCGTCCACTACCTCAAGTACACTATAGCCCTTGCCTGTACCTAAATTATAGGCTTCTATGCCATGATTTTTTTGCATGTGTTCCAACGCTTTTAAGTGTCCCATTGCCAGATCGACGACATGGATATAATCTCGTACTCCAGTTCCATCCGCTGTGGGGTAATTATTCCCGAATATTCGAAGTTGTTCCCTTCTGCCAATCGCAATTTGCGAAATATACGGCAGGAGATTATTCGGTGGTCCCTCTGGATCTTCACCGATAAGCCCACTTTCATGTGCCCCGATTGGATTAAAATAACGTAATAAGGCAATACTCCATGACGAATCCGCATGGGCTGTATCGAGTAATATTTCTTCGATCATCTGTTTCGTTCGGCCGTATGGATTCGTAGCCCTCAGCTCTACATCTTCTGTGATGGGCACTGTTTTCGGGTTACCATAGACCGTAGCCGAAGAACTAAAGATTAGTTTTTTCACGGAGAATTGCTCCATTACCTCAAACAAGATTAGACTGCCTTTTACGTTATTTTGATAATACTGTAAGGGGACTGCCACGGATTCTCCGACCGCTTTTAGGCCTGCAAAATGAATCACAGCGTCTATTTGATGATCAAGAAAGACCTTTTCTACGCTTTTTTTATCTAAAAGATTAATGTAATACGTCTGGAATGTCCTTCCTGTGATTTGTTTTACTCTGTGCAATGATTCTGGGCGACTATTGGAGAAGTTATCGACAACAATAATGTCATAGCCGTGTTGGAGGAGCTCGACACATGTATGACTCCCAATATACCCAGCCCCACCCGTTACAAGAATCGTCATTCGTTTCCCTCCCTTAAATTCGTTAGAAAAAACCAGACAAAAGACAGCCCGGTCCATGTAAAACACTAGGTTGTTATTTTTAGAAAATATATGTGCGATCACCCAATCCCTTCACTTTTACCCACAGAGCATAAGTTAACAAGCGATTCAGGCAAAGAACATCTTCATCGAGTTTCCTATACTTAGAAGTGAAGCCTATTTCCAAAGTGGTCAAAAACGATCCACTTTACGATATGGGATAGTTGAACTAGCTCGTCTTATCATTACTCAGGTTCATTCCAGGTTATCAAGTGATCTTTTGCTCACCAGGTTAAAAATTCGCTGATATACTCGATATTCAACGTCACAACCGACTCATAGTAATAAAACACAAAATAACTAATGATCAACAACAAATAAATAAGCTTCTGATCTTTACTTCGAAATAACTTAGGTATCCATGAAATAAGAATCAGCTGATAAAGCTGAAAATAGATCGATACCCTGGCAAAAATCCATTCTTGCGTAGAAATAACCATAAAAACTAAGCCTACTAACGCCATATTCACAACAAAATCACTGTGGCGGAAAAGATGTTTCAGCTTCTTCCTCCCTAAAAAGGCAACAAAAAGCGGGCTTGCCTCTACTGCAACCCGAATAATATTGGCTCCGCCTTCTGCAAACTCATCATATGCACTGTACTGTGAATCCTCCAAAGCAGTAAATAATAAAGCGGAAAATTGTTCATATCCGATGACGACGACAACGGAAAATATAATTAAGGCAATCGTCGCCTTTGACCATGCCTTCAATCGGACCAAAAAATACATAGGAAGCAGAATGAGTGCACTCTTGTGAAAGAAGGAAGCAAACATAACAATCAGCGCATATTTAAAAAAATGACCACTCATCAAAAACTTGATGGCCGTAAAAGCAATCGCTGCCGCCAATAATTGTCTAATCCCATTCATCGAAATTAAAAATAAGCCGCCCGTAATATAGACATATAAACTGAGTTCCAGCAGCCGAGAATATTTGTATAAAACCATGATAATCAGTACATTTGTTACGAGCGCCGTGATAATAAGCAGGACTTGTGAATCCTCCGAGATATAGTTTTTGATCAGGACTTGAAGCATCCCAAACCCGATGTCACCTTCAGAAGTGATATATTCCCAGGTGAAATCCTTTGTTTCAAAGATATTTCGATAATTGTAGGTATCACCTATCCCACTTCGGAGACCAGAAATTAGAATAAGTGACAAGCATGCACCAAATACCAACAACTTATTTGATTTTAAATAAGCCGACCGCCCCATATCTGGTACCGTTTTGGCAAAATATCTTGCAGACACAGAAAAAAGAAATACAACAGCAAGATTGATCCAAAGTAAGGTCATGGGTTATATCCTTTCAGCTACTTGCCTTGCTCGTCTTTGAAGCAACATATACATATAATAAAAAACCCAACGGAATAGCGAATGTCGTTAGGGTTTTAGCAGGTGTTTCTTGTAAAAATGCTTTGTTTTTACTTATGAGATTACTGGATACATAATGAACCGCCTGCCTGAATTTAAATGCCGTATTAGCAAAAGGCAACTGCATAAGTGCTTTACGATAAAAAGAAAAACCAAGTGGATTTTTGCGATATTGTCTTACCATATTTAAGGATGAACCATCTGCTAGATATTCGACATGACAGAGAACGTCATTCATAAGTAATAGTTCATAATCCTTGTCTAACATATAATATTTGTAGGCTAATCCGACATATTTTTCGTCTTTAAAAATCGGATAGGAATATTTTTTAGTTAGCTCGGTGCGATAAACTAACTTCTTATCACCTGTTACAGCATGTTTATAATAGACATCAAACAGTGTCGCCTGCATTAAGCCTTGCGGAAATGGCTTGCCAATGATGTTACCTTCTTTATCAGCATCAAGCCCAGCCATGCCACTCACTTTTTCATTCCCATGTACGGCCCAAAAATAAAGGATTTTTGCAACGCCATCATCGGGCATATAATCATCGGAATCGATGCACACGTTCAACTCCGTTTCTATTTTTTGATAGGCTGTATTATGAGCACCGTGCATACCTTGATTTTCTTGCCAACAGTAGTGTATTTCCAGCTCCTCCTCATGCTGCCATCTTTTGACCAACTCCCTTGTATTGTCGGTGGAACCATCATCGATCACTAACCAAACAAAGTCTTTACATGTTTGTCTTTTCAGGCTTTCATAACAGTGGTGCAAACAGTAGGCCCGATTATACGTAGGGGTGAACACAGTCAGTTGCTTCATAGGACACCTCCTTTTGTTGTTAGATAATGTTGTTGTAGTGTTAGAGCGATCTTCTGAATGTCAAAATCTTCTATTAACACTCCTTGTTTGGCCAATACTCGAGAAGCCGGTTGATTGGTAATGTCGATAATCTTTCGTGTCCATGCAGCTTGGTCAACTAACGGCAAGCGGTGTACTAATCCCAAATCCATATCCACTTCATCCGTAATCGAATCAGAGATGATACATGGCAATCCGGCAGTTTGAGCCTCAATCAGCGTAACAGGCAAACCTTCAAAGAAAGACGGAAAGACAAACAGGTCAAACATTTGCAACAAGTCAGGAATATCGTCTCTCACCCCAAGGAACTTCACTTTACGTTCCAGTTTTAAATCCTTTACCTTGGTTTCCATCTTTGTTCGGTAAGGACCATTACCAACCAAGATAAGCAAGGTATTAGTTATTTCTTTGCTTACTTGATGAAAAAGCTCGATTAAAAAGGTGTGATTCTTTTGTGGATGGAACCTGCCGACATGGCCAAGAACCAGTGTATCATCAGCGATATCAAATCTCTCTCTCATCAATCTTCTTTTTTGCTCGGAATAAGTAAATTGCTCGATATTAATCCCATTATTTACGATGAAGGTGTGTTGTGACTTCGATCGAAACATCCATTCCGCCGCCGCTCGGGAACAGGCATATTGCTGAGTGGCATTGGGCTGAATCAAAAGACCGGCATACCACTTATACAATTTGATTAAAAAATGCCCTTCACTTCTCGTATTATGACTATGAGCAATTCGCACGGGAATACCAGATTTTTTGGCAGAGCGCATCACCAAGCCGCTCATCTTATCCATATGAGCATGGACAATCTGATACGTCTTATGTTCAGCAAAAAAATGATCCAATGCCTGTAGATAACCAGAATGACCCGCTTCCGTCAGATAAGGGATCCGGTGAACTTCCCCGCCAAGTGCTTCAATTTCTTTGTCGAATACGCCTTCTTTACAGGTTAGGAAATCGAATTGGATTTTTTCTCGGTCGATGTTCTGGTATATGTTCATAAGAAGCGTTTCCGCACCACCACGATTCATATTCACAACTACATGCAACACTCTTAATGGACTGCCCACCGCATCCCCCTCCATTCCTCCATGTACTTTTCGTACACTTTCCTTTTTTCCATCAGTATTCTATCTACGGTATATAACGATTCGATTTTTTCTCTGGCATGCTTGCCAAACATCAACTCGGTTTCTGCCATCTTGGACACATCAATTAATTGGTTCGCAAAATCAAGGGCATGAGGACTTGAAAGCAGCCAACCAGACTTATTATGATCAATCAGTTCTCGGTGCCCGCGATTATCAACTGCCACAACCGGTAAGCCACAGGCCATCGTCTCCATGATATTAACAGGCAAACCTTCCCTTAAACTGGAGGCCACCCCTACATCACACATGGGCAAAAGCTGATCGATATCCTTGCGAAAACCAAGGAAATCAATCCTGTCGACAACACCCAGCTCACTCGCCAGCTGTTGACAGTGCTCGAATAACGGCCCTTCTCCTGCAAGCAATAATCGTGCGTTTGGCACTTGCTCTTGCACGAGTGCCATGGCATGTACAAGTAATTGCTGATTTTTATTTTTATTAAATTCTGCTGCATAAAATAATAAAAAGTCATCGGCTTGATAGCCCAATGACTTGCGCAACTCTCTTTTTTTCTGCTTATCTATAGGCTTATATTTCTCGGTATCCACACCAACTCCGTGTACATGTTCAATAGATGTCGCATGGAATTTATGTTTTTTTGCCAACTCATAGTCTTCTTGATTAATGAGGATAAGTGCATCGGTATATCTTGACAAATATTTTTCAATCGGATAATAGAACAGCCAATTTGCTACTGGTGCCCCTTTACAAAAATGAAATCCGTGTGCCGTATACAAAACTCTCGTTCCCTGTTTCCTAGTCTCTCTTGCCGCTAGTCTGGCGAGTACCCCACCAAATGGAGTGTGACAATGAATCATAGTATAATGATTTTGATCGATAATTTCTTTTAGTTGCTTATAAGCTGCTAGATTCGATCGATGAAAAGGAGATCGCTGAATCGCAATACGGTATTGTTGATTGGTGTAGGGCAAATTGATATTTCCTGCTGCTGCCACATGTACTTCCCAGCCCTGCTTTTGAAACCACTGCATATACGGTAAATGAAACGCCTTAAAATGATAGTCGACGGTTGCACAAAATAATATTTTATGAGCCATGTAAAGCTCCCCCTTCCACCGTTTTATGTCAGATATTCACAACTGCTAGCTCTTTTGTCACCAAGTTGTTGGCTAACGTCAATAATTGCTCTCTCACTGTATCGGCATCTAGTGTGTCATAGCTGGCAATCAATTTTGTGATTTCATCGATATAGAGATTCGTCGTTTTTCCAATATAAATTTTGGGATATATTTGCTGGTTATGCACTTCATTCTCCTGCAATAACTCCTCGTAAAGCTTTTCGCCAGGACGAATACCAGTGTAGCTAATTCCAATATCATCAACGGCATATCCTGATAATTTGATCAGGTTCCGCGCCAAATCAATAATCTTTACTGGCTCCCCCATATCAAGAACAAACACCTCACCGCCATTCGCTAAGGCACCTGCTTGCATAACAAGCCGGGATGCTTCTGGAATGGTCATAAAATAACGGACCATTTCCGGATGGGTTACCGTCACCGGTCCGCCATTCTTGATTTGCTTCTTAAATAAGGGAATCACACTTCCACGACTGCCTAGCACATTACCAAAGCGCACGGTTACGAATTTCGTATCACTTCGTTTATTCATATCTTGGACAATCATTTCTGCGAGCCTTTTGGAAGCACCCATGACACTCGTTGGATGAACCGCCTTATCCGTTGATACCATAACAAAGATACCAACATGCGCTTGATCAGCCGCCTGAGCAGCATTTCTAGTACCAATCATATTATTTTTGATGGCTTCCTCAGGATTACGCTCCATCAAAGGTACATGCTTATGCGCAGCCGCATGGTAAACCACATCTGGCTTATACTTGTCCATCACGCGCAGCATTTTCTTGGCATCTTGTACATCGGCTATTTCTGTCATCACCTCTATCGAACGATTCGGATATATTTCCTTTAACTCCATCTCGATTGAGTAAATACTATTTTCACCATGCCCCAATAGAATGAGCTGAGAAGGGGTGAAACGGGATACTTGTCTGGTAATTTCAGAACCAATCGATCCCCCTGCACCAGTAACCATCACTACCTTACCTGTTATATATTCAGAAATACTTTCCATATCCATCTCCACTAGGTCTCTCCCTAATAAATCTTCCACTTGCACATCACGGAACTGATTCACTGATACTTTGCCCGTAATTAAATCTTCTAGAAAAGGTAGAATTTGTGTTTTTGCCGTTGTCTTTGCACATTCTTGAAAAATAATAGTTAATTCTTTCCTTGTTAAAGAAGGAATAGAAATAATAATATGTTCAATTTCCCATTTCTTTACTACTGATGCTATTTGACTTACACCACCTACGACTGGAAGGCCTAAGATATCCAAATGATGTTTCTTGGGATTGTCGTCAATAAAAGCAACAGCCAATAAATGACCTTCGTTTTGCTTTAATAATTGTCTGGCCACCATGGTCCCAGCAGAGCCAGCTCCAACAATCAAGGTACGAATTCTATTTTCTGATTTATTCAGGATCGTGTCGCGATATATCCTCCACACCAAACGTGATCCACCAATAGAAAACAGGTAAAGCAGCCAAGTCACTACAAACAGCTTTAAAGATAATGCTTGTGTAAAAAAGTAATGAATAATAACAGCTGTCAAAGTGGAGTAAGTCACGACTTTTAGGATAATTAATAATTCTCGAATACTCGCATATTCCCAAACCTTTTTATAAAGTTTGTACTTTATAGAGAACAGATGATGCGCAAATAATATAGCTAGACAACTTATCATAATGGACAGGTAGATCGGAAAAGCCACCACATCAATCAGCTGGGTACTAATAAATAAGACTGTTAAAATAAGACAAGAATCAATAATAATAAATAACGATATGCGCTGGCGATAAGTCACTCTTCTCACTCCCCTTTCTCTAAATAGGTTGAACTTATAAATGTAACAAAAACATGTGAAAGCAAGTCTTTGCTCGCATGAGTTTTTGATCATACCTCGTTTGATCCATTCGTGTGAATGACCATTCACACGCCTTTCAGCTCTGCTGAAAGGTAGCAGTATGATGATCGTTGCTATAAAAGTCTACTTCATTTATGTATAAACGGGCATCTAACCCGACCTCACACTACACTATTGACAACGAACGCGTCTAAGGTTGATGGCAACCCACAGCATAGCCGAGTACCTACATTGATAACGGTAAGTATGATATCACCACATATCGATAATCAATTCTTAATAACGAACGATAAAACAATAAAAAACGACTAATTCAGAATAGCCCCAATTAAATTGGCATTCGCTAGATCCAGTACTTGTTTTGTTTTTATGGCTTTTTCGATTTCTGTTTTGCCTTGTTTTAATACAAGTACTACTCCCTCACATTGATTAGCAATCACCCTTGTTTCGGTTGTTTGTAATACAGAAGGCGAATCGATCAGCACAATATCATACGGATGATCCAATTCATCGAGCAGCTTTTTCATCGCATGGCTCTCTAGAATTTCTGCTGGATTAAACACCTCTGGTCCTGCTGTAATAATATCTAACTGATGAATATCCGTGTGACGTATGGCTTCTTTTACGGTCGATAACCCCCTAAGCACATTCGATAAACCGTTTGCATTGGATATATTGAACAGCGAATGCATAATCGGTGTTCTTAAATTGGCATCAATCAGCAGTACTTTTTCATTTTGCTGTGATAGAGAGACCGCTAAATTTGCCGCCATGGTTGACTTTCCTGTCCGCTCTTCCGGCGAAGTAATCAGTAAGATTGAATGATTCTTCTTTTCTCGTAAAAATTGGATATTGGATCTGATTTCTCTAAATTGGTCTGCTATGACTGAATCTGGATAGGAATAAGTTAATAGATGGATAGGAGTAATTGGTGCATTACGTATTTTGTTTAACATATACTTCCCCTTCCTTCATCTGTTTGAGCATGGGAGACTGTTTTTTAACAGCGAATTCCCGTTTATTCATGTTCGATACGGTGCCTAATACCGGAACTCCTAATAACGCTTCTACTTCACTTTCTTTTCTAATTTTCGCGTCTAAAGAATCGATCAAAAAGATAATCCCTAAGCCTACAATGAGCCCAGATACAAAAGTAATGATTGTTAAATTACTAGAGGCTGCATTGATCGAGGCTGTGTTCGTTTTTGCCTCTGATAACAATTGTACTTCGGTAAATCCTAGTATATCTTTTATTTCGGTTTTGTAGGTAGCAGCCGTTGCGTTCGCTAGATCAGCCGCCATCTCTGGATCAGAATCCGTTACAGATATCTGTACCACCTGCGATTCATCCACTTGCGAAACCGTAATTTGGTCTGCTATAGCACCTGCAGATCTTTCTAATTGTAGTTCTTCGACAACTTTTTCCATGACAATGGGATCTTTGATCATAACCATTAGTGTACTCATGTCTTCACTGCCTGATCCAAGAATCATTCTTGTAGAAGATTCATAGATTGGCGCATTATTATAATGGCTGTAATAGTATCCTGCTAGTGTGGAAATGACGGTCATCACGATAATAATCCAGAACCTCTTTTTAATTAACAGAAAATATTGTTTGAGGTCAATCTCTTTGATGTTTGTTTGCTCCTCGTAATGAGAAGCATTATTATGATTCATTTACATCACCTTCACCCTTATTTATAAAATCTATTTTGAAGTGACTTCCATTCTTTATAAAGAACGATTGAGTAAAAAAATTAGCTTATATAACTTATAATAGTTCTTTATAAAGAACATGTCAATAGCTAATTTGATAATTACGTATTTGTTTTTTGTTGGCCTTTCGCACGTGTACTATAAGTGAAGAAAAACAGTTGGTCGCTTGTGCAAATAATATATTACACTACCGATAAAATGGGGGATCACTTTCCTGAGCCATGAGCGTGACTGTTTTTTTATGCTGAGCGAACACTTCGGGAATATGCTACGCTAGGTAGTAGCTCAACACTGATTATCACTGCAAGGATATCTTACATCATCCGTCTTATCGGTAGTCCGTATCTACTGTTGATTAGTAATCAAGGTCAGCTCGGGTTTTTCCAAGTTTTTTATACTGCATGTTAAAAACCACTATGCGAATCGCGATGAAACCTTCCGTTAGCTTGGTACAAATACTTTTCAGGTACAGCTTGTTCTATAAGTGGAAACAGTTGACGTTCCTCCAAACGCACATGGTTGTTTAATAGTTCGCCTAACTCATTCATTTCTTTATAGGAAGTCTGCCTGTCTTCTCTCAAATGTTGAATACTGCTTCTTATTTGAGCATGCTGATAGAGTATTTCTTTTACTAAATCCATCTCTATTGAATCAGCATGTTCCAAATATAAGGGAATGAGAACTTCTTCTTCATCACGAAAATGATCATTGCCGTCCTTTTCCCAAAACTCAATCAAATCACGCAATAATTCCGTATAGCCTTTCTGACTTTTCTCAGTACCAGCCCGTTGCAGCTCCAATGCTTGCGTTAATGTATGATGATGGTGATGCGATAAAGGATTTAATGCTTCATGTCGTTTCATTTTTTACCTCCTCAAATGATTTGTTGGCTGTTTACTTTTACTTTACACCATTCTAGCGTCATTCAAACCAGTTTCATTCGTCTTTATTACTTTGCAAATACTTATTTAATGCCTCTTCCTCTCGTTTGAAGTAAAGATACCAGCCAAACCAATATAGCACATACATCAGAATAAAAATCACACTAAACCATAAAACGGACCAGCCACTGATAGGAATCCAACCGGCCATACCAGCGATAATAAGGCAAGCAATATACGTAAGGATAAAGTGGCTAATCGACTTTTTGATAAGATGATTACCGCTGTTCCCAAAAATAAGGGAAGATATGCCAAAATAAACGCCTAAGAACATGCTGGCCCCCATATGCAGCCATATTTCTGATACAGAAGCCTCCCATGCATTGAGTTTCATAATCGTGAGGACAATAAAAGTTGCGATAGCTCCGAAAGCGATACCCAACGTTGAACGCTTTAACATTTCAAGTATCATGTTACTGCCCTCCCTGCATCAGTTTTTCTTTAATGGCACTGACATATTTCCGTGTAATGTATTCCTTGTTGCCGGATTGAAAATAAACACATAGATTTCCATTAAAAGACGCCTCGAACTTTTCAATACGATGAAGGTTTCCGATCACCGATTTTGAAAAGCGCATAAAACCATGTGGAGCTAAGAATTCTTCCACCTCATACAGCTTCATCCTCAATTCAAAACGCCAATCTTTGGAGACCGCATATATCTTGCGTTTTTCCGCATGAATAAAATCGATCTCCTTTGGCTCCAGCAGAACGGTCTGGTCTTCATCCATACCAAATAAGCGCTGCTGTTTCTCTTTTTTAATCACGTTGACAATCTCCTCCAGCTCCCTCGTCCATTCCTTCGCCTGAATGGTGATTTGCGTCTCGTCATGGTTAGCATCGATATCAATGTTTATTTTCATTCCAACCCCTCCACATACAAACCATATCTCCTGCTAGCTCACAGCTCGTTTTAGAAAATAGGGATACCGGACCATAGCGATAATAAATGCTAGTAACCCCATCGCTAATAATACCCCTAATGTTTGGAATAGCTCCACGATTTGTGTGGTCCCAGCCATCGCATCCTGAAAAGACTGGTTTGCCCAATACTGCGGCAAAAAGCGAGCGATTGTCTGCATAAAGTCCGGCAGCATGTCAATCGGCATCCATAACCCGCTCAGCATAGCCCCACCCAAAGCAATAACCTGGGTAATAGCAATTCCCATATTTTCTGTATTCACAGTAAGCGACATCGCTAATCCAATTGCGGTAGCTGTAAACGTCATAAACAATGACACAACCAACAGAATCAGCGGCTCACCAAACGAAATATCGTAAACCATTCCTCCAAATAAAAATAACACAATAATCTGAAAGAATACAATAAACATAAAAGGAATCCACTTTCCGAATAGATAAGCATAGCTTTTAAGTGGTGTGCTTGCCATACGTGCCGTCGTACCTTTATCCCTGTCTTTGATAAATACCTGCACCATCGAAATCATAATAAAAAAGACAAACATCACAATATATGCTGGAACAATTGTCTGAATAACCTCCTGTCTCTCCGCGTCTTCCACACCTGCCGTAAAAATGGCAATAAAGATAATCGTAAATAAAATAGGCAAAAGAAGAATCCAGAAAACCAGACCTTTATCCTGTATATGCTTTTTCAATTCTACTATCATCATAGCATTCATCATCTACACCTCCAACTTTATTATTCTCTCAAGTTACTTCCTGTCAACCTAAAAAACACATCTTCCAATCGAGGACGAACCAGCTCCAGCCGCTCTACATCAACCTTATTCTTGCGGCAATAGAAAATTATCTTTTCCATTACAGGTAAGGCTTCTTCGGTAAAAATGACAAATGCCTCCTGCCGTTGTTGAACAGAACCAAATGCCTCCAGTTGTTCTAGCGCCATCCCGTCTGCTTTGATATAGATGGAAGGAACCGCATATTGCTGAAGCAGCTCATCGATCGCACCATTCTCTATCATTTTCCCCTTATCGAGAAAAGCGACATAGTCACAGAGCCTTTCTACTTCCTCCATATAATGACTGGCATAGACAACGGTCTTTCCGGTAGCTTTCAACTCTTCAATCATCTGAAAAATATACTGTCTTGATTGCGGATCTATACCGACGGTCGGTTCATCCATAATGATAAGCTCTGGATTATGCATTAGCGCACAGCCTATATTCAACCTTCGCTTCATTCCACCTGAGAAAGTGGCGACTTTATCCTTACTCCTTTCGCTAAGTCCAATTAACGACAGCACCTCTTTTGTTCGTTGTGCCAATTTGCTTCCTTTCAAGCCATATATTCTACCAAACAGATATAAATTACCGATTGCAGTGATATTTTCTTCCAAAACAATATCCTGTGGAACATATCCTGATTGCTGTTTGGTTTGGTCAGAGATTGGTTTATGGTTAAATGCAATATCTCCTTCATAACCACGGATAATCGATGTAATTATTTTAATAAGGGTGGACTTCCCTGCACCATTTGGACCAACCAGCCCGTAACAAACTCCACTAGGAATTGTCACGGAAACATCGCTTAATGCCTCTGTTTTATCATAATATTTCGTTACCTTTTCGATCGTCAACATGCTTCTCATCTCCTTTGTTCTCCATTATCGCAAAGGAATAGAAGGTGGTGATAAAAAACGGAGTAACATGTAAGAATAAGTGTATGACATGCTGCGTTCATTGTTTAAGAATAGTGGAGCTGGCTGTGCGTGGCTTTCATTGCTCATCACTTTTCATCGCGTTTATTGTAATTGCTGTAATAAATAGGCTTAAGCTGATAATACCTGTGGAAACGACCATTACTGTGGGTAACGTCATGATTTATTCCTCCTTTCCCTGGTATTATCGCAAAGGAACAAGGATTTGTATGGAAAGAGAGAATAACCTGCAGGAGGATAGGTATGAAGTGACAAAGCGGATGTGTAACATGTAGGAGCAAGTAGAGGAAAATAAATATTTTATAAGTGGGGACCATCTCTCCCCAGTGACGACTGAAAATCGAGGCTTGAGCCTCATCTGTGAAATATTTATCGATTGGTGAGCCATTGTTCTACCGCCAAATAACGTGCCGATGGACAAGCCAGAAGCCGCTTATCCATCAGATACCAATTCATTTTACAAAAGCAACTTTTACCACGGCGATTGCCTGATCGGTAGTGGATCAATGGTTTCCACTATTCGATCGCATAAACATTGATAAAGTGATAGCTTGATAGTTTGATAAGCAGGGTGATCCCAAACATTAGTCGATTCACTTGGGTCCACCTTCAAGTGATACAGTTCACCTGTTTCATCACCATGGTATGCAACCAACTTATGCTCATCCGTTCTTATCATGGTGGCGTATACTCCCTTTTCATCATGCTTGAAATTTGCATTATAGTGTTCACAATAGACGGCTTTACGATAGGTGTACGTAAGATCATTCCCTGTAAGCACAGGCCATAACGATTGTCCTTGCATACCTGCATATACCGGTTCATCCGCCGCTTCTAATAGAGTCGGTGCAAGATCAATCAGTTCGATGAAACGATCCACCTTCTTATTTTCTCGTATCTTTTCAGGCCAGCACATAATTAATGGCACGTTTACAGATTGCTCGTAAAAATGAGGTCCTTTTAAATAGACACCATGATCTCCCAATAATTCTCCGTGATCAGACATAAAAATAATCATGGTGTTATCTAACTGCCCTGTCTTTTCTAATACCGTTATCATTCGTCCTACCTGTTCGTCAATAAGGTCGACCATCGCCCAATAAGCAGCCCGAAGCATGCGGTGATCATGCTCGGTCATATCCGAATAAGCAAGATGTCCTTTCATTCCATAAGCACCATGATGATCCATCTGTTGATAGATTGGCTTATTGTTCAATTCACCCTGCTTATAATGGGGTAATGGCAGCTCCTCTAATCGATCTAAATAACGCTGTATATATTGTTTGGGCGGGTCAAATGGATGATGCGGATCAAAGAAATTCACAGAGAATAACCATGGCGTTTCACTGGCCTCATTCGCTTCCATAAATTGAATCGCCTTCTCTGCACACCAGGTGGTTTGATGATATTCCGCATCAGGCCCGTATTGAACATATGAACAGTTTTCTACTGATTCTGGTTTAAATTCCTGTCCCTGTTCTTGGAGCCACTGTGTATATTCATTAGCAGGCCAATCCGGACTTGGATGATGCGACCAATGAAAAGTTTCATACCCATCATCCACTCTTGCTTCTATCTCTGGTGCAGCAGATGGGTGACAAGGTGAGATATGCAACTTTCCCGATAAACCACAAGTATATCCTGCATCCGCAAGTAATTTCGTGACCAATACCTCGTCATTTGGAATCGCCTGCCCATTCTGACGACAGCGATTAGTTCGCGGATAGCGTCCTGTCAGAAAGCTGGCACGACTAGGGGTACAAACCGGACTCTGACTATAAGCATTTTCGAATAATAGTCCTCGCTCAGCCAGACGGTCAATATTAGGCGTTTTGACAAACTCATTTCCGTAACAGCCTAATGAGTCCAAGCGTTGTTGATCGGTACAAATCCATAATATATTCGGTTTAATAATGTTCACCTCTCCTTTTCATTTAACACTTATAAGAAAACGATTACAAAACAGTGTTACTATCACTATCTTGTGTGTATACTCATGATTGATTTATGATGAGTAGATTAGGAAGCACTTTTCATCAATCAAATAACATGTCACATGTATTTTACCAAATACAGAATAAAATACAATGGAATGGCCCGTTTTTCCATTTAATAATAAGTAATTTCAAATGGTAGCCATCCAAGGTTAGAGTGCTGAGAGATAACAATGATCGAACGCTGCATTTTCTTGAAAAATAGTAACATTTCATTTTAAAGATCTGTTTCTCAGCAAAAATCATCAAATAGCCAGGCACTATTCCGATTATCTCCCCTCTACACCTCATGAAAATCTACTTTTACCGTTTTACCTTGCCCGCCATAAAGCGATAAGATGAAAACAAATTTATGCTAACGAAAGGATGTGGTATACTAATGTTAACCGCAGTAAAAGAAGATACCCATGATTATCGCTCGACACCTCCGGATTATGATGG
>NZ_LR131140.1:0-66106 GCF_900626275.1 Gracilibacillus phocaeensis | reverse complement strand
CTATTCGATAGAGTAAGATCCCTCCAAGACGAGGAGGTAGATAGGTTCGAGGTGGAAGCATGGTGACATGTGGAGCTGACGAATACTAATCGATCGAGGACTTATCTATACATGATGTTGGCTTGTCCGATGAATTCTTATCTAGTTTTGAAAGTATATAAAAAACACTTGCATTTCGTATAAGGCATGCGTTATAATATGTCTTGTCCTTATCAAAAGAAAGTCTGGTGACGATAGCGAAGAGGTCCCACCTGTTCCCATGCCGAACACAGTAGTTAAGCTCTTCAGCGCCCATGGTAGTTGGGGGTTTCCCCTGCAAGAGTAGGACGTTGCCAGGCAAACAGTAAAAAAGAAGCTTATTAATCTATAAAATGATTAATGAGCTTCTTTTTTTATGATAGAGAGAGTATAACATAATATTCTAAAAAAAGAAGCTACTTAACATCATCCGTCTTATCGACAGTCAGTATCTCGTTTCGGGTATAATAGAAGAATGGACGGAGTTTGCCCGGTTTTTCTTATATGCATTATGGAGCGAAGTCCATTTGACCAGTAATCAATAAAAAAGCTGCAATGATCCAAAACAAAAAGAAAGACGAAGAAAGAAGGAAGGATATAATTGGAATGATCTTTTTTTCTTTTTTATTTAACAGTGCGGCAATAGATAGCAGGATACCTGCAACAGAAAGAAGGAATGTGAGGACATCTCCAATTAAGCTGCCGTTGAAAAACAATAAAAAAACAACCGATTCCTATGGTTAAGGAGAGGTAACTAATCAGGCTATGCCTTTTCGAAACCTCCTGTTTTTGTTTCACAAAATCAATCTCCTTTTCTTAATCGATCATCATTTTCCCTGATAATCATGAAAAACAATTATAGCTCATTACGATCATACAAAGTTAATTCCGATTTAATGTGTTCCCAAATGACACGATAGCCAGCATCGATAGGGTGAGAGCCTGTTGTTTGTAAGAGTTTTTCAAGGGCTACCCCTTGACTTGATGCGTAATTGGTCATGGCGTCATAATGAGAAATAAGCTGATAACCATGAGCTCGGCAGATCGATTTCACCACCTGATTGATTTCTTCGGTACCAAAATGATATCGTTCATTTTGGCCGTCAGATAGTGCGGGTGGTGGACTCATCACAATCATTTGCTCACTGTTCGCATCTACATACTCCAGAAAGCTCGTTAGATTATCTTTAAGCTCCAGTGTATTTTGACTGTCCCATCTATCGTTTGTCCCTAACATAACAAAAACCACATCTTCATCGCCAACCCAGCGCTCTTTGTGCCGGTTTGCCCATTTGGCAGATTTTCCAGAAATTCCAGCATTGACAAACTCTACATCCGGGAAAAATTCGTTAATATAATTTCTGAATAAGTTCGACCAAGAATTTGCCTCAAATCCTGCTTCTCGATATACTTCTTCTTGATTTTCAAAAATAACTTGATTAACATCTGGCATCAGTAAGTATTGCGCACCGACCCCTGCAGTTATACTGTCGCCAACTAATTTTATTTTTTCCACTTCACCATTTACTAATTTTTGATAAAAGTTACTGTATGTTTCTGGTGCCTTTGCTTCTAATTGTTCTTCTCTACTTTCCTTATCGGCAGTAAAAGGATTAATTCCTTTGACTAGGATAAAAAACAAAGCGCACAGACATAATATAAGTATGATAAATTTTTTCATTATCTTCCATCCTTATGGTATTCAAATTTCGCGTTGCCACTGCTTATTCTTTACCAATTGCCGTTATATCATGCTGCAGGGGGTAAAGTACAAGCAAAAAACCTTATAATTTAGAGGGTGGCAGTTCCTTCTGCATCTCAAATTATAAGGGGCTGACATGGATTTATCATAACACAGAAAGAAATATTGTAGAAGAAAAAAATCACTTTTTTCACGTGAAACATAAAGTCTATGATTCTTTGTATACCTTTTAATAGATCGGGTTATACTAAGTGATGGAGGTGGAAGCAATGAATGATCATAAAACCTATCACAGATGTGGTGTATGTGAGCAACGGAAAAACAATGGAATCTTCTTATATCAAATGTATTTGTGCCATGAGTGTGAGCAAGAAATTATTTCTGTACGACCAGATGAGGATCATTACTCCTATTATGTAGGTAAGTTGCGTGCTATTAATCAATCAACCTATACGATATAATAGAATCAGTAAGCGTGATTCTATTTTTTTCTATACTCAAAGAAAGAGGTGAGGGATGATTGCTAATCAACAACAGACACCATTGTATGCAGCAGTAAAACAATTTGCCGATGCCCAACCAATCTCTTTTCACGTTCCTGGACATAAAAATGGCAAACTTTTTGCAGAGCAGGGTTTGGCTGAGTTTCAATCATTACTGTCGTTAGATATAACAGAATTAAATGGACTAGATGATCTGCATGCACCAGAAGGGGTAATAGCAGATGCCCAAGAACTTGCTAGTGAATGGTTTCATTCCTTGCATACCTTTTTTCTGATCAATGGAAGTACCGTAGGGAATCTGACGATGATCTTGGCGTGTTGTCAACCAGGTGATATGGTATTGGTACAGCGAAATTGCCATAAATCGATTCTGCATGGGATGGAGCTGGCTGGGGTAAAACCGATCTTCTTGCCGCCATCTTATGACAAGCTCAAACAAAGATATATCGCACCGTCGACTAGCTCGATAAAACAGGCTCTCACTAACTATACAGAAGCTAAGGCTATTATTCTTACTTATCCAGATTATTTTGGTGATGTATTTCCTTTAAAGGAAGTCATTGATCTGGCACATCGTAGTGATACATTTGTGTTGATCGATGAGGCGCATGGGTGTCATTTCTCGCTTCCTTTTGTTTCCGTTCCATCGGCAGGGGAGTTAGGCGCAGATGTCGTGGTTCAGTCTGCTCATAAAATGACTCCAGCAATGACCATGTCTGCTTATCTTCATGTATATACATCAGCCGTACCGTTGGAGCGAGTTCACTATTATTTACAATTGCTGCAGTCAAGCAGTCCTTCTTATCCACTGATGGTCAGCTTAGACCTTGCTCGTTATTACTTGGCAAATTATACAGAGGTGCAATATAAACAGACGCTTCGATATATAAAAGCAGTTCAGGAATGTTTTGTTGCTCCTGACTACTGGGAGGTGGAAGTGAATGATGATCCGCTTAAAATGACATTGCGTATCCATGATCATCTATCAGCCAGTCAGGTTCAAGCCCTTTTTGAAGAACAAGGTATCTATCCAGAGCTTATTACGGATCGTCATGTATTATTTATATTTGGATTAGAACCAGTTTATCCATTAGAACAGCTGCAAAAGCGATTGGCAACAATCAGGGATAGCTTAAAACATATCCGTCATGCTAAAATAGATGTAGATCCATTATTTTTTGAAGAGGAAACTGTCTCTTTGGCATTATCTTATCAGCAGATGAATCAACAGCATACTCGTTGGTGTCGCTGGGAGGAAGCAGCAGGAAAAATAGCCGCTGAGGCGATCATTCCCTATCCTCCAGGTATTCCGCTGATTGCCAAAGGAGAGCGAATTAAAGGAGCCACGGTAGCGAAAATAAAACAATTATTTCAATTGTCTATTGGTTTTCAACCAAGCAATCCTCATAAAGGAATCTATGTCTATGAAGCAGCAGAAGGAGAATGAACGTGTTTATTACATTTGAAGGTGGAGAAGGCGCCGGTAAGACAACGGTTTTAAAACGAGTGGCGCAACGTTTGACAGAAGAGGGCTATCCAGTACTTGCAACAAGAGAACCAGGTGGTATTCCAATTGCGGAACGTATCCGTGATGTCGTGTTATATACGGATAATGCCCAGATGGACCCAAGAACAGAGGCATTATTATTTGCAGCAGCTCGTCGTCAGCATTTGGTTGAGAAGGTTCAGCCGGCCCTGGCAGAAGGTAAAATTGTATTATGCGATCGATTTGTTGATTCCAGTTTGGCTTATCAAGGGGCAGCAAGGGGCTTGGGTATCGATGAAGTGTTTCAAATTAATCAGTTTGCGATCCAGAACCATATGCCCGATGTGACATTGTTTTTTGATATTGAGCCGGAAGAAGGATTAAAACGAATTACTACCAACGCTGAGCGGGAACAAAATCGATTAGATTTAGAATCGTTGGCTTTTCACCGTCAAGTTTATCAAGCTTATCAAACATTAATTAAAAAATTTCCAAATCGAATCGAGAGAATTGATGCAAAATTTGATATAATAAAAGTAGAGCAAGAAGCATATAACAAAATTAAAGCACATCTTACCTAAACCAAGGGGGAGATTAAAGTGAAGTTAATTATGGCCGTAGTACAGGATAAAGATAGTAATCGTCTGATCGACGCGTTAAGTGAAAATCAATATAAAACGACCAAGCTATCCTCAACTGGCGGGTTTTTAAAGGAAGGCAATACGACCTTAATGATTGGCTGTGAGGACAAGTATGTGGAACAGGCACTCGAGGTGATCGAAGATAATTGTAGTAAGCGTGAGCAATTGGTTTCACCGGTCTCACCAATGGGTGGCAACGCAGATTCTTATATTCCACGTCCCATTAATGTAGAAGTTGGCGGGGCTACTGTATTTATCGTACCAGTTGAATCGTTCCATCAGTTCTAAAAAGGCAGGTAAGCATTGATTATGAAGATTACTCAGGATATGCGCACGCAATTAGAAGGATTACAGAAACAGGATACACAAGCACGAACAACTGGGAAACCTTTTGACACTGTCGTCAAGCAACAGTCCGCCCAGTTGCAGCAGAATCAGCTGCAGCAGTTAATGTCGGCGTTAACGGCCCAGGGTCAGAGGGTTGCTCGCTTTCGTTCCTTCAAAGACTTAGCAGCTTACAAACGGCTAGTGAAAAAGTTCGTCAAAGAAGCCGTTGATTATGGCATGGCCTTAAAGAAATCGCATAGCTTTACGCCGGACGGGGGAAATCGTCCCTTAACGATTGTGGAAGAAATCGACGATAAGTTGCTCGAATTAACCGAGTCGGTAATGGACCAGGAAAAACATTCCGTTCAGATATTAGATCTAATTGGGGAGATTAAGGGACTACTTGTTAACCTATATACATGAGCACAAGGTGGCTGGATGTCTCTGATCCATCCACCTTGGTCTTTTTAACAGAAAGTATAAAATCCTTGGTATAATAGGACTTGGAATGATGTTGACCTGGAACTTATCGGTAGTCAGTATGTTCTTTTGATGATATAAGTGGAATGCAATAATTTCTCATGGATATCGGATAGGTGCGCTTGATCCATTTATGCGTTCAACTTATATAGTAATAAAGGACCGGACGGGGGCTGTTCTAACTTTCATAGCAATATAAGATGCAGAATGACAATTGCAGGGCTAGCAAACATCAACTTCATTATCGTCATTAATTGCTGATGAGGCGGTGTAGATAGAGAACTTCAGAACACACGCACACGAAAACAAAGAACAAGTATATTTTATAGAAGAAAGTAGGCTATACCATGGAAGTACATTGGTCAGACATGCTACAGACACAGCCCATTGTCAGTAAAATGGTGATGAATAGCATCAATAAAGGACGAATATCTCACGCCTATTTATTTCATGGCGATAAGGGAACAGGGAAATTTACGCTGGCACAGCTACTTGCCATGAGTATTTTTTGTCAAGAGCGCACGGGTGTAGAACCTTGTTATCAGTGTCGAGATTGCAGGAGGATCCAGAGCGGGAACCACCCTGATTTGCATGTCATTTATCCAGATGGTGCCAGTATTAAGAAAGAACAGATTCTGCATCTCCAAAAAGAATTCACCTATACAGGACTAGAATCGAATAAAAAGGTCTATATTATTGATCAGGCTGATAAAATGACAGATAATGCCTCCAATCGTTTATTGAAATTCTTGGAGGAACCAAGTCAGCAGACGACAGCCATCTTACTTACAGAAAATAGTCAGGCCATTTTACCAACAATTCGTTCGAGATGTCAGATGCTTTCTTTTACACCGTTACAATCAAAACGGCTCGAGGAAAAATTGCAAGAAGAAGGGCTCTCCTTAGCAAATGCAAGGCTTCTGACAGCTATGACAAATAATTTGAGTGCAGCCCTCGAAAAGAGTAAGGATACTTGGTTTGCACAGTCACGAAAAATAGTGGTACAATTGATAGAAATGCTTCAACAAAATCCAAATGAAGTGCCAATTTTTGTGCATACCCAATGGATGCCACATTTTAAAGAGCGAGTACAATTACAAGAAGGCCTGGATTTATTACTCTTATGGTTTCGAGATATCGTACATTACCATTTGGATGAGTCTTCGGAGTTAGTATTTGTTCAGCATCGTGAGAAACTTGAAACAGGCAGTATGCAATGGTCTTTGGCACAAGTCACGGATCATTTGCAGGAAATCATGCATGCCAAACGAAAGCTGGAACAAAATGTGCATCCACAGTTGGTGATGGAGCAACTAACACTTCAAATACAGAGGTGAAAAATAGTGATAGAAGTCATTGGTGTCCGTTTTAAAAAAGCGGGTAAAATATATTATTTTGATCCAGATAGTACAGCGATGGAAACAGATGAATATGTCATCGTGGAGACGGTTCGAGGTGTAGAGTTTGGTAAGGTCGTTGTACCGAATAAACAGGTAGACGAAGAGGATGTTGTCTTGCCATTAAAAAAAGTGATTCGCATCGCTAATAATAAGGACAAGTTAACCGTCGTAGAGAATAAAGATATTGCCGAAGAGGCTTATCAGACTTGTCAACAGAAAATTAAAGACCACGAACTTGAGATGAATTTGGTTGATGTGGAATATACATTTGATCGAAATAAGGTCATCTTTTATTTTACGGCAGATGGTCGGGTCGATTTTCGCAACCTTGTCAAAGACTTGGCATCGGTGTTTAAAACTCGGATTGAGCTAAGGCAGATTGGTGTCAGGGATGAAGCGAAGTTATTAGGTGGTATAGGGCCATGTGGTCGTATGCTCTGCTGTTCTACTTTTTTAGGTGATTTTGAACCGGTTTCGATTAAAATGGCGAAAGACCAGAACTTATCATTGAATCCTTCTAAAATATCCGGGTTGTGTGGACGATTGATGTGCTGTCTCAAGTATGAGAATGACGATTATGAGACGGCCAAAAAAGAGCTTCCAGATTTGGGCGAAACCATCAAAACAAGCTATGGTGATGGTAAAGTAGTCGGCTTGAACATTTTAGAACGACTCATTCAAATTGAAATACCAGAAAAAGAACGCGTAGTCGAATATACTTTAGATGAATTGATAGATGAAGGAGTTATCAGTACCCAGGGCACAGAATAATGGGGTGGAAGTGACGTGAAGAAAAAGGAATTATTTGAACAAGTATCGGATATGGAAGAACAAATCGGTCAATTATATCAACAACTTGGAGATTTAAAGCAACACTTAGGAGAAATGTTAGAAGAGAATTATCGTTTAGAAATGGAGAATCATCACCTGAGACAACGATTGGATCATGAAACAGAGATACAAGAGAAGCAAGACGAAGAAAATGAGGATCCAACTGCTATTGGGGAAGGATATGATAATCTGGCAAGACTTTATGAAGAAGGCTTCCATATTTGCAATGTCCACTTTGGTAGCCCGAGGCAGGAAGGCGATTGTTTATTCTGCTTGCTATTTTTAAATAAAACGAAATAAAAGCACTTGGTGGCAAAAAGGCTGACAATAGAAGATGTCAGCCTTTTGTCTGAAAAAAGAGAAGTTATGTGACATGAAATAAGGAGTAAGCCTATGCAACTTAAAGACGATGAACGTATAGATGACTTAGTGATCGATCAATCGATGCAAATTATTCAGAGCCCCACTGTGTTTGCTTTTTCGACGGACGCGGTGTTATTAAGTGAGTTTGCCTCTGTTCCGAAAAAGCGAGGTAAGATTTTGGATTTGTGCAGCGGGAATGCCGTCATCCCGTTACTATTGGCTAGAAAAACGATTGTTCCGATTACAGGGGTAGAAATTCAAGCACGGTTATATGACATGGCCAAGCGCAGCATCCAGTTGAACCAGCTGCAAACACAGATTGATATGATACACAGTGATCTAAAAGACATGCCAGCTCATTTCAAAAACAATAAATTTGATCTAGTTACCATTAATCCTCCCTATTTTCCAACAAAAAATCAACTGCATCACAATGATAATGATTATTTAACGATTGCCAGGCATGAGATTTCCTGCTCTTTAGAAGATGTTATGGTAGCCTGCAGTAAGCTGGTAAAATCGGGAGGCAAGCTGGCGATGGTACATCGACCTTCCCGCTTTGTCGATATTATTACCTTGTTCCGCCAATATAAAATCGAGCCAAAGCGTGTGCAGTTTGTTTATCCTAAAATGGGAAAAGAAGCTAACATTCTTTTGATTGAAGGTATTAGAGACGGAAAGCCGGATTTGCGAATGCTGCCACCGCTTTATATGTTTGATGAGCAAGGAAATTATACAAAGGAACTTGAGGGGATCATGTATGACAGACAGTAGCACACACTATGTATATATGCTCAAGTGTAAGGATCACACCTTATATACAGGATACACCAATAATATCAAACGGCGTTTAGCTATGCATGAGCAAGGAAAGGGCGCAAAATATACGAGGGGCAGGGCACCTTTTGAACTGCAATTTATCGAAACATGCCCCACAAAGTCGGAGGCATTACGCCTGGAGGCAAGCATCAAACGACTGTCTCGTAAAGAAAAAGAGCAAATGATCCATGAGCATAAAGAAAGGTATGGTGGCCATGCAAATCCAGAAGAGCTATCAAAATGACAGTGCAGGAGTATTATATATTGTTCCAACGCCAATTGGAAACTTAGAGGACATCACTTTCCGAGCGTTGCGTGTACTAGAAGAGGCAGATATCGTGCTAGCGGAGGATACTCGTAATACAGGAAAGCTGTTGCATCATTTTGATCTAAAGAAGCGGATGATCAGTTACCATGAACATAACAAGGCCACCAGACAGGATCAAATCCTTGCTATGTTAGCAGAAGGACAGACGCTTGTCCTGGTAAGTGATGCCGGAATGCCGGGTATCTCGGATCCGGGCTATGAAGTGATTCAAGCGGCTATTGATCAGGATGTTGCTGTTATCGTATTGCCGGGTGCCAATGCGGCGTTGCCGGCCCTAGTCGGATCTGGTTTATCTACCTCTTCCTTTTATTTTTATGGCTTCCTCCCCCGAAAGAACAAGGAGCGTGAACAGGCATTTGAATTGCTGGCAAGCCTGGATACGACTTTTATTCTGTATGAATCTCCCCATAGGATAACGCAAACGATGGAACAGCTAGCAGAACGATTTGGTAATCGCCAAGCTTCGATTGCAAGGGAGTTATCCAAAAAATACGAAGAATATTTGCGTGGTAATTTGCCGGAACTGGCTGCATGGATAAGCGATCACCCATTAAAAGGGGAATGTTGCATTGTTATCGAGGGCAAGCAAGAGCAGCAAGAAGTGGAGTGGTGGGAATCGCTCAGTGTAAAAGCGCATGTCGAACAGATGATGAAAGAGAGAGAATGCACCAGCAAAGAAGCGATCAAACAAGTGGCCAAAACACGACAATTACCGAAAAGGGATGTATATACGGCCTATCATATTCAATAGACATAGTAAAAGCACGGTCAAACATGATGACCGTGCTTTTTTGAATCTATAGATCTCATATCAGCTAATTGCTAGATATACCACATCGTTGAATTAATCAAGTTTTTTTTGAATTTCTTCTACAAGTTCCTTGGCACCTTCTGGACTAAGCACAAGTTTGCCATTTGCTAAAGTAAAGTTATCGTCAGAAATGTCGCCTGTAATTTGACAGGTCATATTTGGTTTGTATTTCTGAAGGATGATGCGTTCGTCATCCACGTAGATTTCAAGGGCATCTTTTTCTTCAATTCCAAGTGTACGGCGAAGTTCGATAGGAATAACGACACGGCCAAGTTCATCTACTTTTCTTACGATACCTGTTGATTTCATTAAAATTTCTCCCCTTTTGATATTTTTTCGGCATAATTCGACACCTACAGCGTTATAATACCATTAGTTCCCAGTAATGTCAAACGAAATAAGTATTTTTTTTCAAATTTTTTAAAATACTTTAAAAGTAAAGGGTTTCAAGAATGGAAATTAAAATATTATTCGACAAAAACTGTCGCCAATAATCGTTAACAGAAGCGTAAATATCGATAAATGATTAAAAAAGATGGATTGCCTGTTTGTGATGACGCCCAAAAAAGCAGGAAAACACAAAAAAGTGGCCGTCATAATCAAAATGACGCCCAAAAAAGTGAGAGGACACGAAAAAATGGCCGTCATAATCAAAATGACGCCCAAAAAAAGCGGAGAACACGAAAAAATGTCCGTCATAATCAAAATGACGCCCAAAAAAGCGAGAGAACACGGAAAAGTGGCCGTCATAATCAAAATGACGCCCAAAAAAGCGAGAGAACACGGAAAAAAGGTCGTCATACTTAGAACGACGGCTCAAGTATCTCTGAGACGTTTATCGTTTTCCTCCAGGCTACAGATTGTGGTCTTTACAGCACGTGCGGGTTTGTCAGGCTAACGCAGGTAACTGGCGAGGGTTTGCAAAATAATCACCATAGCTAAAAGTTGCTACCTATTCTGGATTAACGTCAAAGACCGACGGCATTTCTGCGTTTTTCTAAGATTAAATGATAAAATTCATGGATAAACTACTTTAATAATGGAAAAATGGTTGAAAAATCGCTACAATAAAAGCAGACTAATTTATATACAGAAAAGAAAGTAGCGAGCTTCAAACATCGAAGCTTTATTATGGTGCGCTTTTTTTATGTAAGAACTAAGAACGAATCGAGGAGGTAAAGCATGTCACAGGATAAGCAAGCATTTTATATCACTACACCGATTTATTATCCGAGTGGAAAATTACACATTGGAAATGCCTATACAACGATTGCATGCGATGTAATCGCCCGCTATAAGCGTCTGCAAGGATTTGATACCTTTTACTTAACAGGAACGGATGAGCACGGTCAAAAGATTGAAAAGAAAGCAACCGAGCTTGGCCAAACCCCGCAAGAATATGTGGACGAAATGGCTGAAAGCATTCAAGGTTTATGGAGACTACTTAACATTTCAAATGATCAATTTATTCGTACCACGGATGATTACCATGAAGAAGTGATCCAGAAAATCTTTGAAAAATTAAAAGATCAAGGCGATATTTATTTGGATCAGTATGCAGGCTGGTACTCTGTATCTGACGAGGAGTTCTTTACAGAGACTCAATTAGAAGAAGTTTATCGTGATGAAGATGGCAATGTTACGGGTGGCATTGCGCCGAGTGGAAATGAAGTGGAGTGGATCAAAGAAGAGTCGTATTTTTTACGTATGAGTAAATATGCGGATCGTCTGCTGCAGTATTATGAAGAGCATCCAGACTTTATCCAGCCCGAATCACGAAAAAATGAAATGATCAATAATTTTATCAAACCGGGCCTAGAAGACTTGGCGATCACCCGTACGACTTTTAGCTGGGGGATACCGGTTAAATCGGATCCTAAGCACATCGTATATGTTTGGATCGATGCCCTGTCCAATTATATTACGGCGTTAGGTTATGACCCTGATCTCGGCGGTTATGAAAATCAGTCAGAAAGATTTAAGAAATATTGGCCGGCTGATGTCCAGATGGTAGGGAAAGAGATTGTTCGTTTTCACACCATTTATTGGCCAATTATGTTGATGGCGTTAGACTTACCTATACCTAAGATGATTTTCGGACATGGCTGGTTATTGATGAAAGACGGTAAAATGTCTAAATCAAAAGGGAATGTCGTGTATCCAGAATTCTTAGTGGAACGCTATGGGATCGATCCACTCCGTTACTATCTCATGCGTGAAATGCCTTTTGGAAGTGATGGCGTCTTCACACCAGAAGATTTTATCTCGCGGATTAACTATGATTTGGCCAATGATTTAGGAAATCTATTGAATCGAACCGTTGCCATGATCAACAAATATTTTGACGGAACGGTTCCGGCATATCATGGGGATGTGACTACATTTGATCCATCGTTACGTGAACTGGCAGCAGAAACAGTGAACACATACGAGCAAGAAATGGATAGCATGCAATTTAACGCTGCCTTAGTCGCTGTGTGGAAATTCATTTCTCGTACCAATAAATATATTGACGAAACACAGCCTTGGATTTTAGCAAAAGAAGACGATAAGCGTGGTGAATTGGAGAGTGTCATGGTTCACTTGGCAGAAAGTTTACGTATAGTGGCCACACTTCTTCAGCCGATCTTCATAGAAACTTCTCGTAAGATTTTGGAACAATTAGGATTAGATCCAGAAGTAGATGCGACGTGGGATAGTTTGGCTTCGTTTGGTAAACTAAAATCAGGTACAAAAATCAATAAGCAAGCACCTATTTTTCCGCGCTTGGACGCTGAAGAAGAGGTACAGGCTATTAAAGATACGATGAAGGCACCGGTACAGCCTGAAGCATCAGTCGAACAAGAGACGAAAGAGGAAATCAGCTATGATCAATTTATGTCCATTGATTTGCGTGTAGCCGAGGTCGTCCAAGCAGAGAAAATGAAAAAGGCGGATAAGCTATTGCGTCTGCAATTAGACCTTGGTTCGGAAAAACGCCAAGTGATTTCAGGGATTGCCGAATATTACACACCAGAGTCACTGATTGGCAAAAAGGTGATTTGTGTTACCAATCTGAAACCTGTCAAATTACGTGGTGCATTATCAGAAGGCATGATTTTATCTGGTGAAGACGAAGATGGCTCCTTATCATTGGCCAGCGTGTCCTCTGACCTGCCAAATGGTTCGGTAGTAAAATAAAGTGGACAAACGCTTATCGAAACAGGATAAGCGTTTCCTCTTGTAGCAGGAAGAAAGGAAGGATACTCGATGTTATTTGATACACATGTGCACTTAAATGTCTCTCATTTTGATGAGGACAGAGAAGAAGTATTGAAGCGGGCAAAAGAAGCAGGTGTCGAATATATGGTTATCGTAGGGTTTGACCACGAAACGATTCCAAAAGCAATCAAGATGGCCGAGCAGTATGACCATATCTATGCAGCGGTAGGATGGCATCCGATTGATGCGATCGATATGACAGAGAAAGAATTAGTCTGGCTGGAAGAACTGGCCGATCATCCCAAGGTGGTAGCGCTTGGAGAAATGGGGCTGGATTACCACTGGGACAAATCCCCGAAAGATGTACAAAAAGCGGTATTCCGCAAGCAAATTCAATTGGCTAAAAAAGTACAGCTGCCGATCATTATTCACAATCGTGAAGCAACGGAGGATATTATCGGAGTGCTGCAGGAAGAACATGCGGAAGAAGTAGGCGGCATTATGCATTGTTATAATGATTCTGTTGATTATGTAGATACTTGTCTGGATATGGGTTTTTATATTTCATTAGGAGGACCTGTCACGTTTAAGAATGCGACTTTACCCAAAGAAGTGGCGAAATATGTACCGATGGATCGTTTGTTAATTGAAACAGATTGTCCATTTTTGGCTCCTCATCCAAATCGCGGTAAACGAAATGAACCGGCCTATGTTCGTTTAGTTGCGGAACAAATAGCTGATTTGCGTGGCGTAAGCTATGAGAAGTTAAGTGAGCAAACAACCGAGAATGCCAAGCGTTTCTTCGGCATAGAAGTGTGAAAAAAATAGGAAGTGTTTTGCTTTTTTGACCGGTGTTACATGATTGTAAATGAAATGAAATATATGTGTATATAGATAGCCAACCTCTTGATTTCAAAGGGGTTGGCCATTTTTATTAGGCAGAATAACCGTTTGACACTTGTGAAGGAACTTTATATAATACAACGGCGAGTAAAAGGAGGGGAATCTGTTCATGAAAAGATTTAGTATTCGTCGTTTTTTAAACAACACAGACTTCAAGCTTGCCTTATCTTTATTTGTTATTATCGGATTTATTTGTTTTTCCTTTTATGAATTATCCAAAGCAGAAGTCACCGTTGTGCAGGCAGACGAGAGTACCAGTATCCGCACACACGCTAATGTAGTGGAGGATGTACTGGATGAGCTATCCATTTCTATAGCAGAACATGATGACATTTCACATAGTCAAGATACATTAGTCGTCGATGGCATGCAAATTGAACATATACCGGCGAAAGAAGTTACCGTTACAATGGATGGAGAAGCGCAATCTTATTTTACAACGAGCGCAACCGTGGAAGAATTTTTAAATGAGCAAGGAATAGAAGTAGACGAAAAAGATAATCTATCCATTGCTTTGGATACACCGATTGATGATGATCTTGCCTGGTCAATCGATAAGGCATTTCAGGTAACCATCAATGATCAAGATATGCAGAAAGAAGTCTTGACATCACCTGGAAGCACGATCGAAGAGCTATTGGTAGAAGAAAGCATTGAATTAGGAAAATTAGATCGTGTAGAACCAGAAAAAGATGCCCTGATCGAAAGAGATCAAGGGATTAATATTGTGCGCGTAGAAAAAGTTACCGATGTAGTAGAAGAAAAGCAAGACTCCAAATTGGTAAAGCGTAGTGATGATTCTCTGGCAAAGGGGACTGAAGAAGTGGTCTCAGAAGGAAAGTCGGGAATCGTAGAGAAACATTATGAGGTTGTAATGGAGAATGGTGAGGAAGTCTCCCGCGAGCTAGTGAAAGAAGAAGTCACACAAGATAGTGAAGACAGGATTGTTGCTGTAGGAACCATGGAAGAGGCACCCGTTGAGGAAACGGAAGTACTAGCTGCTCAGACGGAAGAAGAATCGGCAAAACAAGAACCTAAACAAGAGAAACCAGAATCAAATGATGCAAAAGAGAAAAAGCAGGAACCAAAATCAGAACCAGTAACGACTGCCTCCGCTGAAAAAACGGAAAATGTTTCACGTGGAGGAAATGAAGAAGAAGGCAAAACACTTTACATGAAAGCAACGGCTTATAATTGGGATTGTGCTTCTTGTGATGGCCGCGGTTTAACAGCCACAGGTTATGATTTGAAGTCTAATCCTGAAGGTGTTGTGGCAGTAGATCCAAACGTGATTCCTTTAGGGACAAAGGTTTGGGTAGAAGGTTATGGCTATGCGATAGCCAGAGATACGGGCGGTAACATTAAAGGCAATAAGATTGATTTGCACATGTCTTCTCCGCAAAAAGCCGCTAGTTATGGTATGAAAAACGTTCAGGTAAAAATAATGGATTAAACGAATACCTCCAACGGTTAGCATAATCTAACTGTTGGAGGTTTTTGTTATCGGTAGAAAGCATATAACTCTGTGTATGGACCGATTTTGACTTGGAACAAATCGGCAGTCAGTATCAACTTTTGGTTAGTGGTAGGGTTTGTCCGGATTTGTTATAAGAAAGAGATGTTATCAAAATAAAGTCCATTTATGGTAAACTAAAAGAGGATGTTCAAAAAGACCAACAAAAATGACGCAGCGAATTTCTGCGTTGGCGATATAGGAACTTCTACTAAGACCGCCCACGTCCTGTAGGCAACGCAGAAGTCAACACAACCTGCGTGAGTCCGTTCCTCACGTATGAAAAGCATACGTTCCGGTACCGGGAGACTGCGCGCGCCTTGAACTTTCGACGTACAGGACGTACTAGTGTGGGCGTTGCAACAAATGGGTTCGGTGGGGCGAGTAATCGCAGTCCCAGGACGCCTGAGGTTTTAGCCAACGAGGTCCTATTTATCGGCATTTTTGAACACGCACTAAAATATGAATGTTTAGTGAGAAGTAATTGGAGGATAAACACAATGAGTGAGCCCCTGCTAAAAATAAAGGAAGTAATTGTAGTAGAAGGAAAGGATGACACCGCAAAATTGAAGCAGGTGTTTGAGGTGGATACGATCGAAACCAACGGCTCCGCGATTAATAAAGATACACTTGCTCAAATTGCCCACGCCAAAGATAAGCGCGGGGTGATTGTTTTTACAGATCCAGACTATCCTGGTCAGCGTATTAGGCAAATAATAAATCAGCATATCCCTGGTTGTAAACATGCCTTTCTAACAAGAGAAGAGGCAGCATCCAAAAGAAATAAAGATCATAGCCTTGGAATTGAACATGCTTCGTTTGCAACGCTTCGACAGGCATTAAGTCAGGTTTATGAATTAGATGAAGGACACACATCGAATCTTTCCCAAGCCGATTTGATGGACTATGGCCTGATTGGCGGACCTGGAGCTAAAGAAAGAAGGATTCAATTAAGCAAACAGCTAAGGATTGGGCATCCCAATGGGAAACAATTACTAAAAAGGTTACAAATGTTTAAAATAGACAAAGAAGAACTGGAACAAGTGATACAACAGATGATGCGGGGGGAGGCCAATGAGTGAGCAAAAGGCAATAGCAACACCGAAGCGTACGAAAGAGATTTTAGAGAAATACGGTTTTTCCTTTAAAAAAAGTTTAGGTCAGAATTTTCTCATCGATGTGAATATACTTCAAAATATCATTCAACATGCCAATATTTCCGAGGAAATAAATGCGATTGAAGTAGGTCCAGGCATTGGAGCTCTAACCGAACAATTGGCGATAGCGGCTCACAAGGTAGCGGCATTCGAAATAGATGGCCGCCTGGTACCTATCCTGAAGGATACGCTGTCAGCCTATTCGAATGTGCGAATTATTAATGAAGATATCTTAAAGGCTGATATCGCCAGTTTGTGGCAGGGTTATTTCCAAGATGATCGACCGGTAAAAGTGGTGGCTAACTTGCCTTATTATATTACCACACGAATTCTTATGCATTTACTGATGAGTCAGTTACCTTTCTCCAGTATAACCGTAATGATGCAGAAGGAAGTAGCAGAACGGATGGCAGCCCATGAAAACACCAAAGATTACGGCTCATTATCGATTGCTATCCAATATTATACCGTTGCTAGTGTGAAAATGACGGTGCCAACTACCGTTTTTATCCCGCAGCCGCGCGTAGATTCGGCTGTGTTGCATTTGGAAAAGCGTCAACAGCCACCCGTGGATCTCCGTGATGAGTCATTCTTCTTCGAGATAGTCCAGGCAAGCTTTCAGCAAAGACGTAAAACCCTCCGAAATAACCTGAATCGTCATTTCAAAGGAAAATTATCGAAGGAACAAGTGGAAGCTGGTTTTCAACATACAGCGATTGATGGAACAAGACGTGGGGAATCTTTAAGTATGCAGGAATTTGCCGATATCGCTAATTATTTTTATCAACAAATAAATAATATACCACCAAGCTAGGGAATAAGCGACCCCTAGCCTTTGTTTTATTATAAAATGAGTAAAAGGAAAGTGGAATTCATTACTCTTGAAAATAGTCCGATTTACGCAATCCGTCTTAGCGGTAGTTTGCCTGTACTAAGTAGAAAAATAAAACCAAATTTCAATTATTTCTTTTGATATACATAATTTTCTGGTAATAAGGAAAACTAATTAGCAAATATGCAAATTTTTTTGTTGACAGGTCATAAAAACTATTGTTATAATAAAAGATTTTTCATTGACTGTTGGACAAGGATATGGTATAATTATACTTAGTGAGGTGGAGTATATTGGCTAAAACATTAGTTGAGATTAAACAAGGCTTAGAAGGAAATGTGGGCAAACGTCTACGTATCAAAGCAAATGATGGAAGGAAAAAAATCGTTGAGCGTTGCGGCGTATTAGCGGAAATGTATCCTTCTGTTTTTATTGTGGAGCTTGACCAAGAAGAAAATGCATTTGAACGTGTGTCTTATAGCTATGCAGATATTCTTACCGAAACTGTGGAGTTAAGCTTTACGGAGAAACTAGAGGCGGTATCAGGGGAGTAGTAAAACAATTTACCGCTTCTGCAAGAAACCAGCTAAATAATATAAGTTAGTACAAAAGCTTTCGCTGTCATTCAATTCCTGATAGCGAAAGCTTTTGTACGTGATATGGTTTGGCAACCTTTTATTACCGAGTATCTATATGGACGTCTTGCATAAGCTATAAATGTCGTTGATACGACAGAAGGGGAGTCACTTCAATGGCTAGAAGACGCAGCATGATGTCTAATCAATTCAAAGAAGAACTTGCCAAGGAATTGGGCTTTTATGACACTGTTCAAAAAGAAGGCTGGGGCGGCATAACGACCAGAGATGCAGGGAATATGGTGAAAAGAGCTGTACAAATTGCAGAAGAAAGCATGAAAAAGGACAAAGTCTAAAGACTTTGTCCTTTTTGCGCACTTGATCCCTTTTGTGGTATCTTTAGGTAAGATGAATGAAGGTGAGTGGAAACGTGGATACACTTGCTGCTAATAATGATCTGCCGAGAAAGGCAGAGAAATGATTATTAATAAAACCAGAAGGTGAATCAATCATGTATATTTCTGAAAAGGCCCCTGCAAAAATTAATCTAACATTAGATGTCCTCTACAAAAGAGAGGATCAATATCACGAAATCGAGATGATTATGACCACTGTTGATTTATCAGATCGTCTGGAATTCCATTTACTGCAAGAAGATACCATCAAGGTGGTTAGTGAAAATCGCTTTGTACCAAATGATCAACGAAACTTGGCTTATCGAGCTGCTAAATTCCTGAAGGATCGTTATCACGTCAAACAAGGGGTGCGGATTGCCATTGATAAGCAGATACCGGTAGCTGCAGGCTTAGCAGGTGGAAGTAGTGATGCAGCGGCAACCTTACGAGGCTTGAATCGTTTATGGAATTTAGGAATCGGAACAAGCGAGTTAGCCTCATTAGGCGCAGAGATCGGTTCGGATGTTCCTTTCTGTGTATATAACACAACGGCTTTAGCGAAAGGAAGAGGGGAAAAGATTGAGGAGCTGCCACCGCCGCCACAATGCTGGGTTGTACTTGCCAAACCTGCGCAAGGTGTATCAACGCAATCTGTGTACCAATCATTGCAGCTAGATGAAATCGAGCATCCAGACACCGAAGGAATGATAACTGCTATCCAACAAGCCGATTACCAAGGAATTTGTCAGCGCCTAAAAAATGTTTTGGAAATTGTCACATTGCCTAAAAACCCAGAGGTAGAGCAAATCAAACAGCAGATGAAACAATCAGGTGCCGACGCCGTATTGATGAGCGGCAGCGGTCCGACGGTCTTCGGGCTGGTACAACAAGAGACTCGTGCCAACCGGATCTATAACAGTCTGCGTGGTTTTTGTGAGGAAGTATATATCGTGCGAATATTAGGGGTGGCAACAAACACTTGATTAAACACGTATAAAATGTTATATTTATCTCAAAATATTCGGATTTTGGGGTGTGGTAATGAAAAGAAGTGATCGTCTTGTCTCGATGACTAATTATTTGGTGGAGCATCCAATGGAATTAATCTCTCTTCCGTTTTTTTCTGAGAAGTGTGGGGCAGCTAAGTCATCGATAAGTGAGGATTTAGCCATTATTAATCGGGTGTTTCATATAGAGGGTATCGGGCAGCTGGAATCTAATTCTGGTGCATCTGGCGGGGTAAGGTATATGCCAAGGATAGGGAACGAGATAAGCGAATCCGTAGTCGCAACACTGTGTCAGCAATTGGAAGATCCAGAACGGATATTGCCTGGTGGATACCTATTTATGAGTGATATACTAGGTGACCCATCGACCATCCGAGAAATTGGCCGATTGTTTGCATCGCGGTTTGCCACGCTTAATATTGACTCAATTGTAACCGTGGCGACCAAAGGGATACCCCTTGCTTATGCTACTGCCTCTTACTTGAATGTACCCGTCATTATTGTCCGTCGTGATCCCAAAGTGACAGAAGGATCGACCGTTAGTATTAATTATGTCTCCGGTTCATCGAAAAAAATTCAAACCATGGTGTTATCCAAGCGCAGTTTACGCGCCGGTGAGAATGTGTGTATTATTGATGACTTTATGAAGGCAGGCGGAACGATTAATGGTATCAAAAGCTTATTGAAAGAGTTTGATGCCAAGGTGAAAGCGATTGGCGTATTGGCTGAGGCAGAGGATGAGGAAGAAGAACGAGTAGTTGATGACTATACATCTTTATTGCAAATTAAGAATGTTGATTCGAATAATCAACAGATCGAAGTGATTAAGGGAAATTACTTTCAATAGGAAAAGATGATGAATTTAACCACCAACCTTATATAAAAAACAATAAAAAAAGACAAAAGCTAAAAATTTTTAAAAATAAGCAGGAAATTAAAAACTTTTGTTGAATTAATGTATTACGTTCTTATATAGGGAAAAGGTGGTGAACCATAATGGAAATAACTGACGTTAGATTACGCCGCGTGAATACCGATGGAAGGATGCGAGCGATTGCCTCCATTACCTTGGACCATGAATTTGTGGTGCACGATATTCGTGTGATTGACGGAAATAATGGCAAGTTTGTAGCAATGCCTTCCAAGCGAACGCCTGATGGTGAGTTCCGTGATATTGCTCACCCGATCAATTCTGGTACAAGGGCAAAGATTCAAGAAGCTGTATTAGAAGCTTACGAACGTGCTGGGAGCACAGAAGTAACCTATGAAGAAGCAGGAGTTTCGTAGAAAAGGAAAAAAGTCTGATCATTCGATTGATTAGGCTTTTTTGTTTCTAGATAGGTGCATCCACCTGCATAACTTGCAGAGCCCATCATTGTAATTAGGCTCTTGGAACACCGGCTTAGCGCAAAAAATCTGCCCACTGTCTACTGGCAGCACCCCTCCATATTTTTCACATACTCGAATTTCCAACTATTCCTCCAGAATTTTTGAGCGGTCTTTATTGAAAATCACCTGTATTTCGTTTATATTCATAATTGGAGAGTTTTACACCTAAATGAATGATATAATAATACATGAGATAAAAGAATAGAACGGAGGAATCGGTTTGTCTAATCGATATGCAATCGTACTTGCAGCAGGTAAGGGTACCAGAATGAAATCGAAATTATATAAAGTGCTTCACCCTGTACTAGGAAAGCCAATGGTGCAGCATGTAGTGGATCAATTAAAGCCGTTGGGTCTTGAAGATATCATTACAGTAGTTGGATTTGGAGCTGAGAAAGTCCAAGAACAACTCGGTGATACGGCACAATTTGTGGTACAAGAGGAGCAGCTAGGGACAGGACATGCCGTTCAGCAGGCTGAGAAGTATCTTGGAGGCAAACAAGGCACGACCATTGTGGTTTGTGGAGACACGCCATTGCTGACAGAAGAGACGATTCAGGCGGCACTCGATCACCATGAATCAGAACAGGCAGCTGTGACAATTCTGACTGCTGTGGCAGATGACCCAACCGGATACGGTCGGATTGTACGTGATGATAGCGGACAGGTAAATAAAATCGTCGAACATAAAGATGCAACACCAGCTGAACAGGCTATTCAAGAGATCAATACGGGCACCTTTTGTTTTGATAATGAAATGTTGTTTGCAGCATTACAACAGGTGTCTAATGACAATTCTCAAGGGGAATACTATCTGCCGGATGTTATTCAAATCGCCCAGGAACAAAAGCAAAAAGTCGCGGCATTCCTGACAGATAATTTTGATGAGACAATTGGCGTGAATGATCGTGTGGCGTTGGCAAAGGCAGAGGTGCTGATGAAAAAGAGAGTGAATGAACACCATATGAGAAATGGTGTGACTATTATCGATCCTGCCAATACATATATCGGAGTGGATGTTGAAATTGCAGCAGATGTGGTAATCGAGCCAGGCACTGTTTTGAAAGGGAACACAAAAGTAGAAGCTGATGCAATTATCGGTCCTCACTCAGAAGTAAATGACAGTCATATTGGAGAAGGCACCGTGGTGCGCCATAGTTTGGCCAACGAGAGTTATATTGGAAAAAGGGTGCAAATTGGTCCATTTGCCCATATTCGGCCAGCAGCAGATATCGGTAATGACGTGAAAATAGGTAATTTTGTTGAAATTAAAAAAGCAAAAGTAGATAATAACAGTAAGGTTTCACACCTTAGTTATATTGGCGATGCGGAAATTGGTAGTGGTGTCAATGTAGGTTGTGGTACAATTACAGTGAACTATGATGGCAAGAATAAATTTAAAACGTTCATCGAAGACGATGCGTTTATCGGTTGTAATGCGAATTTAATTGCTCCTGTAAGAATTGGTAAGGGGGCACTTATAGCGGCAGGCTCTACCATCCATGAAGATGTACCTGGAAATGCATTATCGATTGGCCGAGCGAAACAAGTGAATAAAGAGGAATATGCAAAGAAATATAAATAAAGAAGCACATGGAGGTATCGAAATGTCCTATGAGGATTCATCCTTAAAAGTATTGACACTAAACTCAAATCCAAAATTGGCAGAAGAAATTGCCGCTAATATTGGGGTGGAATTAGGTAAAAGCTCGGTAACCAAGTTTAGTGATGGAGAAATTCAAATCAATATTGAAGAGAGTATACGTGGCTGTGACGTCTATGTGGTGCAGTCCACTTGTGAACCAGGCAATCAGCATATTATGGAATTGTTGATTATGATTGATGCGTTAAAGCGGGCCTCCGCAAAATCGATTAATATCGTCATCCCTTATTATGGCTATGCGCGACAAGATCGCAAAGCGCGTGCGCGTGAACCGATCACTGCAAAGCTAGTTGCCGACTTATTACAGGTGGCAGGTGCAACAAGAGTCATTACACTGGACTTACACGCACCACAAATCCAGGGCTTCTTTGATATTCCGGTGGATCAGTTGGTAGGGGTACCGATTTTATCAAGTTATTGGAGTAAGAAAGATTTAGATGATATTGTGGTGGTTTCCCCTGATCATGGTGGGGTAACACGTGCCCGACAACTTGCGGAAAGATTGAAGGCCCCCATTGCTATCATCGATAAACGCAGACCGCGTCCGAATGTCGCAGAGGTCATGAACATTGTTGGTAATATTGAAGGGAAGACAGCTATCCTTATCGATGATATTATCGATACGGCAGGTACGATTACGTTAGGAGCAAACGCCTTAATTGAAAATGGTGCCAAAGAAGTATTCGCCTGCTGTACACACCCTGTTTTGTCAGGACCGGCGATTGAACGCATTGAAAATTCGAAGATCAAAGAGTTAGTGGTAACGAATAGTATTCCGTTAAGTGAGGAGAAACAAATAGATAAGCTGACACAGCTATCTGTAGCACCGTTAATCAGTGAAGCGATTATCCGCGTGCATGAACGCCAGTCTGTTAGTATCTTATTTGATTGATAGGAGCTTAAGCAGCAAAGTAACGCCATATCGTAGTCCATTCGAACATGATGCATGAAATAACGATCTATCATTTTTAAGCGAAAAAATAGGTTTAACCTGCCTTATTCGCGGGAAATATAAAACGGTATAAGTGAATAATTATGGAGGGTGATTTACAGTGGCAATAGCGTTAAAAGCAAATAAGAGAGAAGATTTAAAAATTTCAAATACAAAGGCATTAAGGGCCTCAGGAGAGGTTCCTGCCGTTATCTATGGCTACCAAGTTGAGCCGCAGACTATTTCTGTTAATAGTATTGAACTATTAAAAACCGTTCGAGATGAAGGGAAAAACGCCATTATCTCATTGCAGGTGGATGGCGGTTCAGTAGATGTTATGCTGCATGAATATCAAGTCGATCCATTGAAGGATGCTTTAGTACATGCTGATTTCTATGCAGTGAATATGAAAGAAGCAATGGAAGTACAAGTACCGATTGTGTTAGAAGGAGAAGCGATTGGTGTGAAACAGGATAATGGTGTATTACAGCAGCCATTATATGAACTTTCTATCTCGGCTAAGCCAAGTGACATTCCGGAACAGATAACCGTTGATGTTTCTGAACTGGGCATTGGTGACAGCATTATGGTGTCGGACTTGAAAGCAGGAAGTAACTTTGAAATTGTCGAAGATGGTGATACGGCAGTAGTTTCGATCCTGGTTCCGGATGAAGAACCAGAAGAAACCACCGAAGAAGAGCCAACCGAACCGGAAGTAATCGGTGAGAAATCAGACGACAGTGAAGAAGAATAAAATAGTGCAATGAGGCGCAACGAACGTGGTTGCGCCTTTTCGTCATAAGCAAAAAAAATAATAGTTTCGACTACAATGGCTGTGAAAAGTCATTTAGCAATAAACGTCACTACTAACCAAGGTGCCGGTACTGTGGGTTATGTAAAACGCATTTCTCTGTGGACTGAGTATGACTGTTTGTTATGTGCAAGACAAGTCGCTGTGGGAATATGCTGCGCGTTCCATGGGAGCGGCTTCAGCTAACTAAAAAGAAGAGCACTTTTTAGCGGAGCTTCAGCACGTCATGCGATGCACAAGACGTGCAAGTGCAGGTGTTATGACAGGAAAAGTCATGGGTTTAGCCTGCGAACCGTTTAGGAGTCTCCGCACATTCCCTCCGCTATGTGATAATACTACAATGTTTATCACTGTAAGTATCAAATACCCTAAGTACATCAACTACTATTTATCAGGATGAATATAGTAGTGAGATAAGTGCTTCACACTCTACAACCATTGCATTACTAAATAATGTGCTACATTCAGGTATTGTAACGAACACATGCTAAGGAACGGTTTTTTTATTCATAGGAGTCCTAGCAAGATGAGTGAATCACTCGAAGAAAAAGTTATATGACTACATTGTCGTGTGGTAACTAAGGTTATTCTTTCGTTTAGAACAATTTAGCTGAAGCCGTCCCCATGGTATAGGAAACACGATGAGAGCGTTCTTTGCTTGAATCGCATGTTGACTTATGCCCTGTGGGTAAAAGCGGAGTGGTTGGCCGGAGCGTTAGCCTTGCACACATAACATCTCAAAATAACTACAAGTTACTTTACATAACCCACATTATCGGTAGCCTCTATTTAGCAAAGTTTTGTGTTAACATATTATGTTCTAATATAAGATTTAAGATAGAGCAAAGAGGTGAACGTATGACCATAGCTTTACAGCTTGAACAAGTGACCAAGCAAAGGGATCAATTTATGTTGAAGATTCCTGGCATAACAGTTGAAAAAGGTGAGATTCTCGGTATTATCGGAAACAATGGTGCAGGTAAATCCACGATGATTCAACTGGTGCTTGGATTGATCCGACCGACAAGCGGTGCGATTTATCGTTATATAGAAGGAAATCTGGCTTCTTCGTTACAGGAATGGAAACGCGATGTAGGCTTTGTTTTTGATGATTTATCCGTATATGATGATTTGCATTTATCCAAACTTTCTGCGCTATTAAGCGAGGTTTATACGGGCTGGGATGAAGCCTATTTCTTTTCCATGTTACATACATTTGAAGTGGACGCTAAGAAAAAAGTCAAGAAACTTTCGCGAGGGATGCGTATGAAAGCAGGTATTGCGGTGGCACTTGCACATCATCCCAAGCTATTATTGCTAGATGAACCAACATCCGGTCTGGACACCAAGTCTAGAAAACAAATGATTGCCCTTTTGAAAAAAGAACATAAAAATAGTGGAACGACGATCATTTTTTCTTCTCATATTCTGTCAGACATGGAGCAGCTCGCTACTACCGTATGGTTGATGGACAAAGGAGAAATTCTCCTGCATGGAGCTGTAGAGGAATTGCAAGCGAATCATGTCGTGGCTGATGATGGTACCATACATAAAGACGCCGTTTCCAAAGAAGGAATGAAGCGTGCCACACTGGAGGATTTACATGATTATTACTTAGGTGGTGACGTCGATTGATAACGCTTATAAAGTTCGACCTTTGGCTGATGCGATGGGGCTTGCTTTTTCTTGTTCTGTTTGCCCCGATTGCAGGAACATTTTTTTATACCGATTTTTCTGTAACCGGCTATGTATTAGTTTTTGTTATGAGCTTGTCTCTGACGCAAATGGACGAAAAACAACATGTGAGAAGATTTATGTTATCATTACCCTTGCCACTGCAAGCATTTTTCCGAGCAAGGACTTTAGGTGTGCTCTTTATCGGTGTTGTCTGGTTATTGCTTGAGTCCATCGGTAGATTCATCGGTTTTAGTGATGTTACTTTTGCAGATTCATTCATACAAATCATCACAAGATTAGCTACGATGATGGTTCTGGCACCAATCGTCATTGCCATGTTCACTATGCTGTCTCATCCCGTCTTAAAATGGGGACTAACCATTACCGCATATATGGTGACGGTGATGATTGGAGGGTTATTAGGGGCTTTTATGGAAAGTCTGACATACTTAGGAACGATAGGTTATGTATTTATTATTGCCTATCTCCTTCTTGGGGCAGGCATGTGCTGGTTGATTTTATGGCTTGCCAATAAAATTCGGGCACGGGGTGACCTTGTTTGATGTTCATGGATCACCTTTTTGTGTTACACTATAACTTAAGAAACTTTAGGAAAAGGAAGTAGTAGGAATTATGAAGTGTATCGTAGGATTAGGAAATCCAGGTTT
This sequence comes from Gracilibacillus phocaeensis, assembly GCF_900626275.1. Classification (NCBI taxonomy): domain Bacteria; kingdom Bacillati; phylum Bacillota; class Bacilli; order Caryophanales; family Bacillaceae; genus Gracilibacillus; species Gracilibacillus phocaeensis. Next base: position 39,675 of record NZ_LR131140.1, on the reverse strand, counting down.
GAAATATCGCAAGACAAGGCATAACATTGGCTTTATGGTGATCGATGAAATAGCGAAGCGCAATGGCTGGAAACTGGATAAAAGTAAGTTCAACGGACAATGGACCGTAGAGACAGTAGGTACAGAGAAGATTATCCTGCTTAAACCACAGACATATATGAATTTATCTGGCGAATCTGTAAAGCCATTAGTGGACTATTATGACATAGCGCCAGACGAAATAACCGTTATCTATGATGATTTAGATTTGCCTACAGGTAAGATAAGATTGCGTCAAACAGGCGGACACGGCGGACATAATGGGGTGCGTTCTTGTATTGATCAATTAGGAACCAAACAATTTAACCGCTTGCGATTCGGTATCGGCAGACCAGATGGTCCCATCCCGGTTATTGATTATGTATTAGGAAAGTTTGCCAAGCAAGATCGAGAGTCAGTCGATAAGTCCATCACGATCGCCGCTGAGGCAATGGAGACATGGATGGATAAACCTTTTCCGAAGGTAATGAATGATTACAATAAATAAGGATTGTCTGTTTTTTTTCGTTGCATAGTCTTTGTGAGTAATGGTTAAGCTAGTAGTAAACTCACAAAAAAGGAGAGGCAACGATGACGATCACTTATAAGTGTAAGCACTGTGGAACGAAGATGGCTAGTATTCAGCCACACATGCTCGATTTCGATAAGATTGGCTGGTCTTTTTTATCGGACGAGGAACAGAGGGAGCTGCTTCGTTACCATCCTCAACAGCAGGTGACGCTATTTGCCATTTGCGAATATTGTCAGCAACTATTAGAACAGCATCCACAATATCATGAAGTAGATCATTTTATTCAATAATATAACCTAGGTAAGAAAGCTTTGGTAGCTTAACCAAAGCATTTTTGCGTGACTATAAGAGAAATGAACCGTATAGCACAAGGCCGAAGCACGAATGTCCTTGTTGCTGCATAAAAGAAACTATCATGTTAGGAGAAGTAGGGGGAGCTTATGTACGAGTTAAAACAAGCCTTGAAGCAGCATGATGATGTCCATTCGGTCATCGATGGTATTGAATCTGGTTTGAAAGAACAGTTAATATCCGGCTTATCTGGTTCGGCTAGAGGAATCTTGGCGACTATATTAGAGGAGTCTACCAAAAAGAAAACATTGATTGTAACACATCAACTCACACAAGCGCAGCAATTATATGATGATATCACGGAGTTTTCCGAGCATGCTCAAGTCTATTTATATCCGGTCAATGAACTATTAGCAGCGGAATTGGCGGTATCCAGCCCAGAGCTACTAAGCCAGCGTATTTCTGCCTTGACCCAATGGCTTTCCAGTGAGGAAGGGATTCTGATTGCGCCTGTCGCAGCCTTGAAGCGAATGTTACCACCGTTAGCCTACTGGAAGGAATACCAACTGTCGTTTACATTGGGACAGATTTTGGAGATAGATCAGGTGTTAACAGAGTTAGTCGATATGGGTTATGTCCGGCAGAACATGACATCAAGTCCGGGCGAATTCAGTTTGCGTGGCGGCATTATTGATATTTACCCATTAACGGAAAAACAGCCGATTCGTATTGAACTATTCGATGATGAAGTAGATTCGATTCGCTATTATGATGCCGAATCACAAAGATCGTTAGAAAAACTAGAGATGGCTCAAGTCTTACCAGCTACTGAATTACTGCTGAAGGAACATGACTTAGTAGCTGCAGCACAGAAACTGGAAGAGGCTCTGTCTTATTCGATCAAGAAAATCAAGAATCAAGCCGATCAGCAAACCTTAACAGAAACGATTCGTAGTGATATCGATCGTCTGCAGCAGGGAGAGCGTTTTGAAGGGATGAAAAAATATATGTCCCTTTTCTATGACGAGCATTATAGTTTACTAGATTATCTGCCAGCAGATGGATTGGTAATGCTGGATGAGATGAGCAGGATTCAAGAGACGGCTGCCCATCTCGATGCAGAAGAACAGGAATGGTTCAAAGATCACTTGCAACGGGCCAAAGTGGTACATGATGTGAATTTATCTTTTGATTGGCATGCCGTATGGCAAAGTATGAAACAAACGCGTATCTATATGTCCGTATTTTTGCGTCATATTCCTAATACAGCACCGGCCAACATTGTAAGTATCTCCTGTCGGGCGATGCAGCAGTTTCATGGTCAAATGAACTTATTGCAAAATGAGATGGAACGATGGCATAAGGCCAACTATTCCGTGATTATTTTAGCACCTGACCCTAAACGGATGGAAAAAGTACAATCCGTTCTGGATGATTATCAAATGAACGTGGCGATTCAGGAATCACTCCCGGCATTGCCTATTGAACAGCCAACCGTGACGATTGGAAATATAAGCGGTGGTTTTGAGCTGCCTATGCATAAGTTAGCTATTATTACCGAGAGTGAGTTATTTAAACAACAGACTACCAGAAAGAAACGCAAGCAAAAAATTTCTAACGCCGAACGAATTAAAAGCTATCAAGAATTAAAAGTCGGCGACTATGTGGTACATCAGAATCATGGCATCGGTCGTTATATCGGCATTGAAACATTGGAAATCAATAAGATACACAAAGATTTTATGCTGATTAAATATTCGGGTGACGATAAACTATTTGTGCCGATTGATCAGATCGATTTGGTGCAAAAATATGTTGGTTCCGAGGGTAAAGAACCTAAGATGTATCGCTTAGGCGGCAACGATTGGAAAAAAGTAAAAAGCAAGGTGCAGTCCAAGGTCGAAGATATTGCCGACGACTTGATGAAGCTTTATGCAGAAAGGGAAGCAGCCAAGGGTTACGCCTTTGATGGGGATACAGAATTGCAAAAGGATTTTGAAATGGCCTTCCCTTATCAGGAAACCGACGACCAGCTTCGTTGTGTTGAAGAAATTAAGCAGGATATGGAGAGCGAAAAACCAATGGATCGCCTGCTTTGCGGGGATGTAGGCTATGGCAAGACGGAGGTAGCTATTCGAGCTGCGTTCAAGGCAATTGCAGATGGCAAACAAGCGGCTATCTTAGCGCCAACCACGATCTTGGCACAGCAGCACTATAAGACGGTAATGGAACGATTTCAGGATTATCCGATCAATATTGGTTTGCTCAGTCGTTTCCGTACTAGAAAGCAGCAAACCGAAACATTAAAAGGCCTAAAAACAGGTGGTGTCGATCTAGTCATCGGTACGCATCGTCTGTTATCCAAGGATGTTGTCTATAAAGATTTAGGTCTGCTTATTGTCGATGAAGAGCAGCGCTTCGGTGTAAAACATAAAGAAAAGATCAAGCAATTAAAAACGAATGTTGATGTACTGACGCTTACGGCTACACCGATTCCACGTACATTGCATATGTCGATGTTAGGGGTGCGTGACCTATCCGTCATTGAGACGCCGCCAGAGAACCGTTTTCCGATCCAGACGTATGTGATGGAATATAATGCACCACTAGTGCGAGAAGCGATTGAGCGTGAATTAGCCAGGGGAGGGCAGGTCTATTTTCTATATAATCGAGTAGATTCGATTGAACGAATTGCCCAGGAAATCCAGGCTCTGGTGCCTGAATCACGTGTGTCCGTTGCGCATGGACAAATGAATGAGACGGAACTAGAGAATGTGATGTTCTCCTTTTTAGAAGGAGAGGCCGACGTACTTGTCAGCACCACCATTATCGAAACAGGCGTGGATATTCCCAATGTCAATACCCTAATTGTTGACAATGCCGACCATATGGGGTTAAGCCAGCTGTATCAGCTCCGTGGACGTGTGGGACGTTCTAATCGAGTGGCTTATGCCTATTTTACCTACAATCAGGATAAAGTCTTAACAGAAGTGTCCGAGAAACGATTGCAGGCCATTAAGGAATTTACGGAATTAGGCTCTGGCTTTAAGATTGCTATGCGCGACCTATCCATCCGTGGTGCCGGTAATATTCTCGGGGCCCAACAGCATGGTTTTATCGACTCGGTCGGCTTTGATATGTACTCGCAAATGCTGCAAGAGGCAGTGGAAGCGAAGAAACAAGGGAAGACGATTGAAGAAGTCCAACCATTTGAGGTAGAACTTGATTTGAAACTAGACGCCTATATCCCTGATTCTTATATTGCGGATGAAAAGCAAAAGGTGGATATGTATAAACGATTCCAATCTATTTATTCCCAAGAGGATATTCAAGACTTGCGTGATGAATTAATCGATCGCTTTGGCGACTATCCAGATCCAGTAGAAAACCTGCTTCAAGTAGCGGCGCTGAAAATGATGCTCAAGAAAGAACGGGTGGAATCGGTGACGGAGCGGAAGCAGACAATGGAGGTCATCATGGAAGAAGAGAGCAGTAGAGCACTCGATGGGGCGAAGTTGTTTGAGTTGGCTAATCAGTATGGCAGAATGATTCAATTAGGCACAGAACAGCAGAAATTGAAGGTGGATTTCCGTTTTGATAAACAACAATATGCCAAGCGTTATGATATATTGGCAGAGTTTATCGAGGCATTAGACGGTATGAAAGCTGCCTCGGTCAGCTAACGGAAAAAAATCCCCGAAAAAAGGTATAGTTTCCATTTTAATTCATCATACTAACCTTACAACATAATTATCTTATGCTGTATGAAGAGAAAGTGAGGTTAATGATGAATGAAAGCAACAGGAATCGTACGTCGTATTGATGATTTAGGCAGGGTGGTCATCCCAAAGGAAATTCGTCGGACACTTCGGATACGAGAGGGAGATCCACTAGAGATTTTTGTCGATCGAGATGGGGAAGTGATTCTGAAGAAATATTCACCCATTAGTGAGCTTGGCGATTTTGCCATAGAATACGCAGAGGCATTATTCGACTCTTTACATGTGTCGGTACTTATTAGTGATCGGGATGAAATCATCGCTGTCGCAGGAGAATCAAAGAAAGATTATTTAGGTAAACATATCTCCAAGCAAATGGATGAGGTAATGGATAAGCGTCAGCCATCCAGCCAATCGAGCTCTACGGAATTAGAAATGGTGGAAAGCAAGGAGGAAACCGTAAGCTCCTATGTGATCCAACCGATTGTGGCCAGTGGTGATCCGATTGGCTGTGTAATCCTGTTCAGCAAAGAGAAAAAAACATTTGGCGAACTGGAAGAAAAAGCGGCCCAAACCGCAGCAACCTTTCTAGCGAAGCAGATGGATTAAAGAAAAAGCCCCTTAAAGTAAGCGGAAAGCTTATGTTTAAGGGGCTTTATGGTGGTTAGGGATGATCACTGTGGCAAGCCAGATACAAGCACTTTTGTGTAAATAATACTAGCTTAATCGAAAGGAAATCGACCCAGCGAGAATGGAACTGCTGTATGGTTTTTTTGATACGTATTTGCAACTAAACGAAGAGGAGGAAAAACAAGTGCTGAAGGAAATCGAGAACCTAGAAAACTTATCGGAAGAGGAGAAAGAAGTGGTCCGTCATCTTCCTAATTCCTATTATGAAATGGGGATGAAAGAAGGACAGCAAGAAATAATTATGAAGTTGCTAGCCAAAGGAATGTCGATCAGTGAAATCGCTGATGTAACAGAGCTTAGTAAGGAGAAAATTAAAAAGCTTGCGAATCAGTAAGCCATCACGTATACGATGAAAAGTGGGTCTGCTGATAGGAAAGAGGCTCACTTTTTTACGTAACACATCGTAATGAGGTGCAATTAGCATACGGAAACTTTTCCTTTGCGTATTTCGGCATTTATCCCATCAATCGTATTTTTCCCTTTCTCACAATTTTGCTTATTTTCCCATTCTACGATATAGTTTCCCCATCTTTTTTGAATCGATAATATTTTTATTTCCCCTGTATTACTCATATGCTCCTCAATAACCGTGTTTACCGCCTCTTCTTTTGAAATCTCAGGTTCTGCATGCCAACGCCAAAATAAAAAGATGGTGATAGCAATGAAAAGTATGATAAATATTATTTTCTTCACAAAACTCCCCCCTATTTCTGGCAGTATTTAAAGCTATTTCAGCTTGAGAAAAACAAACCGTAGAATTAATCCCTTCTTGGGAAGCGTTTACTTATATGATAAAATAGTAGCATAGAAAACGCAACTTTCGGTCAGGAGGGGAGGGGTGAGGATGTTTATAAAACCATTACTTATTGCCAGTATTCCTGGGATTGCTCTGTTATTGGCAACGGGTATACTGAGGAAGGTAAGTGATAAAACCAAGTTGCATATTATCCCTGCCATCCTGGGTGTGTTGACGACAGGTATATTGGGCTATATAGGACTGGTAGAGATACGAGGCTTTGAAGGGGCTGCATATGCTATCTTGGCGATGTATATTCTGATCTTTTCGTTCGTTTCCGTGATGATGGTGGTACTGGGAAAGCCGCGTCTGTCCCAGTAATTTTGTATCATAGATGGCTTAGAGGGAACAAATGATAAACGATTAGGAGGCTATCCCATTCTACTCAAAGGGCAGAGTTACCTAACAAAAACAGGCTTTATTTTCTTAATTATGGGTGCTGCTATTTGGATGGTAAGTGGTCCGTCATTAAGCACAACAGATATGGTTGGCATCATCATGTGCGTGGTGGGAATCATGTTAATGGTGATTGCGAATGTCCTCAAGATAAAGAAATCACGGTAGTCTAAAAATCAGGGCGGTATTCATAATTGAAGGATCATAGCATGGGAAAAAGAGAAATATGGTTCATGAAGAGGTTATGGAAGATAGTCATATATTATTCGCTCTCAAACCACTCGTTATAATTTTTCCATTCCAAGTTCAACTGATCAATATAAGAGACTAGATCGCCAGAGGTAATCTTATACTTTTTTCCACGAACGGAGACATATTTGCTGTCGTAACTAAAGAGGTGAGAGTCATACCCCGTTTCTACGATTAAGCTATAATCCAATGAGTCTTTATTGTTAAATAGCGTTCGTCTTAGTTCCATTTCCGGTAATTGACGGAATAGTTTATCGAGGGGCATCTGATTATCCATAGTAGCCACAAGGGTTTCTGTTCTACTTCTGTTCTCTATCATAATCCGTGTTACCTTTTTATCATCCAAGTTATGGATGACCACTTCACGAAACGTAGTTGTGGGTGAGAAGGAACGATTTGAACTACCCCCACTTAATTTTCTAATGAAAATTTGAAGTGGGAGATTCCTGCGAACACCGGTGCATCCACCAGTTTTTTAGCAAGCTAACCCCGTCATCCCAACGGTTCGTGCTTTATATCTTGTACGCCCGACTCGCCACACGTCCTACTTTAGCTTGATTTTCGCAACTTCGGGTCGTGTGGGGCGACTGAACGTTGAAGATTTTACGTTGCAGACGATTTTCCTGCAACAACCTCCTATCTTCAGTTTTCAAAGAGCAACTTACAATCATATCACAGCACAAATGTTCGCTGTTTTCAACTATTTAGGATACTACCGACATTCATCTCCCACCTACTCATCGGGCTATGCCCTTCACATTCCTTGAGGTGGGAGTCTTCTGTCGGAGTTTGATAAAAGAATAGCTAGTAATACGAGCAAACAGACAGCAGAAATAGAGATTTGGCAGGATACGTTGTCTATCAAAAAAACATTCGAACCGTAACCTTGAAGGAAGTGTTTACCGAGAACATTGCTGCCACAACAGACGATATCCAGAGTATAGATATCTATCGAAGGGAAGATTCCGATGATGTTGCATCGAGCCATGCATATATTAAGATTAACGATAAACAAACAATGGAAACCATCATGAAGAAGTCTGCCGATATGACACTAAAGCCAAGCCGTTCATCATCACCCATGAATTATATTATAACCATTCATACAATGACAGAAAAAAAGCCCAATTTTAACGCTCTGGAACAACATCACATGGATTTTGGCGATACGTTTATAACGATGAATCAAAAATCATATGAAATAATAGGAGAGAACAAGTTGAAAGAAGCGATAGAGACGTTAGATCTGGAATGGACACAAGGGTAGAAGCACTCCATCACAAACGCAACATCAATAAGGATGATAAGAAATGAAACTGTTATTTATCTATCTAATCGGCCTACTATTTGGCGCGATATGGTACGCACTTACAAAATATTTTATCCAAGAATCAAACGAAGAAAAAAGAAAAATTATCGTAGGCGGGAGCGGTCTGGTCTTTGTGATTGGTGGATTTATCATTGGTGGATTTGTGGGAATGCCGATCTCATTGATTGGAGCAGGTATCTTCACGGTTGGCTGTTTGTTATGGTTTGTAGGAAATAAATCGTTACGAAAGAAAATAACGCTGGCCGCCATCGTTGTGGTGGCATTAGCAGGTATGTCCTATATAGGCTTGGAAGAGCTTAATGGCCGTAGTTTTACCGTGGCTGCAAAAGAGGAAAGCCTAGATCCTGATTTGAAAACGTATTATGAGCATCTGCAAGAACATCCGGGGATCGAGGGGTTTAAAACTTTCAATACATATGGGGATGACAAGGCGATGATCCTGTCTCTAGGTGAAGAAAAAGCAGGGAATAGTATCGAGGTTTTATCGGTTGAACGTAAGAGTGCTCGAATGATCGTACATGTGCGCACCTTTGAGAACCAGTCCACCGAAGCCAATCCTTCTATTATTATTTTACTGGATTCCTTAGAGCCTAATGTGGACGTTATGGACACCGATGGAACCCTTTATCATGAACTCCCATAAAAAGGTAAAGTCAATTATAGTCAGTGTAGCAGGAGAATCGTTTCTCTTCAATGCTACATGGAGAGGGGATAAACATGTTTATTGTGCTGTGCCTCATTTTACTGCTTTTGCTCGGTTTATTATTGAAGGAATCTGCCATGTTTCCTATAGTGATAAAAGCACTAGTGGTTTTGTATTATATGGTTGTTACCCCTATATTCATCACTGGTTATCATCGCATTCATGAAAAATATAATATGAATGATGGCCCTGTCATTCCAGAAGGGTGGGATGTTAGTTCGGATTGGACATTCTCCTTTAGTTTTGCTTTTATTATTCCCATTTGGCTTCTTGTGATCTTTGTTTTATTTCGAAAAATGAAACCGACGAGAGGAAAAAATAGCTGGCTTGATTTTATCGTAGCATGTCTGTTTAGTGGTGCGATATTGTTTATTCCATTTGTCATTTTTAACTTGGCTTACGGGATGAGCCCTTGAATCAATAGTATGGGGCATGCTAATGGATTAATTGCAATTTCAGATTTTCCGAATGAGAAAGCCCATGCAGGGCGTTAGCCCGTCTTTAGACATGGGATGAGAATGAGGTCGGAAACGGTGGGCTATTTGGCCACATCAAGTTTCCGAAATATGCCATACTTGATCTAGAGACAAGTAAAAGTCTTTAAAACACCCATTCGTTCCTTGAAAGTGGAATAGAGTATGAGGTTAGATAGCTCAACTCATGCTATCTGTAAAACGCTATGTGTCGTCAAGAACAAGACGCTAAAACATGTAATGAAACCATCTGTACGGCATGGTAATAGTGCCGTAGCCATACCTGCTATATGCACTGGGTATGGATGGGAGTGTCAATAAGAATAAACATTGTATTTTGGGGGAAACTAATGATACCTTTATTAGCTAAAAATGAACATGGTAACAGGGAAGTATTATAGACAATTGACCTGTTGACATCATTTCATTTCTAATTTAAAATAAAGGTGTAAATTAAATTGCGATACGTTACTGACGAGAAAGAAGTTGGAGTGGTTACCAACTTCTTTTTCTTTTTTTTAAAAGACCACCTTCCATGGGAAGGAAGGTGGGAAACATTATTGGAAAAACGTTTTGATAAAGTAGTAAACAGCTTTTAAGCCGTTCGCCACAACGCTAACAAGGCTTGTTAGGTGGTTAGTTGTAGCTACTTTCTTTGCCTGTCTTTCCAGTTTCTTTTTTTGCTTGCGACACGTCACTGATGTCACCTCCTCTTCTGGAGGTAGTTGTACAATAACGCAATTGTTATGTACGGTAATAGTTTAACATAAAATAGCACATTTGTTTGCCTATTTTAGAAAAATTATTTTTCATAGTAAACTCGATTTTGCATTATTTTTTCAATTATTTACACATAAGCGCTTTTGCTGTATTAATAAAGTTTTGTAGTTCCAAACGAAAAAAGATTCCGTTATGCAAGATTGTAAGTACCAAATAGAAAAGAAATAAGTGAAGAAAGCAAATTAGAATTTGCGAAAGGTTGTAAGCAAAACTAGGTTGGGCATTCTTCTTTAGTTTTGCTTTTATTATTCCTATTTGGTTTCTTGTGATCTTTGTTTTATTTCGAAAAATGAAACCGACGAGAGGAGAAAATAGCTGGCTTGATTTTATCGCATGAATTCTACCACATAAACTTCAAGAATATTGTAAGTGTACGCGAAGGAGACGACAACAAGAAGCAAACTTGATATCAGTTGCATGTTGTCTGTTTTATTCTTCGTATATCTATACAAAAGCACATACCATATTAAAAGCAACACAGCGGGTGTTCCTAGAAATACCCATGTGGGGACATCTCATTTGGGAGAGGGAACAAGGTAGTTAGCAATAAACTATATACTATAAAAATACTAGGAAGAAATAAACTGACAAATGCCTCATTTTTAGCAGGGGGGGATTAATCGTATCTTTTCGGTATCTGGTTTCATACTTAGAAACCGCCAAATATAATCGACAATCCACGACACACTGAATACAAGTGGAACCACCAATATAAATAAATTGATTGCCCCACCAAACGCCATTCCGAATAAAAAGAAATAAGTGAAGAAAGATAAGCATACAAGTGCCATAAAATAACCCAAGTGAAAAATTACTAATTTCATCGTATTTGGTCTCCCCTTTTTAAAAACAATCTTCTGTTTGAGTTCATTTAATCCTGGTATTCTGTAGTTTATTATCTTCTATGAAAACGCTATATCATTTATTATAGTTCTAATAGCTTAAAATATAAAGACTGCTTAGCGTTAATCCTTTTTGATATTTTTTTCACCAATGTTATGCTGAAGATGAAGTTTACAGGTGAAAATTTGTACTGAATTTGTTAGGGAAGACTACATTCTTATTCCTAGGAGGTTTCTTATATGCAAATCAATAAAGTTGGATCGTTCTCATTGGCAGTATCATCCCTATTATCCTTTTTTTGGGCGCTATGTATCTCCCAGTCATAACGGATTGGCTCAAGTTATGGGGGCCGCTGTTTCTTGCCGGGATCTTAGCTGTTTATGCTTATACGAAGGGTTTGAAAATAACTTCTTTAATAGCTCTTACTGTGATCATTCTTAGTGCTGTTTTTATGGTTTTTGTAGCTCTTATGACAGGTATGGGGGATCCACCCGCTTAAAAAAGAAGTAGTTATAAACTTGGAAGAAGTACTATGGAAAAAGTCTTCACATGGAAACGTTTTATCGCTAGTACTGTTCTTTGGAATGTGGATTCCGATTTTAAGTCCGGCTGCAATTCCATTTAATTTTGGTAGGGACAGCAATAAATTTAGTGATAAAGAATATTCATTAGGAATGAATCGGCGCTTAAATATTGCTCAAGCCTTGTTTGAAAAATCGAATATTATTTTATTAGATGAGTCTAAATACAGAGTTATTCACTACTTCATCTCTTTGAAGTTTTTCACGCAATGAACTGAATTTTAACATTCAATGCTTTTGTCCCATAAAAAAGAAGTACTTTCCTACATTGACTGGTTTTTAAGGTAAAATAGAAAGAAAATTAACTTTAACCTTATGTAAAAGGTATCATTTTGAATCATTTTGTATAAACTAGTATATACAAAATGATAAGGATGTGATACAATGGGGGAAAATCATCATAAGGGAGTGTATATGATGTCTGTTACAGCAAAAAAGTGGGGGAATAGTATTGGAGTTCGCATTCCATTCAAAATCGCTCAAAAATATGGTGTGGAAAACGGCACAGAATTAGAAATTTTTGATACTCAAGATGGAATAATGCTCAAAGTATCCAACAGACCTACGTTGGATTCTCTTCTAGCTCAATGTGAGGGAGAAAATCCAGTCGAGGAATTATTTAGTAATACAGTAGGGAAGGAAGAAATATAATGCAAGTACCGGCTAGAGGTGATCTTATTTATTTAGATTTTAATCCACAGGCAGGGACTGAGCAGGATGGAAGAAGACCTGCTCTTGTTTTATCTCCTCAAAAATTTAATCGTATTACTGGCTATGCCACTGTTTGTCCAATTAGTCGAACGCAAAAAAAATGGGGGTTTCATATTTCGATTCCTGAAGGATTAGATATGGAAGGTGTCCTTATTGTGGATCAAATCAAAAATTTGGATTGGAAAACAAGAAATTCGGAGATAAAAGGAAAAGCGCCTAATGACCTTGTTAATAAGGTTGTTCAAGTAGTACATACATATATTTTTGAAGAATATGAAGAAAGAAATGGTGGCTTTTAAATATATTTTTGTATTTTGTTTTTATAATGGTATTTGGTATTTAATAGAGACGAAAGAGTAGAATCCTTATTCTGGTCCTTAACAGAGAACATTTGAATATTTGCGATTCTATCAATTTTTAAAGAAAGGACTATGGATATGAACTATACCATGATTGCTTCTTATGCTATTCGTGTTATGGGTGTTTATTATACCTCTTTTCTTCTGGAATACACCTTAATTGTTCTGTGGAGGCATTATGTTGGCAGCGGATATTGTACAGATATTGGCAATATATAAAACAGATAGAGACGTTAAGACCAAATTACGCTTTAATTGGATAAACACAACAATCATTTGTTGAGGTTTTGTTTCCCGAACTTTCATACTCTGACGCCGAGTCTCTTCAAAAGTTAATATTCATTAACCTTTTTCCCCACTTGATATCTGTCATCTACTTTAAATATGATCTATAAAGTTATATCATACTATTTGGTAAGTGCTACAAGTAATGAACCTAAAAAAGCACCTATTATAATGACCAGTGCAAAAAAAGCATTACTTAGAATTACCCAACCATCAGGGATCAAAAAGATAGATATAATCATGCCCAACACAACTATAACAGTTACTACTATAGGTGGAATCATAAAAGTATATGACTTCTGTTGTTTATTTTTTATACTGCGACAAATAAAGAAGGAAAGGATAACAGATATTAGACCAACTATGAGAAATACTTCTAAGCCATTCATCATTAAAATCGTTCCTTTCTGTTACCTTTATTTTATATTAAGAACTACTGACACACAATTGTTGGTGGAACATCGTGAAGGAAAATGCTTCCCAACGATTGAGTCCTATCATGTATTAGTGGATTAAATCTAACGAATACGAGAGGACTTTAAAAACAGTGAGAGGAGTACCTGTTCCGTCCAGTTCGAAGAATTCCTCTCGATATTGTTCGTTTTTCTGGATATCCTTCTCTACAAAATCCACTCCCAAGCTTTCTAGGAATGCCTTCTGCTTTTGACAGAAAATATATAGGTCTGTTGAATATACGATAATCTCCATTTCTCAGCCCTTCTTTCTAACGATTAAAGAGAAGTGCAGACAATAAAATGAAAGGATGAAGATAAAACCTTTCATTTTCTCCACTTTTTTCTCTTTATTACGTAGGAAGGAAAGGAGGGGAGCGTATGACACCAGAAACAGTTCCTTTGTGGGTAACCTTGATCGGTAATTTTGGCTTTCCCATTGCTATAACGATTTATTTATTTGTACGATTTGAGCGCAAATTAAAAGATCTGGAGTCTGTTATTATCGAGTTATCTCATGTGATCAAGCGGATAGATAAGCAGAATTCTCGCTCGGAATAAACACGTACGGCATCCATGTTTACTATTTTTTCATAAGGTGATACAGTAAGATAGGTTTCTTAACCGTGATTAGTGAAAAGAAAGGAACACAGCAAATGAAAAAGTGGTATACAACGAACGCTTGGAAAGAATATATATACATTATTATCGGGGCAACAATCGTGGGGCTTGCCTATAATATCTTCTTCCTCCCGGCGCGTTTAGCGGCTGGGGGGATTTCGGGGGTCAGTACGATCCTTTATGAACTATATGCCGTAAATCCGGCTATCGTTCAATTGGCGATTAATATCCCGATTTTCTTTATTGGCTGGCTGGCGCTTGGCAAGGATTTTAGCCTGAAAACGTTAGTCGGTACTTTTTGGGTGCCGCTTACGATTTATCTATCTGCTGATATACCGGTTGAGGTGACCAATCCATTTCTCAGTGCCCTATATGGTGGTTTAATTCTTGGGGCCGGTCTCGGCGTTGTCTATAAAGGAAATGGTTCGACGGGTGGTACGGCGGCGATTGCCCAAATCGTTAAGAAGTTTACCGGGATATCCAGTGGTTATTCGCAGTTTATCGTAGACGGGCTGGTTGTGATCACCTCGATGGTGGTATTCAATATCGAGCTCACCTTGTTTGCGTTGATGGCGATCTATATTAGCGGTAAGGCAATTGACTTTGTTCAATTGCGCACCGCCTCGACGAAGCTGATTCTGATTATTACCGAAGAAGAGGAGAAGGTTCAGCGCTTGATTCAGGATGGCATTGACCGGGGCATGACGAAGATTCGCTCGGTTGGCGGCTATTCCAAAATGGATAAGACGATGATTCTTTGTGTCGCGGAACAACCAGAGGCCGTACAGTTAAAAAGGTTGCTGCAGGAAGAAGCACCAGAGGATTTCACCATTTTTATGAATGCCTCTGAAATTCTTGGCAGAGGTTTTTCACTCGAACGTTATTATGGGCAAAAACTATAAAGGAGAGCGGGAAGCTGTCGGCCACCCCGCTCTCCTATTATTTTATATAAATAAGAAATGCACTATCATAGGATTTAAACGTGAACTAATCAGACGATCGATAAGCTGAATTGTGTAAGTTTTTCTAGTCGTTATTTTGAGCGTTAATGTGTATGGGTGCTTTATGATGAACTCAGCCAAATCTTCTTTTTTTCATAGCGTTTGACTCGTACAGGAAAGAACCTAAAAAATGGCTCTATTGTACAAAAACATCTTATAGCAGTTTCCAATCGAGCTTGTCTGAAAGGACTGGGTAAACTTCTCCCTGATTTTTCTACTCAGAGCTACCCTTTCGCAGCACGATCAGCTGATCTCCCTCATCCAGGGTGATTTTACGTCTCAATGTTACAAATTGTACAGCTGTCTTTTCCTTTTTCACGAAAAGAGGAATCGTATCATCTGGTAAGGATTCTCTTTCTATTTTCTCTTTTTGCTGGTATGGCAAGGTTTGTATCGTGTAGCCGGTATTGATTCGTTTATTTAACTCGGTAAAAATCGCCTCTTCATCAAATAGCAAGTGGGCCTTTCTTGCGGTAGGTACCGCGCTTTGTTTCCCTTGTTTATAGTTGCGGTTCGGCAGAGAAAAGGTGTTGTTATAACCAAATCTGGGTGCATACGACTGACTGACGAGCGCATTAAGGGAAGGATCCCCTGTCATCGATAAAATGGTTTCATATGGAGTCAGGTCTACCTCATACTCACTGTGCTCGGCCAGAATATGTCCTTGATGGGTCGGAATTTGTTGGTGAATGGCCGGCAGCAGCTGGGTAGCGGATGGATCGCTGATTAATACAGGGATGCCAAGTTTTTGTAAATGTCCAGCTAGTGCAATCGAAAAGCTGTTAGCCCCAACGATTAGAATTCCGGGTGGTGCATCATTGGCCAGTTTGAGCGCCTTAGCCACCGGCCCTAATGAAAATCCATGCGCGCAGACGGTGATAAACACTAGCGCAAAGGTTAGGGTGGTCAAGAGTTCTGCCCCTTCATGTCCATCATTCAGCAGGTTAGTGGCAAAGTATCCCGAAACAGACAGTGCCACAATACCCCGAGGTGCCACCCAGCCGATCAGCCCTTTTTCTGCATTGGAAAGCTCCGTTCCGAAAGTGGATAGCCAAATTGACAGTGGGCGTACGATAAAGAGCATTACTAGAACAAAGCCAATAATCGGCCATGTAAACATTTCAGCAATCGTCTCTCGGGACAAGGAAGAGGTCAGCAAAATAAAGATGGTCGATGTAAGCAAGACCGATATATTCTCGACAAAATGGCTGACATCATGACCAAGGGACGAGATATAATGCTTTGTCCTCGCAACCGTTAAACCCATTACCGTAACGGCAAGCATACCTGTCTCATGCATGACAACCTCTGCCAGAGTAAAGCAAAGTAATACAAAGGCAATCATAATTGGTGATTTCAAATATTCCGGAAACATGCCTTTGCCAATCATCAAACTGACTAGAAAACCAATCACATAACCGAAAATAATGGCAATCACGGCACTAATAAAAAAATTCAGCATATAATCGGCTTGCAGTGTCTCAGTGGTCAGTACCTTGATGACCTCATAGGCAAACAAGGCAAGCAATGGCCCAAACGGATCGACGATAATCCCTTCCCATTTAAGGACAGCTGCAGTTCGAGGTTTGAGCTTAGCATTGCGGAGTAAAGGAATGATGACCGTTGGCCCAGTTACAATAAATAGCCCGCCAATAATAAACGATATTTCCAGACTCAACCCTGCGATAAAATGAGCCGCAAGTGCCCCGCCAATCCAAGCGAGAAAGGCCCCGAACGTGACAATACGAAAGACGGATTTGGACACCCCTTTAATTTCACGTACATCAAGACTTGAGCTCCCTTCAAATAAGATAATTGCCACGGCAAGGGAGATTAATGGACTATAGAAATTTCCTAGCGCTTCTTGTGGATCAAATAGTCCAAAGACCGGTCCAAGTAACAAACCGGCAATTGACATAATCACAATCGATGGCCACTGTATGCGCCAAGCCAACCATTGTGAGAAGATACCTGCCACCACGATTGCGGCAACACTGATTAATGCGATATTTTCCATATGTACATCTCCCGCTTCTTTTTATGTATGTTAGCAGTTTATCAATTTTACCAAGATTTGTCGCCTATTTTGCAAGACTTTTTAGCAAGGTGGTTTTGTATGTGATATAGTTTCCCTAGTTGCCGGTTTGTTATGCTTTACTTGTAGGAGCGGGTTTCTTTGTATTATGGTATAATGACAATTAATTTAACTTAAAGGAAGTACCGCATGACACGAGTAAAAAAAATCTATACAGGTGCCTTTGCCTTAATGATTGCTGGATTGCTCAGCAAGGTGATTAGCGCCTTTTATCGCATACCTTTACAGAATCTCACGGGGGATGTTGGGTTCTATATGTACCAACAGCTTTATCCGCTCCTTGGGATTGCTTCGATGCTGGCTTTATACGGATTTCCGGCGGCGATTTCAAGATATTTGGCTGAGTGGCCGTCTGCCAAAAATAAACAGAGCTACCGCCGGATTTTATGTATGATGATCGGCTTTTGTGTTGTCATTGCCTTGTTGATCCTTTGGGCCAGTCCGTTGATAGCAGGGATGATGGGGGACGAACAGCTAATCCGTGCGCTCCGACAGCTGGGATGGGTGTTTCTACTGGTTCCTTTTGTGGCATTATTACGAGGGGTGACACAGGCGGGGCACTGGATGGAACCGACCGCTTATTCACAAATGGTAGAGCAATTGTTTCGCGCTTGCTTACTTATTGCGACAGCCATCTTGATTTTCTATCAGCACTTAGCCGTCCACCATATTGCAACGGGCGCGATTGTGGCGACTGGATCGGGTTTGTTGCTGGCCGCTCTGTTTCTATGGCCATTCTATCAGCGCTATACGAGGAAACAGATAGAGCCAAGAACCTCTCTGACTGGGCACAGCTTCCGTTTTTTAGCCCGATCGATCATCTTATCTGGTGTCGTGATTAGTCTTAATCATATGCTGCTGTTAGTCATGCAGTTAGCCGATGCCTTTACCATGGTTCCTGCCTTATCTGCTTATGGGTTCACGTTGGAAGAGGCTAGAGAATGGAAAGGGATCTTTGACCGAGGTCAGCCGCTTGTCCAATTGGTGACGGTTTTGGGCTCTTCACTTGCCTTGGCTCTGGTTCCTCAAGTGACCAGCTTGTCGTGGCAGATGGACCAGCAAGGCACATTGGAAAAAATACGGAGCACGATCAAATATGCGGTCTTATTATCGGTTGGGGCGACGGTTGGTTTGTTGCTGTTACTTCCAGAGATTAATCAGCTCTTTTTTCAAAATCAGAGCGGGACAACCGCATTACGTATCTTAGCGCTTGCGATTCTATTCTCTTCTTTAGCTGTCACCCTTGCCGCGATATTACAAGGATTTGGTTATATGCGATGGACGGCCGCGATTTTGCTCGTTGGACTGCTGCTGAAGCTAGTGTTGAATGATCTATTGATCACCAGGTTGGGAGTGAATGGGGGTGCAGTGGCCACGGTAGTGACGCTCGCTGCTATTGCCTTAAGCTATGATCGCCTATTGCGGGCACGAATCAAGGTAGACCGATTTCGCGTCCTGCCTTGGAAACAACTCTTGCTTGCTAGTGGTGTGATGGCACTGCTTTTATACACCCTGCAGTTGCTGCTGCCCGTAGTGGATGATCGGTTTTATTTATTCGTCATTGTGCTTGTAAAAGTGGCAGCAGGAGCAGCTGTCTATGGCTTCGTACTGATCAAAACCGGTGCATTGAATCAAAGAGAGCGAGAACAACTGTCTGTACGCAAGCAGAAATAAATCAGGGGGTATACTTATGAAACCAATTATAGAAATTATCGGCCTTGGCGGCGGTGATATCGATCAGCTGCCTCTCGGTATCTATAAAAAAATAAGGAACGCAAAAAAGGTAATGGTACGCACCTTGGATCATCCCGTCGTTCAAACGCTAAGTATAGAAGGGGTTCATTTTACTTCGTTTGATGCCGTGTATGAGCAGCATGACCAGTTTGAAGAGGTCTATCAGCAGATTGTGAAGCAACTAGTGGAACAAGCGAAAATAGCTGAAAAAATCGTTTATGCCGTGCCAGGTCATCCGATGCTAGCGGAGCAAACCGTACAGTTGCTTCTCGAGCAAAGTGAGATTGAGGTGAAGATTGCCGGAGGTCAAAGCTTTCTGGATGATTTGTTTGCGGCATTGCAAATCGATCCTATTGAAGGGTTTCAATTGGTTGATGCCACTGGCTTCCAACGTCATCAGCTTTCCTACGAGCAGCACCTTGTTTTCTGTCAGGTCTACGATGGTTTTATCGCCTCCGAAGTGAAACTTACCTTGTTAGAGGATCTGCCGCCAGAGCAGCTAGTAACGATTGTAGAGGCGGTGGGCAGTAAAGAGGAACGATTGCAGCAGATTCCTCTAGTAGAGCTGGATCAGCAAGTTTCGTTGAGTAATCTCACAAGTGTGTATGTCGCCCCGGTTGCCAAGGAACAATTAAATCATCAATTCCACCGCCTACAGGAAGTGATTGCCATTTTAAGAGCGCCTGGCGGATGCCCGTGGGATCGTAAGCAAACCCATCAGACACTAAAAAAATACTTGATTGAAGAGGCGTATGAAGTCATCGAGGCAATTGATCAAGAGGATGATCAAGCCATCGCTGAAGAACTAGGTGATGTGCTCTTGCAAGTCATGCTGCATAGCCAAATCGGCACAGAGGCAGGATTTTTTACCATCGATGACGTAATATATAGTATTACCGAAAAAATGATTCGCAGGCATCCGCATGTGTTTGCTGATATAGAGGTAGAGGACGAACAAGAAGTGGCTCGTAACTGGGCGACCATTAAGCGTGAGGAGAAAGGCGGTCAACCAACTAGTCTCCTTGCTCATCTCACGGAAGGTCTGCCTGCCCTTTTACTAGCGGAAGAGATACAGAAGAAAGCAGCCAAGGTAGGCTTTGATTGGTCAGAGCCTGCTCCGATGTGGGACAAAGTCTATGAAGAGCTCACCGAGTGGAAGGAGGCGCTGGAGCAAGAGACGGTAGCAGAACAGGAGAAGGAGTTTGGAGATATTCTATTTGCAATGACGAATCTAGCAAGATATTATAAGATTAACCCAGAGATCGCCTTAATCAAATCCAACCATGTTTTTAAGCAGCGGTTTGAACATGTGGAACAACGAGTAAAAGAAAGCGGACAGCCATGGAAGGCCTTCTCGTTAACAGAATTAGATCGTTTTTGGGAAGAAGCCAAGCAGCTGGAAGACTAGGAGGAAAACGCTATGCGCTTAGACAAATTTCTAAAGGTATCACGTCTGATTAAACGAAGAACACTAGCAAAGGAAATAGCCGACCAAGGTAGAATTCTCGTAAACGGCAACACGGCCAAGGCGTCTACAACGATAGCAGTTGGAGATGAGCTGCAGATTCAATTTGGCCAAAAGATCGTAACACTAGAAATTAACGAGTTAAAAGAAGCCGTCAAAAAAGAGGAAGCCGCCCAATTATATACGACGAAAAAGGAAGAATATAAGCAATAATCGTGAGTCTCCTTGTTCTAAACTTGTCCCTTTATTCATAGATTAGTAATGGATAAAAGGAGGGAATAAGGAAATGAACTATTATGAAAAGAAGCCAACGCCGACATCACAATTGGACCATCAAGTTAAAATGACGAACCGCCGATTGCTAGAGATAGATGGAGTCAAAGAAGTAGATAGCTTTGATAGTGAGGAGTTTCTTTTGCAAACGGTGATGGGCTATCTTGTCATCCGTGGGGAGAACTTACAAATGAAGAATCTCGATGTGGAGTCAGGGATTGTGTCGATAAAAGGGAAGGTATATGAACTGACTTACTTGGACGAGCACCATGGGGAGAAGGCTAAAGGACTGTTTAGCAAGCTGTTTAAATGACCTTAAGCACCCAATTTATTACCCTATTAACGATGCTCTTATCCGGGGTTTATGTTGGCGCCGCCTATTTTACTTTTAATCGATTGGCACCTATATGGAGGAACAGCATAACCTGGAAGTACCTGCTGGAAATCTTATTTTGGTTTATACAAGCCATGGTCCTCTTTACGGTTCTTTTTGTGGTAAATGAAGGCATTGTACGTTTTTATCTGTTTTTGGCTGTTTTATGTGGATTTGCTATGTTTAAAGCATTGTTTGAACGTCTCTTCAGCCGGGTATTGGAGATATGTATACATGTCATCAAACATTTATATCGATTTTTTTATCAATTGATACGCATACTGCTGGTTCGACCTATTGTGTGGATCGTTACGGTCATAGTCGTGATCCTGCTTAAAATAGTTTCCCTATTGCTGACTATTTTGAAGTGGGTATTTTTTCCAATCACCTGGCTGTTCCATAAGGTCAGAAAACTTTTGCCAAAAAATGCGCAAAATTATCTACATCTTTTTCATCGGTTTTATAGTAAAATAAGAAGAAAGCACAAATGAGCATAAGGAGGAAATGGTTCATATGGCTAGACGAAACAAAGTATCCCGTATCAATGAAGCCTATATAGAACAACAAGATGCACAGGTCAAACGCCAAAAACGTCGTAAGCAGAAACTATACAGAAGATTAATGATGTTCGGTATAGTAGCTGCGGTTATAATGCTTGGCCTCATTTCCTTTCACGTGAATCAACGTATCCAGCACCATAATATGCAGCAGGAGTACACCGAGCTGTCGGATGAATTAACCAATCTTGAAAAGCAGGAAAAACAACTAGAGGGCGAAATAGAGTTATTAAATGATGAAGATTATTTATTACAAATTGCGAAAACCAATTATTTCTTCACAGAAAAAGGCGAAATTGTCTTTAAACTGCCTGAAGAAGAGCCATCTTATTGACACCGCTTTACTTGCTTGGATATAATATAGTTGTAATATATATTTTTTTACATTCTAAGGAGGAGCAATTTTTTTATGTCAATCGAAGTAGGCAGCAAGTTACAGGGTAAGGTAACGGGTATTACTAATTTTGGGGCGTTTATTGAATTACCAGGAGGTAAGACGGGACTCGTCCATATTAGTGAAGTTGCCGATAATTATGTAAAAGACATTAATGAACACTTAACGGTTGGTGACGAAGTAACGGTGAAGGTTCTTAATGTAGAAGATGATGGGAAGATTGGTTTATCTATTAAAAAAGCAAAAGATGAATCCAACTCATCCAATCGTCGCAAAAGTCAAGGGAATGGAAAAAATAACCGTGACAGAGGCGAATCATTCGAACAGAAGATGAATCGTTTCTTAAAAGATTCGGAAGATCGACTAGCAACATTGAAAAAGCATACAGAATCTAAACGCGGCGGACGAGGAGCGAGAAAAGGATAATAACTTGCTGTCTATAATCGTAGAAGATGGATGTGACTCGTGAAGATATAAAAGAAAAAATGCCCTCTCTTATCATAAGTGGATAAGGGGAGGCATTTTTTATAAAAATCGTGCATTTGTAAGCGATTACTTAATGGGTGCAGATGTGTCAAGCTTTCATCAACTTTGACGGATTTTTTCTTGTAAGATAGGAAAACGTATAATGAGTACCGATAAGATGAATTATGTAAAACATTCGAGCTGTTATTTTGAGAGAATATATGTGCATAACAACGCTCCAGCCAACCACTCCGCTTTCCGCAGGCACGGCTTCAGCTAACTTGAAAAAGAAAAGCACTTTTCCAAGTGGATCTTCAGCTCGTGCTGTTCCTGCTGGAGTCTGCGTGGTTGGCTTACGCTAGGGAATAGTTCTACACCTCTAGCAAGAATTAGCATGGTGATGATCTGAAACGCCCCCCCTTTTACATCCATGATATTTTGCTGAAGATAAGTGATTAGCCTTTATCATATCTGGACTAGTCAAAAGAATGAGCAAAAAGTTATTCTCTTACCGATATGTGGAAAAGTTTTGCGTGGATCCATCACTAGTCTGAGATACAACTTATTCTTCAAGTATAAAAAAGAATAGGACGATGGAGCGGACCAAAGAATCATTATATTATACTGCTTTGAACTACTTTCATGCCTAGAACCCTTCATGCATGCAGTGATAACCATTGTAGTACTACTACTCGGCGGAGAAAATAGGTGGAGACTCCATAAAGGTTCGCCTGCTAAGATCGCAACGTCCTGGGACTGCGGTTACTCGTCCCACCGAAACCATTTATTGCAACACCTGCACTTGCACATCCTATGCATCGAAGCGGAACCTATTTCCACAGCGCTTCTTAGCACAAACAAACAATCAACTTTGCTACACGGAATAGGTGGATCTGCTGTTTTACATAACCCATCTTATCGGCAGTTATGTATTTAGCTTAGTTTAACGTGAAGGAACCGGGGATTATTTTTGATTGGATTGTTATCAATAGGAAATGAATATATACAAATATAGTAGAAAATGAGGTGATGCTTCGTGCAATATGTAGATAGCCATTTTATCATTGGCTCGCCTTTATGGTTGATTGTTCCTGTGCTTATCATTCTCTTTTTGGTGCTGGGGATAGTGATGTACAGGCTCAAGAAAAAGTCATAAGAAAAAATCCTTGCTCCATTTTCGTGGAAGCAAGGATTTTTTTGATAGCGGCGGAGGGGATCGAACCCCCGACCTCACGGGTATGAACCGTACGCTCTAGCCAGCTGAGCTACACCGCCATAAGTTAAGTATCTTCGAAAGACACAAGGAATATAATACAATAGCTTGTCCGTTATGTCAATGATTTTTGTAAGAAGCCTAGAAATATATAATCGCCATGAACAGTCTATATGCTTGCGTTTCCTTTTTAATGTAGATGAATGTTGTACACATATTATCTAAGCGAAAGAAGGATTCTGTTCATCATGCAGAAAGAAGCAATTCGATAAGCTCTTCATGAGTCTTCTAAGACTAACTATCACTCTTTTATGATCCCAGCAAAAAAATCGTCCTTGTTATCTCTACAGGGTCAGCCAAAAATAGGGAAGAAATGAAGGATAAATCATAAGGAATCTGTCGCTTTCCTGTATATTTAAGGAATGCCGTCGAACTTTTTAGAACGGCACTTTGCTTGTTTTGACAAAAAATAGAGGGATCTTATGATTTAATGGGGTGCAGAGGAGTGATATTAATGGACACATATACGGAAAATAAACCAAAATCATTGTTTACAGGCGCACAAGCAAGTATGAAGGAAACAAAACACAAGCTGGCGAAAAAATGGACAACCTTGATGCTTGAAAAAGGACTACTCATTTATATCATTGGCTTCTTATTAGGGAGAGCGGTTATTCTATCAACGTTGTCACCGTTTGTTATTGCCTTTGTCGCTGCTGTATGGTTTTTGCGTCGGGACAAGGTATTCCCTTTGTTTATTTCTACGATAATAGGGGCACTTACATATAGCGCCATCCATAGTTTCTATATCCTGTTATCTTTAGCTATATTTTTCGTTATTTCGCTGTTTATCCAACAAGTGAAGTCCTTAGACAGGATTTTGCCCGTTGTTGTTTTTCTGGCGGCAAGTATTCCGAGAGTAACCATGTATGCGCTGCAAGTACAGCTCACCTATACGGAATGGGTGATTGCTTTTGTGGAGGGATTACTAGCCGCCGTCTTATTACTTATCTTTATGCAGAGTATGCCATTATTATCACCAAAAAGATATAAACCGATTCTAAAAAATGAAGAGATTGTCTGTTTTATCATTTTACTTGCCTCGATTATGACAGGTGTGATTGGGGTGGAGTTCTATCAAGCACATATGGAACAGGTATTAGCAAGATATCTCGTCTTACTGCTGGGCCTTGTTGGCGGGGCAGCTATCGGCTCAACGGTTGGAGTGGTAGCAGGGTTGATTTTAAGCCTGGCTAGCATCTCTAATATGTTTCAGATGAGCCTGCTTGCCTTCTCCGGGCTGTTGGGCGGCCTGCTCAAGGAAGGCGGAAAGCTGGGCGTGAGTATAGGCTTATTGGTCAGCACCTTATTAGTCAGCCTATATAGCGGAGCAGGCGATTATTGGCTGCTTGCCCTGTGGGAGTCGTCGCTTGCTTGTTTATTGCTATTGCTCACCCCTCGTTCCTTTATCAAACAGGTAGCCAAGTATATCCCTGGAACCGTCGAGCATACACAGGAGCAGGAACAATATCTGCAGAAGGTGCGAAATGTAACGGCTCATCGAGTAGAACGTTTTTCCAATGTATTCAAGGCATTATCCCATAGTTTTCAAACAACCTCTCACCATTGGCAGGAGCATGATGTGGAGGTGGACTACTACCTAAGTAATGTGACGGAAAAAACATGTCAAACCTGTTTTAAAAAAGAAACCTGCTGGGTGCAGCATTTTGATAAAACCTATAACTTAATGAAGGATGTCAAGGATCAGCTGGAGACGGATGACCAATTAAATAGCATTACTAACCGCCAGTTCGAGAATCACTGTATCAAATCACGTAAAGTCATCGATACCATGCAGCAGGAATTATCCTTTTTCCAAGCGAATAAACAATTGAGAAAACAAGTATTAGAGAGCCGCCGTTTTGTAGCAGATCAGCTTCAAGGTGTATCCGATTTCATGCAGAATTTCGCAGAGGAGATTATGAAGGAAAAAGAAAATCATGAACAACAGGAAGTCGAGATCGTGGCGGCATTGAAACATGTCGGCATAGAGTTAGAGAAACTGGACATTTACAGTTTAGAACCTGGAAATATCGACGTTGAAATGGTGATCGTTTTTCAACAGTATCATGGAGAGGCAGCCAAAATCGTGGCGCCAATCCTGTCGGACATCTTGGAGGAAACTGTTATTGCTGTAACGGAAGATGTCTCCCCATTAGCAAAAGGGTATAGTTTCTTTACCTTCGGATCCGCGCGGAAATATGAGGTACAGACTGGAGTGGCGCATGCTGCAAAAGGAGGGGGGCTGGTATCCGGTGACTGCTATAAAGCAATGGAGCTGGGAACAGGCAAATTCGCCCTGGCGATCAGTGATGGTATGGGTAATGGCAATCGTGCGCATGAGGAAAGCACAGAAACGTTGCGGTTATTACAGCAAATTCTCGAATCCGGTTTTCATGAACAGGTAGCGATTAAGTCGATTAACTCGATCTTGGCACTGCGGACGAATGAAGAAATGTATGCTACTCTCGACTTAGCGATGGTGGACTTGCATCATGCTCGGGTGCAATTCTTGAAGGTTGGCTCCACACCTAGCTTTATTTTACGAAATAATCATGTAGAGAAAATAGAGGGGAGTAATTTGCCGATTGGCATTATTCAGGAAGTGGACGTGGATGTAGTCAGTGCTCAGCTTCAAGCTGGTGATCTATTGATTATGATGAGTGATGGGATCTTTGAAGGCCCAAAACATATTGAGAATGTGGACTTGTGGCTGGAACGTAAATTGCTAGAAATGGAAACCAATGATCCACAAGAAATGGCTGATATTTTATTAGAAGAGGTCATTCGTACACAAAGCGGGGAGATTGGTGATGACATGACGGTGCTGGTCGCCGAAATCAAGGCAAATCAGCCGCAATGGGCTCCGATTCGTTCATTCCGTCATTTTCAAGAAGAACATATTAGTTGAGCAATTGAAGGTATATTTCCTGCTTCCATTGGTGAAAATAGAATTATCATCATTACCAATTGGAGGAGGAATAATATGCAAGCCGGAACATTAAAGCAAGTTCTTTTAATTACAGATGGTTGTTCGAATCAAGGGGAGGACCCATCTATGGTAGCTAGTTTCATAGCAGAGCAGGGAATTACAGTCAATGTGATTGGTATTTTGGAAGACACACAAAGTGAACAGCCTAGCGGATTAGAAGAGGTCGAGGATATTGCAGCGAATGGCCAAGGGGTAAGTCAAATCGTCTATCAACAGGCATTAACACAAACCGTGCAAACGGTCACCAAGCAAGCGATGACAGAAACCTTGCAAGGAGTGGTGAATGGCGAACTAAAGCAAATATTAGGGCAGGATACCACAATGGAAGAATTGCCGCCGGAACAGCGTGGCGAGGTTATGGAAGTCGTGGACGAACTCGGAGAAACTTGTTCCTTGGAGGTACTGGTTTTGGTAGACACTAGTGCTAGTATGACGAATAAACTCCCGTCTGTACAAGAAGCCCTCGTGGACTTATCGATTAGTATGAATGCAAGAATGGGGGATAATCGTTTTGCGATTTACCAATTTCCCGGACGCAAAAAACCGATTCAAAAATTGGTAGACTGGACGTCCAAATTAGAATCGATCTCTGCCATTTTTTCCAGAATATCGAGTGGTGGAGTAACTCCGACTGGTCCTGCATTAAGAGAAGCGATGTATCAGTTTGGCAAGAAATCATTACGAAGGAGATGGAGGAGAGATGACCTCACCGACATCGAAGAAGCCTGATATTTCTTTGAGAAGGGGCATGTTAGTGAAAGGGAAATGGCATGGCCGTTCCTATCAAGTGATCCGGAAGCTGGGCAGTGGTGCTATCGGGACCGTGTACCTATGTCAGTATAAAAACAGCTATGTTGCCCTGAAGATAAGTAAACAAAGTGCATCGATTACATCGGAAGTCAATGTGTTAAAATCCCTGCAAGTGGTTCAAGGTCATCACCTTGGGCCTTCTTTGATGGATGTGGACGACTATATCACAGCCAACGGTCATCGTTATTCGTTTTATATTATGGAATATGTCTCTGGTGATACACTTCCTCATTTTGTTCGTCAACAGGGGAAGCAGTGGCTGTTGACGCTGCTGATTAGTTTCTCCAAGGATTTAGAGGGATTGCATCAACAAGGTTATGTATTTGGTGATTTAAAACTGGAAAATTTAATCGTCGCTCGAAGACCTGTCCGTTTACGTTGGGTGGATGTGGGTGGTACGACGTTAAAGGGACGGGCGATTAAGGAGTATACCGAGTTTTACGATCGCGCTTATTGGGGGTGTGGGAGCAGGAAGGCGGATCCAGGTTATGATGTATTTGCGCTGGCCATGGTTATCTTACGGATTTATTATCCCAACGGCTTCTCTCGGGGAGCCGATCCCCAAAAGACCTTACGGAAAAAGATTGATCAGGCGGTGGATATAGAGCCACTTCAACATGTTTTAAAGCAAATGGTACAGCAAACGATTGTGGACGCTGGTCAGGTCCATACAGCCTTGCTTTCCCATAACAGAAAAAGACGATCGAAGAAAAAAGACAAGCAAACCGATGATGCACTTCATCCGGTTATCGAGATGGTAAGCATTCTAACCGTTGGTGCGGGCTATTGTCTCTTTTTATGGCTGTAGGCACTCTGCCTTCTGATATTTTCTATTATTTTTTTCTTGAAATGAAATCAAGCGGTGTGAAATATGTTAAAATAACAGAGGGAACGAAGATAACATATCAAGGTGATTGAATGAGGTGGTGGTTTGTGAATCAGTCCAGCTTAGAGAAGCAGGTATTGCCGTTTATGGAACGGCATCAGTTAATACACCGTAACGCAACCGTTGTGATTGGTGTGTCAGGCGGTGTGGATTCGTTGCTTCTGCTAAAATATTACACGGTGCTGCAGCAAGAGTGGCAGTTGCATATCATTGCGGTTTCGATGGATCACGGTTTGCGTGGAGACGAAGCGGCTCGGGACGTAACGTATGTGGAGCAGATTTGTAAGGACTGGGGTGTCCCTTTTGTTGGAAGGAAGATTGATGTCAAGGAGCGGAAGCGGCATCATAAAGAAGGGACACAACAAGCGGCTAGAATATTAAGGTATCAAGTGTTTGAAGAGATAATGAAGCAATATGATGCAGATTATTTGGCATTAGCACATCATGGTGATGATCAGGTAGAGACTGTCGTTATGCGTATGCTTCGTCAAAACAATCCGTCGGCATTAACAGGTATTCCAATTAGTCGAGCATTCGCCTCCGGTTTTATTGTACGTCCTTTCTTATGTTTATCCAAGGCAGAGATCTATCAATACGCTCATATATATGGGCTCCAGGCACGCGAAGACCCTTCTAATCAATCATCGCAATATACGAGAAATTATCTGCGCAATCAAGTATTGCCACTGTTGAAAAAGCAAGAGCCGCAATTACATAGACATGTGCAAGAAATGACAGAACGATTAACGGAAGACCAACTATACTTAATGAAGCAAGCGGAAAAAATGATGGCAGAAACGATCACACTTGCGCCGCAATCGGCCTCTTTCCAAATAAATGAGCTTCAGTCCTATCCGATGGCTTTACAAAGAAGAGTCTTTCATCTAATATTGAGTTATCTGTACCATAAAGTACCTTCCGCGATGACATTACAGCACGAAAAAGATTTCTTTCATTTATTACATACGGATAGAAGTAGTGTGACGATCGACTTCCCAATTGGCTTAAAGGTAAC
Source organism: Gracilibacillus phocaeensis (assembly GCF_900626275.1). NCBI lineage: Bacteria > Bacillati > Bacillota > Bacilli > Caryophanales > Bacillaceae > Gracilibacillus > Gracilibacillus phocaeensis. The sequence goes on along the minus strand of NZ_LR131140.1, from coordinate 10,513 downwards.
CAAGAGCTATACGGTGATAAGCTTTCATTTTCTTACCGTAGATCATTCGCAATGGGAAGGTCGCCAACTGAGCAAGATACCCGATACAATCTATTTAGCGGATGGGGCTTCATTACAAATAAGGTATAGCGCTTCTTATGTGAAAGACGATACAAATACCTTGCATATCCCAGTGGAACTCACCTCTCTTTTTCCTTTATCCGTAAGAACCCGAAAACCTGGGGACAAAATAAGGATAAAAGGTTTACAGGGAAGGAAGAAGGTGAAGGATATATTTATAGATGAGAAAATCCCTTTAGAACAACGGGACAACTGGCCTATTGTAGTAGGATCAGATGGACAGCTGCTCTGGCTAGTTGGCTTAAGAAAGGCTGAAATTACGCCATTATATGAAGCAAGCGAATATGTAGTATTACATTACATAGAAACAAATAACAGGAGGCACCATGATGCATAATGAAATCAAGGAGACATTAATCTCTGAGCAGCAGATTCAAGAGAAATGCAAAGAGATAGGAGCGCAACTAACAAAGGAGTATGAGGGCAAATTTCCGCTTGCTATCGGGATTTTGAAAGGAGCCTTGCCTTTTATGTCTGATATTCTTCGTCGTATTGATGGACATCTGGAAATGGATTTTATGGATGTATCCAGCTATGGCAACGAAACACGCTCATCCGGAGAAGTGAAGATTGTCAAAGATTTAGATACGAAGGTAGAAGGTAGGGATATTCTCATCATTGAGGATATTATTGACAGTGGTTTGACGCTAAGTTATTTAGTGGACCTGTTTAAGTACCGGAAGGCGAAATCAATCAAAATTGTTACACTGTTGGACAAGCCTGAAGGCAGGACGGTTGATATTAAGGCCGATATTGTTGGTTTTCAAGTGCCAAACGAATTTGTCGTTGGGTATGGACTGGACTATCAAGAGAGGTATCGCAACCTTCCATATATCGGTGTGTTGAAGCCGGAAATATATAGTGAAGAGGCATAAGATTTTTTTCATTTGCCAGTTGTAATTAGTTGTCACAAAGTCTTTGGTTATGGTACTATTTAATATAGTTTTCTCGTTTCGGGAGGAGGTAGGCAATGAATCGGATTATACGTAATGTGATCCTTTATTTCGTAATCTTTTTGGTATTGATTGCGATTATACAAGTAATTACAGGACAAAACAATCAAGCAGAAGAGTTAAATCTTCAAGAGTTTGAACAAGCATTAGAAGGTGACCAGCTTAGTGAGATGGAAATGCGTCCTTCTCATGGCGTTATACGTGTTTCAGGTACGATGAATGAAGGTGAAGAAGAAGAAACATCTTTTTTATCCAATATACCTAATACGGTGACAATGATTGACTATGTCACAGACAATGCTCCGGAAATTTCCGTGCAAGAAGAGGAAAGGCCAAATGGATGGGTTACTTTTCTAACAACAATGATTCCATTTGTGATCATATTTATTCTATTTTTCTTCTTACTTAATCAAGCCCAAGGTGGCGGCAGCCGAGTCATGAACTTCGGTAAAAGTAAAGCAAAAATGTACAGCGAAGAGAAAAAGAAAGTTCGTTTTCGCGATGTTGCTGGTGCAGATGAAGAAAAGCAAGAATTGGTGGAAGTGGTTGACTTTCTTAAGGACCCACGTAAGTTTGCGGCTATTGGTGCGAAAATACCTAAAGGTGTGTTATTAGTAGGACCTCCGGGTACAGGTAAAACCTTGCTCGCTCGTGCCGTAGCAGGTGAAGCAGGGGTGCCGTTCTTCTCCATCAGTGGTTCGGACTTTGTGGAAATGTTCGTTGGTGTTGGTGCTTCACGTGTGCGTGACTTATTTGAGAACGCCAAAAAGAATGCGCCATGTATCATTTTTATTGATGAGATCGATGCAGTAGGTCGTCAACGTGGTGCAGGTGTTGGCGGTGGTCACGATGAACGTGAACAAACCTTGAACCAGCTCTTAGTAGAAATGGATGGTTTTGGTGAGAATGAGGGAATTATCATTATTGCTGCAACCAACCGACCAGATATTTTAGACCCTGCATTATTACGTCCAGGACGTTTCGACCGTCAGATTACTGTTGACCGTCCAGACTTAAAAGGGCGTGAAGATGTACTTGCTGTGCATGCGCGTGATAAGCCTCTAGCTGACGATGTGGAGTTAAAAACGATTGCTATGCGTACGCCTGGATTTTCTGGTGCAGACTTAGAGAATCTTTTGAATGAAGCAGCACTAGTGGCAGCCAGACATGACAAAGAGAAGGTCGATATGGAATCTGTGGATGAAGCGATCGATCGTGTAATTGCTGGACCAGCTAAGAAAAGCCGGGTTATTTCTAAGAAAGAACGTAATATTGTCGCCTACCATGAAAGTGGCCACACGATTATTGGTATGGTACTGGATGATGCAGATATGGTCCATAAGGTAACGATTGTGCCGCGTGGTCAAGCTGGTGGTTATGCTGTCATGCTGCCTCGGGAAGATCGTTATTTTATGACAAAACCAGAGTTGCTTGACAAGATTACCGGGTTATTAGGCGGCCGTGTATCCGAAGAAATTATTTTCGGTGAGGTAAGTACTGGTGCCCATAATGACTTTCAACGTGCAACCAGTATTGCGCGAAAGATGGTTATGGAATACGGTATGAGTGATAAGATTGGTCCATTGCAGTTTGGCAGCAGTGGAGGTCAAGTCTTCTTAGGTCGAGACATGCAAAATGAACAAAACTACAGTGATGCGATTGCGTATGAAATTGACCAGGAAGTACAGAACTTCATTCAAGAATCCTATCACCGTGCGAAAGAAATTTTAACGGAAAACCGTGATAAATTAGAATTAGTTGCTAAAACTCTGTTAGAAGTGGAGACATTAGACGCGAGTCAAATCAAAGGTTTATTTGAGGAAGGCAAGCTTCCTGATCCTGTGGTGTCCGAACAAGATGGCAAGCCGTCTGGACAGAATGAAGGAAAGGAAGAGGATAAGACTAACGAAACCAAAGAGGATGATAAGTCATCTTCAGAAGTGAAAGTTAATATCCAGCCTCAATCCGATCATAAAGAATCTAATGCCGATGAGCAGACAGAGGATAATGAGACTAACGAAAATAAAGAGAATAAAGAAGATTAATAACGATACAGGCTGTCTTGAAGGCTCAACACCATGACCTTCAAGGCAGCTTTTTTCCACTATAGGCGTTGGTAGATGTAGACTTGCTTTTTCTTGTAAGGTAAAAAAGTTTATTATTGATATAATAGGATTTGGAACAATTTGACCTTAAATGAACCGGCAGTTCAGTGAGTGACTACTTTGAGTGGTCGCTAAAGGATCGAGCAGGTTTTTCCTGCTTTTTCTTAAGCAGGGCAAGGAGACAATTAACTTGCGGGATAGGTCATGCAAACTATACAATATGAAGGTAAGGAGAACTAATGACATATATATAGTGGAGGGTGCCATGATTTTTGTAATAGATGTAGGGAATACGAATACCGTTCTAGGTGTTTTTCAAGACGATCAGCTCGCCTACCAGTGGCGTATGCAAACAGATAGACAGAAGACAGAAGATGAGTATGCAATGTTTATTCATTCATTACTGGACTACGAAGGGTTGTCCTTTTCGGATATAAACGGAATGGTGATTTCATCGGTTGTGCCACCTATTTTGTTCGCTCTGCAGCGGATGGCCGATAAATATTTTCGCTGTAAGCCAATGGTGATCGGCGAAAAGCAAGTAGACCCGCATTTACAGATCATCTATCCTAACCCGAAAGAACTAGGGGCCGATCGAATTGTAAATGCAGTAGCTGCCATTGAGGAGTATGGGGCTTCTTGTATTATTATTGACTTTGGCACGGCGACGACATATTGCTATATTAATGAGCAAGCCCAGTATGAAAGTGGTGTGATCACTCCAGGAATTAATATATCATTGGATGCTTTGTATCAAAATGCAGCCAAGTTACCGAAGATTGAGTTGAAAAGACCAGAACAGGTACTAGGGCACTCCACTGTAGAGGCTATGCAAGCAGGTGTATATTTTGGTTATGTGGGTCAGGTGGACGCTGTCGTGCATAGGATTAAGCAGGAGATCAATGCTAATCCTAGGGTGATTGCGACCGGAGGACTAGCTACACTGATCGCCAAGGATTCATCCGTTGTAGACATTGTAGATCCTTATCTTACGTTAAAAGGATTATATTATATTTATCAAAAAAATGAACAAACATTTAGTCATTAGAAAGGAAGACGCCATATGGGTGATTATTTATTAAAAGCGACCGGATTTAACGGGGAAGTAAGAGCCTACGCCATCCAGTCAACTGATACAGTAGAAGAAGCACGGCAAAGGCAAGATACATGGGCTACAACCTCTGCTGCTTTAGGAAGGACGATGACGATTGCCACCATGCTTGGTGCGATGTTAAAAGGTGATGATAAGTTAACCGTTAAGGTTGAAGGAGACGGTCCTGTAGGTGCAGTCATTGCAGATGCAAACGCTATGGGGGAAGTGCGCGGCTATGTGGTGAACCCGCACGTTGACTTTGAATCAAATCAGCACGGCAAACTGGATGTAAAACGGGCGGTAGGAACAGAAGGAACCTTAAGTGTGGTGAAAGATGTTGGGCTCAAAAACCACTTCACTGGACAAGTGCCGATCGTATCAGGAGAAATCAGTGAGGACTTCACCTATTACTTAGCAAATTCAGAACAGGTTCCCTCTGCCGTAGGTGCAGGTGTATTGGTCAATCCAGATCATAGTGTGCTCAGTGCGGGCGGTTTTATTGTGCAAATGCTGCCAGGTGCAGCGGAAGATACGATTACGAGTGTGGAAGATAATATTTCCTCCATTCCTGCTATTTCCCAATTAATCCAAGAGGGAAAAACACCGGAAGAAATGCTGGGGTTATTATTAGGTGATGGCAATTTCACAATTCATGAGGAAGTCCCTGTCCAGTTTTCTTGTCCATGTTCCAAAGAGAGGCTGGAGACGGCGATCCAGGGCTTGGGGAATAAAGAAATCGATGCGATGATCCGTGAAGACCATGGTGCCACGGCTTCTTGTCATTTTTGTAATGAGACGTATACCTTCACAATCGACGAGTTGCGTGCCTTAAAAAGAACAGAAGCGTAATATAGCACGTCTTAAGATGTAAGAAGCTAGCAGCAATTCCCAGATAAGGATTGACAATTACCTTTATTTCATGTAAATTAGTAATTAAACCAATAATATTACTTGGGATTAAGGAGGAATTAGGATGAAAGTGGCTCAAAATATTGCGGAACTAATCGGAAATACCCCTATTGTTAAATTAAATCGTACAGCTGACCCTGAAGGTGCAGAGATTTATGCAAAGCTGGAATTCATGAATCCAGGCAGCTCTGTAAAGGATCGTATTGCACTTGCCATGATTGAAGCGGCAGAAGAAGATGGCAATTTGAAAGAAGGAGATACGATCATCGAACCAACTAGTGGGAATACGGGGATTGGTTTAGCAATGGTAGCAGCTATTAAAGGTTACAAAGCTATTCTTGTTATGCCGGATACGATGAGTATGGAGAGACGCAATCTTTTACGCGCTTATGGTTCGGAACTTGTATTAACTCCAGGTGCGGAAGGTATGAAGGGTGCTATTGCTAAAGCAACCGAGTTACAGGAGCAACATGGCTATTTCATGCCACAACAATTCAATAATGCAGCAAATCCTGCCGTACATGCGCGTACTACAGGTAAAGAAATTGTGGATCAAATGGGTGATCAATTAGACGCCTTTGTATCTGGTATCGGTACAGGTGGAACAATTACTGGGGCAGGTAAAGTATTGAAGAATCAATATAAGGATATCAAGCTTTATGCTGTGGAACCAGCTGATTCGGATATATTGTCTGGGGGAACACCAGGCCCGCATAAAATCCAAGGGATCGGTGCTGGATTTGTGCCAGAGGTACTGGATACAGAGGTATACGATGAAGTTATTACCGTAACGAACGATCAAGCATATGAAACAGCTCGGGAAGCCGCTAAAAAAGACGGACTGCTCGGCGGTGTTTCTTCAGGTGCTGCCATTTATGCCGCGAAACAAGTAGCGAAAAAACTAGGTAAAGGCAAAAAGGTGCTGGCGGTTATCCCAAGTAATGGGGAACGTTATCTATCCACTCCGCTTTATCAGTTTGACGACGAATAAATACTGGAAGAGGCCATCTATTTATAGGTGGTCTTTTTTTGTGAGGTAAGAAAATATAAAATTCTGATTATCATAGGCATTGAAACGAATTTGATCCGGTAATAGGAGACGATATCTGAAAATAAACATCAAAATACAGATAAGATAGATTATGTAAAGTCAATCACTTTTGTGGGCAGTTGACTTATGCCCTGTGGGTGAAAGCGCAACCTATTTTCGGAGCGCTTCCTAGCACATAAAAAACGTTCAACATGATCACTTGGAATAGTCTGTTACTTTACAATACAGACAAGTAGCCAAACTTACTACAGAGAAAACATAAACAGTGCACCTAAACGTCCTGATTTAAAATCATGAAATTTCTACTAAACTTTTTATAGAGATATATGTTATAATAATTTGTTATTGAATACTTACTTTTCATAGGCTTGAATACAAGGGTGGATGATGATGGAAAAATGGTTGCGTACAAAAGAAAGGAATTATTACTATCCAGATAAAACGTTAATCATGGGAATTTTAAATGTCACACCGGATTCTTTTTCAGACGGTGGGAAATATAATTCCCCACAGCCTGCAATAGACCAGGCATTACGCATGGAAGCAGAAGGTGCAGATATCATAGATGTAGGTGGAGAATCGACTAGGCCAGGTTACACACCGGTATCAGAGGAAGAAGAGCTTGCCAGAGTGATTCCTGTAATCAAGGCATTGAGCGGGCAAGTGAACATTCCGCTTTCTATCGATACAACAAAGGCCAATGTAGCTCGAGCGGCGATAGAAGCAGGTGCATCCATTATTAATGATATCTGGGGCGCTAAGAAAGACCCGGAAATGGCAAAGGTTGCCGCTGATTTGCAGGTGCCAATTATTTTAATGCACAATCGTAACCAGATCCCTTACCAATCATTAATGGAAGATATATTAGCGGATGTGCAGGAAAGCATTGATATTGCCTTAGCTGCAGGAGTGAAGCCGGAGCAGCTAATTATTGATCCTGGCATCGGTTTCGCCAAAACGTATGAAGAAAATATCGCTGTTATGCAGCAGATGGAAAGATTTCGTGAGCTAGACCTCCCGTTATTATTAGGTGTATCTCGTAAATCGGTTATTGCCAAAACAGTCGATTTACCTGCTGATCAGCGTGATGAGGCAACAGGAGCAGCTGTTTCTTTTGGCATCACGAAAGGGTGCGAAATCGTTCGGGTACACAATGTGAAATTACATGCTCGAATGATAAGAATGTTGGATAAGTTAATGAATAAAGGCAGGGATGCACATGGATAAGATACAATTGAATCAGATGTCCTTCTACGGCTTCCATGGCGTTTTTCCGGAAGAAAAGAAACTAGGGCAACGTTTTATTGTGGATGCTGTTTTAGAAGTGGATTTACGCCAAGCGGGCAAGACAGATGATCTACAGTATTCGATTGATTATGGCCTTGTTTATCAGCTGACAAAAGCAGTGGTAGAAGGACCGTCAAAAAATCTAATTGAAGCAGTGGCGGAGCAGGTTGCAAGTGAATTATTATTTCATTTTGAAGCATTGATGGCTTGTCAAATTCGATTGATTAAGCCTGACCCACCCATACCAGGACACTATCAATCCGTTGCTGTGGATATATATAGGGAGAAATCAAAATGAATAAAGTCTATATCGCGTTAGGCTCTAATATTGCGCCGCGGTTCAATTATCTGTATCGGGCGATTGACATATTACAGCAGCACGAGGATATTGAAGTGGCCAAACAGTCTTCCGTATATGAGACGGATCCAGTTGGGTATACAGATCAGGAACAATTTTTAAACATGGTGATCGAGCTAGAAACCACGTTAGAGCCCATTGCCCTTTTAAATGTGTGTCAAAGCATTGAACGTAAATTAGGAAGGAAACGTGATATTCGATGGGGGCCAAGAACGATTGATCTAGATATTTTACTGTATAATCAGACATCTATTGTGAACGACCGCTTGGTGGTACCGCATCGGAGATTGCATGAAAGAGCATTTGTATTAATACCATTAGCAGAAATTCATCCTTCTCTTTATATAGAAAGTCTTGAACAAAGCATCTCAGAATTAGTCGGTCAACTACCGTTACAAGATAAAGAAGGAGTAGTAAAATGTCAACCAACAGAAGGGGTAAGAGAATCAAAGCCTTTCGGAAGCTAAAGGGGTATACTCAAGTTGCCTTTGCGAAAACTATCGGTATGTCTATTTCGCAACTTGGCGAAATAGAAAGAGGCAGAAAAGAACCGTCACCCGATCAATTAATGACGATAACAGAACAACTGGGGATTTCATTGGAAGAATTAGACCCAAATGTTAAAGGAAAACAGGAAGAATAGATAGAGGTAATCACCACCGATAACCATTCCAGTGACAGGATTAACCAACGCTTGGAGAATAACTGGTATAACGGATTACGGTGAAGGTGAGGAATGAAGGATAATTTGCTAACGCGATTGCAGTAGCCAACTTAGCTGAATAATCACGAAAAAATTTGATATTTATATTGAGGTGAAGAGAATGAGCGAAGAAACAAACGAACAAATGCAAGTTCGACTAGAAAAAATGGAAAACTACCGCGAACAAGGAATAGATCCGTTTGGTGATAAGTTTGTTCGTACAGATTTGGCAGCAGACTTATTTGAAAGATATCAAGATTGGACAAAGGAAGAATTAGAAGAGCAGAAAATTGAGACAACGGTGGCAGGCCGGGTGATGACGAAACGTGGTAAAGGAAAAGTAGGATTTTCTCATATACAAGATTTAAGCGGGCAAATCCAACTCTACGTGCGCAAGGATCAAATTGGAGAAGAGACATACGAAATTTTTAAATCAACCGATTTAGGTGATATTGTAGGCGTTACAGGAATCGTTTTTAAAACTAAGGTGGGCGAACTTTCTGTAAAAGCAACTCAGTTTACCATGTTAACGAAATCGTTACGACCATTACCAGAGAAGTTCCATGGTTTAAAAGATGTAGAGCAGCGTTATCGCCAACGCTATCTTGATTTAATCACGAATATGGATAGTAAACATACGTTTATTCTTCGTAGTAAAATTATTCAGTCTATGCGCCGTTATTTGGATGATAAAGGCTATCTAGAAGTAGAGACACCGATGATGCATAGTATTCCTGGGGGAGCCTCTGCGCGCCCTTTTGAAACACATCACAATGCACTGGATATTCCGTTATATATGCGAATAGCCATTGAATTACATCTTAAACGATTGATCATAGGTGGTATGGAGAAGGTATATGAAATAGGACGTGTATTCCGTAATGAGGGTGTATCCACTCGTCACAACCCGGAATTCACCATGATTGAATTATATGAAGCTTATGCCGATTATCATGATATTATGGAGCTAGTGGAGGAACTGATCGCACATATTGCCAAAGAAGTAACCGGATCAATGATTATTACGTATGGAGAACATGAAATAGATTTAACACCAAGATGGACAAGACTGCACATGGTAGACGCTATTAAAGAATATACTGGGGTAGATTTCTGGCAGCAGTTGACCGACGAAGAAGCAAAAGCATTGGCAAAAGAACATGGGGTAGATGTAGAGGATAATATGACATATGGTCACATTGTTAATGAGTTCTTTGAACAAAAAGTAGAAGACAAATTGATTCAGCCTACCTTTGTATATGGACACCCAGTAGCGATTTCACCATTAGCCAAGAAAAATAAAGAGGATGAACGCTTTACGGATCGTTTTGAGTTATTTGTCGTGGGGCGTGAACATGCCAACGCCTTTTCGGAATTGAACGATCCGGTTGACCAAAGAGAAAGATTTGAAGCGCAAGTAAAAGAAAAAGAGCAAGGTAACGATGAAGCGCACGAGATGGATGAGGACTTCTTAGAGGCATTAGAGTATGGTATGCCTCCTACAGGTGGTCTAGGTATCGGAATCGACCGCCTTGTTATGCTATTAACCAACTCACCATCGATTAGAGACGTACTATTATTCCCGCAAATGCGCAATAAATAAAGGCAAAAGCTATGTTCTTGATCAAGGACATAGCTTTTATGAAAAAAGTTATTGACACTCTATTTTGTTTTATGGTATATTATTAAACGTCGCTGAAACAGGAAAGCAAACAACGAATTTATCAATGAAATAATTATTGAATAAAGTTATTGACATTGGCCAGCATAAGCGATATAATATAAAAGCTGTCGAAAAAAGCAGCCGAAACATTGATCATTGAAAACTGAACAAAACAACCAGTATGTGTAAGAAGAAAAGCAAAAAGCTAGCTTGTCAAAAGCGAGCACAAGTACAAACTATATTGAGAGTTTGATCTTGGCTCAGGACGAAC
>NZ_LR131139.1:0-926 GCF_900626275.1 Gracilibacillus phocaeensis | reverse complement strand
GTTCGTCCTGAGCCAAGATCAAACTCTCAATATAGTTTGTACTTGTGCTCGCTTTTGACAAGCTAGCTTTTTGCTTTTCTTCTTACACATACTGGTTGTTTTGTTCAGTTTTCAATGATCAATGTTTAAAATGGTGGAGCCTAGCGGGATCGAACCGCTGACCTCCTGCGTGCAAAGCAGGCGCTCTCCCAGCTGAGCTAAGGCCCCACAATCTCAAAGATTAAAATGGTCGGGAAGACAGGATTCGAACCTGCGACCCCTTGGTCCCAAACCAAGTGCTCTACCAAGCTGAGCTACTTCCCGAAATGGCGCACCCGAGAGGAGTCGAACCCCTAACCTCTTGATCCGTAGTCAAACGCTCTATCCAATTGAGCTACGGGCGCTAAAATGGTGCCGAGGGCCGGACTCGAACCGGCACGGTGGAAACCCACCGCAGGATTTTAAGTCCTGTGCGTCTGCCAATTCCGCCACCCCGGCAAGGAATTATGTATCAATCATCTGGCAAACTAGATGGTTGATTTCCTGGAGCGGAAGACGGGATTCGAACCCGCGACCCCCACCTTGGCAAGGTGATGTTCTACCACTGAACTACTTCCGCAATTATTCAATTAAGTAAATATATTGTATGGTGCGGGTGAAGGGACTTGAACCCCCACGTCAATAGACACTAGATCCTAAATCTAGCGCGTCTGCCAATTCCGCCACACCCGCTTGAATGGTGAGCCATGGAGGATTCGAACCTCCGACCCTCTGATTAAAAGTCAGATGCTCTACCAACTGAGCTAATGGCTCTAAAAAGTGGTGCCGGCCAGAGGACTTGAACCCCCAACCTACTGATTACAAGTCAGTTGCTCTACCAGTTGAGCTAGGCCGGCTTATATGGTGGAGGATGCAGGGCTCGAACCTGCGACCCCTTGCTTGTAAGG
>NZ_LR131138.1:0-903 GCF_900626275.1 Gracilibacillus phocaeensis | reverse complement strand
CCTTACAAGCAAGGGGTCGCAGGTTCGAGCCCTGCATCCTCCACCATATAAGCCGGCCTAGCTCAACTGGTAGAGCAACTGACTTGTAATCAGTAGGTTGGGGGTTCAAGTCCTCTGGCCGGCACCAGTCAGTCCAATGTTATATTTATGTATGGAGGGATAGCGAAGTTGGCCAAACGCGGCGGACTGTAAATCCGCTCCCATCGGGTTCGTAGGTTCGAGTCCTACTCCCTCCACCATTGTATAAAAAGTTTGTAAGTGTATATAATAACATTGTACGCTTTCTTTTTTAGGTTATTGGGCTATAGCCAAGCGGTAAGGCAACGGTTTTTGGTACCGTCATGCGCTGGTTCGAATCCAGCTAGCCCAGCCATTTTCTTTTCCTACATAATAGAGATAATCTTGTCAGAGCCATTAGCTCAGTTGGTAGAGCATCTGACTTTTAATCAGAGGGTCGGAGGTTCGAATCCTCCATGGCTCACCATCTGTTATAAAAGTTGGGGCCTTAGCTCAGCTGGGAGAGCGCCTGCTTTGCACGCAGGAGGTCAGCGGTTCGATCCCGCTAGGCTCCACCATATATAACTGTTCAAGCACTTTTCCAAATGGGAAAGGCTTTTTTTATTGGTGAAATACTTTTACATAAATGCTTGAAACAAGCAATTATTAGAGCATTTGAACTTTTTATTGTAGTAAGTGAAAGGAAAGTTGATGATATCTGCCACCTTCACTACTATTATTCTGAAATCAAGCTTTTCCATTTACCCCAGTTGGCTGTTCAGTAAGCGATCAATACTCAAGTGTATAGAAAAATCCCCAACCCTGCGATAAACTGTTCTAGAAAGAGGAACAGAAGGGTTGGGGAGATTTATCCTTATTTCTTGTTTCGTGGCTTTGGCAGCGTTC
>NZ_LR131137.1:0-5718 GCF_900626275.1 Gracilibacillus phocaeensis | reverse complement strand
TAAAAGATGAACACAAAAAGAGTAAGGAACAAAAGAAGCAAGAACGCGAGGAAACCAAGTTTGATCATAAGAAGATACTGGTCGACCTAGCCTACGAAAAATATCGGCATCATCCCATGTATCTTTCTGCCTTATTGTATTTTATTGATTATATCATGAAGCTACCAGACGAATTACAGGAACAATTTTACGAATCATTACCCATCATCCAAAATGAGAAGGAGGGCAAAAACATTATGGGAATGGAAAAATTAAGAGACACCCCGACATTTGGCCGACTGATTAGAGAGATTGAAGAAGCAGCTACAAAACAAGGATTGGAACGTGGGATGGAACAAGGGATAGAGCAAGGCATAGAGCAAGGCATGGAACAAGGCATGGAACGCGGAATGTTAAAAGCAGAACAAAGGGTTGCCAAAAAATTGATTGAAAAGAATTATTCCGATGCAGAAATATCAGAATTAACTAGCCTTGAGCTTCAGGAAGTAACGAAGCTTCGGAAATCACTTGAGCATTAATGTCAAAACGAAACAAGTGGATCGCTTGTTTCGTTTTTCGTTTATGCTTTAGAAAATTTAAAGAGTGCATTATCCGTCATTGTAAACAATCTTTTCAATAAACGGTAATATATTCAGAAATTTTCAAAATATATATTATCTATCTGCACAGACCTAGCATTACTCTAGCACATAAACTCTCTTTCAAATGATTCCTTCTCAGTGTTTAAATGACATGATCATCAAAATTCACTTGGATAATCTTCTCGGTTCATCATGTAAATAATTTCACCTTCCATATCCTCAAAATCATCCGCATCGTTTGTTTGTTTAACAAAGAGTGCATTGTTTTCATCGTCTCTATCTTCAAAAACGACATAATGATTGGCTCCATCCACTTCCACCCGATAATATCTAGTAGAGTTCATAACCCCTGCCACATTCTGAGAAATCTCAAATGTTTCTTCCTTGTCACTCTCATCAGTGATAGTTAGGTTTTTTTCTTCTGAAAAATGAAGCATGGCTTGTTCTCCTGTATCCGATAGTCCATACCAATCACCAGCATATGTATCGGATGGTTTACAGCTTATTAGTAGAATCAGTCCGCATAACATCATGACTGTCTTGATTAATTTGCTTGTCATATGTATGTAGTCCCCTTTTTCAATATGAATATTACTTTGTTTTTGCTTTTATTGGTATAAAAATGTCAATCAATCGTCTTTTTCCATTGTTTCAGGAGCTTCTCCGATTCTATAACGACATCCTCAGCAATAGTCTCCAAAGAGTTCAAAACTTCTTCCAATGCGGCATTGACCCTACCATTCTCAAATTCTCCTAACGGTTCTGGTAGTTCCTCTTCGTCTAATACTGCATATTCTCCGCTCGGCGTTTTAACAATATCTATAATCAAGTCTTCAAATGTCACAACACGATGCGTAATTTTCGTCTGTTGAACAATGTTAATATACAAACCCAAGAGTTGGTCATCGCTATCTCTGAATACGTAAACATTATAAGACTTGTCGCTCCAATAAAAAGCGAACGTATAACTGCCTTTGGGGATTCGGAGTATCGAATGATTTACTTGCATGGTAAAAGGAGACTCAATTTTGTGATACAAAACAGCCTTTTTGCCGGCATAAATCCTAATTTCCCTACATGGGTATTCCACCACTGAATTATCATATCTGATTTTTCTTTCAATAACAGAATTATTATCCATTTCACTCCCCCTTTTTATCCATATGGATACAGAAAAGAAATCGTATGCTCGGCTAAAAAATCCTTTTATTTATCACAGTGCTAACCGTCCGTAAGACCACACTCCAAGATGACAAAAGTTCAAAGAAGCCAAGTGAACTTCATGGATGGCAGTTTTGCTTTATATGATTTTTTATCAATGAAGAGTTCACTTCTATCTAGAAGCCAGCTCACCTGTGAGTTCTGAGATCTTAATCATATGATTAGCACGTGACATGATTTCCAAATGATAGTGTTAATTTATTTACTAACTTAGGAAATCTCCTTCCATTATATCATCCTTATGAAATGATGGATATATAGAAACTAAACTGGAAAGATGAGAAATATTGCATGATAGATTATCCTAACTGCCGTTGAAATACCTTATTGGCAATCAAATAAGTGATGATCATAACCCCTACACACCAAGCAAGTGCAGTCCAGATACCACTATCTACAACACCTTCGTACAAAAGGGCTCGAATTGAATTCACGATGGAAGTTACGGGTTGATGCTCCGCAAACGCACGAACAACCTTCGGCATGGTTTCAGTAGGAACAAAAGCTGAACTGATAAACGGAAGGAAAATCAATAGATACGAATATGATGTCGCCCCTTCCATCGATTTTGCAGTTAATCCAGAAATAACCGCTAACCAGGTCAATGCCAGTGTAAACAACCCCAATATGCCAACTACAGCGAGCCATTCCAGAATATCAGCGTTGGAACGAAACCCTAACAAGAGTGCTACGAGAATAACAATCATTACAGTAAGCAGATTGGAAATAAATGAGGTTAATACATGAGCCCATAATACCGACGATCGCCTGATGGGCATAGTAATAAAACGCGCCATTAGACCGCTCTTTACATCGGTAAATAACCGCAAAGAAGTGTACGCGACTCCTGATGAAATAGTGATTAATAAAATTCCAGGTAAAAGAAAATTGATATAGTTTTCCATACCTGTCTCTATCGCTCCACCAAATACATAGACAAACATTAACATTATCATAATTGGTGTAACCGCAACGGTGATAATCGTATCGGGGCTACGTACAATATTGCGCATTAAACGTCCTGCTAACACACTTGTTTTACTTTCCATTGGTTTCAACTCCTTTTCTACGTACAATCTCAAGGAAAATTTCTTCTAATGTCGGCTGTTTCTCAATGTATTCTACTTTCATTGGTGGAAACATTCCCTTAAGCTCGGCAAGGGTACCGGTCGTAATGATTTCTCCACCATGCAGGATAGCGATGCGGTCAGCTAGTTGTTCAGCTTCCTCCAAGTACTGGGTGGTCAACAATATGGTTGTACCACCATCAGCCAACTCTTTCACGATATCCCAGACCTCCATTCTTGCTTCAGGATCCAGCCCTGTCGTTGGCTCATCTAGAAAAATCACTGTTGGCTGCCCAATCAAGCTCATCGCGATATCAAGCCTGCGCTTCATTCCACCAGAATATTTATCTACACGAAGGTTAGCTGCGTCCGTCAAACCGAATCTCATAAGCAGATTGTCAGCAACTTGATATGACTTGGGAATTCCCCACAACTTGGCAATCATAATTAGATTCTCCCTCCCCGTTTGCATACTATCTAAAGCTGTAAATTGTCCTGTCATACTGATGTTTTGTCTAACTAGATCTGGCTGTTGTTGCACATCATAGCCACAAATACTTCCTTTTCCGGCATCGGGAGATAGCAACGTCGAAAGAATATGGACCATTGTCGTTTTACCTGCTCCATTTGAACCTAATAATGCAAATATTTCGCCACGTGATACCTCAAAATTTACTCCCTTTAACACTTCCTTGTCTTTAAAAGATTTTTTTAATCCATTGACTAAAATCGCTTCATTACTCATGATTTTTCCTCCCTTGTATAAACCATAACAAGCATTTTTATTTTATTATCACTCTACTTAGCATTACAGGTATTCAGTAATACTTATTACCAAGGTAAAGAAGAAAGGAAGGCTACAGGTCATCATTCCTATTTTTAACTAACTATTCAGTAAGGTACAGCACTGCCCATTTTATTAATACTTAACCTATCGTACTCCTATTTACCATAAATCCATTTCTTACTTTCCACAACTACCACATATCACCTTTTCCGTGTGATTTCTTTTGTTTTAAGTTCCTCCATTTGTTTCGAAATAAAATCCCATTTATCCCAAAAAAACTCAAGCTGCTTTTGTCCTGCTGCATTCAAGGTGTAAAACTTTCGTGGTGGTCCGACATTAGATCGCTTTTTTTCGATATCTACCAGATTATTCCTTTCCAGCCGCATGGTAATGGTATAAACAGTGCCTTCCACTACATCATTAAACCCAAGTTCCCGTAGCTGCTGTGTAATTTCATAACCATACGTTTCCCCGCGACTGATGATTTCAAGTACACACCCCTCAAGCACACCTTTCAGCATTTCTGTAATATTTTCCATATGCATCACCTATTTATGTTCATTATATTTTTATGTTGCCTACAAATTTCACAGTCGATTTTTTTGATGGATTGATTCTTGATAGAGATCGGCGTATGTTGTAGAATCCTCCATCAAGTCATCGCAGAAAGCAGCGACATCCATTCCAGTAACCTCGAGTACTCCTTTTCCAGCAGCTGCTCCTTCTTCCAAAAAGCTCAGAATCTCCGAGAGTAGTCCTATGTCTTCGTTTAGCTCAACAGGACCGACTTTGAATAGATATTTTTGAATCTCTTTATAGACGATCTGATAATCCTGTGGAAGTGCTTTGACACGAGAAACATGGGCCTTCCATTCTTTTTTTCCTTCGATGATTTTTTTGATATTCATTTCAACCCTCCTAATTTCTTCGCAACATTCTTATTGAGTTGATCACGCCATTTATCCCGATATGTTTTTGCTCCTTCTTCCCCAACCAGCGCTGCGCAAAATCCTTTGATATCATCTCCCAATACCTCTTCAACACTTTGACCGTCTGCAGCTGTAACTTCCAGCAATTCAAGCGCACTATCAAGAATCGGCATCAGGTTACGGCCAGTGAAATCTCCATGAACCCAGAGGTTACTGACCATTTCCTTCCAAGCCGTTTGATAGTCGAACGGTAATACTTTAGATCGTGCGTCCAACTCTTTCATTGCTTTTGTCATATCGCTGCCCGTTATTTTTTCAAAAAAGTTCATGATAATCTCCTTTTTAGTACAGGTATTTAGTGTTACTAAGTACATGTATATAGTAATACATAGTAGATAAATAAGTCAAGTACATTTTTTGCAGCACGCTTGATTAAATAACTAAGGTGCCGTCTCGTGTTCTTCTCATTTCAAAAACCCTCAGCATAGTAGAATTTTTTTGATAAATCCATACTACATCGAGGGTTTGCATTGCTAATATCAGGTCGTTTGCCAGATAAAAATCAACAGTTACGCCCATACAGATAAAAGTGTTTTTTTAAAGCTATCATAGACATATTGCCAAAAGGTTGCATCTTCTCGATAGCTTGTCGTTAGTTTCGAGATGAATTCCTTTTGTCTTTCTTCAAAGCTCGGGTCTTCTTTCGGTGGCAGTGTCGCACGGGCTTTGTCAACCATTTCTTGTACTTCAGGTGCTCTTGGTCCCCATTTTCCAATTACTTCACCCTGGCTATTCAGAATCAGCACAATCGGTATCGCTCTGCCACCATTGGTTAAATGTCGATCAATTAAATCTGCATTCTCATCTCGTAATACAACCCGCGACTCAATATCAGCAGCCTCGGCAATCTTGCGGATTACCGGATTAATCATCATCGCATCGCCACACCAGTCCTCCGTGATGGTTAAAAATTGAATATCTTTCCCTTCTAGTTGTTCGACCAGTCTGTATTTGGCAAGTAAAAAATGTATGAAATGGCATTTAAATTTGTATGCCACTTGCCACCTCTAATTACTCATGTAATAAAGATTCTTTGTAACGGAAACTGTCTCCGGTAAAAAGCAATAAATGCG
>NZ_LR131136.1:0-5304 GCF_900626275.1 Gracilibacillus phocaeensis | reverse complement strand
AGCGTTCGTCCTGAGCCAAGATCAAACTCTCAATATAGTTTGTACTTGTGCTCGCTTTTGACAAGCTAGCTTTTTGCTTTTCTTCTTACACATACTGGTTGTTTTGTTCAGTTTTCAATGATCAATGAATTCTGCCTATTTATTCTTTAAGTAAGACAGTAAAAAGATTATACCAAATTAAATAGATTATGTCAACAAGAATTTAATATAATCAAAATCAATGCCAACCTTTACAATACTACATGTTTTGTTTGGGTATGTCAACTAGTAAATTACTTACCATTCATTTCTGACAACTTGAAGTGGTGACTTCTCACTTCCATGCCGAAAGCCGCTTTATCTCTCCCCTTCACATTTCATAAGAATGGAAGCTTCTTGTAAAATACGTTAAATGGTAGAATCACCACTTCGCATCACTTTCCTTATTACTTCATAAAGCATAACCATAACTTCTGGGATTACCCATTTCCATCTAGAATAACAAAAAGAGCACGAGTCATGATTTTCGTTTGAACAACCAAAACAACAAATTAGACACTATCACGATCACCGTCCTCATCCAAAACACCTTTATAAGTGACATAAAAACCAGCTGCCAAAGAGCGACAGCTGGTTTGAGATTAATTAGCTACAATATTTACTAATTTGCCAGGAACAGCAATAACTTTCCTGATTGTTTTTCCTTCCAAACGCTCTTTGATACTATCTATTGATAGAGCTTTTTCTTCCATCTCTTCTTTGGTAGCATCCTTGGCAATCATCATTTTTGCCCGTACCTTGCCCATCACCTGAATAACTACTTCCACTTCATCTTCTACCAATTGCGCTTCATCATACGTTGGCCACGTTTCATAAGCAAGGCTTTCCGTATAACCTAAACGAGCCCATAATTCTTCTGCAATATGCGGTGCCACCGGTGAAAGTAATTTAACAAAGGCTTCTGCATAGAAACGAGGAATCTGATCAGCTTTATAAGCTTCATTAATGAACACCATCATCTGAGAAATACCGGTATTAAATCGTAAATCTTCAAAATTGTGTGTCACCACTTTTACCGTTTCATGATAGACTTTATCCAATGCAGATGGTTCATTACTATCCGTCATTTTCTCAGAAAGCGTCTCATCATCTGTAATAAACAAGCGCCATACCCGATCTAAGAAACGTCTTGCACCGTCTAAGCCATTCGTACTCCAAGCAACAGACGCATCTAAAGGTCCCATAAACATTTCATATAGTCTAAGTGTATCTGCTCCATGCGTTTCAACTATTTCATCAGGGTTCACAACATTCCCTTTGGACTTACTCATTTTCTCATTGTTTTCGCCTAAAATCATACCTTGATTATAAAGTTTTTGGAACGGTTCCTTCGTAGATACTACACCAATATCATATAAAAATTTATGCCAGAAACGAGCATATAGAAGGTGTAAAACAGCGTGCTCTGCTCCGCCAATATATACATCAATCGGCAACCAGTCTTTTAGCAATTCTGGATCAGCCAACTGTTCCGTATTATGCGGGTCTACATAACGCAAGAAATACCAACAGCTCCCTGCCCATTGCGGCATCGTATTGGTTTCACGACGCCCTTTCTTCCCTGTTTCCGGATCGACTACACCAACCCATTCCGACACATTCGCTAACGGAGATTCACCCGTACCCGATGACTTTATTTCATCGATTTCTGGAAGAACTAAAGGCAGCTGATCTTCTGGAACGGCTGACATCGTTCCATCCTCCCAATGAATAATGGGAATAGGTTCACCCCAATACCGTTGACGGCTAAACAACCAGTCACGTAATCGATAAGTAACTTTCTTTTCCCCAACATTATTCTCTACTAACCACTCAATCGCCTTTGTAATTGCTTCTTCTTTGTGAAGACCATTTAAAAAGTCAGAGTTGATGTGTGGTCCATCACCTGTGTAAGCCTCATTCTCTATATTTCCACCCTTTAAAACAGGGACAATGTTCAAATGAAAAGCTTTAGCAAATTCATAGTCTCGTTCGTCATGTGCTGGAACGGCCATAATCGCACCGGATCCGTAAGTCATCAATACATAATCAGCCACCCAGATTGGCAGTTTTTCTCCATTAATTGGATTAATGGCATATCCACCAGTGAATACTCCGGTCTTCTCTTTTGCTAAATCCGTGCGTTCTAGGTCGCTTTTCGTTTTTATTTTTTCTAAATAATCATCGACCGTCTGTTGCTGTCCAGGTGTTACCACGATGTCAACTAATGGATGCTCAGGAGCCAATACGGCATAGGTTGCCCCAAACAAAGTATCTGGTCTAGTAGTGAATACATCAAATGATTCAGAATGACCATCAATCGTAAAGGTAACCTCCGCCCCCTCTGAACGGCCGATCCAATTACGCTGCATATCTTTAATACTTTCTGGCCAATCCAATTCTTCCAAATCTTCTAACAAACGATCAGCATAGGCGGTGATTTTCAACATCCACTGTTTCATTGGCTTCCGCTCTACAGGATGTCCACCCCGTTCACTTTTCCCGTCGATAACTTCTTCATTTGCCAATACAGTACCAAGAGCTGGGCACCAATTTACCGGCACTTCATCTATATAGGCCAATCCTCTCTCATATAATTGGAGAAAAATCCATTGGGTCCATTTATAGTAATTTGGATCGGTCGTATTAATTTCTCGATCCCAGTCATAAGAGAAACCTAACTCTTGGATTTGACGACGAAACGTTTGAATATTTTCCTTCGTGAATTCAGCAGGGTCATTCCCCGTATCTAAGGCATACTGCTCAGCAGGCAGTCCAAAAGCATCCCAGCCAATTGGATGTAACACCTCATATCCTTGCATTCTCTTCATCCTGGACAAGATATCTGTTGCCGTATAACCCTCTGGATGCCCTACATGTAATCCCGCCCCGGAAGGATAAGGAAACATATCCAATGCATAAAATTTATCTTTCTCAGACTTTGTATTTGTGGCAAACGTCTTCTTTTCCAACCAATAGTTCCGCCATTTTTTCTCTATTTTCAAATGATCGAACGACATGAATGCTCCTCCTTCAACATCTTAAGATTAAGCCGCAAACAAACCTATGTTCTGAACACAAAAAAATCTCCCTTATCCCGTAATGGGACGAGAGAGATTCCCGCGGTACCACCCAACTTTAGTGTTCAAACAAACACCCACTTCCGTTCCTTAACGCGGAAAACGACAAAGGCTACTTATTGTGTTCACCTTTGTGACATCTGAGGCGAGTTCATAAAGACACAAGAACGACTTGCACCGACCGTCATCTCTCTGCACATGTGAACTTTATTACTATTCCTCATCATCGTCATGTATGCTAAACGTTAGTTTATGATTGGCATTTACTTTCTGATAGTTTATAGAAATGTCTGACTTTTGTCAAGGGAGATGCGACGTCACCATATATATACACAGGCTTGATAAGGCTGTAGAGATAATGTATTAGTTAACTCTGTTTGATCCAAATTAGCTAATGCTAAGACAGGTTCTTTTTTCACAATTTCCTCTGGGATTTCCAGTTTGGCTTCCTCTTCGAATAGATTGACTACGATTAAGGCGCCATGTTCTACTAAATTCCTTGTATAAGCATATACATGTGGATTTTTTTCGTCGACTAAATCATAGGTGCCGTATACGAATTGCTGATTTCCTTGTCTAAGTTGAATCATTTTTTTATAAAAGTGAAGAATGGAGTCTGGGTCTTCCTGCTGTTGCTCCACGTTGATGTTCGTATAATTTGGATTCACTTTCAGCCAAGGACTACCAGTGGTAAATCCTGCATTTGCAGAGGCATCCCATTGCATTGGTGTACGAGAGTTATCACGCCCGCCTTTCCAAATATCTGCCATGATGGCTTGGTGAGACCTTCCTTCCTTTTGTTCTTGTCGATATTTATTCTTAATTGCTACATCGTTATAATCGTTAATCGAATCAAATTGTACATTCGTCATTCCCAGCTCTTGACCTTGATAAATAAACGGGGTCCCTTGCATGAAGAAGTACATTAACCCCAAACCTTTCGCTGAACGCTCACGATAGTTGGAATCATTCCCCCAAGTGGAAACAGAACGAGGCTGATCATGATTTTCTAAGAATAAAGCATTCCATCCTATACCCTCCAAGCCTTTCTGCCATTTTGTTAATACTTCCTTCAAGGTTTTTATATCCAATCCGCCTTTGTCACTTATATCCCAAAGATCGAGGTGTTCAAATTGAAAAATCATATCAAAATAGCCTTTGTCTTCTCCAACCCATTGTTCTGCCTCTTCTAACTTAACGCCGTTCGCTTCTCCAACGGTCATAATATCATATTGATTTATCGTCTGTTCCGCAAATTCTCCCAAAAACTTTCCAATACCTGGCTGATTCATATGACCATCAAAAGAAGGTACATACTTCTTACTTTTGGGATTAGGCATATCAGGAAATCCTGCTGTCTTCTTAATATGAGAAATGGCGTCTACTCGAAACCCGTCTATTCCTTTGTCCAGCCACCAATTGACCATATCATACAATTCATGACGCACTTCCGGGTTCTCCCAATTTAAATCAGGTTGTTTTCGAGAGAACACATGCATATAGTATTCATTAGTCTGTTCATCATATTCCCAAGCAGACCCACCGAAGATCGACTCCCAGTTGTTCGGTTCTTTTCCACTCTTTCCTGGCCGCCAAATATAGTAATTACGATATGGATTATCCTTTGCTGAACGAGATTCCACAAACCATTTGTGTTCATCAGACGTGTGATTGATAACAAGATCCATGATCAACCTCATGCCACGATTGTGCACTTCATCCAGTAATCGATCAAAATCTTTCATCGTGCCAAACTCGCCCATGATTGCTTGGTAATCACTAATATCGTAGCCGTTGTCGTCATTAGGAGATTCATATATGGGGCTGATCCACACTACATCAATTCCTAAATCTTGCAAATAATCAAGTTTGGCTATGATCCCTGGTATATCACCGATTCCATCGCCATTCCCATCCATAAAACTTCTTGGGTATATTTGATAAGCTACTGCCTCTTTCCACCATTTCTGTGTCTGCATTGTCTGGCCCCCTATGTAACTGATTTATTTTTATGCGCAAACGATTGCGCTTATACCATCTTATCATGAATAAGGGTGTTGTCAATTTATTATTTGTTTTACTCAAGTTTCGGAGTTTAAAAAATGACCTGACTCCTTGTTGCACTTAGTCTTGGAATGAAATAATTATCATTAAAATACAAAAAACACCCTATTCTTTGGTAAAATATAGGCACCACACCAACCAA
>NZ_LR131135.1:0-3958 GCF_900626275.1 Gracilibacillus phocaeensis | reverse complement strand
TTAAACGTTGTTGGTCCAACGAGGAGTTTAAAGTTATTTGGAGAGGTTGGCAAGTGGCCATTTAATTTATGCAGGGCCCTGCATAAATTAAATGCCAATCCCTACATAATTAGTTTGCCATAAACAACCAGTCCATCATTTGGCAGTTGGAAATTTTCATACACATGAAAACTCTCTTCTTTTAATTTACTCATTTCATCCATATACGTTTGTATCGTACTGCCTTCTTGAAAATATTCTGCTTCTGCTTTCATTGATTACACCTCTTTGATCTTAACGTAATGCCAAAAATGTAGCATACCACATAGGAAAAGTACAGAAGTTAGCCTTAGGAAGAAAACCGGCTTTCATAAGACAGTGGCTCTCCTTTCCGCAATGACTGGCTCAATCTGTCCGCAATACTCAACGTTTTATCTAACACCTTTTTTTCTTCCTCAAATGGCACGAAAAATCCCTCCTCATTTAATGTCATGTTATTTTAGCAATAAAATGAAGAAAAATATAGACTTATATATTCCGTTCATGTATACTATTTAATACAGTCATACCAAAAATAATTTTACATATAATGTAAAAACCTCTCGGGAAATAACTTGATTTTCCGAGAGGTTTTTTTGTAAATATTTCTTATAGAATATTTTATTTTGATAATAAAATTCATGTAATTGTATCAAACATTTTCAATCCATAGTTTATATAATCGAAGATACCTGTTTTTAACAGTATTTTTAGATTCAATTCACAGCTTCCGGCTCCCATATGAAAATCTACCATAATACAAAAAACTCACAAACTCCATTATTTCAATGCTTGTGAGCCATTCTTTCTTAGTCTATTGCAATGAAAAATTATGGTTGACATTAGTGATCGGGCGAAAACTCCGAAGAAACACGATTTTGAGTAGTGCAGTTCATTTTATTCTCTAACGTGAATAGTGTTTTTTTCAAGTCTCTGTCCATACGATTTTAGTACAATAAACATTCTAGCGATAATCTTTTTTGCAATACCATTTATAAAATCTGCCATTCGTGCTTTAATATACTATACAATAGAGAGTCTCGCCAACCATCTTTAATTAACAAATCTTCACGTATTTTCCCTTCTTGAATCATCCCGACTTTTTGTAAGACTTTAGATGAACCTATATTTCTCGGGTCACAAGTTGCAAAAATTCGATGCATTTTATGTTCCTTAAATCCATAATCAATTATCAAATTGGCAACTTCAGTCGCTATCCCTTTCCCCCAATACTTTGGATTTACAATATATGCAATTTCTCCATTCCTATTGAAACTATCTCTAATATTAAACTCTCCTGCCCCAATTAATCTTTTGTTAGCTTTTTCTATAATAGCAAACACATATCTAGTTCTTAATTTTTCATTATTAGCCTCTTCCATTATTTGATTAACAAAATTCTTTGTATCTTCTATTGTATTAGGCCCCCAAGGTTGGTATTGACAAACCATTTCTTGTGAGGCGTATTCATGAATATCACTCCAGTCACTTTCAATTATCTCCCTTAAAAATACCCGGCCATTGGATATACTAATATTGTTATGCACCAATAGACTCACCTCATTTATGAAAATTCAAAACTTTCTTTAACTCGGTTGAAAAGCTTCTAAGTAATATAACCTCCTTAGTGTTTCTATCCCCCCAAAATTACTTTATTTGTTTTTGGAATATATTATTAGTAGGGTGATAACTTTTTTGAACAAGACAATTTACAATTTGTTTTATAACGGTTGGATTACGAAGTTCATCATCATTAAATTTTACTAAATCACTCAGCTCCATCCAAACACTATCAATAATTTCATCTTCTTCAAGATATACTGAACCTCCAGTAATCTTCCCTATAAAATGAAACATAATCACTTGGTCTTGAGTACTGCTAATAAAATTATAAATACCCGTCGTATAAGTGAGTTCCACATCAAACCCTGTCTCTTCTTTCACTTCTCTTCTAGCTGACAAAAGGATGTCTTCCCCTTCTTCCATTCTTCCGCTTGGAAAATTCCACTTATTTATTACATTTGATTTGTTTTCTTTAATCATTAATACTTTTTCATCTTTAATTAGCGACACACTAACAACTAAAACAATTGGTTTTCCAGTCATTTTTTCTCCTCATTATTTATAATTAATGTCTATTGTCAACAACCTTAACACTTACAATAATCATTTCTTTTATTCAGAAATTAACACGTTATGTAAATACACCCGTCCAGAAACTTTATAGTGTTCCATTATCATTTTAACATAAAAGAGCAATTACCTAGTTTTTATAACGTCTATAAGCTATCATCTATACTTTGATATCGTCACAGCCTCCTCGGTATTAGCCACCCAATTCATTGTTTTTAGCGCCTTTATTCAAGTAAAAAGATTAGCTGTAAATAATTCCAGTAGTTGCTTGGTTACGTACTTACCGATACAGTCGTGAAAATTTTTCCTCTCTTAACCATAAAAAAGAACGTTTATACAACGCTCTTCAAGGATCCCACATATCATCTTCATTGTAATTTAGCTCTATTACTTTTCTTAATTTCTTCTTAGTTTTTTTCTTTCTCTTTTTTGTTAGTAGCTTCTTTAAGAATTTCAGCAACCTAACAGCCCCTTTTTATCATTACTATTAGCCTAAAATAGATTGGTTAATATGACAAGAGACGATTAAATGTTTATTGCTAAAAAACATAATAAAATACCTACTAGCACTGCTACGAATGGCTTGTCCTTTTGAGTTCTCGGTCAAAGCATAAAATGATAGGCAACAATGCTGTTAATAAATCACTGAAAAAAGCATTAAAATTTTAATGAAATAACTATTAGTTCCTTTTACTCCTAATATAACATATAAACGTTATGTCCATGTTATGAAAGAGTTACAAAAAGAAGATGACAATATAGCAGTAGCAGTTAATATGTATTGAATTGTGGTGCAATTGTGTATTAAAATTTAAAAATTTATGTTATTGCCAAGAAATAAAAAATGCTTATAAACGCTGTGATGTCAACGTTTATAAGCATATCGATGATTCCTAAAATCATCCTAAATTACCCTTTTAATACCGGTGGTCGGGGTCGAACCGACACTCCCGAAGGAACACGATTTTGAGTCGTGCGCGTCTGCCAATTCCGCCACACCGGCATGATCAAATTCTGGAGGCGGCAACCGGATTTGAACCGGTGATAAAGGTTTTGCAGACCTCTGCCTTACCACTTGGCTATGCCGCCACCATTTTGGTTAAATAAAATGGAGCGGAAGACGGGATTCGAACCCGCGACCCCCACCTTGGCAAGGTGATGTTCTACCACTGAACTACTTCCGCAAATAATGGCTGGGCTAGCTGGATTCGAACCAGCGCATGACGGTACCAAAAACCGTTGCCTTACCGCTTGGCTATAGCCCAATGCCTATTTAAATAATGGGGCGACCAGTGGGGATCGAACCCACGTATGCCGGAACCACAATCCGGTGCGTTAACCACTTCGCCATGACCGCCATAAACGCTACAGGGGTAGTAGGAATCGAACCCACATCAAAGGTTTTGGAGACCTTCGTTTTACCATTAAACTATACCCCTACGATTACTAAATAAATGGTGGAGGGAGTAGGACTCGAACCTACGAACCCGATGGGAGCGGATTTACAGTCCGCCGCGTTTGGCCAACTTCGCTATCCCTCCATATAAATAACAAAAAGAGAATTTTTTAAAAGTGGTGGCTCGGGACGGAATCGAACCGCCGACACACGGATTTTCAGTCCGTTGCTCTACCGACTGAGCTACCGAGCCAAGAATGAATGAATCTATTGATATGTATTAGTGGCGGTCCGGACGGGACTCGAACCCGCGACCTCCTGCGTGACAGGCAGGCATTCTAACCAACTGAACTACCGGACCATTGGTTGCGGGGGCAAGATTTGAACTTGCGACCTTCGGGTTATGAGCCC